>CAVSYO010000005.1:0-80688 GCA_963732195.1 Terriglobia bacterium | reverse complement strand
GGACCAAGAGCCAGGGCCAGGGACACGAGACGACATATGCGCAGATCGTGGCGCAGGAGCTTGGCATTCCGGCGAAAGACGTGATCATTGAAGAAGGCGATACTGACACCGCTCCCTACGGGCTGGGCACGTACGCAAGCCGCAGCACGCCGACTTCTGGCGCAGCCACGGCCATGGCGGCCAGAAAAATCCGCGACAAAGCAAAGAAGATCGCGGCGTTTCTGCTTGAGGCCAGCGAAGAAGATCTGGAATGGGAGCCTGGAAAATTCTTTGTGAAGGGTGCGCCGAGCAAAGCCAAGACGATCCAGGAAATTGCTTTTGCCGCGTACACCAATGTTCCGCCGGGACTGGAAGCGGGGTTGGAGGCGGTGAATTATTACGATCCGCCGAACCTTACTTTCCCGTTTGGAACTGAAGCATTCGCGTGGTCGACATCGACAAAGGAACGGGAGAGATCAAGGTGCGGCGGTTTATCGCCGTGGACGATTGCGGGAACGTGATCAATCCGATGATCGTGGAAGGCCAGATTCACGGCGGCCTGACAGAAGGGCTGGCTATCGCGTTCATGCAGTTGATCGACTACGACGAGAATGGAAACATTTCCGGCGGCAGCTTCATGGATTACCTGATCCCGACCGCTGTAGAGACGCCACATTGGGAAACCGGGCTGACCTGCACGCCGTCACCGCATCATCCTTTCGGCGCGAAGGGCGTGGGAGAGTCACCGAACGTAGGCTCGCCGGCGGCATTCGTTAACGCCGTCGTGGACGCGCTTTCACATCTGGGCGTGAAGCACATCGACATGCCGATTACGCCGTGGAAGGTGTGGAACATCCTGAAGGAGAAGGGAATCACGGGCTGACGTACTTTTTTGCCGCAGATGAACGCTGATAAACGCAGATGAAAGAAATCAGCCGCGAATCAACGCGAACACGCGAATCATGTTTCAGGCTCAAAAATTGAATCTAATCGCGCGCTCGCTAACGGCGTTCGGGGATGACGAGGATTTTTAGGGAGATTACTTTCACACTATCCATAAAGCCCTGCTCAGGTGGAATACAGTAAGGATGTAATTGTGGCAATCAAGATTGAAAAAACATTCCGGGTGAATGAGCCGGTAGAAAAAGTATGGGCCTTCCTTGAAGACCCAAAGAAAGTTGGCCTGTGTGTGCCCGGAGCGCAGATCACAGAGCAAGTAGATGAGCGAACATATAAGGGCGCAATCAAGGTAAAGGTGGGTCCGAGCGTTACCGACTATAAAGGCGAAGTCCAGATTGTGCGGCTGGACGAAGCGGCGCACGAAGTAGAAATCCTGGGAAAAGGGCAGGACGTGCGCGGCAAGGGCAGCGCTTCTATGAAGATAACCGGCAAGCTGCACGCAGTCGATGGCGGGACTGAGGTCATCAACATTTCTGAACTCAATGTGGTCGGAATTCTGGCGCAGATGGGCGGACGCGTGATCACAGAAGTCTCAAACATTATGTTTGAGCAGTTTGTGAACAACTTCAAGAAGCAATTGCAGTCGCCGGACACAGCGAGCAAAGAGGCCACTGCTGCCGCGGCAAAACCGATCAGCGCGGTGGGCGTGGCTTTTCTGCTTTGAAGGCGGCCGTGACCAGGCATTCTGGAAGCGAAGAAACCAAGCCGGATCCACACAAAAGCCCCAGGCGATCCCGGCGCCAAGTAATGCCGTCTCTTACACTCCATCAAGGCAACGCCATCCGTGATCCTGAAGAGTTGGCACGCGGCTTTGAGCAGCTTGGCTATATCACTGATTCGGCACTCGCAACTTCCATTTATCTGGCGGTGAACCTGGCCAAGCCGCTGTTGCTGGAAGGCCATGCGGGCCTGGGCAAGACCGAGGTAGCGAAAACGCTCGCGTCGATGCTGGATACGCGGCTGATTCGTTTGCAGTGTTATGAAGGGCTCGACGTTAATTCTGCCGTCTACGAATGGAACTACCAGAAGCAGTTGCTGGCGATAAAGATTGAAGAGCGGACAAGCCTCTCCGTCGAGGAAAAAGAGAAGCACATTTTCAGCCGGGATTTTCTGATGGAGCGTCCGCTGCTGCAGGCAATCCAGGAAAAAGAATTTTCGCCGGTCTTATTGGTGGATGAAGTGGACCGCGCCGATGAAGCGTTTGAAGCTTTCCTGCTGGAACTGCTCTCGGATTATCAGATTAGTATTCCTGAACTGGGAACGGTGAAGGCGAGGCACACGCCGCTGGTGATTCTTACGTCGAACCGAAGCCGCGAACTGGGTGACGCGCTCAAGCGCCGCTGCCTATACCACTGGATTGAGTACCCCAGCCTGGAAAAAGAGATGAAGATTGTGGCGGCACGGCTGCCGGGAATCGGCGCGCAGTTGGAAAGGCAGATTGTTGCGTTTGTGCAGGCCACGCGGAGGCTGAACCTGACGAAAGCGCCCGGCGTGGCGGAAACCTTGGACTGGGCGCAAGCACTAGCGTCATTGGGTAAGAGCCATGTGGATCGCGAATCGGTGGAAGATACGCTGGGCTGTCTTTCGAAGTCCATGGAGGACACGGCCAGGATCAAGGCAGCAGGGATAGAAAAATTGTTGACGGAAGTTGGTTGAGCCATGGCCATGCTACAAACGACGGGCCTGGATCAGACGGTTGTAGAGTTCTGTCGATTTGCGCGGGCGAGCGGGATTGCAGCGGGAGTGAAAGAGAGTCTGGAAGCAGTGCGGGCCGCTAGCGCGATCGGAATTGCCGACCGGCAGAATTTGAAATTTGCGTTGCGCGCTGTGCTTTGTTCAACGAAAGCTGATTGGGACATTTTTGAAGAAATCTTTGCTGCATTTTGGAGCGGATCAGCCTCAGACACGAAGCCGGAACGCGACAAGCGCATTAAGAATGTACCCGAACAGGACTCACAGCACGAGAATGCCGAGCTGGCTTCGATGGCGCACAGCAGTGCCGCTATGGCTGAAATCGAAGACGGCAAAGCGGTGATGGGCGCGACGGTGTATGAGCGGCTTAAGAAAGCCGATTTCTCAGAAGTGAAGCAGACCGATCTTGTTGAACTGGAAAAGATTTCTTTGCGTCTGTTGCAGCAAATGAGCCTGCGCCTGTCGCGCCGTATCAGGAAGCTGGCAATGCGGGGCAGAGTCGATTTGCGCCGGACGATCCGCCGAAGTATTGGCCGTGGCGGTGATCCCATTGATCTCAGCTTCCGCAAGCGAAAGTTGCAGCCCTTGAAGCTGGTGATTGCGCTGGACGTAAGCGGGTCCATGAATCCTTACAGCATCTTTTTTGTCCGGTTTGCCTACGCACTGCAAAAATATTTCAAGCGGGTGGATACTTTTCTGTTCAGCACGCAGCTCACGGAGATCACTTCCACGCTGCGCGCACGGCAACTGCGAGATGCGTTGGAATCACTGGCAGGACATGCAGCTGGGATGGTCCGGGCGGAACGAAGATAGGAGAATCGCTGCAAAAACTGACTCAACTTCAGGGAAGGCGGCTCTTTTCCCGCGACACAGTATTCATGGTCCTGAGCGATGGGTGGGAGACCGGCGATCCAGCGTTGCTGGCGGAAGAACTCAGCGCCATCAAACGGCGCGTGCGCAAGTTAATCTGGTTGAACCCGCTGCTGGGAATGGCGGACTATGAACCCATCACGCGCGGTATGAGTGCGGCGCTTCCTTACATTGATGTATTTGCTCCAGCGCATAATCTGGAAAGCCTGCTGGATCTGGAGACGCACTTGAGCCTTGGATGAAAATGGCAGGGATCGTTAGCGCATAAGCGTTGTTTGCACCGCGAATAATTGAGACGAATACCATGATGTTTGATCAGTTCCTCAAAGAGACCGCAGAGTTAATCGCCCACGGCGAATCATTCGTGACGGCGACGGTGGTGCGCGCTCTGCCACCCACTTCCGGCAAGCCCGGAGACAAGGCAATCATTCACGCGGACGGCAGAATAACAGGATGGATTGGCGGCGGGTGTGCGCAACCGGTGGTGGTGAAAGAGGCGTTGAAAGCGCAGGCTGACGGACATCCCAGACTGGTGCGCATCAGCCCTTCTGACAGCAATCCGGAAGAGGGAATTGTCGACTACACAATGACGTGCCACAGCGGAGGAGCGTTGGACATCTATCTTGAACCGGTAAAGCCTAAGCCTCAGATCATGATTCTAGGCCGGTCGCCCGTGGCGCAAATTCTGGCGCGATTGGGGAGCACGATCGGATACGGGGTTGCGACGGTCTCTTCTAACAGTCCTCAAGATGGCATTGCTGGCGTTGAGAGCATCGTGACGACTGATTTCAAACTGCCCGACGGAAAAATAACCTCACAGACGTTTGTAGTGGTGTCCACGCAGGGTGAAGGCGACGAAGAAGCGCTGGAGCAAGCTATTACCAGCAATGCACACTATGTTGCATTTGTGGCGAGCAAGACCAAGGCCGGCAAGGTGCTGGAATTTCTGAAAGCTCGCGGCGTGAGCCATGAGAAAATCAGCCGCTTGCGGGCCCCTGCCGGCCTAAATATCGGGGCAACGTCGCCGGAGGAGATCGCCGTGAGCATCCTGGCGGAGATTGTGCAGATGCGCGCGAGCGCAATGAAATCCGCCGCCAAGCCTGCACCCAGCCTTACTCTGAATGTGATTCCGAACGAGGCGAAAGATCCCATCTGCGGCATGACGGTGGAAAAGAGCAAAGCGAAACATAAGGCCGAGTTCCAGGGAAAGACGTTTTATTTCTGCTGTGCCGGCTGCAAACAGAAATTTGAGCAATCGCCAGAGCGCTATCTGGCGGGGTAGTGACTCAAAAAGCGATGATGGTCATTTCGAGAACGAATCTCTTCGAGGCCGCGGAGATTTATCCATAAATGGAAGCGCACCTACCACCTCTGCCAATCTGAATTTGTGCCGTTTTCACCCTAAATTTAGTCGATTCGACATAACATTAGTAACCATCGTGAGGCTGCCTTAACGTTTTTTAATGCGTCCGCGGCGCTTACTTCGGGTAACGTTGCGAATACGAGGTGTAAGGATGGCGGATACCCTTCCGGGTACATTTTCCAGTCGCTTGAAGGAAATCTCAAGCGAATTAAGAGAGATAGACCTAGCTTTGAAAGCTGGAGCTACTCCAGAGCTGCTGCATTTGCAGGAGTTTCGCCATGTGCTGGACAATGCCCGCCTTACGGCATGGACAGTCAGTGAATTGCTCAGCGCAGTCGAGTTACAAAAAGACCCCGCCAAAGTCGTATCTTTTGTGGCTGCAGAGCGCCTGCGGCGCTCTAACCAGATGCTGAAAGACCTCTGTGCCGATATCGATCATGAAGGCGTTACCTGGCAGACGAACGGCATCCGGTCACTCTTTGAAACCGTGAATGCGCTCCAGGTGCAGCTCCGCAAGCTGGTGGAAGAGCATCGCGGGCGGTTCGAGAGGGTAAGCGACAGGGGCGGAAGATAAGTCCAATAAGATCAATGGCATAAGATACAGGAAATTTTTATTCCAAAAATAACTAAAGAATTAGTTACTATTTTATTTTTGCCGCGTCTATATAGATAACAAGGAAATCTCTCAGGGAAGTAAAGGAGCAAAAGGGTCCGTGCCACCAAAGAAATCGCCTACTCTAACAGAAGCTGAACTTCGCCTCATGGAGGTGCTATGGCAGGTTGGGCCGGCGACCGTGCACCAGGTTCTGGAAGCATTGCCCGCCAAATTCCCACTGGCTTACAACTCCGTGCTCACCACAATCCGCATCCTGGAGAGAAAGGGCTATGTGCAGCACGTGAAAGAAGGGCGAGCGCACGTCTATGCTCCGTTGGTAGGGAAGCAGGAAGCTACGCGTTTCGAAATCAAGAACCTTGTGGGGCGCTTCTTCAAAGATTCCCATGAATTACTGGTGCTGAACATTCTTGAAGACAAAAGCATTAACGCAGACGAACTCAAGCGTCTGGGCCAACTGCTGCAAGAGCACAGGGGGAAATCATGATGGTTGATTTCCATGGTATGGCTACAGTAGTTTCAGAGCGTTTGTTGTTTAGCGCCGTAGGCGGTACGCTGCTTGCTGCTGTCGTTTGGCTTCTTCTGCAGCTATTTCCCAAAAGAGATTCACGGACCAACTTTGCTATCTGGTTCTCAACCTTACTGGCGACAGCAATGTTGCCGCTGTTGAGTGTTTATCTGGAGAGCAGAGCCATTGCGCCCGACAGTTCTCCCGCGGTGTTCACGGTTTCGACTTCAGTTGCATGGTACGCATTCATTCTCTGGGCAGTAATTGCTTTGACAGCTTTGGCGCGTGTAGTGCTGGCGACGTTCCAGCTGCGCAGGTTGCGCTCCCACGCGATACCTGTGGAGAAAGAATCCCTGCCTGCAGAGATGTGTGCGCTTATTGAAGAAGCCCAGAAGTCGCGTCCAGTTTCAGTGCTTGTTTCAGATCGGCTGGAAGTGCCAACCGCAATTGGCTTCCGCGATCCGGCGGTGATTTTTCCCGCATGGATGCTAGAGAGCACTGCGGCTGAAGAACTGAAATATATCTTGCTGCATGAACTGGCGCACCTGCGACGGCGCGACGATTGGACGAACCTGGCGCAAAAGATTTTGAAAGCATTGTTTTTCTTCCTCCCGAGCGTGTGGTGGATTGAGCGCAGGCTCTCGCTAGACCGGGAGATGGCTTGCGACGATGCCGTTCTGGTGCATTCCGGAACGCCAGTAGGCTATGCGGAATGCCTGGCCCATGTGGCCGAAAGAAGTTTCCTGCGGAAGCAGATTGCGCTGGCGCAGGCCGCTGTAGGCCGTGTTCGCCAGCTGACAGAGCGTGTCACCAGAATTTTGGATCCTGATCGTCCGCGGGCCACGCAATTGTGGAAGCCGGCAGTGCCAGCGGTGATGGTTGTGGCTCTGCTATGCGCGGTGCCAGCTTCGTTTACATCGGAACTTATTGGATTTGGCGACGGCGTACCGGCAGCGACTGCTCAGATGTCTAGCCAAGGCAAAGTTCACATCGCTCCGTCACCGGCCGGCGATATAAGCACTGATGGACCAAAAGTCCACATGGTGCCGGCAAGTTTGAAGACCGGTAGTGAAGAAATCGCGCCTAGAAAAGCGAAAGCGCAGCTCGCGCCTCGGACGAATGTTGGTCATGCGCGTCCGGCCAACCGTCGCAAGAGTGCAAAACCGCTGGTTATGATGGCCAAAAACCAATCACCGGCGCCGGTGCAGTACGTAACGGTACGGGAAGAGATGTTTTTTATAGTCACGCAGCACACTGCTTCCGGCGAGCAGCAGAGCTGGCAGGTGCATATGTGGCAAGTGAGCTTGCAGCCGCAATCCAAGGCCATACAAAAACCCCGAAAGATTTAGAGAATTTTTCTTAGCGCCAGAGGCGGCAAGTTGAGCTCTGGCTTTTTAAAACTAAATAACTAGTTGAAAGATCATTCGGCAATCAAATTTAATACGGAGAAAAGTAACAAATGAAAACGCCAATACAGCAATGGAAAGCTCTCCTGAAAGGCAAGACGCTGGCAGCAGTGTTGATGTTAGTTCTCACAGCCAGCTTTGGAGGTTATGAATTTCTTAAACCCGCTCCTGCAAGCGCCGCCAGTGTTGCGGCCGCAGCCGCGGCCCTTGACGACAACAGCGTAAGCGCAATTTCCGCGCTTGACCACGCCATGGAAACCCTTGCAGCCCACGTTACACCCGCAGTGGTGAACGTGACCGTGACTTCGCGCGCAAAGCAACAGCAGCTTTCCGATCGCGACCAGGACGAAATCCAGCGGTTCTTCGGCCCATTTGGCTTTGGACCGCAGGGTCCGCAAGGACGCCAGGGACCGCGCGTGGAGCACGGACTGGGCAGCGGAATCATTATTTCGCCCGATGGCTACATCGTGACCAACAATCACGTGATTGACGGCGCCACGGATATTCGCGTTACCCTGAATGACCGTCGCGTTCTGCCGGCAAAATTGATCGGCGCCGATCCCATGACGGACTTGGCGGTGATCAAAGTGAACGGCAACGGTTTTCCCAGCCTGCCCTGGGGCGACTCAACGGCGCTTAAGCCCGGACAGACCGTTCTGGCCTTCGGCAACCCGTTTAACTTCCGTTTCACCGTGACTCGCGGCATTGTGAGCGCGCTGAACCGTCCTAACCCATACAGTGATGACGCTCGCAAGCCCGGCGAATTCATCCAGACCGATGCAGCTATCAATCCTGGCAATTCCGGCGGACCGCTGGTGAATGCGCATGGTGAAGTGATTGGCATCAATACGTTCCTGATTTCGCCTTCCGGAAGTTTTGCCGGCATGGGCTTTGCCATTCCCACGCAGATTGCTCGACCCGTGGTGGACACGCTGCTCAAAGACGGCAAGATTGAGCACGCGCGAATCGGCGTGGGCATCAACGATGTGACGCCGGAGAATGCAACTTTCTTCCATCTGGATAACGCCAGCGGCGCGCTGATCAGCCAGGTTGAAGCCGATTCTCCTGCAGCCAAGGCTGGAATCAAAGTTGGTGACGTGATTACCGAACTCAACGGCAAGAAGATGGAAAACTCCGGCCAGCTGCAGGCCGCTATCAGCTCTCAGCGTCCTGGAAACAAAGTGACTCTTACCGTGATGCGTGACGGCAAGAGCCTCAGCCTTCCAGTAACGCTGGAAAGCATCAACAAGAAGTCCGGCGAGACTGCGTCCAACTCCGGCGAAGCGCACGGCAAAGCTCGCTGGGGCGTGGCGCTGGAAAACCTGAATGCCGATCTCCGCGACCAGCTGCAATTGCCTTCTGACGTGAAGGGCGTTGTGGTGACAAACGTACAGCCCGGAAGCCCGGCAGATAACGCCGGCATCGGCCGCGGCGACGTGATCCTGGAAGTCAATCGCAAGCCCGTACAGAGCTCGGAAGACGTAAAGCGTGAACTGGGCAACGTTCCTGCCGGCAAGGACGCCATGGTGCTGGTCTGGTCCAACGGCGGAAGCTCGTTCCGCGTGATGCACGCCACGGAGCCCGGCTCTGATCAGAACGGCGACTAATACTCAACCTGAACAAAGAAGCGCACCTCGTGAGGGGTGCGCTTTTTTATTTTATGGAGCGCCCGTTTGTCCCAATTGCACGATTACACGTTCACAGATTGCGTGTCGAGTTTGGTCGTTTGAAAGTCCTGCAGAGGCGGCACATTCTGCAAAGCAGCTGGATAGGTGCAGTTTCTGCAAGGCGAACCGAAGAAAACGGGGGTCCGGTGAAATAACCTGTAGGAGTCATGGTGCCGATCAAACAACTATTGCAGTTCTCTTATGTATTTCCGGACTTCCGGCAGCGATTGCGGCATCGCGATCTGGTCGCGCCAGATATGCACCATCTTGGCGTATGAAGGTACCCAGCCACACTAGAACGCCTAGTAGATACCCCATTGGCGAAGCGTATTTAACGAGCGTATTGTATTTTGTTCCGAATTCCGAGCGCAGAGTGAAGGCCAGCAGTCCGGCCAGGGCGGGGAAGCCGAATCCAGTAACAATGCCAAAAGAATAGCTGCGCCAGCGAATACCTAGAAGCAGCGCTGACGCGAAGAAGAGGCAGAAGAGGATTGTCTCCACCCAGGTGACTGCCCCGGCAAAAGACAAGATAACACCGAGCAGAGGAACCGCTTGGATGGGAGGTTTCACGATGGCGCGCCAAATCTGAACAGAAGCAGCAATCCCTACAGTCCCTGCGAACACCAGCGGGAAGCACCAGAGTTGATAGAAAGCCAAGAATACTTTACGGAAGACCTCGTACAGGACCAGAAGAGTTAGCACCGCATAGACCGCATCAGTGGCCCAAAAAACGATGAAAAATGTTACATAATTGCCACTCACAGACAATCGGATCAGCGGGACAATGACGGAAAGTATCAAGTAGGCAAAGAAGAAAGGAAATTCGCGGTGGAGCTTTCGCCGCACAACGAGGCGTGTAACCCAGGCTGTCAGGACAGTTCCGATCAATGTCAATGCTATGTCGTGCGGCTGCATATATTTAAATGACAAGCCAGTTAAAGCCAACCCCTCACCGCTAACAACTTTACTTCATCTCGCAAGACCATGGAGAGCAAAGTGGCGCGGCTCACCGCCGTCGGCCAGGACCAGCGCCGCGCCTGCGACCAGCAGAAGGGTCATCAGGACGATTTGCACAATACTTTTCTTCATTTTCTTATCTCTTCTTCAGAAAGTGGTTTTTTGGGAGAATCCCTCGCAAAGAGGATAGTTCTTTCGCGTGGTTGGGCGCGGTTTTGGAGGAGGGCGAGGCGTTTCGAGGACGAAGCCGGGGAGGTCCATTAGAATCGGCCCCTTGCGTTGCCAATGAATTCTAGCTAGACCGTTTTCAGGTAGCCGTCTGAAAATCGCGACGCATTACATAGGTTTGTAGAGTACCTTCCTTGATGAAGAAACCCCGTGCTTCAACCTTACGGCGCAGTTCGTTATCCCCTGCCGGAATCTCAATATGTGAGCCGATTTCTTTAGGAAGATTGGTCAAAAATTCCACGTTTGAATGCGTCATATATGTCATCCGACTTGATAGTAAAAAGGTAAGTACAAAAAGTCAATGAAATCACTCGCTCACGATCTTATCGATTTCTTCCGAACTCCGAGCGTCCGCATGGTTCTTGGGCAGAATGTTACCATTGTTTCGCACTGACCCGCTTGATTTACGTCCGCTTGAAATTTTCGCTAGTCGTTTCACACCGATGATAAAACCGGTCTAGACTGGAGATATCTCAAGATTGAGGTGCTCGATGCGGCCGCAAGATACCAGACGCCTGGAACTGCTCCGTTCCGCTCCGCTCAACAGTTGGATCGCGCTTTCAGAGGACGAGACGAAGATCGTCGCGACGGGAGCCACTTACTCAGAAGTGGTTGAACGTAGCGAGAAAGCTGGTGTGCCAGATCCGCTCATCATCAAGACCCCGGAGCAGTGGTCGCCGTTCCGCTAGCGTGGATGTCTCAGAGCAGGCGAGGTATTGTGAGAACTCCCTGATGCAGTATGGACAGAAGAAAATCCTCGGGGTCCTTCGACTTCGCGCTCGAGGGTCTCGGTTTGGAAAAGGTGTGGCGGCGCTGCGCTCAGGAAGACAGAGATAAACATTTTGCTTGAATAACAGAGATAAATATTTTGCTTGAATATAAGTTCCTGGTGTTGTGAAGCTATTTCTGAGACCCCACACTAGAATGCCCAGAAATTTTAAGACAACAGCATATCCTGCTGAAAGGAATGCATTTTGCCGGGTACGTTGATTCCGGTACAATCCCGCCATGCCGCCGCGCAAGCGCCGCAAAGCCAACAAAGCCAGCAAGGCCAATCGCCAGTGGAAGCCCCGCCGCCGGGGCGAGCCGGACACGCCGCCCACAGTGGCCAAGAGTTACACCTTGCCGGTGTCGGCATATCTTGCGATTCGGAAGGTGGCGTCACTGTATGGTTCGCAAGGGAGGGCCATGCAGGTGGGCGCGGAAATCCTCTCGCGGCTGGAAGATCCAATTCCGGTGAAGAAATCCGGAGAGATTTCAAAAAGGCGCATGACCTATAAACTTGTGCCGCGCACGGTGCAGCTCATTCGTCAGTTGACGGAGTCAGCATACGAGAGCAGTGGTGAAACTCTGGCTGCTTGCGTGGAAGCGTTGAAACTCAAAAAACTGAGACGGAGCGAGCGACGTGCGACGCGCGAGGCAAAAAGGAACGCAGGGCAATAACTCCTGTCATGGCGTAAGAGAGCATTCAGCGGTCAGCACTCAGCCATTAGCCAAAGCTGGAATGTTCTTTTGGCCAGGCGCTCACATGGCCTTATTCGTAATTGATTCGCCTTAAGAATTGCGCTAGGATAAGGTGCGGCCCCAGGGCTGGGAAGTGATTTTTGGGTCTTTGAAAATTTTAGCAGGGTAAGCTATCGGGTTTTGCGCCGCACGGCTTATGACTGCAGCCCTCTGCCTGCTTGGGATTGGGTTTGGGTGGCCCTTGGGTGGCCCAAGGGCCACCCAAGGGTCGATTGGCGGAAAGGCTTTATTTACAACAAAAATGTGAAAAAGGCCGGGTGGGGGTGTGTGGAGTGGGCTTCGCCGATTTAGATCGTTCGACTCCCGGCAGTCGCCGGTCGCTCACGATGACAATTTGTGGCGCGGCGATTTTGCGCCGCGCGGCTTATGAAATCGCCGTCATCGCACGAGATCGCCGTCATCGCACGTGATCGGAAAAAGCAAAAAACCTACCACGAAGGCGCGGAGACACGGAGAACAGCCAAGGGCAGAAGATCGGAACACCTGGTGAAAGCAAAGGAAGCCAATATTTTCAGCCGGAAAGACCCCGAATCGCCAATTTGGCGTGGAGTGATGTATCCTCTTAAGAGCGCAATTTAAAAAGTACCAATTAAGCACCCACTTAACTTTGGCACGGAGGAACAGCTTGGCAGAAGTCCGATTACAGGAAGGCGAACCGCTGGAAAACGCGCTGCGCCGGTTTAAACGTAAAGTCCAGACAGAAGACATCATCAAGGAAGTAAAGCGGCACTCGTACTATCTGAAGCCGGGTGAAAAGCGCCGCGTAAAGCAGGCCCTTGCGCGCAAGCGTGCAAAGAAAAAGATCCGCAAAGATCGCGACTCCCGTTCCGAACGCGACTAGCGTTTCCCGCCGCCTTTTTGTGCGGCATCGCTGGATCCCGATAACCTAATGTGCGTCCTCTATCTGGCCCTTCGCGAAGTGCCACCCAGCGAAGGGCACGGGTGCATCTGTGCGCGCAGGGCAAATCTCGATATCGCGCTTCGAAATATAATCAAATCCATGACAACTGCCGCCAAGGATCGCGTGAAAGATCGGGCCGTAAAGCACCAGGTCGAAGAGCGCCAGATCGACGAGTTGCGCGAGACGATCCGCCATCACGAACACCTTTACTACGTCCTGGACGCCCCTGAACTCCCCGACGCCGAATTTGATCGTCTGATGCAGGAGCTGAAAAAGCTAGAGGCGGCGCACCCTGAGTTGATTACAAGGGATTCGCCGAGTCAGCGCGTCGGCGGAAAGCCGCTGGAAGGTTTTCCCAAAGTGCAGCACTCGCGGCCCATGCTCTCACTGGACAACGCGTACAACGAACAGGAACTGCGGGACTGGGACCGGCGCGTTCGAGAATCGGCCGGCAACGGAAAACTGGAATATGTGTGTGAGCTCAAGCTGGACGGAATGTCGCTGGCGCTGACGTACCAGGACGGCCATTTGCTCAAAGGCGCTACGCGCGGCGATGGCACAATCGGCGAAGACGTGACCTCAAATGTGAGGACCATGCGGTCTGTGCCGCTTTCAGTGCCTGCCGGTATTTTAAAAAAGGCCGGAGTGCCGGCCTGACTTTGAAGTTCGCGGCGAGGTGGTAATTCCATTGCTGGCGTTTGAACGCCTGAATGAGGACCGAGAGCGGCAGGAGCTGAGCAAGTTTGCCAATCCGCGCAACGCGGCGGCCGGAACAATCCGTGTTCTAGAGCCAAACATCGTGGCGCAACGGCGGCTGGATTTCTACGCTTACTTCCTTTTGGTGGATGGCAAGTTCTACCCAGAGCACCATGATGATTCGCTAAAAGCGCTTCATGCCCTGGGATTCAAGGTGAATTCAAATCATCGGTTGGCGCACGATATCGACCAGGTGCTGGAATTTATTGCCAAGTGCGAGCAGCTGCGAGACAAATTGCCGTATGAAATTGATGGCGTCGTCGTCAAAGTAAACTCCACGCGAACGCAGCAGAGGCTGGGTTTTACCGGAAAGGCCCCGCGCTGGGCCATTGCTTATAAATATGCTGCACGCAACGGAATCACCCAGATAGAAGACATTCTTGTTCAGGTAGGACGGACGGGCAAGTTGACGCCGGTAGCTGCGCTCAAGCCTGTATTCATTGGCGGCACCACCGTCACGCGGGCCACGCTTCACAATCAGGATGAAATCGACCGGCTGGAAGTGAAGATCGGCGACTGGGTGATGATCGAGCGCGGCGGCGACGTGATTCCCAAAGTCGTGAAAGTGATTTCTGACAAAGATCATCCGCGCGGCCACAAGACCTTTCACATGCCGGAGCGATGCCCGGAATGTGGTGGGCACGTGGTGCGTGTGGAAGGTGAAGCCGATCATCGCTGCGTGAACACGGCGTGCCCTGCCAAGCTGCGTGAAAGCATTCTGCACTTTGCGGCCCGCTCAGTGATGAATATTGAAGGCATGGGCGAATCCATGGTCAACCAGCTTTCCAAGCCGCGGCCTGGTTAAAGACCTGGCGGACATCTATGAATTGAACCAGGAGAAACTGCTCAGCCTGGAGCGCGTCGGAGAAAAATCTGCGGCGAACCTGCTGCGTGAAATTGAGCAATCCCGCAAGCTGCCGCTGGAACGCGTGATCTATGGCCTGGGAATCCGCTTTGTGGGTGAGCGCACAGCCAAGTTCCTTTCGGAACACTTCGGCTCGATGGATGCGCTGATGAACGCCTCGGTGGAATCATTGCAGGAAGTGGACGAGGTAGGTCCGCGCATCGCCAACAGCATTCAGGAATTTTTTGCCGAGCCTCGCAATCGCGATCTGGTAAAGCGCCTGGGCAAGTATCTGAACTTCAAAGGTGAAAAAAAGCAGCGCGGTACGGCTCTGGCGGGAAAAACATTTGTGATCACCGGCACGCTGGCCAATTATTCGCGTGACGCCGCAAAGAAACTGGTGGAAGATGCCGGAGGCAAAGTTTCCAGCGCAGTCAGCAAGAAAACAGACTATGTGATCGCCGGCGATGATCCCGGCTCAAAGCTGGACAAGGCGCGCGAGCTGGGCGTAAATGTCATTGACGAGAAGCAGATGGAGCAGCTGGCCAAAGCGAAGTAGATGAACTCAACTTCATTGCGCAACGCCGTCGGGTAAAATCGAGCACTGTGTGAGAAAGGCACGCTCAATCGCTGGAGAAAAGTTGGAATGAGCAAAAAAGCGCTGATCACCGGAGTCACGGGACAAGATGGCGCCTACTTGTCGAAACTCCTTTTAGAAAAAGGTTACAAGGTATATGGCCTTCTGGCCCGGCGATCGTCTGACACGCAGTGGCGTCTGCGCCATCTGGGCATTGAGAATGAAGTGGATTTGATGGAAGGTGACTTAACCGACTTATCGTCGCTGGCGCGGCTGCTTTCTGCGATTGCGACTGATGAAGTGTACAACCTTGGCGCGCAGAGCTTTGTGGCGACCTCCTGGATGCAGCCTGTTTTAACAGGCATGACCACGGGCATCGGAGCTGTAAATTTGTTGGAAGCAATCCGGCTCACCGATCCTGCGATTCGTTTTTATCAGGCATCCAGCAGTGAGATGTTTGGGAAGATTCAGGAACCCATCCAGTCGGAGCGCACACCTTTTTATCCTCGAAGCCCTTACGGAGTGGCAAAGCTCTACGCTCACTGGATGACCGTCAACTATCGCGAAAGCTTTAACACATTTGCATGCAGCGGCATTTTATTCAACCACGAATCCCCATTGCGAGGGATAGAGTTTGTCACCCGGAAAATCAGTGACGGAGTGGCGAGGATCAAGCTTGGTTTGCAGAGCGAGCTTCGGCTGGGAAACCTGGAAGCGAAACGCGATTGGGGCTACGCCGCTGATTATGTTGAAGCCATGTGGATGATGCTGCAGCAAGAAAAAGCTGATGACTACGTGGTCGCCACCGGTCGCTGCACCAGTGTTCGCGAATTCTGCCGGCTCGCGTTCCGGCATGTTGGTCTCGACTATGAAACACATGTTGTTACCGACAAGAAATTCGAGCGGCCAGC
Source organism: Terriglobia bacterium (assembly GCA_963732195.1). Lineage (GTDB taxonomy): Bacteria > Acidobacteriota > Terriglobia > Terriglobales > Acidobacteriaceae > Angelobacter. The sequence goes on along the minus strand of CAVSYO010000005.1, from coordinate 64,932 downwards.
CGAGGTCGATGTCCTGGTAGGAAATGCGGCAAAAGCCAAAGCGGTGTTGGGATGGAAACCCAAGACGAGCCTGGAAGAGCTTGTCGCCATGATGGTGGATGCAGATTTGGCTCGGGTGGCGTCAGAAGCTCAACTCGCTTCTTCGACAAGCGCACGCTAACAAAGCAAATAGCACGCCGACCCGAAAAGTCGGCGTGCTTCTTGCCAGTTTGAACTTCAATCTTTCCCGGCGCCCAGCGGCGTAAAGTGCGTCCTTATTCTGGAGACCGTGTAATGCTTCACCTGCGCGCACCATTGCGAATCCACCGCCTGCGGTAGCCCGAAAATGCGGAGGTCCAGCGCAAGGTTGGTTACATAAATAAATTCACCGTTTCTGCTAGGTCAGTGCGGCGAAGCTCAGTCGCACGATTTTCATTGATTCAAAGGTATTCGCAATGCCTACCCGCCGAAATGATGTTCCGCCTTTGCGTGCATTACGAAAGGTAACGCCGGCCCTTCCTGTTGATTCCCGCCATTTTTCGTCTCCTTGTTTCTTCTTTTGAATTGTTGGACCTAGCCATGTCAGAGCGCAGTGAGCAACCCGCTAAGGAAACAGGTTGCGCAATTCGCGGAAATCTGGAATCTCTCCTTCCCTACTGTGAACGCTTTTAGCGCTGCGCGACAATTCTCCTTAACCGGCAGCCGCTCAGCGCCGGCAATGAGCCTGAAGAGATCTTCCGGTTAGCGTCATACGCCGTGGAAGAGCCCGATAATCCCTTCAAGAGACAGAATTCCTTATCCTCGTTCGATTCGTCCCACTTCGTTCATTTGGTAACACAGAGGTTCGCACAGTGTGATTTTGATGACAGTTTGACCATCTGAAAAAGCACTAATCTAGCTGTATTCGTGGTATCGCGGATGAGGAGGTGGATCACAATGCCATTAACTGGCGGAGGCGCCTCAGTTTCCGCCACAACCGAGGAAAGCCTTTGCAAGGAGCGCCGGAAGATGCTGGCTCAGCTGGCCTTTCGCTAGGAACGCATAAGCGCCATGTTCCCTGCAAGCGTCGGGCAAGGTGGGTAAATCATGCGCAGTCAGGATAATGACTGGAAGTTCCGGGAAATAATGATGAAGCTCTACGGTAGCTTCCAGACCGTTCATCTCCGGCATTTGCAGGTCCATCAGGACCACTTGAGGGCAGCATCGTTTGACGGCGCTCAGCGCCTCCCGGCCACTCTGCGCGGTGGCCACGATTTCAAAGATGGGATCACCTTCAAGAAAAGAACAGAGCGTGTGCAGAAATGCGGGAGAATCGTCCACCGCCAACACCCGAACGTGCTTCGCTGCTATTCGCGGCATTCTTGACCCTCAATCGTGCCAGTAGGTTATACAGCCTCTGCTCATCGATCACATTGGCGAGCTGGACCCAGTTATGGGTGCAATCGTTCTCGCCATCGTAAACGATCTATGGCCAGGTACAGTCTGAAGGTACACACCTGGATGGACGAATGCATCAGGTACTTTCATGATTTTGGTCCCGAAAAACCGTGAGACCACTAAGCAGCACTGGTCGCAGAGGACGCCTTAGACTCCGGCAAGGGCAACTGAATGTTGATGATGGTGCCTGCTGGACTGGTCTTGATTTCCAGCTCTCCCTTGAGCAATCTCACGCGCTCGCGTATGGACGCCAAACCAACTCCTTCACCAGACCCGGCTGGGATTCCCTTGCCCTGATCCGCAATCTCCATTGTGAAGGTGTGACGGTCGCTCGAAATGCGGACGGTAGCCGTGCTGCTCTGAGAATGCCGAAGGATATTTGAGAGTCCCTCCTGGAGCATACGGAATACGGCTAATTCGACATCAAAACCCAATTTATCCAGTTCACCGGAAGTGCTCATGGTAACGGCAATTCCGCTACGTTTAGAAAAGCCCTCGACAAAGCCGCGCAAAGTGAGAGTGAGGCCAAGTTCCTCAAGCAGCGGGGGATGTAACAGGTAAGAGACGGTGCGCAATTCATTCACGCAGTCTTCAACCATTTGTATCCATTCCGCGAGCGTCGCATCAGGCGTGGCTCCCCCATCGGCAGATTTACGGATTCGGCCGATGTTCAGGCAGAGAGTTACCAGATTCTGGGTGGCTCCGTCGTGCAGCTCTCGCGCCAGATTCCGCCGTTCTTCTTCCTGGACGCGCAACATCCTCCGGGAGAGTTCTTGTACTTCTTCTTCTGCGCGTTTGCGCTCCGCGATTTCAGCCCGGAGGGCCTCATTGCTCGCCTCCAGTTCCGCCGTTCTTTCCCGGACGCGTACTTCAAGCCCGTCATGCGCCTTCCTCAGTTCATCTTCCGCAAGAACTTCATGTGTTACATCGCTGCAAATTACGGTGAGAATTCTCTGGCCGGCAACCTCGAGTTTTGAGACGGAAGCTGCCATATGAAACTCGCTGCCATCCCTACGCCGGCCAAATACACGCCGGCGGTCTGACATAAGCAGGCTGTTTTTCTCAGATTTCAGGAAGCGCTCAATGTGTGTATGGTGGATGGCCTGGAAACGCTCAGGAATCAGCAGGTCGAGCGATTTCCCGAGCGCTTCATCTGCGCTGTAGCCAAAGATGGTTTCCGCAGCGCGGTTGAACAGCGTGATGTTCTGTTTTTCATCAGTTGAAACCACTGCTTCGGCGGAAATCTCCAGAATTCCCGCGAAACGGGCCTGCGATGCGCGCATCGATTCGTGGAATCGTGCGACCGCCACGAGCAGCAGTACGGTGGCGAGACCGAACAGCAGGGTCATTCCCGGGAGATTCGATCGCATGTCGCGCATGGCCTCTGGCTGAGGCCAGACTTCTAACTGCCACGTGGCGTCGGGAAAGGAAACATCAACACTCTGGGCCCATCCTTTCTCATTGTCTCCGCTGTTGAGTGGCAGTTTAAAACCAAGCACACCAGCTTCACGGATGGCGACGGCGAAATTGAGGCCCTTGATATCGTCCAGCATGCCTTCAAGAGAGCGCTGAACCTCAAAATAGCCCAGAACGTAGCCACGGAACCGGCCTTTTTGATAGATAGGCACCACCGTGAGCCACTGTTTCTTGCCCGCCGGAGAAGTGAGCAACTTTGAAAGTGTGGCCTGATGCGAATCCCGAGCGCGCTGCAAGAGAATTGGCGTGGCTGCCGTCTCCTGCCAGGGGTATTCTCTCACCCGGCGCGCGTGACACCCAGCGTTCCTGATATTTCGGGTCAAGCCAAACAATGGCTACACATCCAGGATGATGTTCCAGGTAGAGTCCGGCAAAAGCGGTCCATTGGGAGTAAGTGGGTTCCCCAAATTCCCACATCTTGGCAAGGCGAATCTGGCCCAGCATCCACGCTTCCATGTCAGAGCGGAGGTCGGCTTCCACAGCGGAAGCGGCCAGGCGAGTCATTTTATGAATGTGCTCACGCTCATTGAGTTTTGCCAGGCGCCATGAAGCAAACGTGGCGATAGCGGTGGCAGCCAGAACAATCAGCACCAGGCGCGACATCAACTGTTGCGCAGCTTTCCAAATTCGGCCCATCTTACGGAGCCTCCTTGCGGGAGATCCCGGGGAAAAGCGTTCGTCGACTCTAAGGGGGTTTGGTTAACTTGCTACTTCACTGGGTCTTAGTCTTACTTGGGTCCAAGAGATGTCCCAACGGCAATGCAAACACCGCTGTCTGCCCGTCTTCAGTGTTGCTACCATACAATTGTTTGGCAAATTATGCATTAATAATTAGGAATTTTAATTTACGAGCAGTACCAGGGGCGCGTTTCTGCTGCTTGAGCAGGTTTGGAATAAGGTTTCTTCGGCGCAAATGTTACCCTCACACTGGCTGTTCACTTTCTCATTAATCTTTGAGGGAAGCTGGTCTTGTGCTCCAATGTATGGACCATCACGATACGGATGTGATTTTTTACAAGCCGAAGCGATGAGTTGAAGGAGCGCCGCTGAAAGCTGCGATTGCGCTGAGCCGGTTCCGGTTGGGAGTCCCTTAAAGTCCGGGTTTGAAGGGATTATTGATGGCTGTTCGCGTTGTGATTGCGGATGATCACGAAATGTTCCGTCAGGGACTGCGGCTCTTGCTGGAAGAGGAAAGTTTTGTGTTTGTCGGCGAAGCCTCGGACGGGCTGCGAAGCCGTGCGCTTGTGTGAGGCACATCATCCGGAAGTGGCCATTCTTGATCTTTCCATGCCGCTGTTGAACGGAATTTTTGCGGCACGGGAAATCATCAAGTCCAATCCGCGCACGAAAGTCGTCTTGCTTACCCAGCACACGGAAGAACATGCAGTATTGCAGGCCTTGCGGGCCGGCGTCAGGGGCTACGTGTTGAAGACAAAAGCTTCCAGCGAACTGGTGCAAGCGCTCAGGGCGGTTTGCCGGGGAGAGATTTATCTGACCCAGAGCATCTCCCAGACTGTGGTGCAGGCGTTCCTATCAAAAGATGATCTCCCAGAGCGTCCCCTGAGCGACCGCGAGCGCCAGGTGTTGCAACTGGTGGCAGAAGGAAAGACGACCAAAGAAATCGCCAACCTGCTGAATATCAGCGTGAACACGGCCGAATCCCACCGCTCCAACCTCATGGACAAATTGGATATTCATGACACTGCCGGCCTGGTTCGTTATGCCATGCGAAATGGCATTATCGAATAGGCCTTCAAGTTCTTTGGCTTATGGGTCGGGGCCGCGTCCACACTAACGGAATCGAAAACTTCTGGAGCCTCTTGAAGCGTGGTCTGAAGGGAACCTATGTTGCGGTAGAGCCTTTCAACCTTGACCGCTATGTTGATGAGCAGGTTTTCCGCTACAACAATCGCTCCAATAACTAAAGACAATCCGATTAACGACCATGACCGTCTTGATCTTGTTATATTCGGCGCAATCGGCAAGCGCCTCACCTTCGCCGAAGTGACTGGTAAGGTCGGGGAAACGCAATTCTAATCCTTGGCGACGGAAGCGTGGCCGGAAACCGAAGGCTTCTTCGGTTTTGGCCCGCGTTTCTTGCCTTCGCGCTCATGCTGTCGTTTCTCCGCTTCCATGGCTTCCTTCACGACTTTGGGACCGGCCGTCAGAATTTTCTCCTCCCCGCGTCGAATTTGTCGGATTGCGATTCCTTGCGCGTGCTCATCGAATGCCTTCTTTGCTGCGGCGATCCAGCCGCGATTTAGGTAGATGCCATACACAGAAGAATTATTTTCAACAACTCCCGCAGCGGCCTGCGCATATCCTCGCCCTGCCATTCGTGCTCGTCCAGATAGCGCATCGATTCATATGCGATCATGTCAGCCGCTTGCAGGCCCGCATCTTGCTTCCAGTGAGTCCAGTTATGCTGGCGAAACGCTCGCGATATTGCCAGTACGGGCTGTCCTTGAGTTCATCGAAAGCCGCTTGTGTCACGTCATTCCATGGGCCGCGCTCGTAAATGATCGCAATCTGATCCCAGCCTGGTTGCTCATCGGAGCCATGCCCGATCTCATTCATCAAATTTTGCAAGCACCATGCATAGGGACGAGACATGTTCAATGTCCCATCCTTCTTTCGATCCTCAGGAAAAATTTCGTAATAGGCATTTAGATCAATCCCACAAGCAACTGCGATAACATGGTCGGAGTTACCCACGATCTTGAAGAGTTTCTTAGTGAATCGAACCATCCGATAGTCATCCCATCCTTTGAACTACCATCCCTCGCGTTCATTGGAGCGGCGTGGTACCGCGATATTCTCTTACCTTCGGGAAGGGTACGATTTTCGTAAGCGATGGCTTTGTGCCAACGCCTCTCCAAACGTCGCCATTGCCTCTGACCAGCGATCCAGCCGCCAAGTACGAGAGAGCGCGAGCCTTGGTCATAGCTCTCGTCATATTTAAACGTCAAAACAGCCACGAAATGTCCTTTGGGATTGTGGGTTTACTGTGGGCGCGATGTCGGCAAGCATCGCGCACCTCCATTGTCCCGCTCACCGCTTGATCGGAAGTATATTCTTGCCAAGCCAATCTGGCCGCCTGAGCGGCACGCAAGCCATCCACCCTCCTTCTCCTCTCTGATCAATCGTAATGGCCGATTCATAACGAGGCCGGCTTTTCCTACTCACTTTATCCGGCACAAAAGTAGCGTCACCTCCCGGTATGACGGGATGGTGAGAGAAAAGCCAATGACTCACACTGCCATTGTGAATTTGCCGCTTTTCCAACATTGCGTAGCAGCACTTCCGACTCGTCTTCCAGGCTGCTGCATGTCTGGCGCAAGAAAAGCCCTGCGAAATGACGGCATGACGGAGAGACTCTCATGACAAAAACAAAAATCGCGCAAATAAAAATGGTCCGGGCCGCAGGGACATCTCAGCGGCGCGAGACTTCGCTAACAAGTATCCTCATCACCCTGTTGCTCATACTGCTTCTTCCAGTTTTTGCGACAGCTCAGTTGCCGGTCCCGCCATCTTCGCAATTTGATATTACGGGCTTCATCCAGTCGGCGACTCTGGGCGGACCCGGCAGCGGCAGCGGTGCCGGCGCCCACGCGGGCGGGTTTATCACCGTGAATGGCCACTTAATCACCGTTCCATCGGAAACCATTGTGATCCTGCCAGCCAATGCGCTTACATGGCAGGAACTTTTTGCCTTCGCGCCGGCGCCCTATGCCGGAGCGGCTACGGGCATGGCTCTCAACGACGTTCCAGCGCCCCTGACCACCTATGAAGCGCACGTGATCGGCAACCGCGTGCTTGGCGGCGCGGGTGGCGCTGACGTGTACATTGCCGGACTTGTTTACATTTCCCAGCAGGCTTTGAACTCGGGCGCGGGATACATCAATTGCATCAACTACGCGACCGGCGAGATGCGCGTAGGCGGGCCGATCGGCAATTGTGCCGCCGGCGCGCGGGTGCAAATCAATGATCCGGCGATTACCACCGCCGGAGACGTTGCGTTCGGCACGGGACGCTACAGCCGGGGACAATCTCCGGATGTGCGGTTCCAGGTGGACCAGGACAATCCCACCATCGCTTCCGCCACTGGTTTTCCCATGTGCGTGCCGCGCGTGGTGGCCGACCCGAACGTTGCCGGCAATCCCGATGATGCAAGTTGCCCGGTGACGCAGAGGCCGAACGTCGGGAATCCGGCGATCAACTGTTTGTTCCCAACTACAGTTGGCGCCCGCTGCACCAACTTCACTATGCGTCCTCCGGGAGGCGGCATCCCTGATCCAACCATCCAGGCACCTTTCGAAGTTGGCGACTACGTGACCTTCGCGGGAACGCTGGTGCAGGATTGCGCCATCACCGGCTGTCCGGGCGGCGGTCCCACTGCTGGTCCCTGGCCGGCGGCTGGAACGGCTGGGACTTTCATCTCAGCCCACACCATTAATAATAACGCTGCCATTTACACGGCCCCCGGCACCAACCCGGCTTACGTTTCGACCGAGGTGACCCTCATGGGCACTGGAGGTCTGACGGTAGTGGGCGCCGGCGAAGCGGTCGCACGAACCCGTTTTGAGGGCATGACCACGGATGCTGATCCGACTGCAGTGGCCCAGAGACTTATCCACCTGTATGGGATCGATTTCAACCCGCTCACCGGCGCAACGACCGATCGTGATTTTGGCACCATCGGCGTCGATCCGGGTCCGGAAAATGGGCTGGGCGCGGTCAAAGGTCGGTGGCGCTTCCGTCCGCCGTGTCTGCCATTCGGCTCAAATCCCGCCAAACCGATCAAGGACTGCGTGATGAACGCCGCGAACACCTTCCTGCCGCCGCCTCGCGAGGTTCGAGCGGTAGTTCAAGGTGCATTTACTGCGCCCATCGGTCCAGGGTCGCCCAGAGCGGCCAATGGAATCGTCTATGGCCAGTATCATGCTCCGATTCTGGAATACATCTTCCCGGAGAACGTTCCCGGCACGGCGCTCCCAGAGAACAACTTCAATACCATCGACTTCCTGGCCCAAGGTGGATATAGCTCATCGGTTGGTACGCTGGTGGGACAGCTCAATCCCTGGCCCAGCAACGTTGTTCCAGCCATAACCTGCGCAACGGCATCCGCCAACGCTGGTGGACCATACGCAGTTAACTCCGGAGGGACCATCCCCTTAAACGGTGGCGCCACCGGAACCCAGCCCATCACCTTTGGCTGGACGGCGACAGGCGGAACATTCTCGAATGCCAGCCTGGCAGCGACCAATTACACGGCGCCCCAGGTGGCTGTCTCGACTACGTTCAGCCTGACGCTTACGGCCACCAATTGCGGCGGGTCTTCGAGTTCGACCACGAGCGTGACCGTGGCTGCGGCATCGGCCCCAACCGTGAATCCGATCCCCAATCAGTCAGTGATTTCCGGAGCGGCAGGCTCGTTCAATGTAACCGGATCTGATCCCAACGTGCCCGCGGCAACGCCGCTCACTTGGACCATCAGCCAGGCCGGAGCACCTGCTTTGCTGAGCCTTGTGATCACTCCCACTGGCGCAACCAGTGCCATCGTGACATTCACCGCGCCGTTAGGAGTGGTGGCGCCCACGCCCATTACCGTAACGGTAACTGCGACCAATACGATCGGGCTTTCAACGTCAGCACTCACGACGGTGACTATCAATCCCGCTCCCTTGGTCCAGCCGCCCGTGGCCAATCCTGTTGCAGCGGTTTCAGTGCCTGTGAGCTCCTCGGATGTCAGCATCCTGATCACCGGCTCTGATCCCAATGTGCCTGCGCGGACACCGCTCCTCTTCACCGTTACGCAGCTCCCGGCTGGAACTCTGCAATTCCCATCCGCCGGCTGTGCCTTGGGAGTAGTGCAAGGAAACCTGTGTGTGACTCCTTCGGGTCCCACCAGTGCGACGGTTTCCTTCAACGCCCCGGCTGCGCCGATTTCGGTCACGCTGACGATAACGGCCATTAATTCTGCCGGTGTGGCTTCAACGCCGATCAACACCACGATGACCATCACCGATGTGTTCAGCATCACGGCGGCAGAGTACCGGAGCAACAAACAGCGGTTGATCGTGAACGTCACGGACAACACGATCGATCCAACCATCCAGATCTTCCTGCAGCCTTACCGGTGCGAAACCGCGGCTGCACCCTGCGTGCTGAACCCGGCAACAGGCTTCTGGATGTATGACCCCGACCCGGCAAACGGCGGTGTTGGAAACCTCTTCACCGGCGGCGCCGGCGGCGTCTATCTCATCGATGTGGTCGGAGCTCCAGCGCCGGCCTGCAACGCCGGTGGGCTTTACAAGACACCGTGCGGCATCGTTTCCATCAGTGCCCGGTCATCGAAAGGCGGCGTGGCAGCTTCCGTAGTCACCCGCATTCGGTAGTCACATAACCCAGGCGGTCGAAGAGTGAACCTGCTCTTCGACCGCACCTGGCAGACCTGAAATTGGAACTTGAACATTACCGCCGGAGGCGGAGGAGGCCCAAAATGAAATACTCAAAATGCCAATCTTCCAGATTTGTTCCCTTCGGGTTCCTGATGGCGGGCTTCCCACAATCAGGAAAGACTTTTCGCTCTATTCTGGCCGTGACTCTGGTTTGTCTGATGCTGGTGCCTCAACCCTTGCTGGCGCAGACACAAACTTACAGTTGCCCCACAGCTTTTGGTCTGGTGGGGGCCGCGCCGGGCGCGCCAGTCGCGCCGGTTCTCCCTGCTTTACTGATGCAATCGCTCAAGACAGCACCCAACGCGGTCCTGCCGAATGGCACGGCCGGCATTGTGAGAGATGACCTGCTGGATTTCATTGCCAATCAACAGGCCGCCATTCAGCTCGGCAAAATGTTTTTCTGGGAGATGCAGGCCGGCAGCGACAACAAAACGGCTTGTGCTACCTGCCACTTCAAGGCTGGCCAGGACGGGCGCGACAGAAACCAAATGAACCCCGGCGCCAATGGTAACTGGGACGGCTTTGGCTACGGGCCGAACTATGCCCTGATCGCAAATGATTTCCCGCTCACCAATCTTCCCACTAAGGACGTTGACAACATCATCGGATCGCAAGGCGTACGCATGAGCCAGTTCACGGGCTTCAGCAGGTCCGGCGCTGAGACGACTACTTCTGTCCCCGATCCGGTATTCAGCGTGAGCGGCGTGAACGTGCGGCAGGTTACCGGTAAAAACGCGCCTTCAACGATCAACGCGGTTTTCAATCATCGCAACTTCTTTAATGGACGCGCGCAGCCTGAATTCAATGGCGTAAACCCGTTTGGGAACAGAGATAGTTCGGCCCGGGTTTGGGTCCTGGGCAGCACCGGGGCTCCCATTCTGATGGATATCCACATTCAGAACGCGAGTCTAGCCTCGCAAGCCGTAGGCCCGGCGCTGAACCCCGTTGAGATGTCGGCCAGCGGGCGCTCCTTCCCAGACGTTGGCCACAAATTGCTTTCGCTTAAACCGCTCGGCCTGCAAAAAGTGGATTCCACGGACAGCGTGCTGGGCAGCATGGCAGACGTGAGCGCGGGCAAGGGTCTTACCACGACGTACACGGCGATGATCCAAAAAGCATTTCAGCCAAAATGGTGGAATTCCAAAAAAGGCGTCACCGTCAACGGAAAATCCTATTCCATGATGGAAGCCAACTTCTCTCTCTTCTGGGGCCTTGCCATCATGTTCTATGAAGCGACGCTGGTTTCCGATGCAAGTCCCATGGACCAGTATCTGCAGACCAGAGTGTTCAGCACGGTCGTATTCGATCCGGTCACCGGCATGCCTTCGCTGCTCTCGGACAATCCTTCTCTTCTGGATCAGGCCGTGAACCGGCTGTCCGCTGACGGAGTCAGCGTCACCCGTACCGATATCCTCAATGGCCTTGGCCTCTTTGAACGACCGGTTGCTCCGCCACCGTCCTTCCCGGTCCCGGCAGGGTTCGGAGTTGGATGCAGCGGGTGCCACGTGGGAGCGGAGCTGACCAGCGCGTCGGTGAGAAATCTTACCGGACCCGGTATAGAAGCAGGCGACGCAGCCCTCAAGCTTGCCGGCTTCGATCTGCGCATGGAGCGCATGTTCCTGAAATTGGATTGGAATCCTCCGGGACCGCTGACGCCTGTTCCTCTCGGTACAGACAAGATCACCTTCGATCCCAATACGTATGCCGTGAACGTAATCGAAGAGATCATTCCTTACCCCGGCGGATTCGCTACGCCGGTTTCGCCGATCGCGCTGCCCGTAGGCACCTACGATGCGGGCTGGTACAACCTCGGCGTCCGTCCCACATCGGATGATCTCGGGCTCGGCGCGGCTGATCCGTTTGGCAGCCCGCTCTCCTGGACGCAGTTGTTCCAGCAGACAGCGCCGGGACTCCTCAAGGTCCCGGGCAATGGGCTTGGCTGTGCCGGTGCCGGCAACGTTACCTTCCCCAACACTCTGCTGAATCCGTCAGGGTTCCCACTGCTCTCGGGTACCCTCACGGCGACAGAGGCCACAGATGTGGCGGGCACTTTCAAAGTCCCGAGCCTGCGCAACGTGGAATTCAACGGCCCCTACTTCCACAACGGGGGCAAAGCCACGCTGGCGCAGGTGCTGGATTTCTATGACAACGGTGGAGACTTCGACCGCACCACCAATGCGACGAAAGCTCCGGCTATCGTGCCCCTGCAGTTGGATGCAGGGCAGCAAAAAAGTCTGGTGGCCTTCTTGCTCGCGCTCACAGATGACCGTGTGCGATTGCAGCAGGCGCCATTTGACCATCCTCAGTTGTTCGTTCCTAACGGCGACAGCCCAGCCGGGACAGACAACCTGTTGGAAATTCCGGCAGTGGGCGCGAGTGGTTCAACAACGCCCGTGCAGCGTTTTCTGAACTTGAATCCACTGGCATTTTAAGGGAAGACGGGCTGAACCCATTTTTATCAGTGATGTGAACTAAAAACAAAAACTAGAAATGATTAAAAGGCGGAAGGAGAGACGAGATGAGCAAACTAGATATAACCAAACTAAGCCGTAGGGAATTGATCAAATTGAGTATGATGTGCGGGGCAGCAATCGCCGTTCCGGGCGGTCGTTCATGGGCTCAAAGTTGCAGCGGCTTCATCGATCAGACGCCGCAGGACATTGAGATCGTTACTGGTCTTACCCCGATTGAAGTCTTCCCCACAAGTCCATTTATTTTGGCGCCGTTCACAGATGCGCTGCCCATCCCATCGGCGATGCTGCCGGGATATCGGCAGCCCGATGGCACGCTAACACCGAACGCTCCCGATGCGTGGAGAGTGCGTACGTCGGCGTTCGGAAGCAATGTTGTTCTTCCGCCAAGTCCGCTCCCGGGCCGGCAGGACGCAATGGGAGCTCGTGGTCGCACTGCGGGCGTACCCGGTCCCACAGTCCCTGACGCGGGAACGCACCAGCTCTGGACGGATGGAAGCGGAGTATCCGGCACCGGCAGTGGCATCAGGGTGCCCGGCTTCCCGCTGCCGAACCCTAAGCTTTACCACATCAGACTGCAGGTGGGAGCACATTCCTTCACCAGTTCGCAAGTGCAGCCCATTACAAACGGCGGCTTGCCCGTAGTTCCGCCAAGTGGGATTGCAGGCCCGCAGCTTTTGCCCGCCAGCACCATTTACGGCTTCAACGGGACTTTCCCCGGCCCCAGAATCAACGCCATGTATGGGCAGCCCAACCTGGTACGCTTTGAGAATGACCTGGACTTGAATCCCCTGTGCCGTGATCGCCAGGATTTTGGCGCGCCGGACTGGGCGTTCCTCACGCACCTGCACAATGGTCACACGCCGCCGGAGAGCGACGGCCAGCCCCATCACCTTACGGACAATAGAGGTGGATATATACCAGAGCAGTGGGTGGATAACCTTTATCACAACTATGCGGCAGGCAATGACGATGCTGAGAAGCAGTCCTTCCTCTGGTTTCACGATCACCGCATGCACCACACCGGGCCGAACGTTTATAAAGGCATGGTAGGCCTCTATCCCATTTACGATCCGATTCTGGATCCAGGCGACGAAACCCAAAAGACCGGTCTCGGGCTGCCCGGCCGCAAACGGATTGACCCGGCCGACCCGACGGGCCAGACCTTCAACGTAGACTATGACATCCCGATGGCTCTGTACGATTGCTGCCTTGACGATGGCGTCACGCAGCATCAGGACTTCCACAACGGCTTTGGCGAACTACATCCCGAGTGGTGGGGCCAGCTTTATCACCGCCACTTCCCGAACCATGGCTTTGTGGGAGATATCTTCACGGTAAACGGAACGGCTTTCCCGGTGCTCAATGTTTACCGCCGGAAGTATCGCTTCCGCTTCCTGGGCGCTTCGGTATCGCGTATTTATGAGCTCATGCTCATGCGCGGCACACCCACCGCGGCCCCCGGCACGCAGGGGCAGTACCAGATCCCGGATGCCCAGCAGTGTCATCAGTTCACTCAGATCGCCAGCGAAGGCGGACTGCTGCCTAAGCCGATTACGCGCGATTCCTTCCAGATCTGGCCGGCAAAACGGAGAGAAGTCGTCGTTGATTTCACGAAATTCCTCGATGGCACTCCGACTTCGCCAGGTGATGTGCTCTACCTGGTGAACGTTCTGGAGATGCCGGACGGGCGCAAACCGAACTTCAACATCACGGGCGCTGCTCTCACCTACAAGGTGCCGATCATGAAGATTGTCATCGGCGGCAATCCGCCGGAGCCGGACGTGAGCGTGGTTCCCAAGAACCTGCGGCCCATGCCGAATCTGCCCAAAAACAAGACCTCGCTGCCACAGCGGACGTTCACATTGGAGCGCAGCGGCACGGCCGGCGGAGAAACGCAATGGGTGATTAACGGACTGGAGTTCAATCCCACCACACCGCTCGCTCTGCCGCAACGCAGTGGTGCTGGCGAGGTGTGGACGGTCGCGAACGGAGGCGGTGGCTGGGTGCATCCGATGCACATGCACATGGAAGAGCATACCGTGCTTGATCGCGTCGGCAGCACCAACCCTCACCCTGAAGACACCGGCAAGGAGGACGTGGTCGCGCTGGATCCAGCCGAGTCTGTCACCTTCTTCCGGCGGTTCAGGACGTTCGCGGGCAACTACGTAGCTCACTGTCACAACCTGGCACATGAGGATCACAACATGATGTTTGGTTGGTCAATCCTGCCTTGATGGATCAGTGATATAGATCACTGACGCTTGAGAGTCAGTCAGGTAATTTCAGGTACTCCGGCATCACTGCCGGAGTACCTGATTCGATACAAACATTCGATACAACTTGGTTCGAGCTAAACAAAGATCTCTTCGACGGAAATGAGAGATGCACAAAGGCGAAATGACTTGATTATCCTGGGTTCTCGTCTTGGCTGCCTTTTGAAACTGCTCCGGGAGGGCTGCTGTGAAAAAAACCTTGTACACATTGTTGCTGTTCTTAGTCGCGACCGGAACATTTGTTGCCGGTTCCTGGTACAGCCAGCACAAAGTATCCGTCAACACTTCCGCGAGCGCACGTAAAGTTCTTTATTACATTGATCCCATGCACCCGGCGTACAAGTCTGACAAGCCGGGCACCGCGCCTGATTGCGGCATGCAACTGGTGCCTGTCTATGCCGATAGCAGGCTGGCATCTGCGAATCCTGGAACCGGCGCTTCATCTCTGCCTGCTGGCGCGGTGCAGATTGATCCTGCTAAACAGCAGCTTTTCGGCGTGCGCGTTGAGCCGGTGGAGAAGAGCTCAGGCGCTTACAAGATTCGTCTGTTAGGGCGGGTCGCTCCCGACGAAGCAAGAATCTACAAGCTCAACGCAGGCATTGACGGTTTCATTCAGGAAGTTTCCGCTGCCACCACAGGCAGCATCGTCCGCAAAGACCAGGTGCTGGCCACGTTCTCTTCCCCCATGGCCACCATGACAATCCAGACGTTCCTCCTCAACATGGGCGCAGAGGACCGTTTCAAAAAGAGCGCCGCGGAGGGCTCCGTGGAAGGTCAGTCTATGGCCGCCACGAACGCCAATCTCCAGCAGCGCTTTCAGCAATTGCAGAACCTCGGCATGTCCAGGCTCCAGATGGAAGAAATTCGGAGCACGCGCCAATTCCCTGAGACCATCAAGATCGTCTCGCCTGCAGACGGATTTGTAGTCGCGCGCAGCGTTTCACCCGGACAGAAGTTCGAGCGGGGCGCGGAATATTATCGTATCGCCGATTTGAGCCGGGTCTGGATTCTGGCGGATGTTTACGAGAGCGACGCTCAATATCTTCAGCCCGGCGCGCAAGTGCGGGTCAACCTTCCTGACCAGGGCAAGTCTTTTCCGGGACGGGTCAGCAATGTGCTCCCGCAGTTTGATGGTGCAACACGGACTTTCAAGGCGCGAATCGAGGTAGACAACCGCAGCTACGCTCTCCGGCCAGACATGTTCGTGGATCTGGAGCTGCCGGTTGCGTTCTCCCGCACCGTGGTTGTTCCCGCGGGCGCAGTGCTCGATTCCGGACTGAAGAAGACTGTCTTTGTGGAGCGCGGTCAGGGATTGTTTTCGCCGCGGGAAGTGGAAACGGGCCGGCGCTTCGATGACAGGGTGGAGATCGTCAAAGGATTAGCGACTGGGGAGCGAATCGTAGTTTCAGGCAATTTTCTTGTCAGCTCTGAAAGCCGATTGAAAGAAGCAGCGGACATGTACGCGCCCGCGTCCGAACAGCCCAAGGCTGACGCCAAGACGGCTGCGAGTGACTTGAAAAAGACCGCGTCCCGCGACCGCTGATCGGCCGTTGCCCGCAATCGGGACCACCACGAAAGCGCCTCATCCCGGGGGGCGTCGTGGTTAACCGGATTATTGATTTCTCAGTCAAGAACAAGTTCCTGATCTTCGCCGTGGTTGCAGCCGCCTGCTTATGGGGCTGGTGGTCGATGAAGCACGTGGCCCTGGATGCCATCCCAGACTTGAGTGACACCCAGGTAATCGTGTATTCGAGCTGGGAGCGCAGTCCCGATCTCGTCGAACAACAGGTGACCTATCCCATCGTGAGCGGAATGCTGGGGGCTCCCCACGTCAAGGCGGTGCGGGGCTTTTCTGATTTCGGAAGCTCCTTTGTATATGTGATCTTCGAAGAAGGAACCGATATTTACTGGGCCCGCTCGCGAACGCTCGAATACCTCGCAGGCGTGCAGCCGAATCTTCCACAGGGAGTAAAGACCGAGCTTGGACCAGACGCCAACGGGCTGGGCTGGATTTTTCAATACGCGCTGGTCGACAAGTCGGGCCAGCACAATCTCGCGGAGCTGCGGTCGTTACAGGATTGGTATCTGCGTTACTACCTGAAGTCAGTGCCCGGCGTGGCTGAAGTTGCGCCGCTCGGCGGCTTCGGGCAGCAATATCAGATCAATGTCGATCCCAACCGTCTTCAGGCTTATGGAATTCCCATCAGCCGCGTGGCTGAAGCCGTACGCGCAGGCAACAGTGATGCCGGCGGCCGCCTGCTGGAGTTTGGCGGCACCGAGTACATGGTGCGCGGACGTGGCTATGCCACCTCAGTCCGCGATTTCGAGAATATTGTTCTCATTGCCAGCGAAAACGGCACTCCGATTCGCGTGAAAGATGTTGGCCAGGTGGTGCTCGGCCCCGATCTGCGCCGCGGCGTATCTGACATGGATGGAAACGGCGAGGTTGTCTCCGGCATCGTGATCATGCGGCAGGGCGAGAACGCACTGCAGGTGATTGACCGCGTCAAAGCGAAATTGCATGAGATTGAGCCTGCCTTGCCGGCCGGCGTGGAAATCGTTCCCATCTATGACCGCTCTGATCTGATCCGCCGCTCCATCTCCAACCTGGAATCCACACTCATCGAGGTGCTTTTCATCGTAGCTTTGGTGGTGCTGCTGTTTCTGTGGCATGTGCCCAGCGCCATCATCCCCTTGATTACAATTCCCATTTCCGTTCTACTCTCGTTCATCCCCTTCCACATGCTGGGTCTGACCGCGAATATCATGTCGCTGGGCGGCCTCGCCATTGCGATCGGCGCCCTGGTCGATGCCTCCATCGTTGTGGTGGAGCAGACTCACAAGAAGCTGGAAGAGTGGGAGCGCACAGGCCGGCGTGAAGATTATCGCGACGTGATCCTGGGAGCGGTGAAGCAAGTTGCCGGTCCAAGTTTCTTTGCGCTTCTGGTGATCGCTGTCTCATTTCTGCCCGTGCTGACCCTGGAAGCTCAGGAAGGCCGTCTGTTCCGGCCATTGGCTTACACCAAGACACTTGCCATGATTATCGCCGCCGTTCTGGCGATTACCCTGGATCCCGCATTGCGAATGCTGTTCACGCGGCGCAAGAAGTTCCGTTTCCAACCGGCGTGGCTGTGTCGTTCGACGAATGCCTTGGTGGTGGGAACCATCCATGCTGAAGAAAAACATCCCATCAGCCGGCTCTTGATTCGCTGGTATGAACCAATCGCAGCATGGGCATTGCGCTGGAACTGGACCGTAATCGCTGCGGCTGTCTTGTTGGTTGCCATTACAGTCCCGGTATTTCAAAAACTGGGTTCGGAGTTTATGCCTCCGCTGGAGGAAGGATCCATCCTTTATATGCCTTCCACCGCGCCGGGCATCTCGCTCACTGAGGCGCAAAAGGTGCTGCAGGTCACAGACCGCATCGTCAAGCAGTTTCCCGAGGTGGATCGCGTGCTCGGCAAGGCAGGTCGCGCGGAGACCGCCACAGACCCGGCTCCGCTTTCCATGCTCGAAACCATCATCATCCTGAAGCCGCATTCGCAGTGGCGCAAGGTCGATACGTGGTATTCCGCATGGGCGCCGGAATGGGCCAGGGGCGTTCTGCGCCACATAACGCCTGATCACATCTCGCAGGAAGAGCTGATCAGTCAGATGAACGATGCGCTGAAGGTTCCCGGCCTGGCCAATGCCTGGACCATGCCGGTGAAGGGTCGCACGGACATGCTGACCACCGGAGTGCGCACTCCGGTGGGCCTCAAAATCGCGGGGGCTGATGTTCAGCAAATCGAAAAGATCGGCTTGCAGGCGGAATCGCTGCTGGCTTCAGTCAACGGCAGCCCGCAGTGTCTTCGCCGAGCGTACCGGTGGCGGATATTTTCTCGACATCGAATGGAACCGCGACGAATTGGCCCGCTACGGACTCACCATCGAAGAGGTGCAAACCGTTATCCAAAATGCCATTGGCGGTGCAAATGTCACCACTGCAATCCAGGGCCGGGAACGATATCCGGTGAACGTGCGCTACATGCGCGACTTCCGTTCCGACCTGAGCGCACTGGGCCGCGTGCTGGTTTCTGCCTCCGCAGGACAGCGGCAGATTCCGCTGGCGCAACTGGCCACGATCCGGCCAACCAGCGGCCCTGCCATGCTGCGTGACGAAAACGGGCTCCTGACGGGCTACGTTTACGTGGACATCACCGGACAAGACCCCAGCAGTTACATCGAAAAAGCAAGCCAACTGCTGCGCGACAAATTGAAGCTGCCGGCCGGTTATTCCATCGCCTGGAGCGGACAATTTGAGGCCATGCAGCGCGCCAAACAGCGGCTGCAACTCGTCGTGCCGCTCACACTGTTCTTGATCCTGCTGCTCCTGTACGTCAATACGCGGTCGGTCACCAAGACGTTGATTGTGTTGCTTGCCGTGCCCTTCTCTGCCATCGGCGCCATCTGGCTGCTCTACTTTCTTGGCTATAACATGAGCGTCGGGGTCTGGGTGGGATTGATCGCTTTGCTGGGAGTGGATGCGGAAACCGGCGTCTTCATGCTCCTCTATCTGGACCTGGCGTATGAACAGGCAAAACGCGAAGGTCGTCTGCGCAACCTGCAAGACCTTCAGGAAGCCATTCTTCAGGGAGCAGCCAAGCGCCTGCGGCCTAAGTTCATGACAATGGCAGCGGCATTCCTGGGTTTGGTTCCCATCATGTGGTCGACGGGCGCCGGATCTGACGTGATGAAACGTATTGCTGCACCGATAATCGGCGGAATCGTCACCTCCTTCCTGTTGGAACTGGTGGTTTATCCGGCCGTGTATCAGATCTGGAAATGGAACTTCGAGCTTAAACGCCAAGTTGCGCTCGATCCAAGTCCAGTTTCGGCCGCTAAATCCAGGCTTAGCTCTTGAATACGCGGCCAGGGACAGGAAGGCCCAGGTATCACTTGAGCATCCGTAAGTTGAAGGAAGCCTTGGAGCTTGAACACATGCTATTCGCTTGTTGAGAGACTTTGGGCTCCATTGCAAAGGCTAAGGTCTACAGACCGATCATGGAATGAACAAAGATTTAAAATACTCGTCCATGACCTCTCTATCGCAAGCTTTGGTAATGCTGCGACGCGTCCAGATCTTCAGCGGACTCACTGAAACTGAACTTGAATTTTTGGCTGAGCGGGCCGTGCCTCGCAATTATCGGAAAGGTGAGCTTCTCTTCACTGAAGGCGATCCTTGCACCGGCTTGTTTGTCGTTGAGAGCGGCCGCGTGCGGATTTTCAAGAGTTCACCCAACGGTCGCGAACAGGTTCTTGCAGTCGAAGGCCCCGGTGGTTCAGTCGCCGAGTTGCCCCTTTTCGATGGTGGAAATTATCCGGCCTCCACAGCAGCAGTCGAGGACGCCCGGATCTATTTCATCAGCAAACAAGACTTCCATTCTCTTTGCCTTGTACACTCCCAGGTGCCGCTCAAGGTGCTTAAAGTCGTGGGTGCTCGGCTGCGCAAGCTGGTCGGAATTATTGAAGAGCTTTCGTTCACCACAGTCCGTTCACGGCTTATTTCAGTGCTGGTGCGCCGGGCCAAAACAGGAAAGAAAGTACCTGGCGGCATTGAAATCAGAATTACCCGCAAGCAATCAGGAACTAGCATCAGAGATCGGCACGGTACGTGAACTGGTCTCACGCAATCTGAGCCGGCTACAGGCTGAAGAACTCATCCGCATGAATGGGAAGAGGGTCACCATTCCTGATCTCAAGCGCCTCAAAGCTGAGCTGGAAACTTCTGAATAGGGCCTGACTGTGACAAAAGTCATAGGCCCCGCGCGGCCAACGCTCCTAGACTCTTACTTGAGATCGAATCTGCAAGTGTTTCAAGGAGAGATCATGAGCATAGATGCCGCACGGACTGTCAGAGAACTAGCCATAGAAATTCCTGATGCAACCCGCACTTTTGAAAAGCTCGGGATTGATTATTGCTGTGGAGGATCAAGGTCTCTAAATGACGCTTGTCGGCATGCTCACGTCCCGGTGGGAGAGGTGTTAAGCGCGCTCGAACAGGGCAGCAACTTCAAGCCCGCCGCGAACTCCACCGGGAATGACCTTGGAAGCGGAACATTAAGTCAATTGATCGAATACCTTGTTGGCACTCATCACGCCTATGTAAAACAGGAGCTCCCGCGTCTCCAGCAGCTACTGAACAAGGTTGTGGCGGTGCATGCGAAGGCCCATCCAGAACTTGTCAGAGTCCAGCAGATATTTCAGGGAATGTCCATTGAACTCACCTCACACATGATGAAGGAGGAGCACATTCTTTTCCCCTACATCGTTGTGCTCGAGAATGCCTTCAGCAATGGCCGTCCGAAACCGAGACCGGCCTTCGGTACCGTCAGCAACCCTGTGCAGATGATGGAATTGGAACATGATTCCGCCGGCGCGGCGCTCAAAGAGATCGGTAATCTCAGCTCGAACTACGAACCTCCCGAAGGAGCATGTTTCAGCTACAGAACGCTCTATACTGCGCTGAAAGAGTTCGAAACCGATCTGCATCAGCATATTCACCTGGAGAACAACATCCTTTTCCCGCGGGCAATTGCACTGGAGAGCGGCGCGGGAGCGCCACTGTAATGCGGTCATTCGTCGCTGCCGATGAGATCAGGACGGCCCAGGAGCCTGCCATCCTACTGAAGGCCCGGGAAGAGAGCGCCCAGCGTTTGATGATGGCCTATGCCATCACGGGCCTTTTCTTTATGCTGCTGCCGGGAACGTTCTTGGGAGTATGGAACCTCATTTCGATCAGCGGCGGACATGGCAGCGCGATCTCTACAGCCTGGATTCAGGCGCATGGACACGCGCAGATCTTCGGATGGATCGGGACCTTCATCCTTGGCATCGGTTTTTATTCCATTCCTAAGATGACGAGCACGCGCCTGCAACCGGTCGCGCGCGGCTGGGCTGCCTGGCTGTTCTGGGCATTGGGCGTTCTGCTTCGCTGGGCTGCTGGCTTCTATCATCTTTATTGGCGCGTGTTGCTGCCGCTTTCCGCTCTGCTTGAGCTTGGCGGCTTCCTGATTTTTCTTTATTCCGTAAGAAGCCATCGCCCAAATGGTTCGAGCAAAAGCACCGGGCAGATGCCGGTCTGGATTATCTCTGTGTTGATTGGTACTGCTGGCTTCGGCTTAGCATTGTTGATGAACCTTGTGGTTGCGGTTTATGTCAGCTTGTACGATACGGGGCCGGCATTTCCATTGATCTTTGAGGCCCGATTTCTGGCCCTGGTCTCCTATGCGTTCATTGTCCCTACGGTATGGGGGTTCAGTGCGCGGTGGTTGCCGGTTTTCCTCGGCCTCAAACCATTGAATGACCGGATGCTCCGTTATGCGCTCTTACTCAGCATCCTCGGTGTTCTGCTGATGGCCGTCGGGCTCTATCAGGCCGCGCACTGGATGATAGCCGCGGCGGCGATCATCGCTGTGACAGCCTTGCGCCTTTTCGAGCAGCCTCGTCAGGCAGCAAAAACCGCAGGAATTCATCCTTCATTTCCTGCGTTCGTCAGGATTGCATATGTATGGCTGGTAGTCGCATCCGCGCTGGGCGTGTGCGGCGTGTATCTCGACCAGGCTCACGGCTGGATTGGAGCTTCGCGTCATGCCCTCACAGTCGGCTTTGTCTCGACCATGGTATTTGCGATCGGGCAGCGAGTATTGCCTGCCTTTGCGGGAATGCGCGTGCTCTACAGCCCACGGCTGATGCTGGTCTGTCTGTTATTGATAAATGCGGGGTGCATGTTGCGGATAAGCAGCGAAATTCTTGCTTACGAAAATTACTGGCTGCCTGCCTGGAAGGTTTTGCCCTGGTCCGCAATCTGCGAGTTGATGGCGGTTACTGTATTCGCGGCCAACATGCTTCTGACGTTCAAGCAGCCTCCGGCTCATCTGCGTGTCGCTCAATAAAGCCAGCTCGTAATTTATTGGCTCGCAGGGCCGGACAGCGTCAGCAGGAATGCGCTATCTTCTGCGGAAGCGACGCTGTGTACAATGCCCGGATCCAGCGTTAATAGCTGGCCTGGACGCAAGTTAAATGTGGCATGCTGAGCGCAGAAAAGAATGTGCCCGCGCAGCGCCTGAACAAAAATGCGGGAAGCGGTCTGATGCTCATTCCAGCGGCTGCCAGCCCTCATGGTGATGAGCACAATCCTGAACTCAGGGTATTTGACCAGCATCTTCGACTTGCGCCCTGCTTCCTCTTTCACTGACGTATCGTCAAACATGCTTGCTACCCGCTCATCCAGATCAATGAAGGCTCCGTAATCGAAGGAGGCCGGGGAACTTGAAGACGACGCTGCCGGCTCGGTTTGGGGTTGTTCTCGCATCTTCCTTTTCCGATGCGCGGTTGTAACTGCTAGTTAGCCGCGGTCTTGTTTGATTTTGCGATCGAAATTGAATACGTACAAGACGAGCAGGCCATTGATGGCGAAGACGACAGCCGAGGCGATTGCGGCATGCACCGCTGTGGTGCCCTCGTGCCGCATGAATGCATCCACAGACGCAGCGAGCAGCCACAGTTGCACTACAACACCAATGCCGACCAGCACCAGTAAAGCGGTAAAGAGCGTGGTGCCCTGCGCCTGGCGGGTGCTCATGCGATCTCCACTCCCACGGCGAATATTTCATTGCCCTGTTGTTCCAGCTTGATGCGCGGCAGTGGACGCGTCGGCGGACCCGCGAAAGGTCTGCCCTCGTCGACTGAAAAATATCCGTGATGGCACGGGCAGAACAAGGCGTTCTCTGTTTCATTGTGGACCACGGCGCAGGAAAGATGCGTGCACACCTGGGAATACGCCACCAGATCGCCATTCTGTTGGCGCACCAGAATGCAGGGGTCTTCATTCGTCGGATAGGAAAACAGCTTCGATCCGCCAACGGGAATTGACGAGGCCAGAGCAATCCGTGTTCTCGGCGTCTCTGAGGCTTTGACGATGTGAGGAAGACCCGCAACCACGGCGTTCGCGCCCGCGATGGTCAGCGAGCCCAGAGCAAGAAATTTCACCATCTCCCGCCGGGTCACATAGTTGTCGCTCTCCCAGCTCACGGGAAAGTCCTCACGCCAGCGGGCATCTTTCTTCTTTTTACATTCCAGACAGCCGTTTTGCTGCTTATCTTTTTCGTCGGACATTTTCAATCTCCCATGAGCAGGTTGGCGACGTCATATTCGTCTGTCGTCGTTCTTCCGATCTGCTCAATTGACACATCGATTCTTTGCACGCTGCGGGGAACCAGCACGTTGACTTTGGTGCGCACGGTCTCCCCGCCGAACTGCCACTCTCGAATCGCAACGCCCTGGCGCGTCCGCTCGATGGTCTCGCGGGTCGTAAACGTGAGTGCCCCGGAAGGACACACTGTGGCGCACATGGGCCCTTTGCCAATGCTGGTGCGGTCGTAACACATATCGCACTTCATCATCTGGTTGATCTCGGCCTTGTACTTGGGTACACCGAAGGGGCAGGCCAGCACGCAATTGGAGCAGCCGATACAGCGCGGCTTGAGCGAACTTTGGACAATTCCATCCGGCGTCTTCTTGATGGCGTCAGCAGGGCAAACCTGCGCGCAGATTGGGTCTTCACAGTGCATGCATATCTGCGGCGCGGTCTGAACGCTGTCTGCGCGCATGATCGTCTCCAGGTGGATCATGGAGACGCCGCGATGGGTATCGCACTCCTCGCATGCCTGCATGCAGGCCTTGCAGCCGATACAGCGCGAGTGGTCGATGAAGAACTCCATGGTCTCCGCGCCGTTCATCGCACTCCTCCGGCTTCCATTTCCAGTTCTGCAATGGCATCATCCGGCACCGGAACTTTACTTACTCGAACAGCACAGATTTTGTATTCAGGGATATTCGAGATCGGGTCGATTGCGCGCACCGTCATGTTATTAGCAGCGCGATCAAGCGGCCAATGATAGGGGACAAAGACCGTATCGGGACGGATCGTCTTGACCACATTGGCCCGCACCGTCACCGAACCACGGCGGCTCTCGACCTTCACGAAATCGCCTTCGCTGATGCCAAGCTTGCCGGCGAGCAATGGGTGCATCTCGCACAACGGTTGCGGATACTGGTCCACCAGTGCGCCGATTCTGCGCGTCTGCGTGCCGGAAAGATAGTGGGACACAACGCGGCCGGTGGTAAGAATGATGGGATATTCGCTGTCCGTCTCCTCCGCCGCAGGCTGCCATTCCACGGCCTGAAAATGAGCCTTGCCATCAGGATGGTTGAACTTATTGCCCTCGTAAAGCCGAGGTGTGCCCGGATGTTCAGGTGAAGGGCAAGGCCAGAAGACGCCTTTCTCCCGGTCGATTCGGTCCCAGGTGATGCCGTAGTAGTCGCAGACCCCGCCTTTCGACGCGACGCGCAGCTCGTCAAAGATCTCTTTCGGTGACTCGTACTTGAATTTGTCTGCCTGCCCCAGACGCGCGGCAATGTCGCAGATAATCTTCCAGTCGGCGCGCGCGTCGCCGGGAGGATCTACGGCTTTTTTATGGTGAATCACCCGTCCTTCCACGTTCGTCGTGGTGCCTTCGTCTTCTTCCATCAGAGATCCCGCCAGCACTACATCTGCATAGCGCGCGGTCTCAGAAAGAAAGAAATCGACCTGCGCGAAAAACTCCAGCTTCTCGTAAGCTTCACGGATGTAGGCATTGTTGGGCAGTGACACCATGGGATTGCAGGAGATGGCCAGCAGGCCTTTGATCTTGCCCGCATGAATGGCTTCGAAGATCGGCACCATCGAGAGCCCTTTGTGCGGAATCGTCTCCTCCGGCACGCCCCAGACGCTCGCGATGTATTTGCGATGCTCAGGATTTTCGATGTCACGCCCGCCCGGAAGCTGATCGCATTTTTGCCCCTGCTCGCGGCCACCCTGGCCGTTGCCCTGGCCGGTGATCATCGCGTAACCACAGCCTTCGCGCCCGATGCGTCCTGTTGCAACCACCAGGTTGATCGCGGCCATGCAGTTCTGTACGCCCTTGGAGTGGTGCTCAATTCCGCGCGCATGCAGCAGGAAGCTGGTTGAAGCAGGTCCCCAGATCTCGGCTGCTTTCACAATCATGCTGGCCGGCACGCCCGCGATTTTGGCCGCGTACTCAGGCGTGTATTTCCTGACCGCTTCCTCAACTTGTTCCCATCCTGTCGTGTGTCGGGCAATAAACTCGCGGTTGATCCAGCCGCGCTCAATCATGATGTGCAGCATGCCGTTGAAGACGCCGATGTCGCCGCCCGAGCGCACCGGAATGTACAGGTCAGCATTGCGCGCGATGGGCGTCATACGCGGGTCCATCACGATCAGCTTGGCGCCGTTCTCGCGCGCCTGCCATAAATAGTGGGTTGTGATGGGAGCGCACTCGGCAACGTTTGCGCCAGCGACCAGTATTGCTTTCGCCAGTGGAATATCGCTCCACGGATTGGCCGCGCGATCAATGCCGAAAATCTTTTTTGAAGCGGCAGCAGCAGAAACCATGCAGAGCCGCCCGTTGTAGTCGATGTTTGCTGTTTTTACCGCGACCCGGGCAAACTTGCCCATGAGGTAGGCTTTTTCGTTTGTCAGTGAAGCCCCGCCGAGCAATGCAAAAGCGTCGTTACCGTATTTCTGCTGAATGCGCTTGATCTCGTTTGCCACCTTGTCGAGCGCTTCATTCCAGCTCACGGGCACAAAGCCAGTGCCGTCCTTGCGCATCAGTCGGGGCTTTCAGGCGGTCACGATGCTCGTCCTGCATGTAGCGCTTCACGCCCTTGGGACAGAGACGTCCCTGGTTAAACGGAAAGTCTTCCCACGGCTCAAAGCCGATCACCCGGTTATCTTTCACCTTGAGCTGAATGCCGCATTGTTGTCCGCAGAAGCAGCAGTGTGTCTTTACCGTACGGTCCGGTTCAACGTCGGCATTCCATCCGTTTGCGGGGATTCGGTTCAGAGTCGGCCCGAACTGGGCGACCAACTCGGGAATTGTTACTGGTAGTTTGGCCATAAATCTCTCTTCGATTCAGGAAGCAGACGGTAGACGCGTGCCCTGTTCGCGCCATTTGCCATCCTGGGCCATGGCCAGCGATTTTCGCCGGCACGCAGGACATACGTCCTGATAGTGGCCGCCGCTTGAAAGTTGATAGCGAATGCCCAGCGCTTGCTGAACGTCCTTCAGGTCTTCAATGTGAAGGCGTGAAGCAAACGCTTCGCCACAGCGCATGCATTTTGCCTGTTCCGTTCGCGCGCCTTCTTCTTTATAGAACTGCACGCCGATTTGCGCCGGCCGCTGAAAAATGTGGAAGAACTTTCCGAAAGGAAGATACAGCAGCGTGAAGATCACCGTAACAGCATGCAGCATCGACAGGAACCCGTAATTCAGGCCGTGCAGCAGATGAGTTGATGCCGTCAGGAAAAGGCCGGTGATGGAAATGGCAAAGAGCATGAGCAGCGGCATCATGTCCTGCGCAAATTGCTGGACGGAGATTGCCCCGCGGTCCCGGGCGCGCCGGAACAAGGCAAGAGCGACGCCCAGCAGCACCATCACGGCGGAAATATCGAGGACGTTGAAGGTAAGAGCTGCAGTGACTGTTCCCAGATGAAAAGTGGAAACGTGCTGCCCGAAGACGAATGCCCGGTAGATCTCCTGATTGTCCGGCGCGCTCTCAAAATGCACCCATCCGAATGACAAGTGGAAACGTAACAGCCGCTGCCAGAATGCATCCCCAGGCAATCAGCCAGTGCGCGGCCCAGCGCATATGCGAGCGCTTTTCAATGAATCGCTGCTCAAAGAAATCGGTAAAAAACACCTGTGCCAGCCGAACGATATTGCGGGGCAGCTTTGCTGGACGAAAGAAGATCCGCCATCCCTGAAACCAGTATTTGCGCGTGGGCGGGCGCCGCAGCCACATGGCAAAGCGGTAACCGATGCCGAACGCGGAAAAAACACAAGCCCCGGTGTAAGGCACCAGCGCCGCGTCATAGTGCTTCAAACCATTACTGCCGGCAAAGATGAACAGCAGCAGGGCTGCCGGCTATGATCAAGCCCCAGATCGTCGCGTGGGTCACGTCTCGGCCGGTTGCCGTGGTTCGGATCAAAGCTGCTCCTCAAGTTTATGTGATCTTGCTGCCAAGCAAAAAGTTATCGCTACACGACTGGAGACTGCGCCTGCGATTTTAAACAGTCTTGAATGCGTGCAGCTTAATTTGCTGCCGAGCCGTGATTTTTGCCAGCACAAGGCAGAGCAGGGCAAAGAGCGCCAGCAGCCCGAATCCCCAGAAGAACGATCCTGTCTGCTGCCGGATGAAGCCCAGCGCCAGCGGCGGGAAAAATCCTCCCAGGCCCCCCATGGCTCCCACCAGTCCGGTGACCGCACCCACAGACTGAGGAAAGTACTGCGGCACCAATTTGAACACAGCGCCATTTCCCAGCCCGATGGCAGCAGCCATGCCCAGAGCGCCGATTGTGAATGGAACCATGGTTTCGAACGTGAGCAAGAGCGCCATCGCGGTGACAAATGGGAAAATCCAGACCAGAATCGTGAGCCCTCCAACTTTGTCCGATAGCCAGCCTCCGACGGGACGCATCGCGGTGGCCAGCAGCACGAAACCTGCCGTCCTGAATCCGGCATCCTGCGGAGTGAGCTTGAACAGCTCGGTTAAAAACATCGGCAGGTAAATACTCATGGCCACGAACCCGCCAAAAGTCAGAAAGTAAAAAAAACTGAGCACCCAGCTCATCTTCTCGCTCAGTGGCTGCACCATCTGTACGAGCGATTTCGGCGCGGTGGTACGTGGAGCGTCTTTGGCAAAAACGCTGAAGAGCACGCACCATACCGCCAGGAGAGCGGCAAAGCACCAAAAGGTGTTGCGGAAGCCGGCATGCAGGAACAACAGAGGCGCTCCAAATGCCGCGAGTGACTGCCCTACATTGCCGGCGCCATATACACCCAGAGTGAATCCCTGCTTTTCCGCCGGATACCACCCGCTTACAAAGGCGACTCCCACGGAGAAGCTGGCGAGGGCGATTCCCGTGAAGAAGCCGAACAGAAGTAGCTGAGAATAATTTTTTACTGTGCCCATTAAAAGCGCGGCTGCAACAGAGACGATCATCGTCCAGGTAAAGACCTTTCGCCCACCAAGGCGGTCAGTGAGCAATCCCAGAGGAATGCGTCCCAAGCTCCCAAGCAGGACAGGGACCGCCATGGCGATGCTGGCCTGTATCGGTGCAAGATGAAATTGCTTTTTGAGCACCGGCATCATGGCGGAAACCGAACCAAAAACCGCAAAGCACAAGGCAAAAGCGCCTGTGCCGAGAATCAGTTGCAGAGCGCTAGACGGATTAGAATTGTGACTCATCTAAATCCCCAATAGCATTTTCGCTTAGGAGCAGTAGGATCGCATGTGATTAAAATCACACTTCCAGCTCAAAAAGAAATAAATATAAATATTAGATATCAAGAAAGCAGCGCGTGAGCGCTGCTTTCTCGTCCCGGAATTGCAGATTTCAGCTCTGGACGCGTGAGCTCCCCCAGCGCGCAGCGCCATCGCTGCGGGAATTCAGTTGCTGTTCCATCCATCCCGCACCGTGAGCACAGGACACGGCGCCGAGCTGACGATTTTGTAGGTCACGCCAGTGCGGAAATGGCCGTTGAACTTCTTGCCTGCCGGCAACCCCAGTACAATCAGATCGGGACGCTCGCTCTCGGCATAACGGAGCAGTTCTTTGGTTGGATCGCCAACTTCGACAATCAGCTCAGGCTTGCACCATTCCTTGGCCTCAGCAGGAACAAGCTTCCCCAGCTCTCTGTATGCCTTCTCGACTAATCCCCCATGATCATTCTGGAATGTCGTATCCGGACAGATGACGTGTATGAGCTTTAACTCTGCATTGCTTTCCTGTGCAACGGAGAGCGCATATTGCGCGGCGAATTCCGCGTGCTCTCCCAGGTCTGTGGGAAACAGAATACTTTCCACCTTGAAATCGTGATGCGGCCTTAGCGCTACGTGCGGACCCACGGTGAGCACCGGGCAGGTGGCGCTGCGGAAGACTGCTTCCGCCACAGATCCGATAAGGAAATGCTGCAGTCCTTTCCTTCCGTGCGTGCCCATCACGATCAAATCGATTCCGCGTTCGGTGATCCAATGTGAGATGGCCGGTCCCAGAGGTCCGCGAGCGAATAGAGGTGTACTGGAAATGTTATTTTGTTTGGCCAAAGCAGCCAGTTTTTGGCGGCTGTTTTCTTCTACTTCATCCAGAATGTCGGGCGACGCTGTCTCCGTTAGGATGATGGGGTCACAAGCGTGAGCAGGATAAATTGAAGCGTTGTAGTGCTTCGCCAGGCCAAGCGCATAGGCTAGCGCCCCTTGCGAAGCCTCGCTAAAGTCGGTAAGAAAAAGAATGTTCTTGAACGAAATCATGTTTACAGTCTGCAGGGCCTGCATAAAACCTCCTTATGATGATGTTTTCAGTGCATTGGAAATATCTTCTAGCCAAATGCGATAGTGCCAATCCAGTGATTCCTGAGAACCGTGTTCGTAAAACCAGGCGATGGTCCTGCCACATTTATCGAGAGGGATGAAATGGCAAGGCACTAATTTGTCTTTCTTGTCGTGTGGAACCAGAGAAAACATGGGACACCGACTACATAGGTTTTGCTGGCCTGAATCGCTGTAGTTGGTGCAGGCCGGTGAATCGCGCAGCAGTAATGTAGGTCGCCATTGGCTGCGGAAGATCTGCCCATACCCGCCTGCGTCAAAGAACCCGATCTCGGTCTTTAGCGCTTGCAGAAGCCGGCTGTTCTCTGTCTGGTTGCATGCAGTCATGGTTTCCTCATCTACTCGTGATCCAGTATCCACAAGTACCAAAGAGGCCGCTGTGACTTGCATCACTCTTCTCCAGTCAATCAGGCGTAAAGATCAAAGAAGCAGCGCGTTCGCGCGCTGCTTCTTCGCCCCGCAAAGTACAGCAGGCTCATACCGGAATCACCCCGCAATTTGGATTCCGGCTGCGGGAAACTTAATCAATTTTGACCTCGCCCTGTATCGTGAGCACCGGGCATGGAGCCGCACTAATCACTCCGTAAGCCACGCCGGAACGCACGCGGCACGCGGAGTTGGCGACGTGCGATCTACCCATCACGATCAGGTCGGGCCGCTCGGTCCGTGCGAAACTAAGTATCCGTTCGAGCGGCTCGCCTGAATCCACCGCAGACTCCGGCTTGCAAAATGTGCTGGCGTTTTCTGGAAGCAGGTTATTGAGCTCGCTCATCGCGAAGTGAATAAGGCGGCTTCTGTCGCGGTAGCGGCAGGAGTCTTCCGGCAAAACATGGAATAGCATGAGTCTGGCATTTCGGTCACTGGCCAGAGCTAAGGCGCAAGCAACTGCAGCTCCCGATTGAGGAACGAGATCTGTGGGAAAAAGAATTTTGTCCAATGCCAGCTTGAACTGGCGGGGCACATTGACATTGGGGCCGACGGTCAGCACCGGACAGAAGGAGTTGTCCAGCGCCAACTCAGCGGTCGAGCCCAGCAGTTCCCCTTGCCGGCCCGTATGTCCCTGTGTTCCAACTACAATCAAGTCAATGCCGTACTCGGCAATCCAATGATGCATGGCATTTTCGAAGTCGCAACGGCTCAGCAGCGGCTCATATCCAACGCCGTTATATTCCACAAGTCTCAGCAACTGGCGCCTCGTCTGCTCTTGCGCAAGGCCGAACGCCTTGTCGTGATTGCCAGTAGAGGCCGCTAAAACGTCCTCCATCACATGTGCCGGATAGAGCCGCGCATGAAAGTGCCGGGCCAGAGCCAAGGAGTAGGCCAGAGCTGGGCTTGCGGCAGGACTGAAATCGGTAAGGAAAAGAATATTTTTGAATGAAGTACGAGTAAGGTCCTGCATAAAAGCAACCTCATAATAAGCAAGTGAGTGATGATGAGTTTCCTGGAACCCTGCATTGTGCCTGGAAGGCTTGCACAACGGATGTGACCCCAGTCACGATTTGAATAGATGGGGGACACATTTCCTGTGTGACGCAGGTCACAGCACCACGTGATTGACCGATCTAACCTCTTTTGAGAACAACGTCAGCGAAGGAGCTCGTCGTGGGAATGGCTTACAACTTCCGGATCATTGAAGATTGCTTGAAATGTACTTTTCGCGAGCAGCGGCTTTTCTGTGACCTCTCCCGCGAAGCATTGCTTCGGCTGCAGAACATCAAAGCTACTTCTGTTTACCCTAAAGGAGCATTGCTCTGTCTCGAAGGCCAGCCGCCGCGCGGTGTCTTCGTGCTTTGCACGGGTCGGGCCAAACTATCGACGACTTCCAGTGAGGGAAAGAGCATGATTCTGCGGATCGCCGAACCAGGCGAGGTTCTGGGCTTGACCGCAGCAGTGTCGGGGACTCCATATGAAGCCACGGTAGAAACTCTTGAGCCCAGCCAGGCCAACTTCATTTCGCAAACCGACTTCGTTCGCTTCCTGCAGGAATTTCCTGATGTGGGCTTGAGAGTAGCGAAGCAGCTCACGCACAATTGCAAGTGCGCCTACGATGAGATTCGTTCTCTCGGTCTTTCCAATTCAGTGCCGGAAAAACTGGCCAAGCTCGTCCTACAGTGGGCGGAGCATCCTTTGGAATTACCGGCGAAGAAGCCGCATGAAACCGCCATACGCGTAACGCTGACGCAAGAAGAAATCGCCCAGTTGACTGGCACCTCGCGTGAAACCGTCTCGCGCGTACTCACCGCCTTCCGCAAGAAAGGCTGGCTCAGGATCAAGGGCGCAACCTGGACGATCACGAACAAAACCGCACTAGAAGGTCTGGTTACTACGTGAGAATCACAAGTCTAGGTGATATTCGTCACAGCGAAGGCCACCGAACAAGCCTATAACGTGAGAATTATGAACACCACACCACTAGATAACGGTGCCCGGAATGAGCTTTACGCAGCGCTTTCAGCGGAGTTGCGCACGGAGCTTGCCAAATATGAACGATCCGTGACCGTACCTGCAGGCACACAGTTAATCAAGCACGGTGTGCTGCCGGAGCAACTTGTAATCCTCAATTCCGGAAAAGTGGAGATTACCCTCGCCGGCATGCAAGAATCTTTTTCTTTAGACGGCGCGAAAACGGGAAAAGTGTTTGGAATGCGTGCTGTGGTTTCCGGAGAATTGCCGGAGATAGACGTAACCAGCCAGGAAAATTGCCGGATCACCCTGATACCCCGTGACGCCTTTTTGACAACTGTTCGCGCGCATCCCGAGATGTACTTCGCGATTGCCAAAGTGCTCAGCAATGACTTAGTGATGGCCCAGCGCTTCCTGAAAATCTCATTACGCCATTCTGCGCGCAGAAAAACCGCCGCGAAACCACTTCTCAGTTGGCCGCATCTGAGTTCAAGACGAGTGACTCCGTTCCACGGTCAAAGGTGAGATTTACCCGCGGGACATGGCGCTCCTTGGAGTCTTTACTCGGTGGGGATCCTCGGATTTGTTGGGCCTCCATTTTTCCATTTTGGCTTAAAGCAACGTTAGGGCGGCCGCGCTCACAGGGTGTCCAATTTCGAACAGATTTCCCACGCACCCTTCGTGCATAATCATCGGCCAGCTTCGAAAGTAACCCGACAGTTTTCACAGGTGTGATCTATATCACAGAGACTCACACCGACAATCTTTACAGTCTGATGTTGATTTGCACCAATCGGAGAAATGCGAGGAGCGCTCATGTCAGGAAAAACAATCACAAGGTTGTTTGCTCCGTTAGTACTTGTGCTGGGGCTGGTTACACTGGGCATTGCCGGACCCAAAAAGCAAGGCAATGACAAAGGGTCCGGCGCTGTCGCGCAAACCGGCAAAACCGATAGCGACAAGCAAAAGGGAAAACAACTAACCCCCTCGGAGAGTCACCAGCCGATTGATCCATCGCAGTATGTTGGAGCGGAAACCTGCAAGACCTGCCATGAGGACGTCGCCAAAGGCTATGACAAAGGGCCTCATTGGAAGACCACACTGGCCAAACATACAGGGCCGGAATGGCAGGGCTGTGAGGCGTGTCACGGCCCTGGTAAAGAGCATGCAGAGTCGGCCGATCCCGGCAAGATCATCCGCTTTCCCCAGCTTGTCAGCAGAGGAATCATCCAAACGCTGCCTGAGCTGCCATGAGATGGGCCAGGAGCACGCTAATTTTCTCCGCTCCGCGCACGTGAAAAACAACGTTGGCTGCAATGATTGCCATTCAATTCATACTCCCAAGATACAAGCCAAGCTGCTGAAGGCGGCACAGCCGCAGCTTTGCTACTCCTGCCATCTCGACGTGAAGCCTGATTTCTCCAAGCCGTTCCACCACAAGGTGAATGAAGGACTTGTGGCCTGCAGCAACTGCCACAACCCGCACGGCGGTTTCCTTACGCATCAGTTGCGCTCCACGGCCGCGCAAGACCAGCTCTGCTTCAACTGCCACACGGACAAGGCCGGCCCGTTCGCATTTGAGCACGCGCCGGTCAAGACTGAAGGTTGCGTAGCATGTCACGCGCCGCACGGATCGTCCAATCCACGGCTGCTGCGCCGCAGTAACGTCAACCTGCTCTGCCTGGAATGCCATACGTTCACGGTTGACGCTGGAGCTCCGGCGGCTCCGTCATTCCATAACCAGGCGCAGAAGTATCAGGCCTGCACTATATGTCATACGTCGATTCACGGGTCGAATTCTGACCATTTCTTCTTTAAGCCGTAAGGGAGGGGGTAACGGGTGATGAAGTATCGTGATGCAGTTCGCACAATGAAAACGTGGGCCCTGGCTCTGATGGCGATCATGACGCTCTGTTCGCTGCCAATGTTTGGCCAGGCCGCCAATGACGGTAAGGATGACAAGAAGAAGGAAAGCGCTGGCACTCCTGCCTCCTTGAGCCTGCCGGTGGACGCCGCGCGCAAAACCACCGATCTTCCGCCGCCAGTCGATATAGGAGAAAATGCGGGCGAGACGTGGGGAAATTATGAAGTCAAGCAATCTGCCGAATTCGGTGGACGTATCTCCGACTTCACCGGCAATGAAGGCATGTGGGACACATTTGTGAATCTCGGTTCCGGTCCCAGGCTGCTGGGATATGAGCTTGATATGCGCTCACCCGCGCATACCGGCAAGTTGTTTGATGATTTCACCTTCAGCAGTTTTGGCGTCGGCGGCGACCCCGTTGATGTGAACCGGCTACGTTTCAGCAAAGGCTCACTGTATACACTTTCTGCGGACTTCAAGCGCGACCAGAACATCTTTGACTATGATCTGTTCGCTAATCCTCTCAACCCGCCAACCTCAAACCCAAATATTCCCGTGCTCAACTCGCCGCATGAGTTCCTGCTTACCCGTCGGATGAGCGATGTAAACCTGGGCCTGTTTCCGGTGGGGAAGGTCAGGTTCAAGGTTGGCTGGTCGAGAGTTGTGAATGAAGGCACAACGTTCTCCACCGTTCATGAAGGTACGGAGTCCCTTCTTGAACAGCCCACGCTCAATACATCAGACAGCTTCAGCTTTGGCGTCTCCTTCCGGTTCATTCCCAAGACCGCCATCAATTTTGATCAGTTCTTCACCCATTTCAAGGGCGATACCACGGCTGGCCTCGCCGGCACTGGCTTCCTGTTGGCGGGCGGCATACCAGTAGACCTGGGGCTGCCTTTCAACACTCTGGCAAGCCAGCCCTGCGCAGCGCCTCTGCTTGCGAGTGGCCTAGTCAATCCTGCATGCAACGGAGCACTCGGGTATTCGCGCGTGAGCAAGCTGCGCAATAACTACCCCACGGAGCAGGTCAGCTTCCAGAGCAACTACTTCAAGCGCATGGACATTTCCGGACGCTTGAGTTATTCGAGCGGCGATGCTGATAACCCAGGATTTCTCGAGAACTTTAACGGTCTGATTAGCCGCACCCGGCAACGTCTCTATACGCAATCAGGATTCTCTAATGCGCAGCGCATTTCGGTCAGCGGAGACTTCGGCTTTACGTATCGGCTAACCGATAGACTCCAGCTGATCGACACCTTCCGTTATGACAATTTTCGCATTCCTACAGGATGGAATTACACGACAAATAGCTTTTTTGGTGCGACTCTGTTATCCAATCCCAACACATTTAGTCCCGCTACCTGTCCGCCGCCGTTTACGGCAGCTACCTGCCCACAGCACAGCACGGCTTCCGGAGCGGACGTAATTACTGACGCACTGAATCAGTTCCTCAAGCAGGATAGCCGCATTAATACCTTTGAAGTTGAGTACCAGTTCACACCCAAGATCAGCGCCTATGTTGGATACAGATTCGAACGGCGCGAGATCACCCAGGCTGATTCTGACTTTCAGATCCAAACTTTCTTCCCCGGACCTACTGCGGCCCTGGCCAATCGAGGCGCATGTGTTGGTCTTCCGAAGAATCCTGATGGTACTTGTACCGCATTTGTAACTGACAGCGGCAATGATTTTACTGAGATCAACGGCCATTCCGCGCTCATCGGCTTCTCTGCTCGTCCGACAAGCAGGATCCGTCTCAGCTTTGATACCGAGCAGTTCTATGCTGACAATGCCTTCACGCGCATCAGCCCTCGCCATCTGCAACGTTATAAAGGCAAACTCAACGCAAAAATCACGGAGTGGTGGAACTTTGGGACTGCGATCAACGTCCGCGAAAATCGCAATGACACGGCCGATATCGGCAACAAGCAGCACAACCGCAGCTATGCTTTCACCAGCGTATTTGCCCCGGCCCAGGCGAATTGGGGGCTGGATCTTTCTTACGACTACAACGATATCTTCTCCCAGAGCAATATTTGCTTCGTGGCGACCCCCGTGCCGCAGCCGAATAATGGTCCACAAAACTGCGGAACGCCATTCCTCTCCGGCCAGTCGGTCTATAACGAAGCCTCGCATGTAGGCTCTTTATCTATTTATCTCAAACCGATGAAGCGGCTCACCACGGCTGTGGGCTACACCGTCACCAGCAGCAATGGAAACACTTTGATTCTCAACCCCAATGCTCCCACCGGACCGTTGGCCTTCAACTATCATCTTGCCCACGGCATCAGTGGTGTACCAGATTGAAAGGAATCTGGCCTTTAAGGGCGGCTGGAACTACTACGATTACAATGAAAAATCCGATCCCGGACCAACTCTGCCGCGTGACTTCAGGGGCAATACTTTTACCCTGTCGCTACGCTACACGATGTAAAACCTGGGATCGATAACAATTAGGAGAGAAACGCATGAAGACGCTTTTCACAATGTTAGTTGTGCTCGGATTGGTGACGCTGGCACGGCCGGCCATGGCTGATGATGCCGAGGCGCTGTACAAGTCGAAATGCCAGGTCTGCCACGGAGCCTGATGGCAAAGGAAGTGCCGCGGGACAGAAGCTGGGCGCAAAAGATTTCCATTCGCCTGAAGTCCAGAAGCAAAGCGACGCAGAGCTGATTGAGATTACGAAGCAAGGCAAGGGCAAAATGCCTGGCTACGACAAGAAGCTGACAGACGATCAGATCAAGCAATTGATCAAGTACATTCGCAGTCTGAAATAACGGAGCATATACAAGCTCGGAGGCATCATGCCCACGTCTCTGATACTCGCCGTTCTGGTAATAACGATCGCTCTGGCGGGATTGGTTGCTCTGCGTCCCGGGCTGACCGTTGCGCGCGGGGGAAAAATACTGGCATTTCTGGCGTTCTTTATTTTTCCGGTATTCGCAGGTCTGCTGGGGTTTGAAAATCATGTGGAACGGTCGAAGCAAACAAGCTTCTGCCTGAGCTGCCATGTTATGAGGCCGTATGGGCAGAGCTTGCATGTAGACGATGCATCGTACATCCCGGCGGCGCATTTCCAAAACGGCCGTGTGCCGCGCGACCAAGCCTGCTATACATGTCACACGGATTACTCGATTTTCGGCGGTTTTAAATCCAAGCTGCGTGGGCTGCACCACATCTACGCTCAGTATGTAACCGGGCCAAAACAGCCGATCAAGCTGTATCATCCTTACAACAACCGCGAGTGTCTTCACTGTCATGAGGGCTCGCGCAGCTTTGAGCAAGGCGCTTTGCACACAGTGGATCCGCAGACCATGGCCGACATTAAGAGCAATAAGCTCTCCTGCATGACCGCTGGTTGCCATGACACCATTCATAACGTAAAACAATTGGACCACGTGAAGTACTGGAAGCCGGTGCAATAATGCAAACTCAAGCCAACTCCATCAATAAAAGATTGCGTCTTTCAGGTGGGCTGATTGCTCTCGGACTGCTGGTGCAGGCGCTTAGTCTTTTATGGAACCATCCGCTTTCGTTTATTGCTTTTGTAAGTCTCGGAGGGCTTCTCTTACTTGCCGGCATATTGGTATATCTCTTTACCCTGGTCAATGTTGCAACCGTTAAGCCCGACGAACCGGCTGATGCCCAGGCCGGAAAACCGATCTGAAGCTCGATCGCGTATAAGAGTGTCACCCGTCTACTGTGATCACCGTCACAGCGCCAAGGGTCACCTTCGCTTATCTTGATGACATGAAAAACAACTTCGATCTGGACCAAACCCCGCTGGTTGTGATTTGGGAAGTTACTCGCGCCTGCGACCTGTCATGTTTCCACTGCCGGGCATCCGCGCAGTCGGGACGCAATCCGCTGGAGCTCAGCACGGTAGAAGCGAAAAAACTAATTGATGACATTGCTGAGCTCAATCCGCCAATTTTTATCTTTACCGGTGGAGATCCGCTCAAGCGGCCTGATGTCTATGAGCTAGTGGAATATGCCGCGAGCAAACGCCTGCACCCGGCCATGACTCCGAGCGCCACGCCACTGTTGAATCGGGAATCGCTGATGGAGTTGAAGCGGGCGGGATTGAGGCGTCTGGCGCTCAGCTTGGATGGCCCAACGCCAGAGCTCCACGATTCTTTCCGCGGCGTGGCCGGCTCGTTTGCCCGGACGCTGGATGCCATGTCCTGGGCCAACTCCATTGGCCTTCCAGTTCAGATCAACACCACAGTTTCGCGCCGGAACATCAACGAGCTCGAGAACGTTCTTACAGTGGTCAGAAATTTCCGTATTGTGA
Organism: Terriglobia bacterium; assembly: GCA_963732195.1. Lineage (GTDB taxonomy): Bacteria > Acidobacteriota > Terriglobia > Terriglobales > Acidobacteriaceae > Angelobacter. The sequence goes on along the minus strand of CAVSYO010000005.1, from coordinate 26,780 downwards.
TGTGGAGCCTGTTCTTTATGGTGCCCACCGGCCGCGCGGAAGCCACAGATCTGCCCTCAGCCGCGGAATTTGAAAGGGCTTTTGCGGAGATTTACCGCCTTGCTAAAAACGTACCTTTCAAAGTCAAAACTACTGAGGCGCAGCACTACCGGCGCTACCTTCTGCAACAGCGGCCCGGAATAGCGCAGGAAGAAGTGCCTGCAGGAGTTCCCGGAATACTACCCATCAATGAAGGCAAGGGATTCGTTTTCATCTCACATACTGGCGAAGTGCAGCCGAGTGGGTTTCTTCCTATTTCTGCCGGCAACGTTCGTCATGCCAGCCTTCGCGATATATATCGCAAATCCGATCTCTTCCGCAGTCTCCGCGATACTGGCAGACTGAAGGGCAAATGCGGAGAATGCGAGTTCCGCGCAATCTGCGGCGGCTCCAGGGCACGGGCATACGCTCTTAGCGGGGATGTCTTTGCCGCAGATCCGAGCTGTGTGTACGTGCCCGGCGTGAGGACCAAAAAACAGCTGAAATGCACAAACGACCGAGTTTGCCGGTATCAAATAGAAGATGGATCAGCCAGCCGCTGCGGATGACAAATGGCACCGAATAACCGACTCAAATCGACGAACGTCGAGCCTTCTGCTGGCGTTCCGCTTGGAGAATATCCCAGTTGGTACGCTTCGGAATTTACTGCCAATGACGGAACACAGTTTACCGTGCGTCCAATCCGCCCTGACGATGAACCGCTCATGGTGGATTTTCACCGCCATCTTTCTGAAGAAACTGTGTATCGGCGCTACTTTGTGCCCCTCAAGTTCGATGTGCGAGTGGCGCATGAAAGGCTGCTCAAACGTTGTCTGATCGACTATCGCCATGAAATGGCGCTCATAGCCACCTACCTTGATGAAAGCGGGCAGCCGCGCCTGGCTGCCGTCGCCCGACTAATAAAGATTGCCGATAGTAATAGCGCAGAAGTGGCTTTTGTGGTGGCCGACCAGCATCAGCATCACAGACTCGGGACCTATCTTTTGGATCGAATCATTGATATCGGGCGAAAAGAGGGCATCGGAGCGCTGGAAGCCGTGGTGCTGACCGACAACTTAAGCATGAGGGACCTTTTCCGGCGGGCCGGATTCCAATTTCAAACTCCACAAGGCAGTGACGTCACGGCTCGTCTCGAACTCTCTTAAGCCTGATATACACAACATGCGAGCCCCAACGCCTGAGGCTTCCATACGACAATTAGGGGCTGTTCGCGGATTATTTTTGTAGAAGTAGACCCAGAAGCTTCCGAAGGGCTACGGGACCCTCTCCCTTGGGCAGACACGCATCAACAAAGGGAAGTCTCTCATTGTTGCGTAGCGTGCCGCTGTACATTACTACTAAGACGTCAGGGGCAGAACTCTTGATCTGATGGGCCAGATCGAGTCCATCCATCCTGGGCATAATATTGTCGAGCACGGCAGCATCCATCGAATGCACCTGAAGCAATTCCAACGCTTCCGCGCCGTTGCTAGCAGTGAACACCAGGTATCCGTGCGCTTCCAGAATGGTCTGGCAAATCTCCAGAATTTCCTGCGAGTCATCAACACATAAGATGCTTGGCCGGGATTGCGGCGCCTTAGATATCGAAATCGGAGAAGTTGCGCACATGTTCATTTCCTTATATCGCCAGTTGCTCCAAGGCGCTGGGCTGAAGAATTGTCACCGAGGCTCCTTTGATGCTGATCCATTTCTCTTCCTGGAACTGATGCAGAATACGGCTGACCGTCTCGCGCGACGTGTTGGTCATGCTGGCAATCTCTTCCTGCGTGAGGGCCACAATAAAGCGACGTTCACTGCGTGCGGCGGGACGAGCGTCAAGCCACTCCAATAGAAGTGATGCAAGCCGTCCGGCAACTGTGTTGGGAAGCGCCAGCCGGCAAACGTTGTTGAGCACCACACGGTAGTCGCGCAATAGGCAAGTCGTGGCTTCCACTGCGGCTTCCGGATATTTTTGCAGGAACTGCAGGAAGTCATTTACGCGGATGGCCTTCACACGGCACAATTCCACGGCTTCAGCAGTGGTCTCATGGGTTGATCCGCTCATGGCCGCGCTGATCCCCAGGATCTCACCAGGGCCCGCAACGCGCAGGATGGCTGTCCGACCTTCACGGGAACTTACGGAGAGCTTGACCCGTCCAGAGCAAATCAAGAAGACATAGCGAGGTGTCTCACCTTCCACAAAAAGAGTTTCACCGCGTGAGCGGCTCACTTCAGGCGCTATAGCCTCAAAACGCGCCAGAGCCTCGTTCTTTAACTGAGCAAAAGGCAGATTTTTGTGAAACATCGCGGGGGGCATGTTCGTCGCAGAAGCTGTATTTATAGCCATGGTAGCCATCGTTCCCTCCTTACAGAATGCCCGCAGCTTGTTTTCAGCCGGGTACGCCATGAGAAAAGCACGGAGCATGCCATTCAACGGTATTGAAAAGACAGAATTTACACGGGCTGCTAAAATCGCCGCTGAGTGGCATAGCGCAGAGCTGCGCCATTTGGCGCAGCCCGGTGCACAGCTAAAGCGCAAGCTATCGGCGGCAAAGGTCACGGAGAGCAGAATGGCGGAAGATCGAAATCCGATTGAGCTGGTCATCATCGATGACAATCCTCGCAGCCTGGAATATATCTCCACGGCGCTGGCGTCGAACAACGTAAAGATCTTTACCGCGCCTGATCCGGAAGAGGGGCTTGACCTGGTTTATACCCATCGTCCCCAGGTGGTGATGACGGACCTGGTCATGCCTAATATGACCGGACTTGATGTCCTGGAACGCATTACTGAATTTGATCCGGTGATTGACGTGGTTTTGATGACCGCCCACTACACAACCGATACGGCGGTGGAAGCGATCCGAAAGGGGGCAGCGGAGTACCTGAACAAGCCTATTTCCCTGGCCACCTTGCGCGAACGCGTGGGCCGCCTCATTGATGCCGCGCTGTTGCGGCAACAGGCAAGGCACGCTGAAGAACAGGTGCTGGAGACGGCGCAGTTTGAAGGGATTGTGGGACGCTGTCCGGAAATGTGGGAGATGTTTTCTCGCATCCGGCGCATTGCGCCGCACTACCGTACCGCCCTGATTACCGGCCAGACCGGGACAGGAAAAGAACTGGTGGCTCAGGCATTGCACCGGCTCAGCCAGGTAAAGGGCCGATTCGTGGTGCTGAACTGTTCTGCCGTGGTGGAAAGCTTATTCGAAAGCGAATTGTTTGGCCATGCCAAGGGCGCATTTACTGGCGCGGACCGCGACAAGATGGGACTCTTTGAGCACGCCAACGGCGGCACGTTGTTTCTCGACGAAATTGGCGACATGCCGCTATCAACCCAGGCAAAGCTGCTGCGCGTGCTGCAAAATCAGGAAGTGTTGCGCGTGGGTTCGCTCACCCCGCAAAAAGTGGACGTGCGCGTAGTGGCGGCCACTAACAAAGACCTGCGCCACCAGATTGCGGAGCGCCAGTTTCGTGAAGACCTGTATTTCCGGCTCTCGATGGTTGAGATTCAAACGCCGCCGCTCACGCAACGCGATGGGCGATCTGCCGATTCTGGCGCGGCACTTTGTAAACAAGTTCTCGCAGCAATACAAAAAGCAAATCAAGGGTCTCACGCAGCGGGCGCAAATTGTGCTGGGCCGCCACAACTGGCCTGGCAATGTGCGAGAGCTGGAAAACGTGATTGGGCATGGCGCAATGATGACCATGTCGGACATGATTGATGTGGCTGATCTTCCTTCACTTGCGCCGCATCCGACAAATGCTTCCACCGCCGTTCCGCCGGCGCAGGCAGTGGCCACGGCCGAGCCTGCCAATGCGTCACTTGAAGAGCATGAAAAAAAGCTGGTGATGGACGCGCTAGACCATGCGGCAGGGAACCAGTCAAAAGCGGCGCGGCAACTGCGCATTGGTCGCGACGCGTTGCGTTACAAAATGAAAAAATTTGATCTGCTATGAAGCGCGCCCTGCAAAGCCTTTTCTCTCGAAGCCGCGTCAGTCTTTCATCTGGAGCAAGCGCTGGATCTTCTTCTCGAAGGTGGAGCAGCGGCACCGGCTTTGCCATGTAGCCGGTGAATCCCGCGGCCAGAGCTCTTTCGCGATCGCCCTGCATCGCGCTCGCCGTGAGTGCGATGATCGGCAGCGTGGCATGGCGCGCATCCTTTCTTAGCTCGCCCAGGACCTCGTATCCGTTGCGACGAGGCATTTGCAGATCCAGCAGGATCAGGTCAGGAAGTTCCGCCAGCGCTTTTTGCAGGGCCTCTTCGCCGTCGGTCGCTTCCATCACTTCATAGCCCTGGCGTTCCAGGACGGTGCGTAGCAGTTCGCGGCTGGTCGCTTTATCGTCGACAATCAGAATTTTTTTCATCAATTAAAGATTTATTTTACGCAGGTTGCTCGTGGCTTAGCGGAAGAACCAGGCGGAAGCTGCTGCCTTTTCCGGGCCGGCTGGCCACGCTGATGGCGCCGCCATGCAGTTCTACCAGGTGTTTCGTGATGGGCAGGCCCAGGCCCGTGCCTTCGCGGACGCCTCCCGTGGTGTCGCCGACCTGATAAAACTTTTCGAAGATGGAAGGGCTGTTCTTTTTCTGGAATACCGATTCCCGTGTCACACACGGAAATGTGCAGAAGCTTCACCCTGGCGTGCAGCTTCTATCCATACGCGGCCGCCTTCAGGCGTAAATTTCACCGCATTGCTGAGAAGGTTATAGAGGATCTCCTTTATGCGGACGCGGTCGGCATACAACGAATCATGAAAAGCATTCTGGTTCTTAAGCGTAATGTTCTTGGTTGCGGCCTGATGGCGGATGCCTACCATTACCTCCTCGACACATGCATTGAAATCAAATGACTCGCGTTTTAATTCCAGCCGGCCGGATTCGATCTTGCTGATATCCAGAATCTCATTGATCAGTTCAAGAAGATGGCGAGCATCCTGAAGAATGTGGCCAACGAACCTTTGTTGCTTTTCATTGAGTGGGCCTTCCAACTGTTCGGTAAGCAACTCAGAGAAACCGATGATGGTGTGCAGCGGTGTACGCAGTTCGTGGCTCATGCTGGCGAGAAACTCATTCTTGAGGCGATTCGCCTGTTCTACCTCGAGATTACGGGCCTCCAGTTGCTCATTCTTGGCCGTAAGTTCGGCAGTATATTGCTCGCGCAGCACGCGGATGCGGTCTTCAACCAGCTTCCTTTCTGTGATGTCGCGCACGGAGGCAATCACGTGGAGCGAGCCACCAATCCAGTTTGGGCTAAGGCTGATCTCCACAGGGAAAAGCGAGCCATCCTTCCTTTGCCCTTGCAGTTCCAGGCCAGTTCCCATTGGCCGCGTTTTTGGATGACTGGCATAAGAAGCACGATGTTGAGCGTGGCCTCCACGCATCGCAGCCGGGACGAGGTTTTCCACATTTAACCCCAGGAGTTCGCCACGACTGTAGCCAAACATCCGCTCGGCAGCTTCATTGAGCAGGATGATCTTACCTTCTGGATTTACCTCCAGGATGGCGTCCGGTGCCGCCTCTAAGAGCTTGCGGAACCGGCTCTCAAGGCTGCTTTCCTGCCGTGCTGCAGCTTGCGCGTGTGGGTCAGGGTTCCGAGCGGCATCGTTCATATCAAGGTAACCTTACCAGATTCTCATTGACCTAGATCACTAGATATAAACGAAATATAAAAAACCGTTTTGGCTGGATCCACGCTGGCGATCAAGACGGTATGACAAAAGAGGATGCCTCTCGCGAGCACGAAGGTTCGCGTCGAAAACCTGGGAGCTTCTAGCGGAATGTAGCTAATTGCAATTGAAAAAATCGGACTGCCCCATCTACGTTCTGAGTCAGTCGAAAATGGTGAACGCGAATACTCCCAAAATCGATTGCTTTGATGGCCGCTCCAAGCTTAAGCCGATACTGTCAAGGGAAAGAGAAATGCGTCTTCACCCATTTCGAGCAGCGCGTTTCAGCCTGGATGCGGGAACTTTGATGCCGAGTCGCGCATAACTGGGATGCGGCCGGAGGTCACTAACTCGCCAGGACACAAGTTGGTTCCGAGAGTATGTGATCGTGGAGAAATTAGGGGAGGAAACGTCCGGGCCATTTTGTTGATTTCTTGATTCCGAATCCGGCCAGATACGTCCGCGGTTTTCCGAGAATTTAGATTCAGCCATGCCCAGCGCCTGGCATCGTCACGGGTAGCTTTAGAGACATGGTTGCAGAAGAAGACAGGTCATTCCCTTGCCAAGGGAAATGGCCAGGCCAGTCCTATCCGGGCACACCGATCTGATGTGTGCCGTAAATGTGCCATGCCGCCACAACTGGCCGTCAACTTTCGGCTACTTCTGCAACCCTGGCGATACCTTCCGTGCGAGCGTATTTTGTGGGCAAGCTGTTGATTTGAATGGTAGGCCCGGCCCGATTCGAACGGGCGACCCTCTGCTTAGAAGGCAGATGCTCTATCCAACTGAGCTACGGGCCCATGCGTTTATTTTATCAGCGCAATAGAATCTCCAGCCCAAATTATGCAACGTTGTCGCCGGGGAAGCTAATGCATACACTTCCACATGGATTGTAATGACTGGCAACTTTCCCCCAGAAATCCCTTACCGCATGGGTAAGGTGTTTACATGCAAATCCCTCAAGCCGGCTATGCTTTCACTTGTCGAATGCTAGGCAAAGCAAGACTTTTTGCGATATAGTTCTGATCATTGACGCCTATCGTTTAGTCCAACTCTTGACCCGGAAGATGCGTTGCATCCACACCGGCCGGCTTAGTTCGCGAGAGCGTCGTATTTCGGAGACGTGCATCTTAAGATGACAATCTTGCGCTATCAATTAGTCGTAATCTTTTTATTCGTTTGCGTTTTCATTGGTGTTAGTTCCGCCCAAGCAGACCGCCCTGCAGCCTCGCCGACACCGAATGACAGTTTTGACCGTCGTTCGACAGGCGTCCATATTACGAATCCTCCCAGTGCACCGCCGGTGCCACCACAACAACAGTTTGAGGATAGAGTCGAGGAATCTGCGCAAGAGCGGTTGCAGAGAGAATCGGCTAGAGTTCCGGAATTTATTCCACTCCCGCCTGAGCCTGACATTGAATTTCAGGATTTTGTCAGCAGCTCTCTGGGGTATCACCTCAACATGTTCGGCCAGAGTTTGTTTCGCAACGTACCTTCCACTTTTGCGCCGGTCGATCGAATTCCGGTCACCCCAGATTATCTGATTGGTCCCGGCGACGAATTGCTGGTACGCGCATGGGGGCAGATTGACTTTAATTACCGTGCCATCGTGGACCGCACCGGCGCAATCTATCTGCCCAAAGTTGGTCCCGTCAGCGTGGCGGGCGTACGATATGACCAGCTTAATACATATCTCAAATCAGCAATCAGCCGTGTGTTCAAGAACTTTGAGCTTGACGTCACCCTGGGACGGCTGCGTGCTGTCCAGGTCTTTGTGGTTGGGCAGGTGCGGCGTCCAGGCTCTTACACTGTCAGTTCGCTAAGCACGCTGGTGAATGCTCTTTTTGCGTCCGGAGGCCCATCGAAGCGTGGCTCGATGCGGCGCATATTGCTCAAGCGCGAGGGCAAAGACGTGACCAGCTTCGACCTTTACGACCTCATCGCTTTTGGCGATAAGAGCAAAGATGTGCAATTGCTATCTGGCGACGTAATTCTGGTGCCGCCGGTAGGCCGTCTGGTAGCGCTGGCCGGCAGCGTCAACGTGCCGGGAATTTATGAGTTGAAAGAGCATGAGACGCTAGGCGAGGTTCTCGGCTATGCCGGCGGGTTTACCACAACAGCGTCTGGCCAGAAAACGTTTATCGATCGCATTGACGACCGCCAGGTCCGCCATACTGCTGAGGTGGCTCTCTCCGGTACTGGACTGAAGACTGAGCTTCGAGATGGCGATATCATTCGCGTTTTGCACATCTCGCCAAAATTTGACAATGCCATCACATTGCGCGGCAACGTGGCTGTGCCGGGACGCTACCCCTGGCGAGAAAGCATGCGTGTAAAAGACCTGATTCCCAGCCGCGATGCACTGGTCACGCAAGAGTTCTGGAAGCGGCAGAACAAGCTGGCGGTTGACTTGGAAGGCCTTACCTTTAAATCGCGCGAAGAGGTTGAGCAGGATCGCCAGCGCGAGTTGGACTATCGCGACAGAACTGCTCCGGCCAACCAGCCAGGGAGCCAGAACCTGGCGCCAGATCTATACCAATCTCCGCCGCCCACCACACCGAGCGGACAGAACCGGGGTACGCAGCCCGATCTGCGTACACAGCAGCAACGCGACGATGACCTGGTTGCACGGGTTGGCAGAACAGAAGCGCAGCGGATCAAGGAGGAGCAGCTTAAGAACGACGTGAAACGTTCCGCCGCTGAAATTAACTGGGAATACGCGGTCATTCAAAGAATGGACCCGCAGGACCTCAGCACGCACCTGGTACCTTTCAATCTGGGCAAAGCCATTGCCGGCGACGAAGGCCAAAATGTAGTTCTCCAGCCGGGAGATGTGATAACGATTTTCTCCCAGAATGATATGCAGGTGCCCGCAGGCCAGCAGACGAAATTTGTGCGGCTGGAAGGCGAATTCATTACGGCAGGCGTTTACCAGGTACAACCCGGCGAGACATTGCGTCACCTGATTTCACGGGTGGGCGGTCTGACGCCGGAAGCGTATTTGTACGGTTCCGAATTCACGCGTGAGTCCACCCGGGAAGACCAGCAGAAGAGGCTTGATGAGTACATCAATGAGCTGGAGAAGTCGATAGAGAGAAATGCCATCGGACAGAGGGCACTTAGTGGGGACGAAGCGGCTGCAGAGAGGCAAGCCGTGGACAGTCAACGCCGCCTGTTGGACAAACTACGCCAGATGAAAGCGACTGGACGGGTCGTGCTTGAACTTAAACCCACCGCCGACAATCTAAAGGAGCTGCCGGATCTCATGCTGGAAGATGGTGACAGGTTGTTAGTGCCATTCAAGCCGGCCACGGTGAACGTGATTGGATCTGTCTATAACAGCAATTCCTTTATTTTTAAGCCCGGCAAGACCGTGAGCGATTACATGCGTCTTTCCGGCGGTCCCACAAAAAGCGGCGATAAGGGCAGGTCATTTGTGATCCGCGCGGATGGCACCACCTTGAGCGGCAGTGGTCACAACGCCCTGTTCCTAAACAGCTTTGAAGAGGCGCGATTGATGCCGGGCGACACGATTGTGGTCCCGGAGAAATTGGACAAAGGCGCTGTGCTGAGAGGCTTTAAGGACTGGACCCAGATTATAAGCACCTTCGTGATTGGAGCGGCAGCGGCCAAAGTGCTGTTCCCGTAGCGGCAAATGACAAGATCACAGGAATCCATTCTGGTGACGGGCGGGGCTGGTTTCATCGGCTCCAATTTCATATTGCATTGGCTGCAACAAGAAGGTTCGCGCGTTGTGAACCTTGATAAGCTCACATACGCCGGGAACCCCGCCAACCTGGCTGAGCTTAGTGACGACAATCGTTACGTGTTTGCGCGCGGCGACATCAACGATTCAAATCTGGTAAGCGATTTGCTGGAACTCCATAAGCCGGCGGCAGTCATTCACTTTGCGGCGGAAAGCCATGTGGATCGCTCCATCCACAATGCCCAGGAATTTATCCGCACCAACATTGAGGGAACATTTAAGCTGCTCCAGGCCGCGCGCCAGTATTGGGGAGGTCTTGCTGAAGCAGAAAAACAGAATTTTCGTTTTCTGCACGTTTCCACCGACGAAGTGTATGGCTCGCTTGGCCCTACTGATCCGGCTTTCACAGAGAAAACGCCATTTGCTCCCAACAGCCCTTACGCAGCTTCAAAAGCGTCTTCTGACCATCTGGTGAGAGCGTTTCATCACACGTATGGGCTGCCTACGCTGACTACGAACTGCTCGAACAATTATGGTCCTTACCAGTTTCCGGAAAAGCTGATTCCGCTGATGATCCATAATGCCACAACAGGAAAGCCTTTGCCGGTGTACGGCGATGGGTTGAATGTGCGGGACTGGCTGTACGTGACAGACCATTGCGAAGCGATTCGGCAGGTGCTAAGGAAGGGGCGCATCGGCGAGTGTTACAACATCGGCGGCAACAGCGAGAAAAGCAATATTGAAGTGATCCGCGAGATTTGCGCGGTCCTTTCCGAGCTAAAGCCTGGCGCCGAATATGAGTCTTTGATCAGTTATGTCAAAGACCGTCCCGGCCATGATCGGCGATACGCAATGGACTGCACCAAGATCCGAGGCGAACTAGGCTGGACGCCCAGCGAAAGTTTTTCCAGCGGATTGCGCAAGACCGTCCAGTGGTACCTGGCGCATGAAGAATGGATCGCATCTGTAACCTCAGGCGCGTATAGGGAATGGATCGATCTCCACTATCACACCGCACCATGAAGGCCGGCATAGTAATGGACCAAGGCATGAATCAGGAACGCAAAGGCATCATTCTGGCAGGGGGCGCGGGAAGCCGGTTGCATCCGGTAACCCAGGCGGTTTCCAAGCAACTGCTGCCCATTTATGACAAGCCGATGATCTACTATCCGATCAGCGTGCTCATGCTGGCCCGGATCAGGAACATTCTCATCATTTCCACCCCGGCAGACACGCCACGTTTTGAGCAGTTGCTGGGAAACGGGCATCGTTGGGGACTCAATCTAAGCTACGCGGTGCAGCCCGCACCGGGAGGGCTGGCGCAGGCATTCATCATTGGCAGGCAGTTTCTTTCAGGAAGTCCGAGCGCACTGATTCTGGGCGACAACATTTTCTATGGGCAGGATCTATCGAATAACCTGCGCCACGCTTCAGCGCGTACTGAAGGCGCAACCGTATTTGCTTATCCGGTCAACGACCCGGAGCGCTATGGAGTGATTGAGTTTGATCCTGCAGGCAAGGCGCTGAGCATTGAGGAGAAGCCCAAAGCGCCGAAGTCCCGCTATGCGGTGACGGGGTTGTACTTTTACGATCCAGAAGTCGTAGAAGTTGCCGCGCAACTGAAGCCTTCCCGGCGAGGCGAGTTGGAAATTACGGATGTCAACCGCTGGTACCTTGAGCGAGGCCGGCTTTCGGCAGAAATCTTTGGCCGCGGCATGGCGTGGCTCGATACGGGAACGCACGACTCTCTTTTGGAAGCATCTTCGTTTATCCAAACCATTGAAAAACGGCAAGGCCTGAAGGTTTGCTGTCCTGAAGAGATAGCGTTCAAACTCGGGTTCATCAATGCCGCAGAACTTGACGCACTTGCGCAGGCGCACGGCTCCAACGGATACGGCCAATATCTTCGCAGCCTTCTGGAAAGGCCCGCGTTCTAAGCAAGCCCTGGCGCAAGCGCGTGTAGCGGTTCTTCTCTGCATAATGAATCAAGCTGATCTAAAAATCGTGATCGTTGGCCGCAACGGTCAACTTGCGTGGGAAGCCAACCAGCGGTTTCAAGGGCTGGGTCAGATCGTTTGTGTAGGGCGGCCCGAACTCGATCTGCTGGATATAGACGGCTTGCGAGCGGAGATTCGCAGGATCAGGCCCTCAGTGTTGGTAAACTCGGCGGCCTATACTGCAGTGGACCAGGCGGAATCCGAGCCGGAAGCCGCAATGAAGATCAACTCTGAAGCGCCTGCTGCAATGGCGGAAGAGGCGAAGCGGCTGGGCGCTCTATTTATCACGTATTCCACTGACTATGTGTTCGACGGAAAGAAGGCTTCCCCTTACAGCGAAACCGACTCTACCGCGCCGCTCAATGTGTACGGGGCCAGCAAGCTCAGCGGTGAGCGCGCTGTAGAAGCCGTCGGCGGAAGCTATCTGATATTCCGAACTTCGTGGGTGTATGGCGCGCGCGGTAAGAACTTTCTTAAGACCATTGCCAGGTTGGCCGCAGAAAGACCAGAGCTAAGAATTGTCGACGACCAAGTGGGAGCGCCGACCTGGAGCCGCGATCTGGCTAATGCAACCAGGAAGATTATCGAACAACTTGTGACGAAATCTGCGACGGAGAAGATTTCCATTGGAGACGCACTAGGCGACCGGCGCGGTATCTATCACATGACTGCCGGGGGAAGCGTCTCATGGTGCGGGTTTGCAGCCGCGATCTTGGAGGAGATGGGCAAGCGTGGCTTAGGCAAAGGCAATCTGGCTAAAGTTGTGCCGATACCTACCAGCGACTATCCAACGCCAGCGGCAAGGCCGCAGAATTCACGGCTCTGCAATGACAAGCTGAAAAATACTTTCGGCGTGACGCTCCCGCAGTGGCGCAAGTCGCTTACTTTGGTGATGGACGAGCTTGGCTGATTAAGGTTTACCTCTGACCGGCGACCGCCGAGATTTCAGTCATAATTGAATGATTAATCCAGAGTACCAGCAATGATACGATCTTAGAGTGACGATAGGTTCTGTGGTCTTAAAGTAGCAATTGGTGAGAGCAGGAGAAGGTTCCAAAGATGTGTGGTATTGCGGGATTTTGGCAGACGAAACGGCAAGCAGAAATTCCTGCCGAAATTTTGCTTCGAATGGGCGCCGCACTTAAGCATCGCGGCCCCGACGATTCTGGCGTGTTCTATGACGATTCGACAGGCGTAGGGCTTGTACATCGCCGGCTGTCTATTCTTGACCTTTCACCCGCCGGCCATCAGCCGATGGCATCGCATTCAGGCCGTTATCTGATTATCTTCAACGGCGAGGTTTACAACTTTGAGGAGATAAGAAAAGAGCTTGGTCCCGGGCACGCCTGGAGAGGGCATTCCGACACAGAAGTGATGCTGGAGGCGTTTGAGCGCTGGGGTGTGGAAGCGGCAGTGCATCGGTTTGTCGGCATGTTCGCCTTTGCGCTGTGGGACCGCAATGAACATAAGCTATATCTTGTCCGCGATCGATTGGGTATCAAGCCTTTGTACTATGGCCGGGTTGAAGGCCAGTTTGTATTTGCTTCAGAGTTGAAGGCGATTCGCCAGTACCCAGGATTTCAATCCCAGATTGATCGCGATGTTCTGGCGCTGTACATGCGCCACAATTACGTTCCAGCGCCGCATTGCATTTATCAAGGTATTTCGAAGCTAAACGCTGGTTGCATTCTGGTGCTCGGCGGGCCGCAAGATCTGCCGGTGGTGAGCCAGTATTGGTCGGCAACGGAAGTAGCTAAAGAAGGATTACGGTTGCCGGCGGATGGCTCTGAAGCGGAGATCATCGAGCAGCTTGAGCGCAAGCTGGCAGATGCGGTGAAACTACGCATGATTGCCGATGTCCCACTGGGCGCTTTTCTTTCCGGCGGAATTGATTCGTCTACAGTTGTGGCCTTGATGCAGTCGCAGAGTACGCGTCCGGTGAAGACCTTCACTATCGGTTTTCATGAAGATGCCTACAACGAGGCGAATCACGCCAAAGGGATTGCGGCGCATCTTGGCACCGACCACACCGAACTTTATGTGACACCGCAGGAAGCATCTGAACGTAGTGCCGCTGCTTCCGGCAATGTATGACGAGCCATTTGCCGACGTTTCACAGATCCCGACATATCTGGTTTCAAGGCTGGCGCGGGAAAGCGTTACCGTGAGTCTTTCCGGCGACGGCGGAGATGAGCTTTTTGGAGGCTACGGGCGTTATTTCCTGATGAAGCGGGTATGGAATTCGATGCGTCCATTCCCGAAGCCGCTACGGCAGGCCGTGTCGCGAATGATCGCCTCGGTGCCTCCTAAAACCATCGATAAGATGTATAAGCTGGCGTCGCCGCTCGTTCCGCGTAACAAGCGCTCTTTTCCCACGGGAGACAAAGCTCACAAACTGGCAGGGCTGTTAGGAGCAGAGAGTCAGGAGCGCATTTACATGCATGCGCTAACGCATTGGGAGAATCCTTCCGCAGTGGTGAATGGCGCAGTCGAGCCGGACACGGTGCGCCAGTTTGTGCACGAAGCGCAATGGCTGCCGAGCATGGAAGAAATCATGATGTTGACCGACACAGTCCATTACCTGCCGGATGACATCCTTACAAAAGTGGACCGTGCAAGCATGGCGGTAAGCCTTGAGGCGCGCGTGCCGATTCTGGACCATCGGGTAGTGGAGTTTGCCTGGAAACTGCCCATGCGTTTCAAAATTCGTGATGGCAAAGGCAAATGGGCGCTTCGACAAGTGCTCTACAAGTACGTTCCGGCCGCGATGATTGAGCGGCCTAAGATGGGGTTTGGAGTTCCGATTGATAGCTGGCTTAGAGGGGAGCTGCGGGAATGGGCTGAGGACCTGCTTTCCGTGGAGAGCCTGGAGCGGCACGGGCTGTTCAATATCGAGGCAATCCGCACCAAGTGGCAGGAACATACATCCGGTGGCCGCAACTGGCAATATCTCCTTTGGGACGTGCTTGTTTTTCAAGACTGGATGGCGCACAACGTAGGTGCTTTGCAGATGGCGTGAGCTACCTTACCTAGTACTGATGTTGAGCCTGGATGGCGACAGCCTTACCCCATTGTCGATTGTTGTTATCTAAGCAATCTTTCGTATGCCGAGTTGCCGTTGTACCACTTACAATATAAAAACCGCAAACGCATTTATGACACCTCAGGAGAAACTCGAAACCCGTAGTCTGGTTGAAGATCCGCAGGATTCCGTTTATGAAACGGAAAAGAAGCACTTTATTGAGCCATTCATCGTGATGGCAAAACATAAGGCGCTGATCCTGGGCACGGCCGTGGGCGCGGCGCTTCTTTCGATTGTGATTGCATCTGCTATTGCCGCCATATTTCACGGCTGAAGCCAAGTTGCTGCCGCCGCAGCAGTCGCAATCGATGGCCTCTGCCATGATGAGCCAGTTGGGCCAGATTGCTCCACTGCTTCAGGCCGCCGGCGGAAAAGACCTGGGCATCCGCAACCCCAACGACATGTATGTTGCCATGCTGAAGAGCCGCACCGTCGCGGACGCCCTGATTGATCGTTTCTCCCTGATGACGGTTTACCACAAAAAATTGCGCGAAGAGACGCGTCGTCGGCTGGAAGACCTTACACAAATCGCAGCCGGAAAAGACGGCATTATCTCGATCTCTGTTGATGACCGGTCTCCTGGCCGTGCTGCGGAAATGGCGAATGGCTATATTGATGAGCTCGAGAAGCTTACCCGGACGCTGGCAATCACGGATGCAGGCAAGCGGCGCATCTTTTTTGAGCGTGAAGTGAAAGCTGCCAATGATGAGCTGGCCGCGGCTGAATTGCAGCTCAAGCAGACTGAAGAGAGCACCGGTATTATCCAACTGGATAGTCAGGCCAAGGTAATGTTGCAGGCGTATGCCGATCTTCGCGGGCAGGTGGCAGCAAAGCAAGTTGAAATCCAAGCCATGCGCTCTTTTGCTACTCCTGAAAATCCTGACCTGATTCGAGCGCAACAGGAATTGGCGGCTTTGCAAACCCAGCTTTCGCGCTTCGAGCGTGGGCAGGGATCTCGATTCGCCGACGGACCTCGCCCTGGAAAAAGTGCCGGGCGCGGGGCTGGAATACGTGAGAAAACTGCGCGAAGTAAAGTACCGCGAGACGTTATTTGAGCTGCTGGCCAAGCAATATGAAGCCGCGCGCATTGACGAAGCGCGAGATGCCTCAGTGATTCAGGTCATGGACAAAGCCATCGCGCCGGAAAAAAAATCCTGGCCCAAGCGCGGGCTCTTTGTTCTGGCAGTCACGTTGTTTGCTTTGCTGCTGGGAATTCTGCTGGCGTACCTCACTGAGGGACTCAAGCGGACCAAAGAAGATCCGCAATTTGCCGCCAAATGGCACCTGCTGAAGGCCTATCTGTGGAGCGGAAGTAAGCTTTAAAAGCCTGGACAAGACCATTGCGTATCGCCGAAATCGCCGACATCGCGCGGAATCGGGAAGGCAAACCTTACCACCGGGTAAAACGATGAAGGCTAAAGTTTGTCTTACCCACCCTTTGCGTCCGCACACAGTCCTGTTTGTATAACCGATTTCGCGGGACGCAAAGGATGGGGCACCCAGAGTATGGAGGTGCGGCGATTTTGCGCGTGCGGCTTATTTGAATCGCCGGAATCGCGCGTCATCGCCGACATCGTGCATGATCGGAAAGGCAAAAACCTAAAACAAAAATCCACCACTGATAAACACTGACAACACTGATCAGGCATAAAGCTCGTTCTACCCCAACCCCCACGCCATTCCCACAGCTGCGGCAGTGCTGATCAGGTTTACCAGATCGTTATCGAGCAAGCCGCGGCGCTCAAAGACCGCGCCCAGCAGACTATCGACTATGGTGCCGAAAAATCCCGCCAGCATGATCGTAGCAAGCCGACTAATAGGCACAAGACCTGTAGCGACTGCGGCGACGGCCACGCTCGCTGCGCCGAGCAAGGCGGCGATGGTCCCAAACAGGCTCATGCCTCCATCCGTGCCTGGGGGAACCGATTTGAAATTGGTTACCAACAGCGTTTTGCCGGGGAAAGCCATACCGATTTCGCTGGAAGAAGTATCGCCCGCGGCTTCAGCCAGAGCGGCCAGAGCCAGGACCGGCCATCCGGTTGCAGCTATAGCGACCACCAGCGCGGCGATGCCGAGATTCGCCATGGCTTGTGCGGCGGTGCGTCCGCCTGCGGGCTCAGCGGTGCGGAGCTGATGCTTGCGTTCATAGCCGATGCGAGTAGCGATCAGGGTAACGGCAAAAACGACAAGCAACGCCAGAAACATGCGCAGATCGCGAATAGCCATGATGAAGGCGACAGCCGATCCGGCAAGCGCTCCGCTCAAATTTACGCCTCCGGCAAACCAGGCCAGCACGGCGAAACCGGCGGTGATGGCGAGAGCAGTTAGAAATCAACGGCCGCCGAGAGGGAATTCAGCGTGATGCAGCCATGCGAAGACGGCCAGAATCGCCGCGGCAAAGCCCAGCGCAAGCAGGTCAGAGACACTGAATGAGCGCGATTTTTGCAGTGCATTCCTCCCAGCGGTGGAAACGGAAGCTGGCGGCATCAAAGCCCCTCAACGCATCGTACAAGAGAAAGGACTGCCGTAAAACAGGGCAGCCTGCATCATTCTAAATCTGGGTGAACGTGAATAAGGGTACACCCTATGCAAAACGAATTTTTCATCGGGGTGAATCTTCATAAGGGAGATCATTCATAAAGGGTGAATCATGGCTGCATCTGTTTGGACCGGATATCTGACTTTTGGGCTCATTTCCATGCCGGTACGGCTGTTTTCCGGCGCTCGCGGCACGCGCGTTTCTTTTCATATGCTCCATCGCACAGACAACACCCGGGTAAAGCAGCAGCTTTATTGCCCAGTGGACGAACAGGTGATCGACAGGAAAGAGATCGTGAAAGGCTATGAATTTCGCAAGGGCGAATACGTAGTGATTGAGCCGGAAGAGATCAAAAAGATCGAACCTAAAACGGCCAAAGCCATGGAAATTCTTGAGTTCGTGAAGCAGGAAGAAATTGACCTGGTATATTTTGAATCTTCCTACTATCTGGCCCCGGACGAAGCCGCCAAAAAGCCATACGCGCTGCTGGTGAAGGCCATGAAGGACACCGGCTACGTCGGCGTGGCCAAGCTGGCCATGCACAATCGCGAATACACGGCGTTTTTACGTCCGTATGGAAAAGGGCTGATGCTGCACACCATGTATTACAAGGACGAAGTCCGCGAAGCGCCCGACTTTGGCACCGACCACGCAAGCCTGAAAGAAGGTGAAGTGAAAGTGGCGCATCAGTTGATTGAAGCCCTGGCTGCCAAGTGGGACCCGGAAAAGTATTACGACACGTTTGAAGAGAACCTGAAAAAGCTGATTAAGGCCCACATGGAAGGCAAAGAGGTGGTTGCGATTGATAAGCCTCGTCCTGCCGCCGCCCCCACTGACCTGATGGCGGCCCTGAAGCAGAGCCTGGCCCAGATGGAAGGCAAGAAGAAAGGCCCACAACGTGTGGAAGCCGCCCAAAGAGAGTCAGAAATTGAAGTAAAAGGGAAGCAGAAGTCGATGGCTGGCCGGAAGAAGCCGCCGAAGCGAGCAGCGTGAAGAACTGCAAAAACCTTGAAACATGGAGGAACGGAGGCAACGGAGGGAATTAAGGTAGGTTGAATAGGCATCGCCATTCTCTAATACTGATCAAAAGATGTCCTGATGCCTGTTCCATTGCCACGGCAGCGGTTTTGTTGGTTCTCGATTGATTTTAGGTCCTCTGTTTCCTCTTTCCTCCGTGTTTCGAGGTTTTAACTGCGGACGGTGGGCTGATTGTCACAAACCTTGCTGTTACAATAAAATCCTTCGCAATAATTCAGAGTTTTGGCGTTCAACCGGTAGCACCGGTGGAGTTTGAATGAAGGTAAGTTTCAAGGGAATGTGGCTGCTGGCCAGCCTTTGCGTTCTAATGGTCCTGGCAGTGGGCTGCAATGACACGTTACGGCAATTTATTGTTCCAGTTCCGTCTCCTACGGGCGATCCTGGAAAACTGGCGCACGCAATCGTTTTATCGACGAATCCTGGCGTGCCACCCCAGCCACCGGGCAACGGGACCGATATGCACGTTAACGTTTCCGGGGACTCAAGCGTGGGGATTGTCCCCGTGGGAGTCAATCCTGTTTTTCTGGGTAAAACCACGAGTCAGGTCTTTGCAATTAACAGCGGCAATCCTGGGGCGGGGATTCCTGCCACAGTTTCAATCTATATAGCCCTGCTTCCAACGAGCAACGTTTCTACAGTTACGTTGCCCCCCACAAGCTCTGGCCCAGTGGCGGGCGCCACCAGCAGCAGCGGAAATATCTACATCGCCAACCGCCTAAGCAATAACGTGGACTTGATTGCTGGCGGCGTTTTTTCGGTTACAGCGTCCATTCCAGTAGGTACTGAACCGGTGATGATCGCCGGTAATAGCGCGAACAATAAGATCTTTGTTGTGAACCGTGGCAGCAATAACGTTACGGAAATCTCAACGATCGACGATACGGTGATCAAGACCATTCCCGTTGGTTCGCAACCTATCTGGGCCGTTATGAGCACAGATGGGCTATTTGTTTTCGTGGTTAACCAGGGTGATGGGACTGTGAGCGTGATTGACACTTCGCTTGACATCGTTCTTCCCTGCGCGCCGGGCCCTTCGTGTGTGGGCGGCAATGCGATCAAGGTAGGAACCACGGCAAGCCCATCGCCCAACTTTGCTTTTTATGAGCCCACGTTGAAGCGCGTCTACGTGAGCAATACGGGCGAGCCAAGTATTACGGTCATCAAAGGCAATGGTTTTGATCTGGGCTCAACCCCGCAGGTTTTACCCGCTAAGATTGCAGACATCACGCTGTCAGACAGTCCCACATCTGTTACCGCGCTGAGTGACGGTAGCAGGGCATATGCGGCGTTGGGGCATTGTCCGGCGGGAGTGAACCACCTTTCGCTTCCGGATCCTGCCTCTACCAGCAATGCCAGTCATTGTCCTGGCAATCTGGTGAGCGTGATTGATGCCGTTGGACTGCGAGAAACTGGAACGATAGGAGTTGGAGCGGGAGCCGTTTCGATTGACGCTTCCTCTGACGCATCGCGCGTTTACGTGATCAGCGCCAATGACATCACAACCGTACGCGATGACGTGCATGTGCCCAACTGTACTGATACGGCCTGCGTGCCCGGCGCTGTGCAGCCCGATAGAACTTTCCCAACACCTTCAATCTCCATTATCAACACCGCTACAAACGTGGTTCTGGTGACCCCGGTAAATCCCGGAGTGGTAAATCGTCCGCTTCCCACGTTTCATGTGCCGCAGCAGGACCCGGCATGTGTTCCCACAATTGATCCTAATTTCAATGATGATGTTCCATTGCCTTGTCCATTGCAAAATCCTTTTCTGGTTCGCACCTTCCCATAAGCGCGGCCAAGAAATGTTGGGAATAAAAAAGGCGGCTTTTCAGGGCCGCCCGTTGGGAGTCGCTAAGAGAAAGAGAGAATTTCCGGTCTAGTTGTCTGTTCGCCGCTTGCGGTTATAACGCATGGCGATGTTCATGAAGATGTTTCCGCTGTCCGTGTCAAAACACATCACCAGCGCTTCCTGGTCTTCACTGCTTTTTTCGCCAAGTTCATCGGCGTGGATCACTGGCGGATAAATCTTGAACTTGAATCCCTGGTCATTGAGAGCGGTAATGGCGCTGCCGATCACCATATTGGCCAGTTCGCACACTGTTTCACGCGCCACTTCGTCGCTTTCAGGAACGGGCGACCCCGTAAGATAGCTCGCTACCTTGGCTGCGGTCGGCGTATCGATATCGAAAATAATGCGCCCTTCGATATCGCCCTTAATCGTCACCATGGAAGCGATGCCTTTGCGGCGATACGCCTCTTCGTCCATGGTCACGTCTCCCATGCGTGTGGCGCATTGCAGTGTCTCCGCCAGCACGGCATCGGCCGCATTGATGAACGGCTGAATCAGTTCGATCTTCATCGGGTCTCAGCTTTCCTGGGCAGTTGGTGTGGCCACGGCCGCGTCATCGCCCATTACATACTTGATGACTTCGTAAAGTATTTCCGACTTCACCGGCTTCTGGACAAAGTGGCGCGCGCCTTTTTGCAGCGCCGCAACAATATTTTCCTGGTAGCCGACGGAAGACACCATCACGATGCGAGCATTCGGATGCGAACGCACAATGCGCTCCGCCGCCTCAATGCCTTCCATCTGTGGCATGGTAATGTCCATCAGCACCATATCAGGCGTAGTGCGATCGTATTCCGTGATTGCGGTGCAGCCATCGCCGGCTTCGCCGACGATTTCGCCACCGAAAGCTTCAACCATCTTCGCTACGTTCTTGCGTGCGAAGACGGAATCATCCACCACCAGATAGCGGATTGGCATGCCGTCCTTGCGAATCAAAATTGGAAATGTTTCCATAACTATTCTCCTTACGACTCCAACTAAACTTTTACTGCTGCTCGAGCAATTTTTTCCGGATTGCACTGCATGGCCAGCGTGTTGGCCAGCATATCCAGCGGAACAATGCGCATTGCATGCCCGCGTTCCACAGCTGCCTTGGGCATGCCGAACACCGTACAGGAATCTTCACTCTGTGCAATGGTCAGCGCGCCGGCATCTTTCATCAAGCCCAGTCCTTCGGCTCCGTCGTCGCCCATGCCAGTCATCAGTACTCCAACGGCGCGGCTGCCAAACTCCGCCGCCACTGAGCGAAACAGGATGTCCACTGACGGCCTATGGCCGTTGGTGCGGGCTTCATCGGAAAGCACCACGGTGTTTCCTAAAGGCATCCTCCGGACTTTTATATGGCGATCTCCAGGGCAAATCAGCGCGCGTCCTGCAATCAGCAGGTCGCCGGATTGGGCTTCTTTTACATCGATCGCGCAGGATTCATCCAACCGCCGCGCAAACATTTCTGTGAAGCCTTCCGGCATGTGTTGCACCACAACAATGGTCCCAGGGAAATCTCCGGGCAATTGCTGCAATAAATATTGCAGCGCGTTGGGGCCACCCGTAGAAATACCAATTGCCACGATCTTGGTAGGCTCGCGCCGCGGTCTTAAAGCTTTCTTTTCCGGCCGTGGCCGATCGAATGTGATAGGCGCCGGTGTGTTGCGCACCTTGGTCCTGGCCGCCACCTTGATCTTGCTGATCAGGTCCGCGGCAATATCATCCATGTGAGCGGAAGCTGCATCGCGCGGCTTGGCCACAAAGTCAAATGCTCCCAGCGCCAGAGCTTTGAATGTTGCGCTTGCGCCTTCCGTGGTCAGTGCGCTTACTACGATCACCGGAAGGCGGAACCTGCGCGTGATTTGGCGCAGCGTCTCCAGGCCGTCCATGCGTGGCATTTCCAGGTCCAGCGTCACCACGTCAGGACGAAGGTCTTCAATCTTTTTGAGCCCGAAAGCGCCGTCCATTGCCGTTCCTACAACCTCGATTTCGCTGTCCCGGGCAAGGATCTGTGGAATCAACTTTCGCATCAAAGCAGAATCGTCCACCACCAGGACTCGCAATTTGGTGCTCATGCTGTGGCCCCCACCATCTGTAACCTACCTAACTTTGCAACTACACTTGAGAGATTCAGGATCAGCACCACCGTGCCATCGCCAAGGATGGAAGCGCCGCTGACCAGGTCTGTGGCCACCAAATGATCGTCCATGGCCTTGATAACTAGCTCTTCTTCGCCTACCAAATGGTCTACCACCAGGCCGAACTTGCGTTCGCCCGTGGAGATCACCACCACAAACATCTTTCCCGTTTCCGCCCGGTCTCTTTCCAGTCTATGAAGATGCAACAGCATCAGCACTTCATTGCGCAGCTGCATTACGTCATGCTGGTCTACGCGATGCAGAGAATTCTGCGTAGTCCGCGTGATTTCCACCACGGAGGCCAGCGGCACGGCGTACAGGCGGTCGCCAACGCGAAACAATAGTGCCTTGATGATTGCCAGTGTCAGCGGCACTTTTAGAAAGAATGTTGTTCCTTTGCCGGCTGTTGTGCGGATGCTGACAGTGCCTTTCAGCTTTTCCAGCACAGTCTTCACCACGTCCATGCCTACGCCGCGCCCGGAAATAGAGGTAACTTCCTGCGCGGTGCTCAGGCCCGGATGGAAAATCAAATCGTTGATGTCCGCTTCGCTCATCACGGCGACGTCGTTTTGCTTGATCAGCCCGCGCTCCACCGCTTTTGCTATCAGCTTCTCGCGATTGATGCCGCGGCCGTCGTCTGTCACTTCAATCACAATCTCATTGCCCTGGTGATAAGCGTCGAGCGTTACCGTGCCCTGGGCCGGCTTTCCATCATTGATGCGCTCTGCCGGAGATTCAATTCCATGGTCCACGGCATTGCGTACCAGGTGCGCCAGCGGCTCAGCCAGCATGTCCAGAATGCTCTTGTCCAGGTCGGTATCCTGGCCGGTCACCACCAGATTCACTTCCTTGCCGCAGGATTTGGCCACGTCTCGCACCACGCGCGGGAACCTGCGGAAAAGGTGTTCCACCGGGACCATGCGGATCTTCATCACGGATTTTTGCAGGTCATTCATGATCCGCGCCTGGAATGCCATGGCGTCAGAAAAGCGCATTTTCAAAGGATCTTTGGGATAACGCTTCTCAAATTCGTTGATCGCCTGATGCAGCATGCTCTTGGCGATAATTAATTCGCCCACCAGGTTGAGTACAGAATCAATCCTCTCCGCGTCAACGCGCAGCAGAGTTTCTGACATGCCGGCAAAGCTTGCAGGCTGAGTGTCCGGCGACGTTTGCGGATTGGCGCTCTCAGCTCTTGGTGTTGCAACGCCATGGGCAGACGCATGGGGCGCTGCCGGTGTTTCTTCAGCGCGGATTGTTGCTTCGGTTTCATCTTCCTGGGCAGCGGTTACGTGCTTCACAATATCCAGCACGTCATCCGCTTGCTCCTGCGATGCTCCGGCTTTTTGCACCAGGACTTCCGCCACCACTGACGGTATGCGGCACTTTTTCGCGATCCACTCCTCGGAATTCTCGCTGGCAATGGCTGCTTCTACCACGTCTAGATCGTTATTCAGCGTGCTCTGGTCCGGCGCAACCGCTAGCAGCTTTCCGCAATCCTGCAGTACGTTGCGAATCAATTGCATTGCCGCGCCACGCATCGGGCAATGCGGTTCAACAGAGAATGCCACGTTGTAAACGGCTTCTCCGCGGCCCAGGGCGTCCGCTACCACCATCTGCTCGTACTCGCTCCATACAAAGCGCGCCTGCAGCTTATAGCGCACCGTGTTGGCCGGCTTTCTGGTAAGTAAAACGATTTGTTCTTTCAGCTCTTCGCCTGCCGGCGGTTGCAGATTGCCACGATAGGCCGAGAGCATTGAACTGAACGTATCGGCGGCAATCAGCACCACTTCCGCTAGTGCTGCCTTGCTGCGCGCAGCAATCTCGGGCCGCAAAACGTCTTCGAGCGCATGTGCCAGCTTGCTCAGCTCTGTGTAGCCGCATGCCGCTGAATCGCCTTTCAGCGTGTGTACGGTGCGCCGAACCTGGCGTAATATCTCTTCATCTTCCGGACGCTTCTCCAGCTCCAGCCCCTCTTCGTTGAGTGTCTGCAACAATTCCATTGCGCTCTCAAAGAAGAGTTCGCGAAGCTCAGCTGCGTGATCGTCAGAGAAGAAACTCACCCTGCCACCTCAATGCGCTGATATGCCGTGCCGTTGTTCTGGTGCAGCATCCTGTATTTATCGGAGAGCCCAAACAGGCTTTCCGCATGCCCGATAAACAAATACCCTTCCGCGTTCAGGCAACGATAGAGTTTTTCCACCAGGCGCTTCTGCTCGGCTTCGTCAAAGTAGATCATCACGTTGCGGCAGAAAATCACGTCATTGCGCTGCGGTAAAAACTCTGTCTTCAAATTATGGAAGTCAAAGTGGACCAGGTCCTTAAGCCCGCGTTTGATTGCATAACGCTCGCCCACCTTATCGAAATAACGCAGGCGAAACGCGTAATCCACTGCCTCCATCTGGGTCTCTGAATAAAGGCCCTCTTGCGCGGTGCGCAGCACTGTGTAATTGATGTCAGAAGCCAGGATTTCCACTTTCCACGGCGGTGGAATCAGCGGCTTGGGACTAGGCATTTCAAATGGCAGGGGATTGCGCAGGTAGTAATAAGCCAGGGCGTCACACACCTGCATGGCCATCGTGTATGGCTCTTGCCCGGTGGAACATCCCGCGCACCACAGGCGAAGGCTCCAGTCACGCCGCTCCTGTTTCCGCTTCAGCAGTTCTTCCAGAACATTTTTCTGGAACAGCTCAAGCTGCGGTTTGTTGCGGAAGAAGCTGGTCTCGTTTACGGTGAGGTTTTCCACCAGCGCGCTCAGCTCCGCTTTGCCTTGGTAGCTGGTGAGCAGGCGGTAGTATGCGTAAAACGTATCCAGTCCGCAGATCTTCAGCCTGCGTTGCAGGCGGTCCTGCAAAAAATGTGCGCGCCGTTCGTCGAAGTACATCCCGCATTCCTGATACACCAGGGTCTGCAGCAGCTTGTATTCCGGTTCACTGATTTGGATTTGAACACTCGGTGTGGCCATGGTTTCCGTTTTCGTCCTAAGTGCGAGTTTACAATCCTGCGAAGGCCGCTGCCGCATGCGGTTCGCTTACTTCTGCTATCCGCCGCAGACTCGCCCTTTTGCAGGATCCTGTTCAGGTCAATCAAAATGATCAGCCGGCCGTTCAGCTTTCCCACGCCGGTCACGTAGTTGAGTTCGCCCTGGTCAAACACGGGCGGCAGTTCAATATCGCTCTCTGGTATCTTCAAAACTTCTGAAGCGCTGTCCACGATCAGCCCCGCGAGCGTTTCCGTGTACCTCGGTCACCAGGATGCGGTTCTTCTTGGTGGGCTGAATGTCTTTTTCTCCAAAGCGGCGCCGCAGGTCCACCACGGAAACAATTTTGCCTCGCAGGTTGATCACGCCCTGGACGCAGCCGGGTGAGTCGGGCACAGAAGTGATCTCCGGTACGCGTACAATCTCATGCACCAGCGCGATTGGAACGCCAAAAACCTCGCGCCCTACGCGAAAGCCGACAATGTGCATTTCTTTGGACATCAGGGTCTCCTCGGCTTAGTTGTAGTTCCCGCCCGCGGTAGCGGCTGCATATTGCGGTGTCGCGGCGCCACGGCCGTTTGTCTCTTCTCGACGCTGTACGGGCCGCGCATCGCGAACCGCCATGTTTTCCAGCACAAAACGGTCCATAGCTTCCAGCATGGAGCGTGACATTTTCGACATCTGCTCCGCCGAAGCCGCCAGTTCTGTCGATCCGGAAGAAGAACGCTGCACCAGCTCGCGCATTTTTTCCATGGCGCGGACTACCGCTTGCGCTCCCGAGGCTTGTTCTTCCACGGATGAGTTGATTTCATGCGTGATCTCGTTGAGCCGCGTTGTAGCTTTCGCAATTTGAGATGAGCCGTGTGACTGCTCATTGGTTGCCGCGCCAATTTCCTGCGCGAACTTGTAAACCTCCGATACCACGCTGGAAATCTTTTTCAGTGCGCCGCTCAGGTCGCCACCCAGTGAAAGGCCTTCATTCACAATGTTGGTGCTCTTTTCCATGTTGTCCACGGCCTTGCGCGCTTCCTTTTGAATGCTCTGGATCAATTCAGAAATTTCGCGCGTGGACTGCGCGGACTTTTCTGCCAGCTTGCGTACTTCGTCGGCTACTACGGCAAAGCCCAGGCCGTGTTCGCCGGCGCGTGCAGCCTCAATTGCTGCGTTCAAAGCCAGCAGGTTGGTCTGTTCAGCCAGGTCGTCGATTACTTCAATGATCTTTCCAATATCATCCGCGCGCTGGCCCAGGGCAGAGATGATTTCCGCCGACGATCCAATGGAAGCATTGATCCGGCTCAGGCCGTCCGTAGCTTTCTCCATCGTGTTGATGCCGTTATGCACTTCGTCGCGTGATCGCTGAGAAATATCCAGCAGGACCTTGGCGGTATCGGCAACGCGCTGGATTGAAGCCACCATCTCGTCAATGGAAGCGGACGTTTCGCTCACGTTGGAAGCCTGCATTTGCGTGCTCTTTACCATGTTCTGCACGTTGATGCTCATCTCATGCATGGTGCTGGTGACTTCATCAATGGCTGAGGCCGCCTGCACGCTGATTTTTGCCGATTCGTCTGAAGCTGAAGCCACCTGATTGGAGCCGCTTGCCACCTGGGCGGCGCTGTCACGGACGTTCTTTACCAGATTGCGCAGCCCAAGCGTCATTTCGCGGAAAGCCTTGCCCAGCGTATCGCGCGATGAGCGCGGGTTGATTTCCACTGAGAGATCGCCGCCGGCGATTGATTCAGAAATTCCGGCCATCTCACGCAGGTACAGCACCATGTTG
>CAVSYO010000004.1:0-148930 GCA_963732195.1 Terriglobia bacterium | reverse complement strand
AGCGGTTCACCCGCCCGGACGCGCTCGCTTTCCTGCACGTTGATGTGGACGCCCTTCGGCACCGAGTATTCCTTCTCCGTACCGTTGTCGGCCACCACGTAGATTTTGCGCTGGCCTTTCGAAACCTCGCCGAATTTCACCACACCATCAATTTCGCTGATGATCGCGGTTTCACGCGGCTTGCGGGCCTCAAACAACTCGACCACGCGCGGCAGACCACCGGTGATGTCCTTGGTCTTGGTGGTTTCGCGCGGGATCTTCGCCAGCACGTCGCCAGGATGAACTTCATCACCGTCCTGCACCATCAAGTGGGCGCGCGACGGCATGAGGTAACGCCGGGCTGATTTTGCCTTGATCACAATTGCCGGCTGGCGTTTCTCGTCCGGTGACTCACCCACCACATGGCGGGAAAGGCCGGTGACTTCGTCCACTTCTTCGTGGAGTGTCACGCCTTCCTGCAAGTCTTTGAACTGCACGGTGCCACCGACTTCCGTGAGAATGGCAAAGGTGTAAGGATCCCACTCACCCATCACTTGTCCCACAGTCACCTGCTGGCCGTCCTGGACTTTGAGCCGTGCGCCGTAAACTACTGAATAGCGCTCTTTTTCGCGGCCCTTTTCGTCGACCACTGCGATGGACATTGCACGATTCATCACCACCAGATCGCCTGATTTTGCTTTAACGGTCTGGGGATTGATGAAGCGCACGGTGCCGGCAGTCCGGGCTTCCAGTCGAGATTGCTCAGACACACGCGATGCCGTACCACCGATGTGGAAGGTACGCATCGTCAACTGCGTGCCCGGCTCACCAATGGATTGCGCCGCGATCACGCCCGTCGCCTCGCCCAGCTCGACCATACGGCCTGAAGCCAGGTTGCGACCGTAGCAGGCAATGCAAACGCCGCGTTTCGATTCGCAGGTCAACACGGAACGGATCTTTACCCGCTCAATGCCGGCCGCCTGAATTGCGCTGGCCAGCTCTTCCGTGATGTCCTGGTTCACGTCCACAATCACGTTGCCTTCGTAGTCTTTGATTTTCTCCAGCGATACGCGGCCCACAATGCGGTCACGCAGCGGCTCAATGATGTCGCCCGCTTCCACAATCGATCCCACGTAGATGCCGTCGACAGTGCCGCAATCCTGTTCGCTGATGATCACGTCCTGCGCCACGTCCACCAGGCGGCGGGTCAGGTAGCCTGAATCGGCGGTCTTAAGCGCCGTGTCAGCCAGTCCTTTACGCGCACCGTGCGTGGAAATGAAGTACTGCAACACGGTCAGCCCTTCACGGAAGTTCGCCGTGATAGGCGTTTCAATAATTTCGCCCGAAGGCTTGGCCATCAGTCCGCGCATGCCGGAGAGCTGGCGAATCTGCTGTTTCGATCCGCGAGCGCCGGAGTCGGCCATGACGTAAATCGGGTTCAGCTGTCCGACCTTGTCCAGCTCCTGCATGTTGTTGAACATCTCGTCGGCGACTTTTTCCGTCACGTTCGACCAGATTTCAATCACCTTGTTGTAGCGTTCGCCGTTGGTGATGGCTCCGTCAAGATATTGCTGTTGAACGTTGATGACCTGCTTTTCAGCGTCTTTCACCAGGCCTTTCTTGTGCTCTGGGATGACCATGTCATCAATGCCGATGGAGAGGCCGGCGCGCGTCGCATAGCGGAAGCCCGTCTCCTTCACTTCATCCAGCATCTTGACCGTCGTTTCCAGGCCAAAGCGCAGGTAGGTATAGTTCACCAGCTGGCCAATGCCTTTTTTCTTGAGCAGGCCATTGATGAACGGCATGCCCTCAGGCAGATGGTCATTCAGGATCGTACGGCCCACCGTGGTGTTGATGAACTGGCGTTCAAAGTTCACCGGCTCCGTGTGGACGATATCCTGATCGTCGTAAGCCGCGGTCAGGTCGATGACTTCACCGCTATAGCGCAGGCGAATCGGCGTAAGCGTTTCCACTTCGCCGGCTTCCAACGCCAGCAGTACGTCTTCAGTATTGGCAAATGCGCGGCCTTCGCCCTTGGCGCCCGGCTTTCCTTTGGTCAGGTAATAGAGACCAAGCACCATGTCCTGCGTGGGAACGGTGATGGGCTGTCCTGACGCCGGCGATAGAATGTTGTGCGAGGACAACATCAGCACGCTGGCTTCAACCTGCGCTTCCGGAGAAAGCGGAATGTGTACCGCCATCTGGTCGCCGTCAAAGTCCGCGTTAAACGCCGTACAAACCAGCGGATGGATCTTGATGGCCTTGCCTTCCACCAGCACCGGCTCAAACGCCTGAATGCCCAGGCGGTGAAGCGTTGGGGCACGGTTCAAGAGCACCGGATGGTCTTTAATTACCTCTTCCAGAATGTCCCAGACAATCGGTTCCTGCTGTTCCACCATTTCTTTTGCCTGCTTGATGGTGGTGCAGTGTCCCGTCTGTTCGAGCCGATGATAGATGAATGGCTTGAACAGCTCCAGCGCCATCTTCTTCGGCAAGCCGCACTGGTGCAGCTTGAGTTCCGGACCAACCACGATCACGGAGCGGCCAGAGTAGTCCACGCGCTTGCCCAGCAGGTTCTGGCGGAAGCGTCCCTGCTTGCCTTTCAGCGTGTCAGAGAGTGACTTGAGCGGACGATTGTTGGCGCCACGCAGCACGCGGCCGCGGCGTCCGTTATCGAACAACGCGTCCACTGACTCCTGCAACATGCGTTTTTCATTGCGCACGATCACTTCAGGAGCGTGCAGGTCCATCAGCTTCTTCAAGCGGTTATTGCGGTTGATCACGCGACGATAAAGATCATTCAGGTCAGACGTGGCAAAGCGGCCGCCATCCAGTGGAACCAACGGACGAAGCTCCGGTGGGATGACCGGGATCACGTCCAGGATCATCCATTGCGGCTTGTTGCCGCTCTTGCGGAATGCCTCCACGACTTTCAGCCGCTTGGCATACTTCAGCCGCTTCTGCAGAGAAGTTTCATGCTTCATCTTCTCGCGCAGATCAACAGAAAGCTCGTCTACTTCCACGCGCTTCAGGATTTCCTTGATGGCCTCAGCGCCCATCATGGCCTTAAAGCCCGTTGCGCGATACTGCTGGTCCAGCTCGCGGAAGCGTGTTTCTTCCTTGATTACTTCGCGCTCTTTTACGGGCGCTTCGCCTGCATCCACCACAACATAGGATTCAAAGTACAGAACGGATTCCAGGTCGCGCAGTGAGATGTCCAGCAAGTGGCCAATGCGTGAGGGCAGGCCCTTGAAGAACCACACGTGCGAGCACGGCGACGCCAGCTCAATGTGGCCCAGCCGTTCACGGCGGACTTTTGACAGCGTGACTTCAACGCCGCATTTGTCGCAGATCACACCGCGATGTTTCATTCGTTTGTATTTGCCGCACAGGCATTCCCAGTCCGTTACCGGACCGAAGATGCGGGCGCAAAACAGGCCATCGCGCTCCGGCTTGAATGTGCGGTAATTGATGGTTTCCGGCTTGGTAACTTCGCCGTGAGACCAGCTGCGGATTTTTTCCGGCGAGGCCAGGCTGATTCGGATGGAATCAAAATCAGTAATCGTGTTGCCCAGATCAAATGGACTTGAACGGTACAAGGTGTCCTCCTGCGTCGCTTAACGCGCGCCGCGCTGCGGCTTCCGGTTGCTGCTGATTTCTTTCTCTGGTCTCAACTCCAGCCGGAAGCGGTCCGGAGTTGAGATGGGCTGACGATAGAAGCGGTGCAGGGCCTGCGCCCTGCATCCATCGGTTAGTCAGCCGCCGCGGCAATCTGTTTTCTGCCGCCTTCGGTCTTGATCAGCTCCACATCCAGGCAGAGCGACTGCAATTCGCGAATCAGCACGTTGAATGACTCAGGCACGCCCGGTTCAATGGCGGCTTCGCCCTTCACAATGGCCTCATAAATCTTGGTTCGGCCAAATACGTCGTCTGACTTCGCGGTGAGCAGCTCCTGCAGAATGTAAGCCGCGCCATATGCCTCAAGCGCCCAGACTTCCATTTCTCCAAAGCGCTGTCCGCCGAACTGCGCCTTGCCGCCCAGCGGCTGCTGGGTGATAAGCGAGTACGGCCCAATGGAGCGGGCGTGGATCTTGTCGTCCACCAGGTGGGAGAGCTTCAGCATGTAGATGTAGCCCACCGTCACTGGCTGTTCGAATTTGTCTCCGGTCATGCCGTCATAAAGGTCCGTCTTGCCCGATTCAGGCAGGTTGGCCTCACGCAGCATCGATTTGATTTCCACTTCGCGCGAACCGTCAAACACCGGCGAGGCAAAGAACACGCCTTTAGTCAGTGTCTTGGCTAGGTGCATCAGCTCGTCATCTTCCAGAGCGGTGATCTTGTCGCCAAACGGAGTGTCCTTGAAGATGCTCTTGAGTTCGCGACGAATCACTTCTTCGCGCGAGTTCTCTTTCAGGAACTCCGCAATACGCTCGCCCAGTTGATGACCGGCCCAGCCCAGGTGTGTTTCCAGGATCTGGCCCACGTTCATACGGCTGGGTACGCCGAGCGGGTTGAGCACAATTTCCACCGGAGTGCCGTCTGCCAGATACGGCATGTCTTCCTCAGGCAGAATGCGGGCAATCACGCCTTTGTTGCCGTGACGGCCTGCCATCTTGTCGCCCACGCTGAGCTTGCGCTTCATGGCCACGTAGCACTTCACCAGCTTGATTACGCCGGGAGGAAGTTCATCGCCTTTTTGCAGTTTGCCGATTTTCTCGTTGGTGATCTTGCGCAGCACGTCGATCTGGCGCGAGGTCATCTCTTCGATTTCGTCAATCTGCTCGTTGACGCGCGGGTCTTTGTCAGCGTATTTAATGCGCTTCAGGTTACGCGTGGAAATGCGCTCAATCGTTTCGCGATCGAGCATCGCTCCCTTGGTCAACAGGCGTTTGTTGGTGCGCTCGTCATGCAGGTCAGCCTGAACTTCTTTGTTTCCCAGGATGGCCTCAAGACGCTTCAAACGCTCGTCGGTCAGGATTCGGATTTCGTCAGCCAGGTTCTTTTCCAGCCGCTCAATCTGCGAAGCCTCAATGGCCTTGGCGCGCTCGTCTTTTTCCTGTCCCTTGCGGGAGAAGATTTTTACGTCGACGATCGTGCCTTCGATGCCCGGAGGGCACGTCAGCGAAGCGTCACGCACATCGCCGGCTTTTTCGCCGAAGATCGCGCGCAACAGCTTCTCTTCCGGAGTGAGCTGGGTTTCGCCCTTGGGCGTTACCTTGCCCACAATAATGTCGCCCTGCTTTACCGTGGCGCCAATGCGGATTACGCCGCTTTCATCCAGATCGCGCAGCGCTGATTCGCTCACGTTCGGGATGTCGCGGGTGATTTCTTCCGGCCCCAGCTTCGTATCACGAGCTTCAATTTCAAACTCTTCAATGTGAACAGAGGTATAGTAATCCTCCTTCACCATCTTCTCTGAGACCAGGATCGCGTCCTCAAAGTTGTAACCGCGCCAGGGCATGAAAGCCACCAGCACGTTGCGTCCCAGAGCGAGTTCGCCCTTGTCTGTGCAAGGCCCGTCGGCAATGACCTGGCCTTTCAGGACTCGGTCGCCCTTCTTGACCACCGGCTTCTGGTTGATGCAGGTGTTCTGGTTGGATCGCTTGAACTTCGTGAGCTGGTAAATATCGCTACCCACTTCACGTGACAGCTGCGTCGGATGATGTTCGCCTTCCACGCGCACAATGATCCGTTCAGAATCCACGGAGTCGATGATGCCGTTACGGCGCGCCAGAACCACGGCGCCTGAGTCGCGTGCCGTAACGCCTTCCATGCCCGTTCCCACCAGTGGAGCAGCGGCACGAAGCAGCGGCACAGACTGGCGTTGCATGTTGGCTCCCATCAGCGCGCGGTTCGCGTCGTCATGCTCCAGGAACGGCACGAGCGAAGCGGCCACGGACACAAGCTGCTTCGGGCTGACGTCAACGTAATCGACCTCATCACGCGGAACGAGCACGAAGTTGCCGTTTTTGCGGGCATCCACGATCTCGCCCACGATCTTGCCTTTATCGTCCAGCTCAATATTGGCCTGGGCGATGACATGTTTGTCTTCTTCCCATGCCGAGAGATAGAACGAGAACGGCTCAGTTTCCAGCGGCTTTTTGCGACGGTCTTTCAGGTCAGCAGTAACCTTGTCGGCTTCCTTCAGTTCAATGTGATCGCCCACGCGGTATTCGCTGTCTCCGGCATTCACAATGGTCACAAAGTCCACCACGCGCGAATCTTTTACACGACGGTAAGGCGACTCGATGAAGCCGTAGTCGTTGATGCGGGCATAGCAGCTCAGCGAACTGATCAGACCGATGTTCGGACCTTCCGGCGTCTCAATCGGGCAGATGCGGCCATAGTGCGTTGGGTGAACGTCGCGGACTTCGAATCCGGCGCGCTCACGTGACAAACCACCCGGCCCAAGGGCTGAGAGACGGCGCTTGTGCGTGATCTCTGACAGCGGATTGGTCTGGTCCATGAACTGCGAGAGCTGCGATGATCCAAAGAATTCGCGGATCGCAGCCATCACCGGCTTGGCATTCACCAGGTCATGCGGCATGGCCGTGGACATTTCCTGGTAGACCGACATTTTTTCCTTGATCGCACGCTCCATGCGGACAAGGCCGATGCGGAACTGGTTTTCCATCAGCTCGCCTACTGCGCGCACGCGGCGGTTGCCCAGGTGATCGATATCGTCCACCGAGCCAATGCTCTTGCGCAACTTCAACAGGTAGCGGATAGTCGCGTAAAAATCCTCCGGATCGAGCGTGCGCTTGTCCAGACCAGTCGCTTCGTTCTTGTCATACAGCTTGATGTTGAACTTCAACCGGCCTACGCGGCTGAAGTCGTACTTCCGCGGATCGAAGAACATTCCGTGGAAGAGCGCGGTTGCCGTGTCCAGCGTCGGCGGATCGCCCGGACGCAGTTTGCGGTAGATTTCGATCAACGCTTCCTGCGGCGTCTTGACTGAGTCACGGCGCAGCGTTGCGCTGATCACGTTGCCTACGTCGTCACGCTCAGGGAAGAAGACGTGAATATCTTCCACGCCTGCGTCCATGATCTTGCTGAGCTTGTCGGCGGTGATTTCGCTGTTTGCCTCCAGCAACACTTCGCCGCTGGCGGTATCAATGATATCGGCCGCGGTGAATGCGCCTTCCAGATCAGTCGTGTCGATATCGATCTCACTGATCTTGGCTTTCTGGATTTCCTTCAGCACCGCCGGCGTGATCTTGCGGCCGGAGTGTGCGATCTCATGCCCGCTCTTGTCCTTGATGCTGTGGGCCAGCTTCAGTCCCAGCAGGTTCGTCGGACGCTCAATGGCGCTTTCCAATGTCCAGCGCAGCTTCTTGTCTTTCAGACTGATGCGGTCAACGGTGTAGAACGTGCGGAGAATGTCTTCGTCGGAACGCAGGCCCAAAGCGCGCAAAAAGATGGTGCCCAGGAATTTGCGCTTGCGGTCAATGCGGACGTAAAGAACGTTTTTCTGGTCGTATTCAAACTCCACCCATGATCCGCGGTAAGGAATGATTTTGCCCAGGAAATAGGTGCGATTGTTGGCCGTCTCAAAGAAGACGCCGGGCGAACGGTGCAACTGGCTCACGATTACGCGCTCAGTGCCGTTGATGATGAACGTGCCGTTCTGCGTCATCAGCGGAATGTCGCCGAAGAACACTTCCTGCTCTTTAATATCGCGAATGCTCTTGTTGCCGGTCTCCGGATCCTTGTCGTAAATGGTGAGTCGAATCGTGACCTTGAGCGGCGCGGAATAGGTCATACCGCGTTCTTCGCACTCGGCAACGTCATATTTCAGCTGCAGGCCCACAGGGTCGCCGCACTTGTTGCAGAAGTCAGGCGTGTTGGCGTTGTACGTGCCGCACTTCTGGCAGAGCACGTCGCCAGGATGGAAAGGATCGGTAATCACTGTGTTGCCGCAATTACGGCAAGTGGTGCGCAGGTGATGAAGGCCTTTCAGGTGGCCGCACTTGCACTCCCAGTTGCCAATGGCGAAATCGACAAAGGCCAGCTCGGAGACATTGCGGAAATCGGTGATGGGGAAAACGGACTGAAACACTGACTGGAGGCCGCTGTCGTCACGCTCGCTCGGCAGCTTGTCCATTTGCAGAAAGCGGTCGTAAGAGCGCTTCTGGACCTCGATCAGGTTCGGGATCTGGAGGGCCACCGGAATTTTGGAAAAATCGAGACGGTAACGTGCGGCGCCATTCTTGTTCGGCATGAGTAACTCCTAAGACTTTTTCTGCTTCATCTCGCGGCGGGGCGGATGAAGCGGCTTGCTCGAAGATTTTTCTTCGCTAAAAGCAAACCTTGTTGACCAACGCGTTTCTAATCAAGCGTTGGCTGGCGGCTAATTCACTGCGGAGCGAAAAAAACGAACTGCGCCAACATGAGACAAGAGTCTCCGTTGACGCCGTCACAGCGTGTTGCGATGTCTAAAATGTTTTTATCCGCGCCCGTCTGAATAGACCGTTCTTTGTCCGCCCAAATGCGGACCTGATCATAAAGAACAACAATTGGCAGGTCTGGCTACGACTCCGAGCAAGGCGAATATTGCGGGAGCACCACGCCTGTCCTGCGTCAAGAAAATTTTGAAAGTACCGGTTTGGAGAAGAACCACCGTATCTATTTGATAACAGTAGTATACTCCAGGATTCAACCATTTTGGCCGGAAAATTGCAGGGCACCCTGTTTTGTGCCCTGAATTCCCTTGAGATCCCTCGCTCGCTTTTGTGCTCGGGATAACCGCGCCGGGCTCAAACGCCAGGCAAACACGGTTACTTAATCTCGACTGTCGCTCCTGCGTCGGTGAACTTCTTCTTGATCGTCTCCGCCTCTTCCTTGGAAACGTTCTCTTTCACGTTCTTGGGTGCGCCATCCACCAGGTCCTTGGCTTCTTTCAGACCCAGGCTGGTGACTTCACGTACTGCTTTGATTACATTGATCTTATTGGCTCCAGCGCCGGTCAGGACCACGGTAAATTCGGTCTTTTCTTCAGCTGGGGCCGCTGCTGCCCCACCGCCACCAGCCACCATTACCGGGGCCGCTGCCGCTGCGGAGACGCCAAGGCGCTCCTCAAGCTTCTTTACGAGCTGGGCCGCGTCAAGCAGGCTCAACCCTACGATTGAATCTTCTAACTGCTGCAGATCTGCCATTGTGTATCTCCACTCTTATTCAGTTTGTGCTGATTCGCCGTTTCCGCTCACCGTGTTCCAATGCGCCCAGACTAGCGCCACGTTGAGCTTCCGTCAGCGATAAACCCATGTCCGGAGGCCGCACTATGTCCCCCAGAAAAACCTTTTAAAGCGACGATTAGGCCGGACTTCCGGCTTCTGTCGGTGCTACTTCCGCCGGTGCCGCTTCCGCTGCCGCGCCACCCTCGTCTTTGAACTTTTTCTTCTCCACGCCCTGGCTTACCACCACAGCCAGGTCTCGGCCAACGGCATTCATCACCGTGACCAACCGCTGCGCCGGAGCATTGATCAGGAACAGTAGCTTGGAGTAAAGCTCTTCTTTCGACGGCATAGTGGCCAGCGCCTTGATCTCTTTCATCGAGATCACGCGGCCCTCCAGCACGCCGGATTTGAAGGAGTATTCCGGATTGTCGTCAACGTACTTGCTCAGCGCTTTGGCCAGTGCCACGGGATCGCCGCTGGTATAGGCAATTGACGTGACGCCCTTTAGCTCTTTCAACGCTTCGCTTACCTGCGTGCCTTCTGAAGCCCGCTTGGCCAGCGTGTTTTTTACTACTCGATATTTGCCGCCTACCGAGCGCACCGTCTTGCGCAGCTCAAAATCCTTTGCCACCGTGAGCTTTGAGAATGTGCCCACAATCATGCTGCTGGCCTTTTGCAGGTCCTGGTTCAGCTTCTCAATCTGTTCAGCTTTTTTTGCTTTTGTGACCGCCATGTCAGAATCCTTTTTCTAAAGTCGAGGGGGCGCATTCGTCGCCTCGTGTCGCTAGATAACGCTATGCCTTCGCAGCTGTTTCCACCGGTGTGGTATCCACGGAAACTCCCGGCCCCATGGTGGACGAGATATAAGCCGCCTTGATGTACTTGCCCTTGGCTGCTGAAGGCTTCGCCTTCACCACGCTCGTGATTACGGCCGTGGCATTCTCCACCAGCTTGTCCGGCGTAAAGGAAATCTTTCCTACCGGCACGTGCACCAGCGCTGTCTTGTCCGTGCGGAATTCGACTTTACCGGCCTTGATTTCTTTCACCGCGTTAGCGATATCAAAGGTCACGGTGCCTGTCTTCGGGTTGGGCATCAGGCCCTTGGGACCAAGCACCTTCCCCAGCTTACCGACCGACTTCATCATGTCCGGCGTTGAGATCACGGCGTCAAAATCCGTCCAGCTCTCTTTCTGGATTTTCTCCACCATCTCCTCGCCGCCCACAATGTCGGCCCCGGCAGCTTCGGCTTCACGGACCTTCTCACCGCTGGCAATCACCAGAACTTTTTTCGACTTGCCCAGCCCATGCGGCAGAACCACTGTACCGCGGACCATCTGGTCGGCATGTTTAGGATCGACGCCCAGGCGAAGCGTTACTTCCACCGTCTCGTCAAACTTGGCGAACTTTACTTTCTGGAGCAGCGGTACGGCATCATTCAAAAGATATGTGCGCTTCTCAATTGCTGCGCGCGACTTGGTTATGTTTTTTCCTGCTTTGCGGCTCATTTTGCTTTTTCCTTATCTCCCACCGCGCCGGGCTCGTCTCCGTCGCCGTAGTGTTATCGATTTTGAGCAATTAGCAATTGGCCATTAGCAATTAGCTTTGTCTCGCGACATTTGCGCTTTGGCTAATTGCCATTTGCTAATTGCTACCCTACAACCTCAATTCCCATGCTGCGCGCAGTACCCTTCACGCTCTTGATCGCCGTCTCCAGCGATGCGGCGTTCAGATCCGGCATTTTCTGCTTGGCGATATCGGATACCTGCTTCTCCGTTACCTTGCCGACCTTGTCCTTGTTGGGCGCGGTTGAGCCTTTGGCTATGCCCGCGGCCCGCTTCAGCAGAATTGACGCTGGCGGCGTTTTGGTGATGAACGTGAACGACCGGTCGGTATAGACCGTGATCACAACGGGAATAATCAGCCCCGCCATCTCTTTATTGTTAGTGCGGGCATTGAACTGTTTGCAGAATTCCATGATGTTGATCTGCGCCTGGCCCAGTGCCGGGCCAACCGGAGGAGCCGGAGTCGCTTTGCCGGCTTCAATCTGCAACTTAACGGATGTCTGTACTTTTTTCGGTGCCATATGCTCTCTGTTCTTCGAAAATTCCTATGTCTTCTGTGGCACAGGCACTCTTGCCTGTGCTCCTAAAACTTCACGTGGAATCGCAGGCGCCATGGCCTGCTAATGCTGATCTCTAGGTTTTCGTTTCCCCTGAAGAGCATCTCAGCTCATAGGGTTCCCTCGCTACGCTCGGGATAAGACAAAAAACCTAGGCTGCTACCTTCTCAACCTGCCCGAACTCCAGCTCCACCGGTGTTGCACGCCCAAAGATCGTCACCATCACTTTCAATGTCTCGCGATCTTCATTCACTTCATCCACGGTGCCATTGAAATTCGCAAACGGCCCATCGGTGATGCGGACAGTTTCGTTCTTTTCAAACTTCACGCGAATCTTGGGTTTGTCCTTGCCCACATTCACGCGATAGATGATCTGGTTGACCTCATCTTCAGTCAGCGGCGTTGGATCGTTTGCCGTCCCCACAAAACCCGTTACGCGCGGCGTCGATTTCACCACATGCCACACATGGTCGCCTTCGCCGCCTGTGCGGAAGCCCGTGAGGTCCATCTGCACCAGCACGTAGCCCGGATAAAACATCCGCTCCACGGTATATTTCTTGCCGTTGCGGATCTCCGTCACCGGCTCCGTGGGAATCACGACCTTGCCGATCTTTTCCCCCAGGCCAAAAGCCTGTACGCGCGATTCCAGTGATTCCTTCACCTTGCGCTCAAAGCCCGAATAGCTGTGGATGATGTACCACTTCATGTTCGGGTTCGTGTTCTCCGGCGGTGGCGGCTGTTCGCCTTCCGGGGGAGTCGCGTTGATGTTCTGCTCAGTCATGCTTGCCAACTTGGCTTTCCGGTGTGCCCCTACCGCACGCGGTGGTGCAACACCCAATTAATTCCGGACGCAATCACCTGGTCTATCACGAAAAAATAAACGCCGAATAGAATGACCGTGATGATCACCACTGTCGTAGTGGCCTGGACTTCTTTCCTGCTCGGAAAAGTAACTTTCCGCATCTCATTGCGGACGTCAGTCAAAAAACCCTTCGCACGCGCAGGAAATTGCATCATCCGGTTGCCCTGATCTTCGCGTGCCATCGTTACTGCCTTTGCCATTGGTTCCTTCCTTGCCCCAACCTGTTCGGCCGGCTTTCCAAAATCTGGCAGGGGCGGAGGGATTCGAACCCCCAAGTCCGGTTTTGGAGACCGGCAGTTTAGCCGTTGAGCTTACGCCCCTGTTTTTCAAGGGCTCCGCAACGCTTCGCTGCTGCGCCCTCACGCTTTGCTCGCGCTGTACGGCGCTCGCTCCGCGTTTCACCCGGCCTGTAGCAGCATCTTAAGTGGCTGAATGCTGACGGCTGAGTGCTGATTGCTATTTAACTTCCTTATGCCCTGTGTGCTTGCGGCAGCGCTTGCAGAACTTCTTGAACTCAAGCCGACCCGTAGTGGTCTTCTTGTTCTTGGTGGTCGAATAATTCCGCTCTTTGCAATCGCCGCACTGTAACGTGACTATTTCTCTCATAAAAAACCAGCCTTTAGCTCTTAGCCATTGGCCCTTAGCTCGATCGTGCAGGAGCGAACAGCATGGCCTGAATTTCTGCTCTTATTTGGCGTTGGTTTCAAATTACCCAATTACCAAATTACGCATTACGCAAATCTAACTACTGAATGATCTCGCTGATCGTTCCCGCTCCAACGGTCCGACCACCTTCGCGGATGGCAAAGCGCAGTCCTTTTTCCATGGCCACTGGTGTAATTAGCTCGATGGTCAAGGAAACGTTGTCGCCCGGCATCACCATCTCCGTGCCAGCAGGCAGTTCGGCCACGCCCGTCACGTCCGTGGTGCGGAAGTAAAACTGCGGACGATAGCCCTTGAAGAACGGCGTGTGACGTCCGCCTTCTTCCTTGTTCAAAACGTAAATTTCGGCCTTGAACTTGGTGTGCGGCGTGATTGATCCACCCTTGGCCAGCACCATGCCACGCTCGACGTCATCTTTGCCGATGCCTCTGAGCAGCAATCCCGCGTTGTCGCCGGCCATGCCTTCGTCCAGCTGCTTCTTGAACATTTCCACGCCTGTGACCACCGTCTTGCGTGTATCGCGGAAGCCGACAATCTCAACTTCCTCGCCCACCTTCACCTTGCCGCGCTCGATACGACCTGTTACCACGGTGCCGCGCCCTGAGATCGAGAAGATATCTTCAATCGGCATCAGGAACGGCTTATCGATATCGCGTGCCGGCAGCGGTACATACTTGTCGACGGCAGCCATCAGCTCGTCAATCTGCTTTTCCCACTTGGCATCGCCGTTCAAGGCATTCAGCGCCGAGAGACGGATCACCGGAACATCGTCGCCGGGGAACTTGTAGCTCTTCAGCAGCTCGCGGACTTCCAGTTCTACGAGGTCAAGCAGCTCAGCGTCATCCACGGCATCGCACTTATTCAGCGCCACCACGATGCAAGGCACACCTACCTGACGGGCCAAGAGAACGTGTTCACGCGTCTGCGGCATTGGGCCGTCTGTAGCTGCCACAACCAGGATTGCGCCATCCATCTGGGCTGCGCCGGTAATCATGTTCTTGATGTAGTCGGCGTGGCCCGGGCAATCGACGTGGGCGTAGTGCCGGTTCGGCGTCTCGTATTCCACGTGCGCCGTGGCGATGGTAATGCCGCGCTCGCGCTCTTCCGGAGCATTATCAATCGAGGCAAAATCGCGAAACTTGATCTTCGGATTGTGCTTCGACAACACCTTGGTGATCGCCGCCGTCAACGTCGTTTTGCCATGATCAATGTGACCAATCGTCCCTACGTTTACGTGCGGTTTGCTGCGATCAAATTTTTCTTTTGCCATTGCCTCTCCTCAAACGCTCTATGAAGTTGCCTCAACTCCATGCGTCAGTAATACCGATAAACCTTCTGGTACTTCTGGCGGACTTTCGTGTCCACCTTTTCAATCCGCTCCAAATAAAACTCGCGCATCAGCGCCTGGTCAGAAACGGTGAGCGACTCATACAGCGCCTTGGCCGACTTCTCTGACTTGGCCAGTCCGCTGTCCACCGACTCCAGAATTCCCTGGTCAAGAATCTTTTCAAACTCACGCACATACACAGTGCGGCTTTGCAGCTTGCTGTAAAACTTTTCCACCGTGGCCGAGTTGAAGATCCGTTCCAGCGCTGACTTCAGCTGCTCAAAATCTTCCGTCTTCGTGACCGCAATCTGCGCCTGCTGGTACGCCATCGTTGCTTATCAATCCTTCGCCGACTTCAAAATCCTGGAGCGGGAGACGGGAATCGAACCCGCGACCAACAGCTTGGAAGGCTGTGACTCTACCACTGAGTTACTCCCGCCCTGCTTACGGCTTATGACCTCGGGCCAGCACTTCTTGACCTGATCGCCGCTACTCCCACTTATTGCTCATATCATTGCGATACCAGATCGTTCTTACCGCAAAGAAAACCAAAACCGCCAAAGTCAATCCGCGAAAACTGATCCAGCCACCGCCAACGGGAGCCGCGCTTCCATCCATCGTGAACCAGACAAGCAGAGCAAGGACTGCGTACGCTGCCATCGCTACGTAAAATCTCTTTTGCTGGTCCATCTTTGAAACCTTGAAGCCGATCAACATCAACTTCTCAAACTCTGGAGCTGATGACCAGGATTGAACTGGTGACCTCTCCCTTACCAAGGGAGTGCTCTACCAACTGAGCTACATCAGCTCAAAAAGCAAATTTCACTCGTACCTGATGCCGCTCTCTTCGGTTGCAGCTCGCCGCTCCGCTAACGCTTCGCTCACCCTGCTACACGCCGAAAACAATCTGGTGCACAGGGGAGGATTCGAACCTCCGTAGCTCCGAAGAGCGGCAGATTTACAGTCTGCTACCATTAACCACTCGGTCACCTGTGCATTGAACCGAGCCTGCTTCGCGCGCCAAAAATTCCACTCGCGAGGGGCTTTAATCCAAGGGCTTCGCAACGCTTCGCCCTCGCATTGCGTTCGCGCTCAAACGGCGCTCACTTCATGCTTCACCCGGCTCTTTATGCTGGCTCACAAACGGGCGCTTTTTCCAGTGGACAAAAGCGATTTAAGGGACGCGCGAACATACTTCCGCATAAATCGTCAAAAAAAAATTCTGACGTCGGGGGAAGTCTTCGTGGGTTTGCCTTCCGGTAGAAAACTACTTATGTGTGCGCAGTGCCTGCTATGTCCGAAACGCGTCCAGCTTACGTGCTTCGGAAAATCCCGTTTTACTTATCTGGAGCTGGCGAAGGGACTTGAACCCCCGACCCTCTGATTACAAATCAGATGCTCTACCAGCTGAGCTACGCCAGCGAAACCTCCCGTAACCGGGCACAAAGTTAATAAGTTAGCACAGCGGCAATCCGCGTGCAACACCTTGAACCAACGCTGTCAGGGGAAACGTAACCTGCGTGGTACCGCTCCAATAAATATTTTACCAAGAACTTTGCGTTTGCGGCCACCGCCAAACATAAAAAAACCACATAATCTATACTGGTCGCCTCAATGTTCAAGCATCGCAAACTGCTGATTTTGGCCATCTTACTGGTTGCCGCTGCGGCCGTGGGATTTGTTATCTATCACCACAGCACAAAAATTCCGGAGGCCGCACGCCTGCTCCCGGAAGGCGATCTCATCCTGTATGCCAATTTGAAGCCGGTCCATTTATTCGATCTCAACAAGTCTGGTTCGATACAGCCAGAAAGTGACTACAAAGATTTCATTGACCGCACCGGAATCCAGCCGGAGCGAGATATTGATGAAGTCGCCATGTCCCGCCGGGACACGCCTGACGGACGCGATGTTGAATCGTCGGAGGTCCTGATAGGCCATTTCGATCGAAATCGCTTGCGGACTATTTGCAGCTGCTCTCTTCCACGCGTGAGTCTTACCGCAATTACACCATTTATTCCATTGCGCATGAAGGCCACACCGTGCGCGTTGTCTTGCTCGATGCCGGCAAAGTCGCAGTCACCAACATGGCGTCGCCCGAACTAATGCACGGCATCATTGATCGATCACTGAAACCTTCCGCTGGTCCTGTGCTGCTGAGCCACTACTCTGATGTTCCTCTCGGCAGCCTGGCCTGGCTCATTGATCGCATTCCCAATAAGCCCGATAACGTCCAGCTTCCCGGCGGATTTGCCATCACATTGCCCGCTGAAGCCGTCGCGGTTGGATCTCTGCGTTACACCGGATCTCTGCTTCTGCGCGCTGACATCTTTGCTCAAAGCGAAGCCCAGGCCCGGCAGATTGTGGATTCCGCCAATTCACATCTGGCGCTGGTGCGGAGCATAGGACAGTTCATCAAGACCAAGGGACCTGACCAGGACATCAAAGCCGCGTTTGACAGCCTGCAGGCCACGCAAAAAGAAAATGTGGCGATTTTCACCGCCACGATTCCACAATCCGTTCTCAAGAAGATCTGGTCAGAAGCTCAATCGCAGGGCGCGATCCCGGCCTCGGCGAAACCCTGAGTCATGCCTGAACACACGGTGCAAAATGAAAGGGCAGCCCGCTAGTCTTCGGCGGCCCCTGATTCTTCAAAGATTAATCTAAAATTTACATGGCTCCTGAAGCCACTTGCTGGTTAATGCTGAACCGCAGATATTTGTGCGGGTTCACAGGAGTGTTGAAGATGCGTACTTCATAATGCAGGTGCGGACCGGTGCTGCGTCCGCTCTGTCCCACGTAGCCAATCGAATCGCCCCTGCGAATCAACTGTCCCGCACTCACCGCGAACCCTGAAAGATGGCCATACAGCGTGCTGATGCCATTGCCATGGTCGATCATCACGGTACGGCCGTAGCCGTTCATAAAATCAGAGAAGCGAACAATGC
Organism: Terriglobia bacterium; assembly: GCA_963732195.1. Classification (GTDB taxonomy): domain Bacteria; phylum Acidobacteriota; class Terriglobia; order Terriglobales; family Acidobacteriaceae; genus Angelobacter. Next base: position 131,856 of record CAVSYO010000004.1, on the reverse strand, counting down.
CATCCGCCGGAGCAATAATGCGAGTGCCGTAATCACTGGAAATGTCCACGCCGCGATGGAACGCTCCTTCGCCGCTGAACGGATCAATGCGCTCGCCAAAAGATCCGGTAAGTCTCCCCTGGACGGGCCATAGCGTGGGCGCTGCTGCCAGCCGCATCCAATCGCGTGTGCTGGTGTCGCGCACATCACCCATGCCAATTCCGACTGAAGCTGCGCCGGTCATTGCCGTATTCCGCAGCGCGTAAAACTGCTGCAAAGATGCGGAAGCCGGATCGTCATCTTCAAAAGCCGGATCAGGCTTGAGACCGTAGAGGGAAGAAACTTCACCTGCCAGGGAGCTTAGGGACTGTGCTTGCAGCTCGTTTTCCTGGGCAATCTGCTCAAGCTGAGAGTATTGGGATTTCAGGGCTTTCTGTTCGTCGCGAAGCTGGTTGAATTTCTGTGTCTTGACCACCATCCGGGTATAAGAGCCCAGCATGCCGGTAATGGTAAGCATGCCAATCAGAGCGCCGGCCACAAAAACGTACAGGTAATGCATTGGAACAGGGATCTTCAGCAGCTCCCCTTCAGCATTTCTTGCCACCAACATGATGTAAAAACGCTTACGCAAAATACTTACTCCTGTCAGTGTTTTTCCCGATTCAAAGTGCCCTGAGCGTTGTCCGGCTGGTACGCTCTCTTTTAGGCGCGCGACCCGTGCTGGCCCTTAACCGGTTAAAATCCCTTTGCGCCGCCCGATCGGAGGTGAGGCGGCTAAAGGAATTATGAAATGTTGGATAACCTTAACAAGCCACTCTGGTGCTGTCAACGCTTGTACGCTTCAGTGGAGTAACGAAGGTAGGCAGTTAATGGTTGAATTTGAGCAGTGAATGGACATGTCCTTCCGTTTCTGCAGATATTGCCCGGTTTCCTGCTTGCCGGTTGCAGGGCGCCTGGAGGTGCCGCGGTCAACAACCATAATCTTCATGTAGTTACGAAACGTCACCAATGAAAGAAAGAAGCCTGATTCAGCAAATTCGTGGGATGGCAGCTTCATCGGCCAATAGTGCAGTCAAGGCAGGAATTGGCGACGACTGCGCTGTCCTTCGCCTAAAGCCCGGATTTGAGCTTCTGGTCACTACCGATCTCTGCATTGAAAACGTCCATTTCCGGCGTGCCTGGCACCCGCCAGCTGCCGTCGGACACCGCTGCCTCACCCGAGGCCTGAGCGACATTGCAGCCATGGGCGGCCAGCCGCTCGCATGTTTCCTGTCTCTTGGGTTTCCCGCCGATGTGCCGCAATCCTGGGTAAACGGCTTTCTGCGCGGCCTGTTGGCCTTGGCGCGCCGCCACAAAGTCCAACTCGCAGGCGGTGATGTGTCGTCTGCGGCTCAGATTACGGCAGACATTGTCGTTACCGGCGAGGTTCCATTCGGTACAGCAATTCTCCGCTCCGGAGCTCGGCCCGGCGATCTTATTTATGTCACTGGGGCTTTGGGTGGATCAGCGGCAACTCTCAAGGAGCTTTTTGCTGGAAAGGCAGTGAAGCCGACAAAATCCAGCTCCTCACTTTTATCCCACGCCTAGGCTCGAAGTGGGAAAATGTCTTAGAAAAAGGCACCTTGTGACGGCCATGATCGACATAAGCGACGGCATTTCTGTTGATTTAGCCCATATTTGCGACGAAAGTGGAGTGGCTGCCCTGTCTGATATCTAACAAGATTCCCATCGCCAGAAACTCTAATCTTGACCTGGCGCTCCACGGCGGCGAGGACTATGAGCTCCTTTTCACAGCGTCCAAGAGCCTAAAGTCCCGTCCCGTATCGCCGGAGTCGCCGTCACCGAAATCGGTGAGATCAGGAACCGCCAGAGATTACTCCTCAGCGATACAGATTCTGGGGGACAATGGCAGAGTCAGGCCGCTGCCTCAACGCGGATGGGAACATTTCAAAAGGTCATGGTGATCGTTGAGCAAAGCGGAGATATGAAGATGGCGAGACTGGGCCAAACGCTTGTACTGACAATTGCTCTCCTGATGACCGTCATCGGCCTAGCTGTCACAGGTTTGATCTGTCTTTCGGGTACATGGGGAATCGGTCATATGTGGCCGGTGCTTATCCTTAGCATTCCATTACTCGTCAGTGGAATTTATGTGTTTCGCTTAGGGCTCGGGGTAAAAAGCTCTTCTGGCACCTCGTAAGGAATTAGGAAATTGCCAATTATGATTCTTGGCCGAAATAAAAAGAAGTAACTTCTTTACACTCCAAACGTAGGATGGTTTATGAGCTCTCCAACTGGTCCCACTCCTCCACCGCCGCCGCTGTATCCAGTCGCTTCTTCACCCGCCGATCCCGAATCGACTGGTCCAGGCCTGTCTGAGCCGCAGCGCCTGGTGAATACGTTCATCGCGCCCAGCAAGACATTTGCCGATATCAGGCGAAACGCCAGTTGGTGGGTGCCGCTGCTCTTGATATCAATTTTCTCTATTGCTTTCTTTGTCATGATTGACAAAAAGGTGGGCTTTGATCAGGTTGCGCGCACTATGCTGGCCAGCAACAAAGCCATTCAGCAGCTGGATCCCGCGCAGCAGGAGCAGGCTTATGCCAGAACAGCAGTCGGCCTCAAGGTCGGCGAATACGCTGCGCCAATCTTCATCTTGATTTATGTGTTGATCACTGCGGCCGTTCTAATGGCTACGTTCAATTTCATGATGGATGCGCAGGTATCCTTCAGTCAGTCAATGGCAATTGTGATGTACGGATGGCTGCCGGGAATTCTTTCGGCCATTCTTGCCATTTTCGCGCTGGCGTTTGGAGACCCTGAGGGCTTCAGGATGGACAATCCCATTGGAACCAATCCTGCCCATTTTATGGATCCGGCTACGACATCGAAATTCCTATATGCAATGCTCACCTCGGTTGACGTAATTTCTCTGTGGATTGTCATACTGATTGGGATGGGTTTTGCTCTCAATGCAAAAAAGAAAATCTCGATAGGCTCGGGCATTGCAACCGTGGCAGCGTGGTATTTCATTGCCAAACTTTGCGGTGCTGCCTTCGCTGCATTGCGCGGATGAAAGGCGGTACAACCTTCAAATTCAACCCTTTAGCCGGGAATTTGCGCCGGTCGATAGGTTCCTGGTCGGCTCCGAGCCAGTTTATGATCTAATAACTAGTTTATACATGGCAGACTTGAAACTCAGGATCAGGCGCCGGCTCAAGGCCGCGCACCGTACTTTTCGCGAACTCAAAATGATCGCGAAAGGTCTGCTTTCCACCGACCATCCCATTCAAGTTCACATCATTCCCATGCGGCGCTGCAATCTCTCCTGCGCCTACTGCAATGAATACGACGATTTTTCTGATCCCGTGCCGCTGGAAGAAATGTACCGCCGCGTGGATAAACTGGCGGCCCTGGGCACTACGCTCATCACCATTAGCGGCGGTGAAACCCTGCTGCATCCGCAGCTCGATGACATTATCCGCCGCATCCGTTCCCACGGAATCATTGCCGGACTGATCACCAACGGCTATCTGCTTACGCCGCAGCGTATCCAACAGTTGAACCGGGCCGGTCTGGACCATCTTCAAATTTCCATCGACAACGTCAAACCTGACGACGTCTCGAAGAAATCTCTCAAAGTCCTGGATAAGAAACTGCAATGGCTGCGTGAACATGCCGAGTTCCACGTGAATATCAACTCCGTAATCGGCGCTGGCGTTAAAGAGCAATGGGACGCAGTCACCATCGGCAAACGCGCCGTTGAACTTGGGCTTCACCTCGACAGTAGGAATTATTCATGACGGTACCGGCCAGCTTCGGCCTCTCGATCAGGAAGCACAGACCGTTTTTGCCGAAATGAAAAAGCTGGGCAAGCATAGTTATGCCCGGTTTAATCAGTTCCAGAACAACATTGCGCTGGGCCGTCCTAACAACTGGCGATGCCGCGCCGGCTCACGCTACCTCTACGTTTGCGAAAACGGACTGGTGCATTACTGTTCCCAGCAGCGCGGCTATCCCGGTACGCCGCTGGCTGAGTACACGGTTGGCGACATCCGTCGCGAATTTCTTACCGAGAAGTCATGCGCACCCAACTGCACAATCTCTTGCGTCCACCAGACTTCAATCGTCGACTTTTGGCGAGCTCCGCAGGGTTTGGAGTCGCACACCACCTTCCATCCAGCAGGCCATCCCGAACTGGTTCAGATTGAAGCCCAGCCTGAGGAAGAATCTGTGATGGGCGACTAGGATTGGATTTTTTGAAATAAGGTTTAGTCCGAACAAATTCTCGCGCTCGCAAAACAACGGCGAAGTGCTGGCCCACAAAGACGCTGTCATCGTAACGATCAACTACCGGGCAAATCCACTGGCCAAAGGGCTGTTTCAACGCGCCATCGGCGAGAGCGGCGGTTTGTTTTCTCCCATGAAGATGCTGGCGGAAGCGGAAAAAGAAGGCGAGAAGCTGGGCAGATTGCTGGCTCCAGATGCGACGCAGAAGAAATCTGAGAACTCAGGCAGACTCCGGCTCAGCAGGACGCTTTGAAGGCGCTTGCGCGCCATGCCGCCACAAGAACTTCTGAAGGCCGGGGACACCGAAACAGTCAGAACGATCGTTGATGGCTGGGTCCTGCCGCAGGATGTTGCAACAACCTTTGCTCAGGGCAAACAGAACGATGTTCCGCTGATCGTCGGCTACAACGCCGATGAAGGCACCGTGCTCGCGCCTCAAGGCGCCAATATGAAGGCAGTCATGTTTGTTGGCGGCGTGCATCAGCGTTATGGATCGCAGGCGGATGATCTGCTGAAGGTCTATCCCGCAGCTTCAGATGAAGAAGCAGTTTCGTCTTTTTACTCGGCTTATCGCGACCAGGCTTTTGGCTGGGAGATGCGCACATGGGCGCGCATGGCCACCAAGACCGGCCATCAGCCGGCCTATATGTATTATTTCAGCCGCCGACCGCCGGGGCCGCAGAGCGCGAGGCTGCGCGCGTTTCATGCGTCAGAGATCGCGTATGTGTTTGGAACATTCGTCTGGCCGTTCCCGTGGGAAGATACGGACAAAAAACTAAGCGACGCTATGACCAGCTACTGGGTGAACTTTGCCGCCAGCGGTAACCCGAATGGAGGAACCTCTGACCAAATGGCCCGCCTATAGCGCCAAAGAGGATCAGGTTTTGGAATTCGGCGACCAGATTGCCGTGAAATCTGAAGTCAATAAGGCCGGCCTGGATTTCTTTGACGGCTATTACCAGAAAGTTCAAGCCGCCAAGTAATCTCTTATTCTTGAGCCGATAGATAATCGCGCCACTGATCGGTCTCCGCAGCTGTTTTTAGTGCGAGATTTCGTGCTTGAAGGAACTTTTTAAGGTGACGCCGCACAAGGAAGAAGTCTGCGAGAACGCCAAGAGCCCGACTAGGTGACGCGAACTCCAGACAATCAACCATCAGCGTTCCCGTGTTTGTTTGGGTGAATGCGTGACCAATGTTTGAGCGCCTACGGCGCTGGAGTGTCATCGCTTTTGCGATTGCGCTTTTGCAAGGCAGCATTCGATCTCAGACGCGTCCGTATTGCGGCCATATGTCGTGACGACAATGCTTGCATTTCAGTTCGGACACGAGCGCCACGGTGCTTTTACTAACGTTGATTTCATAGCTCTGCGGCCTGCAACCAGACTGTATCCCCAGATTGAACTCACGCGACGTTGCTGCATTCCACAACGCCCTGGCCGGCTTGGGTCGAAGCTTCTTGATCCATCGCCCAAGTTTACGAATCAGAGCATCCGCAGTTTGCCCATAACTGGAAAGTGAGATATGAGCGGCGTAACGTCCTTTTTCCCTGCCCACGTAGTGAATGAATGGCCGGCCCTTTAGTGCTTCGACCAGCGGTTCTAAATGCGATCTGGAGTAAATATCAAGATCGACATTGAGAAACTGCGTCTCATTCCGGCTGCTCATCTCTTAGCTCAGTCCCACAGATTTCTCCGCAATCAGCTTCTTCACCCGTTCCACAAACTGATCTGCCGGCATGGTGCCTTCTGCCTGCATCTGCCCACGGACGCGCACGTTGACAGTGCCCGCCTCGGCTTCTTTGTCGCCGACGACCAGCACGAACGGTGTCTTCTGCATCGTCAAGTCGCGGATTCTCGCATTCATCTTTTCCGCGCGATCATCAAGGAACGCGCGTATGCCGGCATCTTTCAGTCGTTGCAAAACTTTCTTGCCATAGTCATTGTGCTTGTCGCTGATGGGAACAATTCCCACCTGAATGGGCGACAACCATACAGGAAACGCGCCGGCGTAATGCTCAATCAGCACGCCGAAGAAGCGCTCCACTGAGCCGAACAGGGCACGATGCACCATGACCGGCTGTTTGCGCGTGCCATCTTCCGCCACATATTCCAGCTTGAACCGCTCCGGCAGGTTAAAGTCGAATTGCACGGTGGATAGCTGCCACAACCGTCCGATGGCGTCCACCAGCTTGACGTCGATTTTTGGTCCGTAGAAAGCGGCTTCGCCAACGATGGTCTTGTAAGGAATGTTCAGCTGCTTCAGGACTTTCTCCAGCGAATTGATAGCGCGGTTCCAGTTCTCCTCGCCGCCCACAAAACTTTTCTTGTCGGTGGGGTCCCAGATGCTCAGTTCGACCTGATATTCGTTGAAGCCGAAAGTCTTGAGCACCGCCAGCGCAAACTCAATGCAGCCGGCAATCTCGTCTTCAATCTGCTCAGGCGTGCAGAAGATGTGAGCGTCATCCTGGGTAAACCCGCGTACGCGCAGCAGGCCATGCATCACGCCTGAACGTTCGTAGCGATACACCGTCCCCAGTTCGCCCAGACGCACCGGCAGGTCGCGATACGACTTGAGCGAGTCTGCATAGATAAGAATGTGCCCAGGACAGTTCATGGGCTTCATGCGATATTCCGCGTCGTCCAGTTCCATGGGCGTGAACATGTTTTGCGCGTAATAGCCTTCATGTCCGCTGGTCTTCCATAGGTTCACGCGGAAAACATGCGGCGTATAGACCAGCGAATAGCCGCGCTTGAGGTATTCATCGCGCATCCAGTCTTCCATTTCCTTGCGGATGAGGCCGCCCTTGGGATGCCAGAAAATCAGTCCCGGCCCGGCCAGTTCCTGGATGCTGAAGAGATCAAGCTGCTTGCCCAGCACGCGATGATCGCGCTTTTTGGCCTCTTCCACGGCATGCAGATGCTGTTCAAGATCTTTCTTGTTGAAGAATGACGTGCCATAGATGCGCTGAAGCTGCGGGTTCTTCTCGTCTCCCAGCCAGTAAGCCCCGGCGATGCTGGTTAGTTTGAAAGCCTTGATCCTTCCGGTGGAAGGCACATGCGGGCCGCGGCAGAAATCCACGAATTTTCCGTTGCGATACGTGGAGATTGGCTCGCCCTGTTTGGTGAACTGCTCAATGAAGTGGACTTTCATGAAGTCGCCTTCAGAGCGGAAGCGCGCCAGCCCTTCATTGCGCGGGATAAATTCGCGCTCAAACTTTTCGTCGCGCGCGGCCACTTCGCCCATGCGCTTTTCAATCTTCTCCAGGTCTTCCGGCGTGAATGGCGTTGGGCGGAAGAAGTCATAGAAGAAGCCGGTGTCAGTCGGCGGGCCGTGGCCCAGCTTGGTTTCAGGAAAAAGCTCAAGCACGGCCGTCGCCAGCAAATGGGCGGACGAATGCCGGTAGACATGCAGCGCGTCGGGGTCGCGATCCGTAAGCAGGCGCAAGTCCACGTCCTGTTCCAGCGGCTTGCTGAGATCAGCAAACTCCCAGCCGTCTTTAGATGCGGGCGCGTGCATGCTGGCGGGAGCCTTATCGGCCTCCACTGCGCTCTGCTGCCCTGTAGGACCACCATTCTGGTCAGGGGCTGAATGCTGACTGCTGATTGCTGAGGGCTTGACCTTCGCGACGAGCGCAGCATCGGCCAGGCGCGGGCTGATGCCGCGCGCGATCTCCAGCGGAGTGGTGCCCCTCGGAACTTCTTTTTTGCTTCCGTCGGGAAGCGTTACTTGGATATGATCGGCCATAAAAGTGATGAACACAGCCAGCTGAAGCTATGGCAGGTGATCTCTCAGTCTAACGAAGCGGGAAACAGGGGGTCAAACTCTCGTTGCCGGCCCGCAAGCAGTTTGGAGGAAGTCTATGTCGATACAAAGAAGTGAGAAGGTCCTGCTCGTCGCGCTTATCGTTTTTGCTATCTCCTTTTTCCTTCCCGCCATCTGGATACCTCATGTGAGCCTGCACACCGCCACCGGCTATTGGTGCGCTTACGTCACGTTGGTTTCTCCCTGGACCGCTGACGGCCTTAGAGATCTTCCCACCGCGCCGGTCAAGTATTTCGCGATTCTCCTGAGTGGTTGGGTTAACCCGGTTTTCCTTATAAGCATGGTCCTGTCGCAAAGAGAGAGGACCAGAAGGCTCAGCCGGACGCTGCGCACCGTTGTTTTGTTTCTCATGCCGGCCTGCTGGGCCGTCTTCTTCACGCAAAACGTCTATCCTTTTGTGGGCTACCTCATCTGGACGGCCGCCATCATTGCTGTACTCTTCTCCGCGTCATTTTCAGCGGGCAGCTTGAGCGGGAACCAGCAAGAGCGGGGCGCAGGCGCTGGGGCATAAGGGCTGCTGCTGGCCGTCTTCGCGTAGAATCTCAGCGTGGGACTATCCGGAAAAACGGCCATAATCACCGGTGGTGGCAGCGGTATCGGCAGAGCCATCGCGGCGGCCTTCGCCCGCGAGGGCGCAAGCGTGGTGATTGCCGGACGGCATCAAGATAAGCTCGATCATGCAGCGCTGGAGATCGGTCCCCAGTGTCAGGCAGTCGCGGCTGATGTGAGCAAGTCCGCAGACGTAGAGATGCTGGTGGCTGCAGCGACCAGGAAATTTAAGCGCATCGACGTTCTTGTGAACAACGCCGGCATCCTGCTGCCGGGCACGGCCGAGTCGCTGACGGAAGAAGATTTTGACCAGACTTTTAACGTGAATGTGCGCGGCTTGTGGCTGCTCTCGCGGGCCGTGCTGCCACACATGCGCGCTGCAGGCGGCGGATCCATCATCAATATTGGCTCGGTGTTGAGTACACTGGGAGCGCGCAATCGTCTGGCATACTCGGCGTCCAAGGGCGCGGTCCTGGCCATGACGCGCGCCATGGCGCTCGATCATGCGGGGGAGAAAATACGCGTGAATTGTATCTGCCCGGGAATCGTGGAAACGGAGATGGTCGCCCGCTTCAGCATGGACGAGAGCGCGCGGCGCCAGCGGCTGGCGTTGCATCCTCTGGGAAGATTCGGAGAGCCACAAGACATCGCCGGCCTTGCCGTTTTTCTAGCCGGCGACGAATCCGCCTGGACGACCGGCGCCGCGTTTACGGTCGATGGCGGGTACAGCGCGCAGTGAAGGTGGAAGAGCGGCCCTTTAGGGCCGCGTAAGGTTGTTAAAATGTCTGGGCTTTAGCCCCTGTGGTAACAATTACGCGCGGCGCTTTCTAAGCCAAGGAGATTCATGAGCAGGTGGAAGAAGTTTCTCCGTCGCGGCGGCAACGATCCTCTCCCCGTCGCCGACCTCATGCAATTCGAGCCTCTGGCGCAGCAGCGCCTCTCGCAAATGGCATACGACTACGTGCGCTCCGGCGGCGCCGACGAGATCACCATGCGCGAGAACCGGCTTGCCTTCGAACGGCTGCGGCTGTCGCCTCGCGTGATGACTGACGTCTCTCAGCTCGATACGCGCATTTCTCTTTTCGGCGTCGAACTCGAACATCCCATCATGCTTGCGCCCATCGCATATCACCGGCTTTATCATCCTGAAGGCGAACTCGGCACGGCGCATGGAGCCGGCGCCGCAGGCGCGGTCATGGTGGTCAGCTCTTTCACCACAACGGCGATCGATGAAATTGCGCGCAACACTCGAGCGGCAATTTGGTTCCAGCTTTATGTTCAGCGTGACCGCGGCTTCACCAAAGATATGGTGCAGCGCGCCGTCGCGGCGGGATGTAAAGCCGTCTGCCTCACCGTCGACACGCCGGTGCTCGGCTGCCGCTACGGGCAGCTTTCTTTCGGCCTGCCCAGCCACCTGGAATGCGTACACCTGCGCGGCCTGAACCTGAAGAACTCCGTTCCAACACACAGCATGGGCGGCATCTATGATCCGATCTTCGATCCTTCATTCAGTTGGAAAGACCTGGAATGGCTGCGCACCGTCGCCGGCGTTCCTGTGCTTCTAAAGGGTGTGCTCTCTCCTGAAGATGGCGGGCGCGCCATTGACTACGGCGTAGATGGCATCATCGTTTCCAATCACGGCGGCCGCAACCTTGATCTTCTGCCTGCCACGATTGACGCGCTTCCCGGTGTAGCTGAGGCCGTGGCCGGGCGGATTCCGGTGCTGCTTGATAGCGGCATCCGTCGCGGGACCGATGTGCTGACGGCACTGGCGCTCGGCGCGAAGGCAGTCTTCGTCGGCCGTCCTTATATTTATGGACTGGCTATCGCCGGCGCGCGTGGCGTGGAGCGCGTGATCTCGATTCTTCGCGACGAATTTCAGCGCGCCATGGCGCTGACCGGCCGGCGCTCGATCGCGGAGATCGACGGCACTGTTTTGTGGAAGCAAATGGACACGCCGGTGAAAACCCTGCGATCGCCTGCGGCGGGAGCGTAAACAAGGATGGCGCAGCACAAGATCGCAATCCTGCTGCATGACGAGTTTGAGATGTGGCGGCCTCCGGCGTGGTTTGTCGAAAAGCTGCGCACGGAATTTCCCCAGACAGAAATTACTTACTCGACACAAAAGCGCGATGACGCGCAAGCGCTCGATGGCGCAGATGTGATGATCGGCTGGTCATTGCCCCAGGAGCAGCTTCGCGTGGCTAAAAGCTTGCGCTGGATTTATTCCATCACCGCCGCAATTGATCAATTCTTTTATCCCGAATTGACTGCAACCGACATCGCTCTCACCAATGCCGGACGTGTGCATGGCCCCGTGGTGGCGGAGCATGCGATTGCCATGCTGCTGGCTCTGGCCAGGAGGCTGCCATCGGCAACGCGTTATCAGCAGCGTCGCAAATGGGCGATGGAAGCCATCTGGAATGAGCAGCCCCGTCCACGCGAGGTGCGCGGCGCGAACGTGGTTGTAATCGGTCTGGGCAGCATTGGCGCGGAAGTGGCTTCCATGGCGGCGGCGCTGAAGATGCACGTGATCGGCGTGCGCGAACATTCTGAGCGCGGAGCGGCAGGATCTCATGAAGTCGTGGGCTATGAGTCAGTCACCGGACCGCTTAGTCGGGCGGACTTTGTTGTATTGGCAGCGCCGCTTACGGAACGCACGCGGCATCTCATTGATGCCCGGCGATTGCAGCAGTTCAAGCCCACGGCTTTTCTGATCAATGTTTCACGCGGAGCGCTGGTGGAGGAGGCTGCGCTGGTGAGGGCTTTGCGCGATCGAAAGATTGCAGGAGCAGCGCTGGATGTGTTTGAAGAAGAGCCTCTATCCCGCTGGTCGCCCTTATGGAAGATGCCGCAGGTGCTGATCACTCCACACACCGCTTTCCTGACGGAAAATGTGTGGCAGCGCCACTATGAGGTCTTTGCCGCAAATCTGAAGCGGTACCTGGCGGGGCAGCCGTTGGAAGGCGTGGTTGACAAGAAGCGCGGTTACTAAATTTTCAGCTTGATCGACCCTAGCCGGCAGCGTGAGCGCGGCATTCCTCGCACTGGCACATTTCGCGCAGATAGTCCCACGAGTAGATACCGCTGGCGTGGCCGTCATTCCAGGCTATATTCAGTGCGTATCGTCCCACCGGCTTCACTTCTTTGGGCTTGGCTGGCTCCTTGTACATTGGCAGCAGGCTGGCGACTTGTTTGGCGGGCTCGCCGGGGCTGCGGTGGTGATTGTTGCGCTCTTCCGTGCAGGTGGCGCAGGGACAGGCGTCGCGCAGCCATTGAAAGCCAAAGTGCGTGCGATGGCCGTCGTCCCACTCAATGTCCATTCCTGTACCGGTGGTGACGTTCACTTTGACAGACTTGGGATTGATTACGGCCATATGGACAAGTATATGACAGAACTAAGCAACTTCACCTTGACGTGTGGGGCGAACAAATGGTAAATTTTTATACCGCTGAGGCGGCCCGGTGGGATGAAGATCTTTGACAATTAACCTTTGGCTATTGGCCTTAGCTTTTGGCCAAAGCGGTCAGCTTCGCCAGGTTTAGATCGTTCGGCTCCCGACTATGCCGGTCGCCACGATGATATTTTGTTGCGCGGCGATCTTTGCGCCGCGAGACATCCGAACTTGCGACCCTCTGCCGATCTGGGATTGGGATTGGGTGGCCCTTGGGTCACCCAAGGGTCACGCCAAGGGCCACCCAAGCGTGATGCAAGGGTGGATTTGCGGAAGTGCTTTTGTTTGCAACAAAAGTTGGAAAAATGGCGGGTGGGGGCGGCTCACTGAGCATACCTATCGCCGGAATCGCCCGACATCGCACATGATTGCCGTTTCCTGATCGGGAAAGGCTAAAACCTTGCCAGGCGATGAATATGGAGGACATATATCTGCAAACCATGATCGGGTGAGCCGGTGATTGCAAGTGATCATGTAATCGGAGAGCGGCAGAGCGGGCCTACGTGCAATAGAAGAGCCGCGCCGGCAAAATATTTCGGGGTTCAAACTCCTGGTCGATCTGGTGGAAGTGGCTTCTCAGGTAAGGCAGCACGGCGCGGGTAAACTGGTAGACTAGCGCCGCGCCTCCGGGATTGAGCGCTTCTCGCGATTCACGCATGATCTTTTCCCGCAATGCTACCGGCATCGTTGTGTAGGGAATTCCGGAAATGATGTAGTCTGCGCCATCCAGTTTCAGGCGGTCCAACTCTTTCTGTACGGTTTCGGCCGACCCGTGAACTACATGAAGACGTGGGTCAGGGAATACCCGAGCGAGATAGCGGACGAAATCTTCGTTCATCTCGAAGACGACGAGGCGAGCGTCCGGCAACATCCGGGAGAGAATATGCGCCGTAATGGTGCCTACGCCGGGGCCATATTCCACAATGGTTCGCGCGCGTTTCCAGTCCACCCGGCTGAGCAGGCGGTCAATCAGAAAGCGGGAACTGGGAATCAATGAGCCCAGCATTCTGGGATGTTGCAGAAAGTTTTTCGCAAATAACAATGTTTCTTCACTGCGAGAAGGCTTGGAAAGCATGCTAGTGATTAAGTCCTTGAAAAAGAGGGGCTCTTGCCGCGTGTCAAACATACTCGCCTCATCTGTGAGATGTAAAGCGAATGCGTAGGGAGGTACTTACCATCGATTATTCTTCAGCAACGGCCTGCATGTTCAGCAGCTTACAGCCTTTCTGCAGTGTAAAAAGGATAAATTCCCACATTGCCGGGTGACTCATTCCGGAATAAAATCAAGGGTCAGCCACAATCAGGAACTCAATTGAATCTGGTTCGTGCCATCTATCCCGGCTCATTTGATCCGCTCACCAACGGTCATCTTGACCTGATTGAGCGCGGCAGCAAGATTTTTGATGAATTGATCGTCTCAATTCTGCGCAATTCTGAGAAAGACCCGCTGTTCACGCTTGAGGAGCGGCGCCAGATGCTGGAAGAGATGGTCAACCGGTACGAAAATGTCCGCGTGGAAACGTTTGAAGGGCTGCTGGTGGATTACGCCATGCAGAAGAAGGCCAAGGCGGTGCTGCGCGGCATCCGTGCCATCAGCGACTACGAGTATGAACTGCAGATGGCCCTGATGAACCGCAAACTGCAGCCGCAACTGGAAACCGTTTTCATGATGCCCGCGGAAGCTTATTCCTATTTGAGCTCGCGGCTGGTCAAAGAGATTTTTCGCCTGGGTGGTTCCGTGCGCGGGCTGGTGCCGGAACTGGTGGAACAACGTCTGCGGGAAAAATTCCATGGCACCGCAGCCACAATTTAAAAGAGGTACAAAATGGCGACGCTGCCGGCAGTAAAACAGTTTAGTGACCGCATTAATCGCATTGAAATTTCCGCCACTATGGCGGTGGTTGCCGAAGCCGCACAGCTTAAAGCCGGCGGGGCCAATCTGGTGGAGTTTGGCGCGGGTGAGCCCCATTTCTCCACGCCGCAGCACATCAAGGATGCGGCAATCGCGGCCATCAATAACAATTGCACGCGGTACACCGCCGTCGCGGGCATACAGGAGTTGCGCACCGCCATTGTCCGCCGCCACGCCGCCGATTTTGGTTCCATGTACCAGCCCAGTGAATGCATGGTTTCCACCGGCGGAAAGCTGGCCCTGTTCAATGCGCTGCAGGTGCTGGTGGACCACGGCGATGAAGTCATTGTCCCTGTCCCTTACTGGGTTTCATTCAAAGACATTATTGAGTACGCGGGCGGCAAGTGCGTCTTTGTGGAAACCGACGAAACGGATAACTTCCGGCTGACGCCGGAGATGATTGAGCGCCAGATTACCCCGCGGACGCGCGCCATTATCATCAATACGCCGAACAATCCCAGCGGCGCTGTGCTGGAGCCGGCCGATTTCTCGGCGATTCTGCGGCTGGCGCACAAGCGCGGCATTTACGTCATTGCCGATGAATGCTACGTGTACCTGAATTTCACGTCGCAGCGGTTCTCTGCCGGTTCTGTCACCGATGTAAAGCAGCACCTGGTGATTGTAGGCTCGCTTTCCAAGACGTACGCCATGACCGGCTGGCGGCTGGGTTACGCCATTGCTCCATCGCCGATCATCGGGGCCATGACCAAGCTGCAAAGCCAAAGCACTTCAAGCACAGCGCATATGGTCCAGATGGCGGGCCTGGCCGCCGTAACCGGACCGCAGGACTGCGTTGAGAAAATGAAGAAGGATTACGTCCAGCTACGCGATCTTACGCTGGGCCACCTGAGCCTGATTCCCGGCGTGACCTGCGTAAAGCCTGAGGGCGCGTTTTACGTTTATCCGAATGTCTCGGCTTATTTTGGCAAATCAGGCATCACGTCTGCCGCCGACGTGGCCAAGCGCCTGCTGCATGAGGCCCACGTTGTTACTGTTCCTGGCGAGGCTTTTGGCACTCGCGAGCACATTCGCCTGTCATACGCGACTTCACCCACGGAGATTGAGCGCGGCATGGAACGCATGCAGGAGTGGTTCGGGAAGCTCTAAGGCGGGCTAGGGTTCAGTTTTAGATAACCGGCCGTCTGATAGATGTCTTCATTGCTAACGCAATGAACGTCTGCCTAAAGGCCCGCGATTCGCAAGCGAACCGCTAGACGCTGATACTCAGCAGCTTGGGTCATCTGACCCAAGCTGCTGGACAACGCCGAGCCTGTTTTACGAGTCTAAGATTTTCTAGGTCCCATCGCGCCACGGCCGCTAACAACTCGCATGCCCGATCTTTACCCATTATTGCTGCAACCTCAGTTCCACGAGCGCGTCTGGGGTACTCGCGACCTTAAACCGTTTTATTCCCACGAAGTTATGAGCGGTCCAATCGGCGAGGCATGGCTTACGGGCGACAAGTGTACGGTTGCCAACGGTCCACTTGCAGGCCGGACTCTAGCCGACCTGGCGCAAAAATTCGGCAAACGTTTCCTGGGCGACGCGGCTGGGGATGTAACCCGCTTTCCGCTCCTGATCAAATTTCTGTTTCCCACGGAAAAGCTTTCCGTGCAGGTGCATCCGGACGATGAGGGCGCGGCCAAAGTCGGCCAGCCCTGCGGCAAGACCGAATGCTGGTACGTTTTGCGGGCTGCTCCGGGCGCGCAGGTAGGCCTGGGCCTAAAGCCAGGCACAAGCAAAGCCGAAGTGGAAACCGCGATCCGCGAAAAGCGCATGGAGCATCTACTGAACTGGATTGATATTCATGAAGGCGACATGATTTATGTGGATGCCGGCACAGTCCATGCCATTGGCGGGGGCGCGGTCATCGTGGAGACACAGCAGAATTCTGATACCACCTACCGGCTCTATGATTATGGCCGTCCGCGCGAGCTGCATATTGCGGATGGCTTGCTTGCCACCAAGGAACAGACGCATGCCGGCAAGGCCATTGCAGGACAGAGACAAATGGAGCAGGGTAAAGAGCAGGTCAATCTTGTGACTTCGCCCTGCTTCATCGTCGACCATTTCAAGATGAAGCGACCGTGGGAGTTTCGACGGCCGCGGCACGCCAGAACCAGCGTATGGTGTGTGGTCGCTACCCGCGGATGCGGCGTGATTGAAAGTGACGGCGGGGCGCCCGTAACTTTTACCAGCGGAGAAACCGTAGTCATTCCTGCTGCGGTAGAAAAGTTTTTGCTGAAGCCGCAGTGGGAGCTGGAATTTCTTTGTGCGTCACTCCCGGTTGAAAAGGTTGAACAACCGGCGACTGTATTATTGGAACAGAGTTTCTCAACGCTACAGCGCTGAGCGAGCAAACTGATTTTCGTGGCAGGTTGAAAAACGTCTGGGCTTCTGCCCTGTGGGTGCGTGTGAGCAAACAGTCATTCTATCCAGTGATTCTCGCCGGTGGCAGCGGCACGCGCTTCTGGCCGCGAAGCCGTCGTAAGCAGGCCAAGCAGGTGCTGGCGCTCGATGGCAACCAGACCATGATCCAGAGAACCATTGAACGCCTGCTTCCGCTGGGTACTAGAGAAAGACTTCTGGGTCATCACCAATGAATTTCTGGCTGAAGAAATTCAGCGCCAGCTTCCGGCGATTCCTTCTCGCCAGGTAGTAACGGAGCCTGAAGCGCGCAACACGGCGCCAGCGATCGGGCTGGCAGCGTTTCTGCTGGAAAGGATCGCTCCTAACGCGATTATCGGCATGTTCCCGGCGGACCATGTGATCGCCGACGAAAAGAAATTTCGCAAGGTCCTTCAGCGTGCCATTGATCTTGCCTCTCATGAAGACCACATTGTGGTTATGGGAGTGCAACCTGCGCGTGCCGAAACCGGCTATGGCTACATTGAGACGGGAGAAAAGATTGAGGCAGAGTTGTTTCGGGTAAAACGTTTCACGGAAAAGCCAAACCAGCAGCGGGCGGAAGAGTTTGTGACTGCCGGAAATTACTACTGGAACAGCGGCATCTTCGTCTGGAGCGCGCGCACTCTCACTCGGTCCTTGCGCGAGCATTTATCTGAAACCGCGCCTTATCTTGAGCAGATTGCTGCGACGTGGGGAACTAAAGACTTCGATAAAACGTTTGCGCAGCTTTATCCCAAGTGCGAAAACATCAGCATTGACTATGCTGTGCTGGAGCCGCGGTCAGCCAAGGGCGAGCACTCGTCTAACCTTTTCTGTTTGCGCGCCGACTTTGGCTGGAATGACCTTGGCTCCTGGGCAGCGCTGTATGAGCATCACGCAGCCTTGGAAAAGGAAGACGACGCGAACGTGCTGCACGGCAAGAATTCCTTCGCGCTGAATGCCACCGGCAATTATGTTTATGCGCCTGATAAATTTGTCGCTACCGTCGGGGTCCATAACCTGGTCGTGGTTGAAACGGAAGACGCAATTCTTGTCACAACGCGAGAGCATTCCCAGGACGTAGGAAAAATTGTGAAATACTTGAGTGAAAAGAAATTGACTGAGCTGATCTAGAGAGCCCCCGAGGGTGAGCATGCGGCCTTGCGCTCGACGCGAAAGTCTAAAAGTTTGGAGCGAAACGACAAAATGGATGGAATGTGGTGCGTGGCGTTATTGCCGAAGACTATACCTTTGAAAATGTCCGGCGCGTTGCCGGCGCCATTGCCGCTTACGTCCTAAAGAATGAAGATCCCAGCCGAGGGCTGGTCATCGGCTATGACACGCGCTTTGGCTCGCGCCGATTCGCTCAGGCTGCCGCTGAGGTGCTGGCTGCCGCTGGCATCTCCATCAAGCTCTCAAATGATTACACGCCCACGCCCGCGCTGTCCTATGCAGTAAGAAGCCTGAAAACCGCAGGCGGCATCATGATCACCTCAAGCCATAATCCGTGGGATTGGAATGGCGTGAAGTTCAAAGCCACCTATGGCGGGTCCGCTACGCCGGCAATCATCAAGCAGATTGAAGGATACGTTCGCGAAGGCGCCATGCCGAAAGGCAAGGCAGCCAAAGTGGAAGAAGCAGATTTCAAGACGCCTTACGTTGAAGCGATTTGCAAATTTGCCGACCTGGACAAGATCGCAAAAGCCAACTTCAAGTTTGCGATCGACTGCATGTATGGCGCGGGACGCAATGTGCTGGCGGAAATCTTCCAGAAGCGCGGCATTCAGCATGTGCAGATTCGCAGTGAAGTAAACCCGCTCTTCCCGGGAATCAATCCGGAGCCGATTGAGCCGCATGTACGCGCGGCACAGGAAATTGTGGTCAAGGAAAAATGCCATGCCGCTTTCATTACTGATGGCGATGCAGATCGCATCGGTGCGGCCGCGGAAGACGGCAGTTTTGTGGATTCACACAAAATTTTTTCCATCCTGCTGCAGTGGGTGGTAACGCGGCATCAGGACTGGCCGGGCGATGTGGCGCGCGCATTCAACACCACGCGCATGCTGGACCGCATAGCCGCCAAGCATGGACGCACGCTGCTGGAATGCGGCATCGGCTTCAAGTACATCTGCGACCTCATGCTGGAAAGGCAGATTGTGATTGGCGGTGAAGAGTCCGGCGGCATCGGCTTCCAGCGTCATTTGCCGGAGCGCGATGGACTGCTGAACGCGCTGCTTCTGGCCAACGTGATGGCCGATGAAGGCAAGAGCCTGGGCCAACTAGTGGCTGCGCTGCAATCTGAGTACGGTCCGCATTATTATGCGCGCCGCGACCTGCGGATTCCGAACGATGTGAAAGAAGCCGCGATCTCACGCGCCGGCAGCAGCGAAACGACGTTATTGGGTCGCTACAAGGTATTACGTAAGGAGAACCTGGACGGTATCAAGTTCTTCCTTGATGCTCCGATCAAAGACAAAGGAGCAGATGCCTGGGTGCTGCTGCGGTCTTCCGGCACAGAGCCGCTGATGCGTATCTATGTAGAAGCCTCGTCGCCGGAACTGGTACAGGAAATCATTGAAGAAGCTGTGGCTTTCGTTGACAACAAAGTCCCGGCAGTAATGCGCTGAAGGAAAAGCGCCAAAACGGTTGCCTCATATCATGGGGAAAGTTATTGCAACCCATCAGCTCTCTTCGTCACCCAATTCATGAGATGGCGAACTCCAGACAACCAGGGAGAGTTGCGCGTGTGCTGGCGTGGGTCTTTCTGTGCACCACGTTAGGGTTGGCAGGCGCGTTAGCCTGGACATGGATATTTGTAACCAAACTTGCACTCAAGCCATTGCCCGATCCGCCTCTGCCGGCGAAGATGCAGGTCAGTTCAGGGCCCGCGTCGCCTCTGCAAATGCAGTACCAGCTCAACATGCCAGGACGCGGCGAAATTTTTCCCGCGCTGGCTGCCGCTCATGCCGCCGATTATTGGCCCGTCGCGGTCCTGAGCATTGCGAACACGTCGGACAAAGCGGTCTTGCAGATCATCTCCTCGGAAGTCCGAGGCTGGAGCGCGGAGCTGCGTCAGACAGCCGTGATTGGGCCGCATGAGGTACGCACGTTCAGCCTTGATCCTGAATTGCTACCCAAGTCATTTGAGAATGGCGAGATACATCCCGCCACGCTGGTGGTGGAAGTTCAAGACCCGTTAACCGGACACACATTTGCGCAGCAGCGTCCTGTATTCATCCATAGCGCCTCTGATTTTTTCTGGGGCAGGAAATTCGCCAACGCGCAGCTGCTGGCCCGCTGGGTAACCCCGCATGATGACAAAGTCCTGCAGCTGGTGGCGCGCGCGGAACGTCTGGTTCCCGGCCGTCGGATGCGTGGTTATAACCTTGTGCCTGGAATCGATCTCGCCGGGCAAGTGCGCGCCCAGGCTGCCGCAATTTTTACGGCCATGCGCCGTTCGGGCATCAGCTACGTGAGCAGTATTTATACCTTTGGAAATTATCCTGACGAAACGGAACGAATCCGGCTGCCGCGAGAGACGCTGGAACTCAGCAATGCCAACTGCATTGACGTAAGTGTGGCCTACGCTTCCGCGCTGGAGAATCTGGGCATGAAGCCAGTCATCGTAATTGTTCCGGGGCACGCGTTCACAGGAGTTCGGCTGGGACCGAACTCGCAAGAGTTTTTGTATCTCGATCTGACTGTGCTGCCGCGCGGGACGTTCGCCGCCGCTATCGCACGGGCGCACGCGTGGCTCAAGAAGACACCGCCGAATGAAGTCCTTACCGTCGATATAGGCGCTGCCAGGGCGCTGGGCGTTTATCCTATGCCTGTTTCCGGCGCAGCAAAACAAGAAGAGACGGCTGCACAATTATGGACGCACTAATCATCGGAGGCGGAATTGCCGGGCTGATCGCCGCACGCCATCTTACCGAAGCCGGGCTTCGCGTCACACTGCTGGAAGCGCGCGACCGCCTTGGCGGCCGAATTTACACGCACTCGACGGCCGAATATCCCGTGGAGTTGGGAGCGGAGTTTGTTCACGGGCGTCCGGAAGAAATTCTTGCTCTGGCAGCAGAAGGCGCGGTGCCGATCGTGCCGGTTCGGGGTAATTTCCGCCGCAAGATCAATGGCAAATGGGCTGAGGCAGGCCATCTTATGGAGAAAGTCGACCAGCTTTTTGCCAAGCTGCCTGCCGGAGAGCCAGACGAATCATTTCAATACTATCTTGACCGTAGCGGCGAAGATGACGACATCAAGCAGCAGGCACTCAGGTATGTGGAAGGTTTCCATGCCGCCAATCCATCGCTCATTAGTGCGCGGTCGCTCCGCCGCGATAGCGAGGCTGAAGAATCGATTGAGGGCGACCATCAGTACAGAATTGCCAGCGGCTATGAAAGTCTTGTGCGGGCAGTGGCAGATCGGATCGATCGCAAGCTTTGCGACATTGTGCTAAATACTGCCGCGCGTGAGATTGTCTGGCGACCCGGACAAGTCATTGCCCGCACCTCCACAGCGGAGTATCTGGCCCCGCAGGCTATCGTTACGCTTCCGCTGGGCGTGCTGAAATCAAACGGCGTGGTCTTTTCTCCCACCTTGCCGGAAAAGCAGAATGCGATGAGCTTTCTGGAAATGGGGCCCGTGATCCGGGTGAGCCTTTGCTTCCAGGACAAATTCTGGGAGCAAGATCCAGAGATGGCCGAGCTGAGCTTTTTATTTACTGACGATCGCGAATTTCCAACCTGGTGGACGAGCAATTCGCTTCCCTATCCCATCCTTACAGGTTGGGCTGCGGGACCGAATGGGCGAAAACAAGCTGGCCGTAATGGGGATGAAATTGTACGAAGCGCGGTTCAGTCATTGGCCCGGATCATGGAAATTGAAGAACCGGAACTTCGCAGGCAGATGACAGGATCTTTTACACATGACTGGCAGGCGGATCCATTCTCGCGTGGCGCATACAGCTACGCAGCCGTTGGCGGCATGGATGCCGCGAAGGCCCTGGGAGCTCCAGTCGCCAACACGCTGTACTTTGCTGGAGAAGCTACCAATGGCGACGGATATAACGGCACCGTTCACGGCGCAATCGCTACTGGATTGCGCGCAGCAAAAGAGCTGCTTCAATCTTTTGCAGACTCGAAGCGAAAACAAGCGTAAACGTCTTGCTTAGCTCCAGCTACCCCAGCGCGACGCCCTGAATATGGCTGAGCGTGAAGGCACCCAGGCAGGAATGCGGCGAAAACGGGAGACCGCTTCCAGTGCACGCGCCCGCTGGTGCCGGTCAAACGCACGGACATACTGGCGGATGATCTGCGGCATGGTCATCCGCAGAGCGGCTGAAAAATTCTGCTCGGCCATATCATGCTGCTTCTGCTCATTTTGCAGCAGCTCGAGCATATTTTGTGCCAGTGCAGCCTTGTTTCCGACGGGATAAAACTTGATCGCCAGGCCGCCGCTGTCGCCCATCTCGCGAAAGTCCGGAATGTCTGAGCAAATAATGGGCACGCCGTAAGCCGCAGCAAGGTTGGCGACACCGCTTGCGCCTGTGGCTGATGTGTATGGCATCACCATGAATGACGATGTGCCAAACATGTCTGGAATATCGTGCTCTTCCACGTACCCTCTGAATTCAATACCCGGATGGCTGGCATATTTGGCGCTTAACCCTTCGATATAGCCGGGCGAATTGCCGTTGTTGGTGCCCGCAATCACCAGCTTTGCGCGCGGGAAGGCGGGCGCCACCTGTTCTTCGAATGCTTCAATCAGCATTTCACAGCGCTTGTAGGTACCCCATTTCCCAAAGGCCAGAATACGGTGTTCCGGATTGCCTCGCCGGGAAAAATCAGGAAACTCCGGGCGTGCGGAAAGAATTCCATGTGCGCGATAGTGAATGTGCTCGCCACGGTATTTTTCCGTCAGTGTGCGGCGGTATGCAGGCAGCAGGACAGAAACAGAATTGGCCATCAGCAGCATGCGCGTGGCAATGTTTCCCGCAGCGCGAAAGAGCGCTTTATTGCGCACGCCTGCATCGCTCAGGTCAATGTGGTCCATCAGATGGTGAAGCGTCACGTGCGTGTAAAAACCGGCCATGCGCGTCATGGCGGGCAGCGTAAGACCGGAAAAGGCGGCCAGGGGGTTCTCTTTGTTCCCAAAGCTGGAGAAAACCAGGTTGAACCAGACAACATCAGGCTTGCAGTCGCGGATCGCCTTCAGCAACCGTGCGTGATTGCTGAGACGATTTTCCTTCCAGCAGCGGTAGACGTCGAAGTCCGGCAACTCCGGCTCCAGGCCGGAATACTCGTCGGACAAGATCGTCAAACTGATCAGAGGATCCGCTTGTAGCTCTCTGGCAACGTGAAAGCCGTATTCATTGAGCACCGCTTTGCTGGGTGGAAAACCGCTAACGAAACATATTTTCATTTGGGCCCTGAGAACCTAAAAGATTGAGAGTTTAACCACCGGCCGGAACGACGATGTGCCTCCCGTTCCGGTATAGCCATAAAATGTCTGCTGCTGTATGCCTACGGAAAAGCGCAATGGGTAATCGACGTTGAGCGGCCCGTTCACATCGCTCACGCTGCGGCGAAGAGGCCTCACATAGGAGATGAGGAATCCACTCTGAACGTTGTCATAGAGGTGGAACCCCTCGCCGCGGGTAAAGTCCAGAGAGCCATCGAATGACCAGCGCTCATTGCGCTTGTATTCAATGCGCGCGCCCGGTATCAGCGCCTGCGCGGTGGCAAAAGTCAGGTCCTGCACGCGCCAGGAGCGAATGTATTTTCCCAGGACCGTTAAAGCCAGCTTGTCACCGAACTTATGTTCCATGCCTACCCACGTATCAGTGGTGAAGAATTCACGCACGGTGGGATGAAACAACAGATCGCGTACGGAGTAACCGGTGATCAGCGCGTTGTGGCCCCAGGGACGTCCCACTTCAAATTCAAGACTTGCGCCCAGATCGCGCGAGCTCAGGTTTTGCAGCGAAAACGGCCCAGATTCATGGATTGCGCTTCCGCGTATCGTCACCCAATTGAAGAGCGGTGAAGTGTTCATGTACAGGAACTGGCGGAAGAGCTGCTGATTCATCTGGATGGGCGACAACGTATCCCGCCGCAGAGTAAATTCAAGGCCCGGGTTGAGAATCAGGTGGGTGCTGCCCAGGTGAAGCACCGGCGTTGTGCCTACGTTGAAGACCGTGTCATAGGTGTTGCGGCGGACAATCAAAGTCTCGCTGGGAATTGAAATCGTGCCCCGGTAGTTGCGCTCACCAACGTATCCGTTGATGGGAAGGAAATGGCCCGTGTGGTACCGGAACGTAGCGCCAAAATCAGTCTCCTGTGACGACCGCGGAGGTACGGGCGCGCCAAAGAGCTTGTTATCCATCTCGTAAAGAGTGGCATCTTCAAAAATCGCGCCCGTTGCCACATCGCTTTGGATATTCAGATTGGGCCGCCATGGCAACGGTGCGCCTTCCTGACCGGAAACCTGTAACAAACCGCGTTCAGCGGTAGGATCATCTGCCGCAAGCTGGTTGGCCCGTGCGAATGCGGTGATGGCGTGGACATTGTCATGGCGCTGGTTATAGATATTTGCCCAGGCAAGCTGGTAATCATAGCTCTGCTCGTTGTCGGCGGAGCTTCCCAGCGCAGCCAACTCCTGTTCGGCCTTTCGATCATAGCCTTGCGCGATGTAGGTGTTGGCCAAGCCAATGGCTACCGTGTCATCAGAAGCGCCCAGGTCTTTGGCTTTGGCAAAATAACGCTCAGCCAGATCAAAGTCATGGGCGGCCAGGAAAATGTTCGCCGCTTCCACCAGGTTATCGGCGGTGACGGGAGAAGCTTCACCAATGCGCGACTCAGCAAATGCCAGCGCTACTTCCTGTTTGGCATCATTAAACTTGCCCTGGTTGACAAAGAGTTTTGCGAATTCAATGCGCACATCAACGCGATTAGCGTCCGGAGCATCCAGCGCGCGGGTAAAGCGTTCCAGCGCAGCAGGTCTGTCACCCAGGGTCAGCAGTGCGTCACCGGTCGCCAGAAGGATCGCGGATTGATCCACGGCTTCCTGTTCCGCCAGTTGGATGTACTTGAACGTTTCAGGGCGACGGCCCAGTTGCGCATAGGCTGAAGCCATGTTGGCGTAAATGAGTGGATCATCAGGAGAAAGCCTCAAAGAAGCATCCAGCTCGTTGATGGACTGAGCATAGTGCCGCGCATGAAAAAGAGCGTCCGCCAATGCCAGATGAAGTTTCAGGTCGTCTGGAGAATCCTTGAGAGCCACGCGATATTCTGCGATGGCCTTATCCAGAATGCGCATTTGCCGGTATGCAGTGGCACGTGCCATGTGCGTAGCGCCAATTGAGCCAAGAAGCTTCTCAGCCTTGTTGGTTTCTTCCAATGCCTCGCGTGAGCGATGCAGCTGGAGATAAGAGAAAGCAAGACCAAGGCGGGCAATGCCGCTGTTGGGGTTCATCTTGAGCGCCGGCTCAAAATCGCGGATGGCCCCCTGTGCGTCCTGCATGTCATTGCGGACGTAACCACGGTTTACCAGCGCTTCAAACATCCTCGGATCTTTTTCGAGCGCGCGGGAGAAATCGTCGATTGCCTGCTGTAACAACTGGTTCTGCCTGTGGACATGGCCGGCGAGCAAGGGGAAGTTGGCTTCCTTGGGCAGGGTACCTTCATAGCGACTTACAAGCGCCAATACTTCGTCATAACGACCAAGGTTGTAGTAGTCATAGCCCAGGTAAACGGCGGCATCACGATCATGTGGCAACTTCACGGTTGCCACTTCGCCCAGCTTGGCCGATTCAGCGTAGCGGCCTTTCAGAAAAAGATAGCGTTCTGTTTCCCGGATCACACGCGGATCATTCTTCATGGTGCCCGTAGCGCGAGCGATCCACTCTCCGGCGAGGTCAACTTTGCCTGCTTCAATAGCGGCGTTGGACCCGCTGGCTATGATCTGCGAATTTGTCGGCGCCAGTTTGTGAGCCTTCTCATAGCTCGACTGTGCCTTGGGATACTCTTTCATCGCTGTGTAAAGATCGCCCAGCGCCATGTAAGGAACATAGTCATTTGGGAAAGCGGCGGCCATGCGGCCGAAGAAACCTTCAGCGGCCTTATTGTCACCTTCGTCACGAGAGAGATAGCCCAACGCCTCCAAGGCATAGCGGTTCTTGTCATCACGCTTCAGCAGCGTGGTGTACATCTGCCGGGCTTCAGCCTTGCGGCCAATCTTCCAAAGCAGGCTGCCATACTGCAAAGTTACGTTGTCATTTTCAGGATCAAGCTGAAGGGCCTGCTTCAGGTCAGCCTCGGCTCCCGGTACATCGTTGGCAAGTCCTTTTAGAGCCGCGCGAAGGCGGAGATACTCCACCTGCTGCGGGCCTTCCACCTGGATCTTGGCCAGTTCCTGTTGCGCGATTCTGAGCTGCTGAGTGATGGCCGCATCGTCATCCAGGTTGCGGTAGGTGTCGATCAGGTTAAGCCGCAATTGCGTTGGATAAAGTACGCCCTCTGCCGGGCCTTCCGGCATGGCAGCCAAGGCTGCCAGATATTCCTTCACCGCGTCACCGTCACGGCGTTCGATCTTAGCCAGATCGCCGCGGATAGCGTGCAGACGGTAATAGTTTGCATCAAGCTGTTCTCCGCGTGAGAGGTAAGTGCGCGTCTTATCCAGATTGCCGACGCGCAACTGCGCCTGCGCGGCAGCCAACTGCACGTTTACGGATTTCGGCGCCATGGCGGCAGCTTTCTCGTATGTGTCCGCCGACTCTTTCTTCATGCCGGCCAACTCATACGTGTAGCCCAGCTCGGACATGACGTCAGCATTTTTGGTCGGAGCCTTTTGCAGAGATGGCAATGGCGGCTTTGTAATCGTGGGATTCGCGGTAATACTGGGCTACAGCGCGGAAGATCTCCGTGTTCTTCGGGCTGCGCTTCATCGCCTTGTCCAGAAGCTGCTTGGCCTTTTCTGTTTGCTTCTCCTTCATGTAAGTGATGGCCAGCAACAACTCAGCGTGAGGCGTAGGCTGAACACCTTCAGCGCGTTCCAGAAGATTCTGGGCCCGGGGAAGATCGCCCGATTGCATGAAAAGTTCGCCCGCCATTGCAAGATCGGTAGCGCGGCGTGGATTAGCGGCAATCACCTGGAGCAGGATCTTCTTGGCTTCGTCGGCTTTGCCCATGCGAATGTAGGTTTGGGCCATGCCGGAGAGGCCTTCTACGGAATTAGGCTGCCGGGAGAGACCCTTCTGGTAGGCATCGAGTGAAACCTTGGAGTTTCCTGCCAGACGGCTGGTATAACCCAGCAGGAACCAGTTGCAGGCATCACTGGGAGCAGCCTGGGTGAGGTGCTCAGCATAGCCCATCGCTGCTGAAGGATTGCCATTGGCCAAGGCTTTCTCAGCCGCACGCGCGTAACGGCCAGCTTCAATACTGCCACCCCATCCACTTCCGGTGGTTCCACAGGCAGTCGAGCCGCCGCCACCGCTACCGGCGCGGCGTGCGGACTGCCGCTTGCCATTATTCTGCTTGGGCTGGGATTTCTGGTTCTGGTCTTGCGGCTTGCTGTTCAGATCAAACGTCTGCGCCCAGCCAAAGTTGACCAGAAAGAGAGAGCAGGAAAGCGCGAGACGCAAAAAGTTCTTCTTCACGGGACCACCGTTGTAAGAGTCACAAAAAGAACACGTGGCCACCAGGTTCCACGCACGCTACCAAGGATTTAGCGAAAGCAGCCTGCCCCAACCTGCGGCAGCAGCTCTGTTCTTATCTTGAATCAAGATGCGCTTTTCGGGCGGAGGGATTGCTAGCGGGCAGAAACTCCCAAAAAAGCTCCAAAAATGAGAATCCGGATGCCACTAGGCAAACCCCAGCACCTCTCTTGGAATCAAAGTCTCTGCTGAAGCAAAACAGCTGCTGATTAGCGGCGTCCCTATTTTAAATGCCATCTCACTGATTAGAGATTTCGCGATCATCGCACTCGCATTCACGGAGGTTTTTCATGAGTTCCCCATCCATCGCTCCGAGCAGGCAGGTTACTTTGCCCACTCGGGCGATTCCCTTGAGTTGGGTGCTGTTGCTGGCGCTGCTGGTGCACGGTCCGCTCCTGTTGATGCAGATTACCAACGACTCGTACGACGCGGACTTCCACAAATTCTTTGCCGCGCACTACGCAACACACTGGTTCAATCCGTGGAATGAAAAATGGTTTACCGGCTTCTCCCAGACCACGTATCCACCCATGGAGCAGCAGTGGATGGCACTCTTTTCACACGTGATGGGGCTGAACCTGGCCTACATTTTTGTTCAGCTGATTGCGATCCTTCTGCTTCCTCTCGGCGTTTATAAATATGCCCGAATATGGGTGGGGGAGCGAGCCGCCAGTTATGCCGCCGTGGGCAGTGTCTTGCTCGGTTCATTGGCCTCTCTTGTCTATGTTGACGGACAGTTATCCACCACCTGGGCCGCGCCGCTTTACCTGATGGCGCTCGGTTATTTCTATGAGTGGGCGCGAGAAAGCAGGGTGATGGCATTGTGCAAAGCGCTGGCTCTCACCATGGCTGCCGCTTCTGCTCACCACGTGACTTTGTTGTTTGCCAGCGTGATCTTCACCATTCCCGTGGTGGTTACGGCTATCATGGACCGCAAACGCGAAGGAAATGACGCCTCGACCGTCGGGGTCGTTATACGGTCAGCGATTTTTGCCGGGCTCTCTCTTGTCGGAATCATCGTGGTACTCCTGCCTTACTGGCTGGCGTTAAAAGCGAACCCAATCAAGCAGATGCCTATCCCGCACGGCAGCCGCGAGAACTTCTTCTCCCAGGGCTGGCTGACGGTGAACTACATCATTGTGCCGTGGGGTGCGATGTTGCTGGCGCTGCCTTTCATTTTCCTGAAAGGCCTGAAGGAATCCAGGTTGCGGCCACTCTTTATCGGCTTCTGGGTGACGATGATTTTTGGCCTTGGTGGAACCACGCCGCTGCCGCGCATCCTGCTGGGCATGCTTGCCGGAGTAGTCAATGCGGTTACCGGCGCGAATGTCCACAATCCTTTTGACATTCTTACCTTTGAGCGTTTCAGCTTCTGGGCCAACCTGATGGCGCTGCCAATTGTGGCTTTGGGCGCAGTGGTCTTAATTGATCGCTACGGACGCAAGGCGGCTTTCGTCCTGGGAGCGCTGGGTGCCTTCAGCGTGGCCATGGCAGTTTCCTGGCCGGTATATCACCCCATCCACGATGCGCCTTTCAGCACGGCTGAAGTGGTTTCATTCCTGAATCGCGATGGCCATGACAAGTTCCGGTATCTCACGCTCGGCTTCGGCAGCAAAATGTCTGAAGTGGGAATTTACGCCAACGCCAGCAGCGTGGACGGTGAATACAACTCCGCCCGTCTGCTTCCCGAGATGACGCAGTACGGATCAGCGCAGCTTACCAACTCCAAGTATTACGGGACTAACGGCATCGAGTCTCTGCGGGCCGTCCTGAAGCACGCTGACCAGTACGGCTTGAAATACATCTTTGTTCGCGACCCGTACTACGAGCCGCTGATCGCATTTGCCGGCTGGCGCAAGACGGAAGTGTATGACCGCGGGAATGTCAGCTTGTGGGTCAAAGACGGGATTCCTCCGGCACATAAAACGCCCTATGGAACCCCGCCCACTGAAATGGAAGGAATTCTCTGGGGAACGCTTCCTATCGGCAGCAGCATTCTGGCACTGCTTCTTGTCCTGGCATTTCCAGACAAGCGCCGCAAGCTTGAAACAATTGAGTTCCCGCTGACAGCAAGCGAAGAACCTGTACTCCGGGAGGCACGGTAATGGGCCGCTTATTAGCAATCATCTTTGGAGCGCTTACGGTGGGATTGATAGCCGTGGGTACGTTGCATGGAAGCAAAACCACGCACGCCTCCACTCCGGACGGCGCAGTGCAAGCGATGTTTGACAACGCCAAGTCGCATGATTGGCAAGGCGCGTATGCTTTCGTCGCGCCTTCCAGCAACGTTGACCAGGGCGGCTTCGTCCGCGATCTGGCGGGCCGCAACGGCAGCCTGCGCACGTACTCGCAGCTGGACTCAGTCAACACGCGCGTGCTGCATGAATCTGACAATGAAGCCACGGTCCGGGCTGAAATCAAATACTCAACCGCCGTTGGCGCTTCTTTTGAGACGCGCGATTTGAAGGTCTTGAAAGATGATGGCACGTGGAAAGTGGTGTGGCCGGCGGAAAAGGAAGTGAACGTGCCGCCGCAAGTGATTCCCGTGAACTATCTGCGCTGGGACATTGTTTGGCGCGGCGCAGGTGACGACTGGGGCGCTCAGAACGTGGAAAACCCGAATTGCCGCATTCTTTCCATGCATGCCGTGGAGCGCGATGGCGCACTGATCATCATGGGCGAAGTGGTGAATGAGGATACGGTTCCGGCTTTCATCACCGTGGGCGCGGTGCTTACCGACAACAGCGGCAAAGACATTGCTGAAGAGAGCAGCTTTGACAAGCTCTCACACGTTTTGCTGCCCAAGGAAGTATCGCCGTATCGCATCGACTTTCCCGGAATCAAAAAGACCGATGTGAAATCCGTCCGTATGACGCACAACTGGATGCTGGTACCGGCATCGGCCGACCCGGTGATCGCTGTGCTGCATCAGAGGATCGAAAAAGACCTGACAGGCCGCACCGTGCTGAAAGGCGAGTTGCTGAATGAAAGCGGACAGACCGTGAACATCCCGCACGTTCTGGCCACGTTTTATGACAATGGCGGGCAGGTGATCTGGGTTTCAGACGCTTATTCTGACCACGCTCTGCTGCCGCAGACGCCGCAACCGTTCTCCGTGGCGTTGCGCGACGATCTGGCGGCGAACGTGCACACGTATCGCGTGACGGTAAATCACTACAGCCTGAACAGCCGTGAGAACTAACTATGCGTAAAGTAATTTATATCGGTTTGGTGATTGCGCTGTGCTGGTTTGCAGCGGATTGCGCGCGCGCTGCCGAACTCCACCTGCCACAGAATGCCGTGGCAGGACAGCCTCTCAGCATCGGTACAAGCGGCAGCGGAACGCTGTATCTGGTAGGGCCCGGACAGGTGATCAAGAAGGAATTCAAATCCGGCAGCGTCGAAATCAAAGGTGAAGAACTCCGCAGCGCGGGGCGATGGATTGCCGTGGTACGCGGCGATTCCAATCAGTCCCAGGTATTCTGGGTAAAGCCGGGCAAGCCGGGCAAGCTCAACTTTCTTGCTCGTCCTTCACGCGTGCCGGTGGCGCGGCCTAACGTAATCAGCGGCGTGACATTCGTTTTTGATCAGTACCAGAACCTCATCCTTGATCCAACGCCAGTGAACTTTAATCTGTCGGTCGGCGGGGCAGGCTCCACGAAGAGCTGTTACCAGCCGTGAAGGCGTTGCATGGATCAATAGCGCGTCGGCGCCCAAAGCGGGCGCGGCGCAGTTTGTCGCATCAGTCGGCGATACTTCAGTGGCTCGCGTTGTTCAGCAGGTGGCTGCTGATCCGTGCGAGCGCAGTTTCCGGATGCATGTGGCCGGTCACACAGCCCAAAACACCATTGTAGAAACAGATCCCATCCGCGATTGCAGCGGCAATCCGGTGCCGGACGGGACGATCGTTACGTTCATCCAGACTGACAAGACCGGCAAAAGCACGGTGGACGCGCGCATTAAGAAAGGCACCGCCCGTGCTGAACTGCCTGCATCTGACAATGCCACCATCACCGTGGCTGCCGGCGTGGTGCTGGGAAATGAACTGCACGTGGGAGGCAGACAATGAAGCTTGCACGCATACTGATTCTCAGTGCCGGCGTAGCGCTCGCGATTTCAGGGGCCGTACCTCTGCTTGAGCGGATTTTTGCCGATAGCAAACCCGCTGTGCAGCTTAATGTGAAGAACGCCCAGCCGCGTGAGGTGGAAGACGTAACGCAGAACGCAATCGTCCGCGACTATACACTGGCGTGGCAGGCCATCAGCACGTCGCTGGCGAACAATACGCTCCAGCCTTTGAATGAGAATTTTGCCGGCTTTGCCCTGGATAAGCTGACGCAACGCGTGAAAGACCAGAAACAAAACGGTCTGACAACGCGCATCATTGACCATGGCCACAAAGTAGACGCGATATTTTATTCCACCGACGGCGCAGCTATCGAACTGAAAGATACTAGCAAGCATTGAAACGCAGGTACTGGATGGAGGCACAGTGATCCACTCAGACCAGGCACAGATCCAGTATTACGCCGTGATGACCGGGGCTGAAGACCGCTGGAAAGTGCGCGTGCTGGAGAGCACGGCGCAGTAGGCTTTACTTAACGCCAGAGGATGCTGAAAGCATTTCGTCTAGGACTCACTTCCTGAAGATGGGCGGGGCATCAGTGGCCTCAAAGGAATCAGATTCGCTGGTCAAGGCAGGCAGGCTTTGGATGAGGCGCAGGCAGCGGTTCCAGCGTAGCAATGCGTCATCGTTTCCTTGCGGGCGTATTTTTTCCGCTTCCTCAAAGCAGCGCATTGCGTTCTCAAAGCTGGCCATCAGGGAATGCGCGGTATGGCCGGCGCGGACCTGGGCCTTGGCCCTGCGCTCATGCAGAATGCCTAGATAATAGGAACGCTCATATGGGCTGGCGAGCTTCTCAAAGCAAGTCTGGGCCTCATGGAAGCCGTCAGAAAACGTGCCTCTGAACTGGTCAGTAAGGGACAGGCCCAACTGGCGCAAAGCCATCTGGTTTTCCGGATCGACGGCCAGAATGTCGCGGCAGATGGATTCAGCTTCCTCCGCCTGGTTGAGGTAGCGATAGTGCTGTACTTTCGCCAGCGCCTCTGCAATGCCGTTCTTTGAAATTGTTTTTAGTTGGCGTTCCATGATATTGACCACCAATAATTCTAATCCGCTTTGGGCGCGCCGCGTATCTTGCGCACCAATTTCAGGATGGGATCGTAAAACTCATCCACCACGCGCTCTTTGAGCGGAATGATGGCATTGTCAGTGATCTTGATTTCTTCCGGGCAAACCTCAGTGCAGCATTTGGTGATGTTGCAGTAGCCGATGCCCAGCTCGTCTTTCAGAAGTTTGGCGCGTGAGACATTGTCCAGCGGATGCATCTCCAGTGACGCCACGCGAACAAAGAAACGCGGGCCGCCGAACTCTTCTTTCTTGTGATGGTCGCGCACCACGTGGCAGACGTTCTGGCACAGGAAGCATTCAATGCACTTGCGGAACTCCTGCACCCGGTCCACATCTTCCTGGTACATTTTCCAATCCGTCTTTGGCTTGGGCGTGAACGGCGGAATCTTTTTGTTGACGCGATAATTCCATGAAACGTCGGTGACAAGATCCTTGATCACCGGAAAAGACTTCATGGGATAGACGGTGATGGGCTTGTCCGTGGGAAGCGCGTCCATGCGGGTCTTGCAGGTGAGCCGGGGCTTGCCGTTGACTTCCGCGGAGCAGGAGCCGCACTTGCCGGCTTTGCAATTCCAGCGCACGGCCAAGTCAGGTTCCAGATGCGCCTGGATGTAATGCAGCGCGTCAAGCACTACCATGCCAGGTGCGATCGGGACTGTGTATTGCTTTGCTGCGCCGGCTTCCTGATTGCCGCGAAAAACTTCTAAGATGGCGTCTGCCATTGCGATAGCTCCTAGCTGCTGGCTTCTAGCCTTTAGCTCTTGGCTCTTAGCTTTTAGCAAATCATCGTTCTGCTTACATTTTCAACGAATGAAAAATCAATTTCATTCGTGTTCTTTCGCGTTGATTCGCGGCTGAGCTACTTCTCTTCCGCCAACAACTCGTTCAACTCGCCGGGAATTGCATCCACCGGCGCCTGCTGCAATTTCATCGCGTCCCCATCGCGCGTAATAAGGTTGTGCTGCTTGCCCCAGACTTGTTCATCCAACTTGGGGAAGTCGATGCGGCTATGTGCTCCACGGCTTTCCTTGCGGGCCATGGCGCTGCGAGTCACCGCTTCTGACACCGTGAGCATGGACTTCAGATCGCGTGAGAGATGCCAGCCAGGATTGAACAGCCGCGAGCCTTCCACGCGAACGCGTGCGGCACGCGCCTTGAGCTTTTCCAATTCGCGCCATGGCCTTTGGTCATGTCTTCTTCCACGCGGAAGATTCCCACCAGGTTCTGCATGACCTCCTGCAGGTCGCGATGCACGGTGTAAGGATTCTCGCCTTCACCGCGATCGAAGGGCGCCAGCATGTCGCGCTCAGCTTCGGCGATCTGCTGATCGTCGATCGAGGCAGCGGCGCTTTGCCGGCGTAAGCGGCAGCACTCAGACCGGCGCGACGGCCAAACACCAACAGATCAGAGAGTGAGTTGCCGCCCAGGCGGTTTGCGCCATGGAGTCCGGCAGCGCATTCACCCGCCGCAAAAAGACCGGGCAACGACGATGCCGCAGTTTCAGCCTCAACACGGATTCCGCCCATCACGTAATGGCAGGTTGGGCCGACTTCCATTGGGCCTTTGGTGATATCCACGTCCGCCAGTTCCTTGAACTGGTGATACATGCTGGGCAGCTTCTGCTTCACGTATTCGGCAGGCTTGTGGGAAATGTCGAGATAGGCTCCGCCGTGCTCGCTGCCGCGGCCCTCGCGAACTTCCGTGTAAATGGAGCGCGCGACCACGTCACGGGTGGAAAGTTCCATGCGCTTGGGATCGTACTTTTCCATGAAGCGCTGGCCGTCTTTGTTGCGAAGGATGCCGCCTTCACCGCGCACGGCTTCCGTCACCAGAATGCCCTGCACGCCGGGAGGCCACACCATTCCCGTGGGATGGAACTGCACAAATTCCATATCCAGCAGTTCCGCGCCAGCGTCATAGGCCAGTGCCATGCCGTCGCCGGTGTACTCCCATGAGTTTGAGGTGATGCGATAAGCCTTGCCGATACCGCCAGTCGCCATCACAACGGCTTTGGCTTTCAGCATCACGAAGCGACCCTGCTCGCGCCAGTAACCGAATGCGCCCACAACTCGCTTGCCATCAGTAAGCAGGCGGATGATGGTGCATTCCATGAAGACGTCAAAGCCCATCTGCACGCCGCGATCCTGCAGCGTGCGGATCATCTCCAGGCCGGTGCGGTCGCCTACGTGGCAAAGACGCTTGAAAGTGTGGCCGCCAAAGGCGCGCTGAAGAATGTCGCCGTCTGAGGTGCGGTCAAAGAGCGCGCCCCACTGTTCCAGTTCGCGCACGCGCTCCGGCGCTTCCTGGGCGTGAAGCTGGGCCATGCGCCAGTTGTTCATCAGCTTGCCGCCGCGCATGGTGTCACGGAAGTGCGTGCGCCAGCTGTCAGCTTTGTCTACGTTGGCCATGGCAGCAGCAATGCCGCCTTCCGCCATTACGGTATGCGCTTTGCCCAGCAGAGACTTGGAGACCACGGCAACGCGCGCGCCGGCGGCAAGGCCTTCAATCGCGGCACGCAGGCCCGCGCCGCCCGCGCCAATGATCAGGACGTCATGCTCATGGGTTTCATATTTCGTCTGGTTCGTCACAATATTCTAAAGTCCTTGATCATGCCGCTGGCCACCATGCGGACATAGAAGTCGGCAAATCCAACTGAGATCAAACTGCACCAGGCATATAGCATGTGGCGTTCATTGAGGAAGCTGGCTTTTTTCCACGCGCCATGGCGCTTGAGGTTAAACGTGGTGCAGGAAAAGCAATCGATTTTGCCGCCGATAAGATGCCGCAATGAGTGGCAGGAGAGCAAGTACAACGTGAGCAGGATGATGTTGACGAGCAACACCAGCGTACCGACTCCGATGCCGAAGTGCAGCTTTTGATCGGAACCCGGGAACCAGAAGGCGCGAATCGCGTCATACCAGAGGAAACACAGGAACACGATGGCGCCATAAAGAAAATAGCGATGGAGATTTTGCAGAATGAAAGGGAAACGCGTCTCGCCGCGATAATTGCGATGCGCTGGCTCACCCACTGCACATCCCGGTGGATCCAGGAAAAAGGCGCGGTAATAGGCCTTGCGATAGTAGTAGCAGGTGACGCGAAAGCCGAGAGGGAAAGCCAGGATCAGAAGGGCCGGCGAATAATGCCACCAGTGATGCGATGCGTCGATCAATGGCGAATAAAACGGTGAAAGATACGGACCCACCTCATAGAACTTTCCTTCAAAGGCGCGCAGCGTTGCGTACAGACCAAATCCACCGAGAAGAATGATGACGGGAATGTTCTCCATCCACCAGGCATCGCGCCGCAGAGTGCGGCCCAGCCCGACGGGAACAGCAGAGCTTCTGCTTTCAGCCAAACTTCACCTCCAAGGGTGAATTGAAAACTGATTAGTGTAGCAAATGTAGAGCAAGGAACATCGACCGCGGAGATCCGGAGATACGCGGTGATCGCGCGATGATCGGAATCAACGAATCGAGCTGTAAACTGATCGGATGTGCAAACTTTTAGCAGTTCTCCACGATGTTTCGTGATTATCAGTGTTCAGCCTCGATCCTCCTGATCACCAGATCCGTGACTCCGATGTTCAGGTTCTGGGTTTTCTTGCCGCGATTACCCGTGGAATCCCCTGCAGGTCCGCTGTGACCTGAATGTCTGACCAGCCAGCCAGCAGATTACGAACCTTTTCTTCTTCCGAATAGCCGATTTCGGCAACGAACCAGCCGCCTGGCCGCAAAGCGTCATGGGCTTGCGGGATGAGGCGGCGGTAAATCTCCATCCCTTCACGACCGGAAAAGACGGCGATCTTTGGCTCGAACTCTCGTACCTGCTTTTGCACTTTGTCGGCGTCGGCTTCACCGACGTAAGGCGGATTGGAGATGATGAAGTCGAACTTTTGACCGGCATAGACGGAGAGCAAATCCGATTTCCGAAAAAGCACTTTTCCACCCAGGCACAAACGTGCAGCATTGGTCCGCGCCATTTCCAGCGCCTCGTCGGAGATATCGCAGGCGTGGATTTCTGCGTGAGGCAGCTCGCTGGCCAGCGCCAGGGCAATGCAGCCGGAGCCGGTGCCCACATCGAGAAGCTTGAGGCGGCCCGGTCCGTCGAAGCGGTATTCCTTTACCAACTCAAGCACGGTTTCTACCACGTGCTCAGTTTCCGGCCGCGGGATCAGCACTGAGGGCGAGACCAGAAGATCAAGTCCCCAGAATTCCTGATGTCCCGTGATGTATTGGGTTGGACAGCCGCGGGCGCGCTCGCGAATGACTTCGTCGTAGCGGGATTGGTCGTCTGCGTTGAGCTCGCGTTCGGGATGAGCGTAGAGATAAGAGCGTTCGCGGTTGAGAACGAACAACAGCAGCAATTCGGCGTTCAGGCGCGGAGAAGGCACGTCATTTTCTACGAACAGCTGGTACGCGGAATCAACGGCCTGTTTGAGCTGCATGTGCGGAAGAATTTACCGCAAAGGACGCGAAGGACGCAAAGGCTTATCTGCATCTCGAACGAAGTGAGAGATCCCTATGAGTTTGGAGATCGTCAAAAATCGAAAATGGTGAACCCAGCAAGTTTGAAAGCTGATAGGGATCCCTCCCCTTCGGCCAGGCTCAGGGTCGGGACTTCGGAAAGAGCCCTACGCCACTACACCTGCCGACTCATTCTTCAGCTTTTCCGCCTGGTAGTGCGTTGTCAGCGCGTCGAGAACCGGCTGGAGCTTGCCGTCCATTACGTCAGAGAGCTGGTGCAGGGTGAGGCCGATGCGGTGGTCGGTCATGCGGTTCTGGGGGAAGTTGTAAGTGCGGATTTTTTCGCTGCGGTCGCCGCTGCCGACCTGGGCTTTGCGCTCTTTGGCCAGCGCCTGCTGCTGCCGTTCCATTTCCTGCTCGTAAAGACGGGCGCGGAGAACGCGCATGCCTTTTTCGCGATTCTTGATCTGCGATTTTTCGTCCTGGCAGCTGACTACGGTGTTTGTCGGCAGGTGGGTGATGCGAACGGCAGAATAAGTTGTATTGACGGACTGCCCGCCCGGACCTGAGGAACAGAACGTGTCGATGCGCAAATCTTTGGCTTCAATCTTGATATCGACGTCTTCAGCTTCCGGCAGCACGGCCACCGTAACGGCAGAGGTATGCACGCGGCCCTGCTGCTCGGTTGCCGGAACGCGCTGCACGCGATGCACGCCGCTCTCATACTTCAGGCGCGAATACACGCCCTTGCCTTCAATAATGGCGATGACTTCTTTCAGGCCGCCCACGCCGGATTCCGACGTTGACAGCACTTCCACCTTCCAGCGCTGGGCTTCAGCATAGCGGGTGTACATGCGGAACATTTCCGCGGCAAAGAGCGTGGCTTCGTCGCCGCCGGTGCCGGCGCGGATTTCCAGCACCACGTTCTTTTCGTCATTGGGATCTTTGGGTACCAGCAGGGCCTTCAGATCGTTTTCGACCTGCGTAAGCCGCTCGCCCAGACGCGTTAGCTCTTCCTGCGCGTAGGCGCGCAGTTCGGCATCGGACTCTTCCGCCACCATGGCCTTGCTTTCCTCGATCCCGCGGCTCAGGTCTTTGTATTCGCGGTACTTCTCCACGATTTCCGCGACTTCACTGTGGGCCTTGGCGGTCTTCTGGTAGCGCGACGAATCGCCGATCACCTCCGGCGACGAGAGCGCCTTGGTGAGTTCGTCGTATTTGGCTTCGATCTGGTTTAGACGTTCAAACATATTTTTGTCGCTTCGCTCCAAACCGCTGGAGAGCATGGTCACCTCAAGATTTAGAGGCTCCTGTTGAGGCTGGCTCGGCGCGATAGTCGGCCTCGCCAGCTCAAATTCTACTACTTCCCTCAAGCTGCCCTGTCCTCAAGCTGCGGTGCCGCGCGCCTGTCGCGATTTATCCACAAAAGCCAGCCACGCTTTGGAGCATGCGCGGCATTCTCCACCAGCGGCATGTGTCCGGAGCCGGGGATGATCATGACTTCAGAGCTTTTGATGCCCTTGCGGAACAAATCGGCGCAAGAGACATGCAGAACGCGGTCCTGGTCGCCCCAGACGATCCATGCAGGCGCGGTGACATTTGCCAGCCGGTCCGCAAGAGGCGGATCGTTTGTCTGCATCTCTGCAAAGATCTTTGCCGACTTGGCTGAATTGCGGATGGCATGATCGGCCAGGTAATTCAACACAGCTTTTGGCGCATAGGGCCGCCTGGCAAATACGTTGTTCAGCAGTCGATCAAACTCCTGGCGCGTGGTGGCTACCAGCCAGTTGTCACCTTTGGCCACATCGCGAAAAAGTTCGCTTGGCTCCGGCTCAACCATACCGTGCGGCGCGATCAATCCCAGCGTAATCACTTCATCCGGGTAACGCGCGGCGTAGGCCGAGGCGATAAAGCCGCCCATGGAATGTCCGACCAGATGCACCCGCTTGAGCCCAAGTGCAGAAAGAAATTGATGCAGACGTTCCACCTGCGCCGGATAGCCATACGATGCACTTTCTATCCGTGTGCTTGCGCCCCAGCCTGGCTGGTCCGGCGCGATCACGTGATAACGCTTGGTCAACGGCTTGGCAAAGCGGTTCCAGCTATCGGCGGACGCGCCAAATCCATGAAGCAGCACCAACGGTTCGCCCTGGCCGCCCTCAGAATAAACAATGCGATGGTCGCCAACCTGGATTACGCGGCGTTTCAGTCCGGAAGTAAACCGTTCCAGGCCGATCAGCATGGTCGCCAAATTTGCCATGATTATCCTTCCCTTTACTGGCCCGAGCAACAAAATCTTTCGCCGCAGATTTCCGCTGATGAACATTCTTGACTTCTGTCGACTTCGCTCCAAACCGCTTAAGCATTCATGCGCATGGGCGCACTCTTCTGCCCAGAAGCCTGCGGTTCGGCGCGCAAGTCGGCCTCACCGCTTGTACAGAAACGCTAGGCAATTACTAGCTCGCCGCCATTTTTCTTTTCTAATTCCATTGCAAGGTCGAGAGCTTTGATAGCGCATTCCACCTGGTCGTCCGTGGGTGGTTGGGTGGTAATGCGTTGCAGCCACAGTCCGGGCTTGGTGAGCAGAGCGAAGAAGGATTTTCCGTGTTTCGCTGAGAAACGAATCATCTCGTAAGAGACCGAAGCGATGACCGGCAGGAACACCACGCGCAAAGCGAACTTGGCCCAGAATCCCTGAACAGGAAATGCAGCATAGACGAAGATCGAGATCAGCATGATCGTCATCAGGAAGCTGGTGCCGCAACGCGGGTGATAGGTGGAATACTTTTGCGCGTCGGCAATGGACGGCATGCCGTGATCTTCAAAAGCGAAGACGGTCTTGTGTTCCGCGCCGTGGTAGCGATAAACGCGCTTGATGTCGGCCCACAGAGAAATTCCCCAGATAAATAGCAGGAAAAGCGCAATGCGGATCAGGCCATCGACCAGCGTGAAGGCGAAATTGTTATTCAGCGCATGCCAGTGCGATTTCAGGCCCGTGGCAGCGGCCAGGGGAACAAACTTGTACATGAAGATGAAAAAGCCGATTGAGACCACCATGCTGCCGATCATGGCCCACGAGCCGATTTCCGGCTTCTTCTCGCCTTCTTCCTTAGCGATCTCTTCCAGACCCACATTCAAAGAAAACTTTGAGGCGACAAAGCCCAGGCGCATGGCTTGTCCCAGTGTAGCCAGCCCGCGAACGAAGGGCCATCCCATCCATTTATGCTTTTCTGAGGGCCGCTGCAGAGTTTCGCTGTGGGTGGTGATCTCGCCGGTGGGTTTGCGGATGGCGATGCCCCAGGCGTGCGGGGAGCGCATCATTACGCCTTCCATTACGGCCTGACCGCCGACGAGGGTCTCCTCTCCGCTTTCAAGGGCGGGAAGCAATTGTAAAGCAGCAAGAAAACGCAGGAATGGACGCCAGTATCTCATTGGTAATTAGATGATCCGTAAGCAGCCGAAGCTCCAAGGGGTTGGTGCAGGGGCTGAAAAGTGCCGTCAAAACAGTATTTTACGGGAATACCGAAGAAAAGGACAGTTCCAAATAGCGCTTGTTATCCTCATCATGATGCAAGCTTTTGCCCAGACCGCCGACGCTGTTGCAGCTACGACCAAGAAGCTTGAGAAGGTGCGGTTGGTAGCGGAATACTTCCGCTCGCTTCCAGTGGATGAGGCCGCCCAAGCGGCTATATTTTTCTCTGGACGGGCCTTTCCGTCCTGGGAAGAGAGAACGTTGCAGGTCGGCGGTACGTTGCTGTGGCGCAGCCGTGGGAGAGATATCGGGCAAAGGAGAAGTCGCGCTTGACAGCGGCCTATCGTCGTCATGGCGATCTGGGATCAGCAGCGCAGGACGTTCTGGAGCGAAGCGCTCCCGCCAAGAGCTCTTTGTCCGTGGCTGAACTTGGCTTCGGCGTTCGATGAACTAGCCCGAACCTCAACGGCTGCGCGGAAACTTAGCCTGCTTGAAGACCTGCTCCGCCCTGCAACGGCGATTGAAGCCAAATACGTGATCAAGATCATTGGCGGTGATCTGCGTATTGGCTTACGAGAAAGCCTGGTGGAAGAAGCCATCGCTAAGGCTTTCGATGAAAATGTGAAAGCGGTTCAACGGGCCAATATGCTGCTGGGCGATATACGGGAGACGTTGCGCCTGGCGGCCGAACACAAACTCGATCAGGCGCAGATGCGGCTTTTCCATCCTATTGGCTTCATGCTGGCCAGCCCGGCCCAGGATGCCGAGGAAGCGCTTTCTTACTTTGATCGAGCAGCGGTAGAAGACAAGTATGACGGCATACGCGCACAGGCTCCATGTGGGAGGCAAAGACGATCCGCGCGTGCGGCTGTTTTCGCGGACACTGGATGAAATCAGCCCGGCGTTTCCTGAGCTGCCTCCGGCACTACGCGCTTTTCCCGAGCCTTTGATCCTCGACGGAGAAATTCTGGCATGGAGTCCAGATACGGCGCAGGCGCTGCCTTTTTCTGAGCTGCAAAAACGGCTGGGACGCAAGAAAGTGTCAGAAGACATGCTGCGACGTGTCCCAGTGGTTTACATGGCCTTTGACGTTCTCTATGCCGGCGGTCAGCTGCTGATCGAGACGCCGCTGGAGGATAGAAGAAAGATTCTCGAGCAATGCTTCGCGTCAGTGCCGAAAGCCGGCTTCATCGTGGAGCACAGCATGGCCACGGAGAACCCACAGGGCACACTGGTGTTTGAGCCGGCAATCGGAACCCGAAGCGGAGCACAGCGGGTGATTCTGGCGCCCGCTGTCACGGCGGACTCACCGGAGAAACTGGAAGAAATATTTTCTGCGGCGCGTGAGCTCGCGGCAATGAAGGCCTGATGATCAAGGACGTGCAGTCGCCTTACACGCCGGGCCGTCGCGGCAAGTCATGGCTGAAGCTTAAGAAAGAGCTGGCCACGCTGGACGTGGTTGTTACGGCCGTGGAGTGGGGCCACGGCAAGCGCAACAAGGTCCTGAGCGACTACACGTTTGCCGTGCGTGACGGCGACAAACTGTTGAACGTGGGCAAGGCCTATTCCGGACTAACCGACGCTGGAAATTGCCGAGATGACGGAATGGTTCAAAGCGCACACCATTGAAGATCAGGGATTCCGGCGGACCGTGGAGCCGAAGATTGTGCTGGAAGTGGCGTTCAATAACATGATGCGCTCCAGCCGGCATGAAAGCGGCTACGCGCTGCGCTTTCCGCGCATTTTGCGCCTGCGTACGGACAAATCAGTGGACGAGATTGACACGCTGGAAACGGTTCGCGAAATTTATGCCCGGCAGATACTCAATGGGAAGACCGCGTAAATACTACGATTAGTGGCGGCTTTTGCTACGGTCGTGATCTCCGTCATGATGGTGATGATGTGAACCGCCCTGACCGCCGCCGCTTCCGCGCGAACCATGCTCCCGACGTCGCCGGTGAGAGGAAGTTGAGTAGGTGGAATAGCTGCGATTGCGGTATGCAGTCGAGTTTGAATTGTAACTGCGGCCACATCCTGACAAGAGCACGGAAGCGGCAAGAATACTGAGCGCCAGCAGATATCTCATTCCGGCCTCCAGGGGATCGGGACGAACGTCAGCAAAGGTATCCCAGCCAGGCCAAAAGCTCAATATGCAATTATTTGCAACAAAAGGGGCTATCTTGAGCCTTTGATTTGTACCGGTTGGCGGCCTGCGCCGATGGGGATCACGCAGCCGTGAGCAATTTCGCAGTCGCCATTTTCAAACTGAATGGTGGTGTGCATGATGTGAAATTCAAGATTCAGCAGGTCTTTTACCCCGCGCAGAATAATTTCACTCTCAGAAAGCGTCATGTCATCAATCCGGACATGGCATGAAAGAGCATGGGTATCTGAGCCAATGCTCCAGACGTGGACGTCATGAACGTCGCGAACTCCAGCAACCTCTGTGAGGCTGGCAACAATGCGCTCGGCGGAAAGACCCTGCGGCACGCCTTCCAGGAGGATATTCAGCGTTTCGCGAATGATGCCGAATGACGACCAGAGAATCAGGCAGGCAATTCCAATGGAAAGCGCCGGATCAACCCAGGTTCGACCGGTCCACATGATGATCCAGCCGCCGATAATCACTGCGGAGGTGGAAAGCGTGTCGCCGAGCTGGTGAATGAAGGCGCTACGGATGTTTACGTCATCCGCGGCCCGGAAGAGCACCCAGGAAATGGTGCCGTTCATCACCACGCCAATTACGGCAACCCAGACCATGATGCCCGGGTGGACCGGGACAGGATGCCTCATCCTGAGGAAAGCTTCATAAAAGATGTAAAAGGCGATTGCCACGAGCGTGAGGGCATTGACGAAAGCAGCCAGAACGCCGGCGCGGTGGTAGCCAAAAGTCTTGGTGGCGCTGGGGGGACGGGTCTGAATAAAGACCGCGACCCATGACAGCAAAAGCGCCAGCAGGTCAGTTACGTTGTGGCCGGATTCAGAAAGCAGCGCCAGACTATGGGCCCTGATTCCGGCAACTAGAGTGATGAGTACATACGCAAAGGTGGCCGCAAGCGAATAGCGCAGAGCTCTGGCGCTCAGCGGAGTATGCGTGTGCGAGTGCGTATGGGACATAAAGTCAGTTTACTGCCGAATGATGCCGGATTCGAGTATATCTACGATGTGAGAACCTGAATCCATACTTGCGTACGCAGATACTCAATGTGAGCATCCTGCGCAAGCCGGTATCTCTATCCGCATGCATTCTTATGCAGCCAACGCGCCAAAGCTATATGTTTTAAGGCGTTGCAACGTCGATAGTAACGCGCACTGCCATCCGCATGGCCCGAAACGTGCATCAGAATTTAGTTAGGGTTGGTGTGTTTAAACGTCACCAACTTGGATTTGGAGTGCCAAATTGGGAGGACGCAAATGAGAATTCCGATTTACGTTCTGGGTTTTGGATTTGTATTGTCGATTGGGGCTTTGACGGCGCAGACTGCGCAAGCAGCCAACCACGCC
Organism: Terriglobia bacterium; assembly: GCA_963732195.1. Classification (GTDB taxonomy): domain Bacteria; phylum Acidobacteriota; class Terriglobia; order Terriglobales; family Acidobacteriaceae; genus Angelobacter. Next base: position 88,117 of record CAVSYO010000004.1, on the reverse strand, counting down.
AGTGAACCCGAGCACTCCGGCTACCCAGGTCGGGGATGGCGCCCAGAGCAAGGCCGGAACTCCGGTACAGCCAACTACGACTGCGCCTTCACCCACGGGAGGGGTGGCCGGGGCCGCAAGTTCCAGCACCGCGCAGACGCCGGCCGCGCAAGATTCTGCAGGCGGCGTAAGCGTGATGACAGACTCTGATCTGCAGAGCCAGATTCAGAATGCCCTGAGCAAGGAACCTACGCTCACGGGCGACAGCCCACGCGTGAATGTTTCAGGAGACACGGTCGAACTGGCGGGCAACGTCGGCACCAACAAAGAGAAGATCACGGCGACGCGGATCGTTCAGTCCTATACCGGCAGTAAGAAGCTGGTTAACAAGCTCGCCATCAGTCCACGAAATGAAAAATCGTCACCGGCAGCGACCGATAATCCAGGCAACACGGCGAATCCGCCCAACAATCCTGAGCCCAACAAGGGCACGCCGCCTCCGAGCTCAAAGCCGCCGCAAAAGTAAGGCGGGCTAGAGACAACCGTTCAGTATTGGAAACTTGCCTGTGGCGGGTCAGGCGTGTTGTCGGCCATGGAGTTTGCGACGGCTGCTGACTTCAACTGGAATGTCGCTCCCTCCAGGCGAAGTAACTTTTCTTTAGTACTAAGACCTCCGCCGTAACCCGTAAGCGTGCCGTTCGCGCCCAGAACTCTGTGGCAGGGAACGACAATGGCAATTGGATTGTCATGGTTTGCCTGGCCCACGGCGCGAAATGCGTTAGGACGGCCAATGGCGCGCGCGATTTCGGCATAGGAGCAGGTCTTGCCGTAAGGAATACGGAGCAGCGCCTGCCAGCAATCTTTCTGGAACTGCGTTCCGACCAGGTCGAGCTCAAAGGTGAAGGCACGCAGTTCTCCACGAAAGTAGGCTTCCAATTGCGATGTGTAAGGTTGGAGCTGTTCCGGTGATTCGATCCAAATTTCATTTTTGCCGGGAGCTGGGAGCGCGCCTTTGCAAAAATGGATATAACGCAGGCCTTTGGCAGTGGCTGCGAGCAGCAAAGGCCCTACCACCAAGGAATCAATCCGAACGAAATAAACTGTTCTTAACTCCGGCATACGAGAATTCTAGCAGCGCAAGGCACGCGAAATAAAAGTTCCAGCAGGTGCTCTGACCTTGCAACACGGGATGACTCAATCACATCTATTTCAACACTGCTGCTAAACACGGCGGTTGTGTTTCATTGAAAGTAATCTTTAGCAGTGTTCTGCTGGCGCATGGTGGTTGCACGGATATCAGGCCAGAGGGTTCCCAGGGTCAAGGTAGTACCGACAGTCGTTTCGGCCTCGTTACTCAGTTGGGTTCCCTCCTTCGCTGATTTCTTCACTCCATAAGAGTGCTTCCTCAGAACATTGACAGGTAAAGGAACCATGGATATCCGCGGGCTATTGCTGGCCAATTCAGAGCAAAACGTAGCGGGAAACCAGACGCTTGACGTGCCCCTGGCAACCCTGGACGTGGCAGGAAAGAGCACACTCCAGCGCATGGCTGAGCGGCTACAGCAATACGGAATCTCGCAAGTAAGCGCAGTTGTTGAATCTACTGCCCCATCAGGCATACGCAATTTTGGATCTCCCTTCAGATATAACCTGCGTCTCTTCTGCTCCTGATCGTTTCTGGAAGACGGCCGAGTCCGTTTTCAATGACATGGCCCAGAGTGGCGCCGAGCTGGTAATTCTGATTCGTCTTGGCGCTTATGCTGAAGCTGATTTTGAGAAGCTGGTCCAGTTCCACCTTGACCGCAAGGAACGGGTTACGCAGATGGCTGCGGATGAGCAGAAGCTGGAAATTTTCTGCATCAGCGCGTCGCGGAGGAATGACGCGGCCTCGCTTTTCCGTACTCAGCTGGAGCACTGCCGCAGCGAATGTCCTCTTCTGCAGCATGAGGGCTACTTGAATCAGTTGGCCACTGCGCGCGATCTGCGGCAATTTGCCATTGATATCCTTACCCAGCAGACGCAAACCTGCCCGGCAGGACAAGAAATCAAGCCAGGCGTATGGACCGCTCCCGGCGCCATGATTGAAAAAGGCGCGCGCGTTCTTGCACCCGCGTTTGTGGGCTCGCTGGCGCGGATCCGCTCCGGCGCCGTGATTACCCGGTGCAGTTCGGTGGAGCGGCATGCGGAAGTTGACTGCGGCACCGTGATTGAAAACTCCACGGTCCTGCCATTCTCTTACGTGGGGGCAGGGCTCGATTTGGCGCATTCGATTGCCGGAATGGGCCGCATCATTAACCTGCATCGCGACGTGACGGTGGAGATTGTCGACCCGAAGCTCGTCGCTTCAATGCCAGTGGCATCAGGAAAAAGATTTGTGACCAGTGCGGCGGAGGCGCTTACCTACCTGCCAAAGCTGGCTTTCCAAGGCATGTTCGCCGCGAAAAAAGCAGAGAAAGTTGACCTTCAGACCACGCTACGGAAAACGTCGCCCGCGTTGGGTACGGCCGCTGGATTTGAAACTTCCGCCTGCGACACTGAGGCTTCCCACAAGTTCCCCAACATGGTTGTAGCGAGGAGATATGGACATCAATAGCAGACCTGTCGTCGTAAAAAGAATGCCGGAGCGCCTGAACTCGCGCACAGCGCGAGAGTTTCTGCGCAACGTGCGTCCTTTTCTTGCGGCTGACCGTCCGCAACTGGTTTTCGATCTCTCCCTGGTTGCGCAGATTGACGCTTCCGGGGTGGAGATGTTGTTGAAATGCATGTCTGAGGCCCATAAACGCGATGGCGACGTGAAACTGGCTTCGCTCTCTGACCAGGCCGCGGTTGTGCTGGAACTCACGCGCACGGAGCGCCTCTTTGAAATCTACGAAACATCAACCGAGGCGGCCCGCAGCTTTAGCGGATTTCTGCCCAATGCCATGCGGCAACAACTTTTACACAACAAACGTTCCACCCATCCTCTTGCAGCTTAGAGATCTCGCGTGATGCCGCAATCTGAAAGCGTTATCACTCTCACACCAGCCGATGCATCCGTGGCCGCGGCTGCGGTGCGTCCGCAGCGCAGCGACCGCTCCACAATGCTGAATGGCAGCGCCATCATGCTTGTGGCCATGATGCTGGTGAACATTTTTAACTTTGCCTACAACATGGTGATGGCCCGCATGCTCGGGCCAGGCGGCATTCGGAAATATCAATGCCGCAGTGACCATGCTTCTGCTGGCATCGTGCATCAGTCTGGCGTTCCAGTTGGTCTGCGCCAAGTTTGTCGCCAGAAATCATGCTGATTCCAGCAAGGCCGCCGTGGTCCACAACCTGCTCGGCAAAGCGTGGATCGCCAGCCTTGCACTGGGTGGAGTACTTTTTCTGGCTCAAAAGCCAGTTGCAACTTACCTGAACGTCCCCAGCCCCTGGATCATTGGATTGCTTGCGATTGGCATTGCGGCGTATGCGCCGCTGGGCGTGAAGCGCGGCGCAATGCAGGGAGTCTGCGCTTTCCCGCGACTGGGTACCAACTTTGTTCTTGAAGCAGGCACGCGCTTCTTTTTGGGGGCGGGATTGGTCGTTGCCGGATACGGCGTTCTGGGAGCGGTCGGCGCGATTTCGGCTTCGGTGATTGTGGCGTGTTTTATTCCGCGCATTCCAGCGCAACTGCGCGTAAAGGCCGGCACCGCTGAGCCGCCATCGTACGCAGAAGCCGTGCAGGCGATTGTGTTCTTTGTTGGCCAGGTGATCATCAACAATATCGATATTCTGCTGGTCAAGCATTTCTTCCCCTCAGATCCTGCAGGCGTTTACGCGGCAATCTCACAGATTGGCCGGCTGCTCTATTTCGCTTCATGGTTCGGCGTGGTCAATGCCATGTTTCCTGTGGCTGCGGCTGCCGGCACAGAACACAAAAAAGCCCACGGCATCAGCTTGCCTCTGTTGCTGGTACTCGGCCTTTCATTGATCTTCATTGCCGCTGCGGCTCTCTTCCCGCACTTGATCATGGGTGTGATCTTTGGTTCGCGATTCATTGAAATCGGCTGGCTGCTTGCGCTCTATGCCACTGCTACCGCGCTGTATTCGCTCAGCGTGGTGTTTATCGCGTATGAGATGTCGCGCCGCATTGCCAACACCGGCTGGCTGCAACTGATCTTCAGCGGCGCTCTGGTGCTGGGCATCGGGCTGTTCCATGGGTCGCTGCATGAAGTCATCATGGTGCGAATCGTTTTGATGGCTGCCATGCTGGCCCTGGTGGCGCTGCCGTTTCTGCGCCGCCATAACAGAGCCGGAACTGGTTGAGGCCGTATGAGAAAGCTGCGTCGACTAACGGAAGCCGAAGTCATTGCGGAGTTCCTTCACGGAGAGTTTTTCCAGAAGGAATATGACGCTGACCGCGATCGCTTTGCCTCCTTGGTCGAACGTCCTAACCTTACCGACGCCACGGAAAATGAGATCCGCCGCATTCTGCTGTTCCGCCGCCGGGACACCATGTGGTGGGAGCTTCCTGAAGACCGCCAGTGGTGGGAGATTGAGTTTGAGCCGGAAGACGTGGAGCAGGTAAGCGTTTTCCCTCGCGCGCACTGGAGAAAGATCGCCCGCGGCAACTTCAGGGCCCTGGACGTGGCGGCCCGCATCCGGCAGCTCAAAAGCTCAGAGCCGAACGAGTTCGTTAACAAGATTTCCGACATTTGCGCCAATCTTTCTACCGCTTTGCCTCAAGGGATGGTCATTTTCCTGGGCATCGACGAGGAGCGCCGCGTCACGCTGCTGGAAGGCAACCATCGATTTATTGCCGCTTTGCTGGCGGGCGGGCCGGAGCACCTTAAAAACGCCAGAATGGTGGCCGTTTTCTCTCCCCAGATGGAAAAGTGCTGCTGGTATAAAACCAGCCTGTTTACGCTAACCCGCTGCCTTAAAAACCGCATCAAACATCATTGGGACAGAGACACTGATTTGGCCAGGTTGCTTGCGGCAACCGCCGGAACAGAGAACTCGAGCGCATTTGCGCCAAGCACTCATCCTTTGAAATCCAAGTAAAGCTCGAAAAAACCGAAAGTTCCCCTGAGGTTTTTATGACATTGCAATACCGAGTTTCGAGAATCCTGAGTACCCTGTTGATTGCCGGGCTGTGCTCCGCGCCGCTGCTTCGCGCGCAACAGACGAACCCGACGCCGACTAATCCGGCCACTCCTTCTGCGGCGCAACAGCCGCCGGAAACTTCGCAACAACCGGCCACGACTCAGCCTGCGCAGACCAACACGACGCAACCTGGTACTACACAAACAACGACCGCGCCTGCTTCCGAAGCGGCCCCGACGCAGAACGACTCAGCCGCGGCCCCGGCAAACCAGACTCAGCCGCAGCAGCAACCGGCATCGTCCGGCACCAGCGTAAATCCGTCGCAAGCGCCGCTAGCGCCTGTTACAACGTATCCTGACGCGTCAGACCAGTCGCAGCAGCAGCCATCGTCGCAATGCTGCAGCCTGCTGCGCCTCAGACCACGACTACGGTTCCTGAAGGGCCAAAGCCCAAGCCGCAGACAGAGCCTGTGGGCGCCGCGACGGCGGAAAGCGTCCCAACGACGGGTGGCGCGGCCGCTAAACCGGCCGGCATCGCGATTGCTCCGGCCAAGCAGCACCAGACACGCTCGCTGTTGATCAAGATTGGCGCGATTGCCGCAGCCGGCGCAGCGTTAGGGACCATCTTTGCGCTGAGCCACAGCACTTCGTCGACGCCTCCGGGAACAGGTGCTGCCGGCGTTACCGGCAGATAGTTTGCACAGCGCATAGTTTGTAACGAGCATTTTGCAGCCGAAATCTTTGTAACGATCGGTAGCCAAACAGCACTATGCACATGGACGGGCCGAACCCAATGACTCACAACGCTGCCAACTCGCCTTTGCTCATCTCTTTCTCCGGCGTGGATGGTTCCGGTAAATCCACGCAGATTGAGAGTTTGCGCTCCGCGCTGCACGCCGCCGGACTCAAGACCACGCTCCTGGCCTTCTGGGACAACGTGGTCGTCGGGGTGAAATACCGTGAAGGCTTCGTCCATAAGGTCTATAAGAGTGAGCGCGGCATTGGCGCTCCGGGCAAGCCGGTCAACCGCCGCGATAAGAACGTGCGCGGCTGGCACCTTACCCTGGCCCGGCATTTCCTTTACCTGCTGGACGCCATCCACCTCTGCCGTGTGGTGGCCCGCGCCAAAAAGAGCGGCGCGGACATCGTGATCCTGGACCGCTATATATACGACGAGCTTTCCAACCTGAACCTCAAAAACCCGCTGAGCCGGGCATTCGTGAAGTTTGTCCACGGCTTTGTGCCCCGGCCTGATATCGCCTACCTGCTCGACGCTGACCCCGTCGCCGCCTATGCGCGCAAGCCCGAGTACCCCGTTGACTTCATGAAGAAGTGCCGGCGCGCCTACTATGACCTGGCCGGGATATTGAAGACCATGACCGTGATTCCGGCGCTCGATCTGCCTGAAGCCAAGTACGCCGTCCTGCGTGCCGCCGAGCGCGAACTGGCAGCCCAGGGCCGCTCGACGGACCTGGTGTCAGGGAGCCTGTCAGCGGCGTAAGGGCCTCCGAACTCCTGACTCCGAGCCTTGTCGAAGGCGAGAGATCCCTATCGCCAGGATGATCTAGGCCGAGCAAACTTCAGCTTTCCGCTCATCCTATCCAGGTTATCCGTGCAATCAGTGCGTGAGGTTTGCCTTTGCCGATCCGCACCCCCTCCCGGCATCCCATGCCATCCCAGGGCATCCCACTTTGGCGTAGACTTCAGCGATTACGCCTCATTGGCGTAGGGTTCAGAGATTTTCCTCTGTGCTTCCTTTGTGTCCTTGGTGGTAAAAGGTCTTGGGTTTCCGGCTAGTAGCTAAGAGCTGGCAGCTAGCTGCTTCTTTTATCAAAGATCATTCGGCACACTGCGCCCTATCACTGGCGAATTATATCGTATTTTGTTCGCTCTTGTCAAGAGAAAAGGGCTTTCCGCAACAGAAAATGTATGTGTGCGGTAGCCGGACATTTATGCCCGGGAAAGATCTGAAGAGAATAAAGCTCAGGTATGACGAGCAAGCAAGTCCCTCCCAGAATCGTGTAGCACAGCCGCCGCCCGGGGCGCTGGTTTTGCGCGCACTGGGGTGGAGGCGCCCCCGGCTGTGTTTGAATTTCGTCTGAGCATCTGAGAACTGCGCCACAAGGGACTCCAAAAAGAGAACACTTGAAAGAGCGAAAATACAACTACCGCCGCAACCTTCCTCACATTGAAAAAGCTGGCCGGCCACACTTCATCACCTTTGACACCTTTGACCGATGGCCGCTGCCTCCCGCAGCTCGTGATCTTGTACTTAAACACTGCTTGCATGAGAACGGTTTGAAGCTGCAAATGCGAATTACGGTCGTGATGCCGGACCATGTGCATATGATCTTCACGCCTCTGGAGAATGAGAGAAACGAAACCTTCAGCTTCGAAGAAATTGTCGGAGCAATCAAAGGAGCTTCGTCCCATTCGGTAAATAAAGCTCTTAAGAGGTCAGGGACGGTGTGGCAGGATGAATCGTTCGATCATGTCATACGGCATGCGGACAGTCTGGAACAAAAAATTGAATATGTCCGCCAGAATCCGGTGAGAAAAGGGTTGGTCTCAAGGCCCGAAGATTACAAATGGCTGTGGGAGGAAGAGGAATAAGAACACAGCCGAGGGCGGCTGTGCCACACGAGCATGGAAAGAGCAGAGGTCATGGCAGGAGTGGGATAGCATTGTTTTCTCCGATAATGTAGCCACCCTGTCATTCTGAGCGAAACCGGAGCGCAGGCGGACAAAGACCGCAGTGAATCCAAGTTTAGGTGTGACGAGTAAGCAAGTCCTTCCCAAAATCGTGTAGCACAGCCCGGGGTCCCCGGAGCGCCGGTTTTGCGCGCGCTGGGGTGGAGGCGCCCCCGGTTGTGCTTGAATCTCGTTTGAAGCAACCAATAACCACAAACAACAGCGAGTACGGCTGTGCTACACAAGCATGGAAGGGCAGAGACCGTGGCAGGAGTGGAATTGCATTGTTTCCTCCGATAATGTAGCCACGTTGTCATTCTGAGCGGAGCCGGAGCGCAGGCGGACAAAGACCGCAGTGCATCCAAGTTTAGGTGTGACGAGTAAGCAAGTCCTTCCCAAAATCGTGTGGCACAGCCGCCCCCGGCTGTGTTTGAATCTCGTTTGAGCAACCAATAACCACAAACACCGGCGAGTACGGCTGTGCTACACAAGCATGAAGGGCAGAGACCGTGGCAGGATACACGAGGCAGAGCAGGACGCGCACGCCGTCTTTCTGCTGCATCGGCCCATGGGCGTCCAGCCGGCAGGAGCATACGGCAGCGAAGCCAAAAAGCTACTTGACCGGGGAGAACAAAATCATCATCGCCAAACAGCGCTCAGGCCCGGCCGGGACATATATCAAGGTCAGATTCGACGGGCCGCGGGGCAGGTGGGAAGGAAGGTGAGGCGGCTGGTATTACAATGTGGTTATGGTGGGCGACAATAACAAGGTTTTTTCTACTGAGGATGATCTCGCTTTGGAAATGGCTTTGGTGCTTACAAGCTGGCCATTGTACCGGCGCCTTGTTTATTCGTGCCCGACCGCCCCTTTCTCTTTGCCTAAGACCCTCGAGCTATATTGCGTTTTATGTAAACAGACGACTACATGGGAGACTTCTCTCGCCGGGAAGAACGGTGCTGATTTCAGAGGTTGGAAATCACGCCCATATAAGTGTAGAAACTGCAAGAATCGTACGATTGATTACTATTATTACTGGCACGATCCAGACGCTGAGACCAGTAGATCTGGGGTTTTCTATAAGTACGGCCAATACCCTCAGCTTCGTGAGGACATACCGCCCGAGGTGGAACGCCAGTTAGATTCCACGAATAAGGATCTCTACCAGAAATCGGTATGTTGCAAGAATGAAAATATGGGGCTGGCAGCGGTCGCTTATCTAAGACGAGTAGTAGAGAACAAAATCAATGACCTTTTGGATCTGATTGCCAATGAGTCGCGAGACTATCATTTCCTGGAGTCCGAGCTGAAAAAGCTTGATGAGGTGAAAAAATCTTACCGATTTTCAGACAAGATTGAATATGCGAGTCTGATTTTGCCACCTTCATTGCGGCCCGGGGGCCACAACCCTATCAGCCAACTCCACGATCTTTCTAGCGAAGGGCTCCACGGCCGTCCAGACGACGAGTGCTTGGAGATCTACGATGCGGCTAGGCCCGTATTCGAGTATTTGTTTAGGGAGATTGACCTGCGAAAGCAATCTGCTGCGAAATACGCGGAGCATTTGACCAAGCTCGCCACCTCTCGCAAGCCTAAAACGGAAAAATCATCGCCAACTTCCAGTTCGTGAAGTGCTCACGCAGTCGGTCTTAATCGGTGCCTATAGTCTTAATCTTTGCAGGTTGTCTGCCCTTAAGATGGTCCTCAGCTGTTTCTATATCTTGTTTCTTCTTCGCGAGGGCCTCCGACTGTAAACGATTGTTCCATAGTTCGTAAAGCTGGAGGGTGCTTTCATACCGAGCGATCTCATGTTTACGACAGTGATCAATAAACGGGACGGTTTCCGGGAAGGTCTGGCAAAACGCTCTTGCGGTTTCACGGTAGGCAACCTCCTCATCGGCAACACCTGAAGTGAACGCCATCGCGAAGGCCTCCAATCGATTCATATAGAGAAGAAGTTCTTGGTCGAGTTTCTGGCACTCGTCAATGATGTTTCTTCCGGCGGTATGTACCTCAACGATTTCCCCTTTTGATACCTTGAAGGAGCATGGCTGTGGGAAATCTATCCCTTTTTCAGTCGCAAGCGCAACGACTCTTGCTCGAGATGTAACGACGTCCTCTGCGTAAAAATGGCACTGCGTAACCGCAAGCTTAAAAGCCTCGCGCTTCGCGTTTGTTGTGGCCAGCTCTTTGGTAAGTCTGATTTGGGCCAGCCCTCTATAGGCAAGGTAGGCCAACGTGATTCCCGCTGCGTAGTAACCTGCCTCAAGTGCTGCCCTGATATTTTCAAAGATAACCTTGCCAGTCGTCATTCTTTTTCCTGTGCTTTGCAGCAGTTTGCGCTAGGAGACCGGGAGAAGTAAAGAACAAATGTTAGTTGTGGCTTGCCCTTGAACTTGCTAATGACGCGGTCTCACCCTCTCCCCTGCACCTCGTCCAGGATCATGCGGGCCAGTCGGACTGATTCGCTAATAGTGAAGACCACCTTGGGGCTGCGTTTCGATGGGCGCGCCGCGCAGGCGGATTACCGCAATGATCGACGCCGCAATGACCAGGGTGGCGTTTTCTCGGACCTTCTCTATGGCAGGATGGTAGGCGAATGAGAAACGAAAGTCAAATGAGACAGGTGGGTGATCGGAAAACCCGAAACTCCGGATGCCCCTTACGGTTTCTTTACCGCTTCTTCTCCACCGTCACGGTCTGGATCTGGTCGAGGGGGATGAAGTCCGTGGGGTAGATGCCGGTATAGCAGGAAGAGCAATAAGTCGTCTTCTCGCCTTCGGCGCAGGCCTGGCGGAGGCCTTCAAGAGAGAGATACGCCAGCGAGTCGGCGCCAATGTAGTCGCGGATTTCTTCCAGCGACTTATTGGACGCAATGAGCTGGCCCTTGGAAGGGGTGTCCACGCCGTAAAAGCACGGAGAAATGGTGGGCGGGCAGGAGATGCGTACGTGAACTTCTTTTGCGCCGGCGTCGCGCACCATGCGGACGATTTTGCGGCTGGTAGTGCCGCGAACAATGGAATCGTCCACCAGGATTATCCGCTTGCCGGTGAGCAGGCTGCGGATAGGGTTCAGCTTGAGCTTTACGCCGAAGTCGCGCACGCGCTGTTCCGGTTCAATGAACGTGCGTCCGACGTAATGGTTGCGGATCAGGCCAAAGCGGAACGGCAAGAGCGATTCTGACGAATATCCGAGCGCGGCCGCTACGCCGGAGTCAGGCACGGGAACCACAAGATCGGCTTCTACGGGCGATTCCTTGGCCAACTGCCGGCCCATGGCTTCTCGGCTGGCCTGGACGGAGCGCCCGAAGACGACGCTATCTGGCCGCGAGAAATATACATGCTCAAAGATGCAGGCGGACTGCTTCATCTCTGACGCAAAGAAGCGCGAGAAAGTGCCTTCAGGACCGACGACGACCATCTCGCCGGGCTTGACGTCACGCTCATAGACGGCGCCAATCAGGTCAAAGGCGCAGGTCTCTGAGGCGAAGACGACGGTATCGCCGAGCGGGCCGCCGTTGGGAATGCGTCCCATGGAAAGCGGGCGGAAGCCGCGAGGATCGCGAACGGCAAAGACGCGGTCGCGCGTCATCATGACCAGGGAAAACGCGCCTTCGATCCGGCGCAGGGCGTCGCACACGGCTTCAGGCAGCGTATGTTCCTTGGATTGCGCGATCAGATGCACGATCACTTCAGTGTCACTGGTGGTCTGGAAGATGGAGCCTTGCGCTTCAAGGCGCTGGCGGATTTCATTGGCGTTGACCAGGTTGCCGTTATGCGCGATAGCGATCATGCCCTTGTTGCAATCGACCATAATGGGCTGCGCGTTGAGCACAGCGGAGTCGCCGGTGGTGGAGTAGCGCGTATGTCCGATAGCCAGATTGCCAGGAAGCTTGTTCGAGCACGGCTTCAGTAAAGATGTCCGCGACTTCGCCCCATGGCCTTGTGCATGTAAAGACGCTCGCCGTTGGACGACACAACGCCGGCAGATTCCTGTCCGCGATGCTGCAACTGGTGCAGACCAAGATAAGCCATGGTGGAGGCTTCAAGGTGATTGTGCACCGCCATCACGCCGCATTCGTCTTTGAACTTGTCAGGCTTCATTTATGTCGCTTCGCTCCACGCCGCTTTTTTCCAAAGTCCCGAACCCTGAGCTTGCCGAAGGGGAGGGATCCCTACGTGCTGAACAATCCTGCCCCGCGATACTCTGCCTTCGTCTTAACCCTTAAACTTAAGGCAACTATAGTGATCCCTCGCTACGCTCGGGATTTCAGAAAAACCTAGCTCTTCTGCAACACTTCCGGCACCAGATGCTCCGGCGCGTCCACGTGCAGGGCTTTCTGTAACGCTGTGTCCCAAACCTGCCGCAGATCAGACACTTTTGCTGAGACCGCCTGCCTGCCGTCAATGGAAACCACTAGTTTTTCAGGAATCGTGCGTCCGATCCGGTCCGCCCGTACGCCCCATTTTACCGCTATTTGTTGGATGATTTCGAGCCCTTTTCGGGTCGCAACTTATCACCACGCGGCTGGCCTGTTCGCCGAATAAAACGCCTTCGGTGAAGACACCATTGGAGTTAAGGTCAACCTCCGCGCCGACGTAAGGTGCAGCTGCTCCGGGCTTTGGCTTCACAAAACAGGCTTCTGCCAGCGCCACCGCCAAGCCGCCTTCAGAGCAATCATGCGCCGACTCAATCGCATGCTCTTTGATCAGCTCGCGCAGGCACTTCTGCAGCGCCGCTTCCTGCTTAAGATCGAGCGCCGGCGGCACGCCCCAAATCTGCCCGATGACTTCTTTCGCATACTCTGACGAGCCAAACTCCGCTTCCGCATTGCCCTTGTCGGCTGCGCCACTCAGCAACCACACATCGCGATCCGGCTGGCGGAAGTGGAATGTCATGGCGTCTTCCACGTTCTCCAGCGTGCCCACAATGCCAATCACGGGCGTAGGATAAATGCCTTCGCCCAGCGTCTCGTTGTACAGGCTCACATTGCCGCCGGTGATCGGCGTTTCCAGCGCGGTGCAGGCTTCGGTGAGGCCGTCCACCACCTGAGAAAACTGCCACATAATCTGCGGCTTTTCCGGATTGCCAAAGTTCAGGCAGTTCGTGGCCGCAACCGGCGTCGCTCCGGTGCATGAAACGTTGCGTGCCGATTCCGCCACCGCGTGCATCGCGCCCAGCTTGGGATCAAGCCAGCACCAGCGTCCATTGCCGTCCAGCGCCATCGCCAGCGCGCGTTTCGATCCCTTAATTCGCATCAGCCCCGCGTCCGCGCCCGGCCCTTCCACGGTATTCGACTGCACCATGGAATCGTACTGCTCAAAAATCCAGCGCTTGGAGCAGATATTCGGCGCGGCCAGCAATCGCTTCAGGTTTTCCGTGAAATCGCTCGCCGTGCTCCCGGGCCCCGTTCAAGCGCTGTTTTTGCGCTTGAATGGGCGAATCGCACACTCTCCGGCTTGGTGCGTGAAACCGGCGCGCTCCACGGCTCCATCGGTCGGTGATACAGCGGAGCATCGTCCGTGAGCGCGGTGTTGGGAATATCGGCCACCAGCTTTCCGTGCTCCAGCACGCGCAGCCTGCCCCCGCTTGTCACACGCCCCACGATCACGCCATCGAGCCCCCACTTCTCAAAAACTTTCAGCACTTCCTGCTCGCGGCCGTTCTCCGCCACCAGCAGCATGCGCTCCTGCGATTCGCTCAGCATGATCTCGTAAGCGTTCATGCCGGTTTCGCGCTGCGGGACAAGATCCAGTTCAATCTCAATTCCCACGCCGCCGCGTGCGCCCATCTCGCACGTGGAACAAGTAAGCCCGGCCGCGCCCATATCCTGTATGCCGACAACCGCGCCCGTATGCATGGCCTCAACGCAGGCTTCCAGCAGCAGCTTTTCCAGGAACGGATCGCCCACCTGCACGTTGGGCCGCTTCTGTTCAGAGCCTTCGCTGAACTCTTCGCTCGCCATCGTCGCGCCGTGGATGCCGTCGCGCCCCGTCTTTGCGCCCACGTAAATCACGGGGTTCCCTTCGCCTGCGGCCTTGGCGTAAAAGATCTGGTCACGCCGCACCAGTCCCAGCGCAAACGCGTTCACCAGCGGATTGCCTGAGTAACAAGGCTCAAACTTCGTCTCGCCGCCCAGGTTCGGCACGCCAAAACAGTTTCCGTACGACGCAATCCCGCTGACCACGCCTTCCAGCACAGAATGATTGCGATGTATCGTCGCCTGATCCACGCCTTTACCAGCCGCCGGTGCCCCATCTTGAGCCGTTCTGCGGGCGTCTGAGCCTGCAGGCGAAATCCTGAGCGATCTCCGAGGCTTGCCGAGGAGGAGTCGAAGGACCTGCTTTCCGCATTCTCTGCCGAAAGCGTGGGATTATTCGAAGACGCCGTGATCGGCCCAAATCGCAGCGAATCCATCACCGCAAAAGGCCGCGCGCCCATGGTAAAGATGTCGCGCAGGATTCCGCCTACGCCGGTCGCGGCGCCCTGAAACGGCTCAATGAATGAAGGATGATTGTGTGACTCAATCTTGAACGCGCAGGCCCAGCCGTCGCCAATGTCGATGATGCCGGCGTTCTCGCCCGGCCCCTGCACCACCAGCTTGCTGCGCGTGGGCAGCCGCTTCAAATGCACGCGTGACGACTTATACGAGCAATGCTCGCTCCACATCACGCTGAAAATCCCCAACTCCGTCAGCGACGGCTCGCGCCCCAGTGACGCCTTGATCCGTTCATATTCTTCCGGCGTGATGCCGTGGTCTTTGATCACTTCAGGTGTAATAGCGGAAGCGTGAGTCGTGGGCATGGGGATACTTCTATTTTCGCACGAAACCTGAATCCTAAAGAGACGTTTCACCTGCAGAACGAAACTGATCCTAAAGAGACGTTTCAGACCGCAGAAGCACTCTTTAAATCGACCTGCGATCCTGTCCTGATCAGTGTTATCAGTGTTTATCAGTGGTAAGGTTTTAACTTCCGATCCTTTACACTAAAGCCGCGAGGCCCATGGCGACGAGCGGTCCTGCCACAAGCGCAGAACGGCACTAAAGCCAGGGAAGTATTCTCAAGCGGTTTGGAGCGGAGCGACTTATTTCATGAGGTGAAAGCCGCGAGGCCCGTGGCCGCCGAGCGGCCTGTAGCAAGTGCAGAAGCATCTTTAGTCAGGGAAATACCCTCAAGCGGTTTTGGAGCGGAGCGACAGAAACTAATGAAATCCATCATCATCGGCACCGCCGGACACATCGACCACGGCAAGACCGCGCTGGTCAAGGCCCTGACCGGCATTGACGTCGACCGTCTGGAAGAAGAAAAACGCCGCGGCACCTATTGACGCACAGAAGACTGGCTAGGCAATGCGGACCTTTTTTCCCCGCGCGGAACGCGGCTTCATTTTCATCGTGATTTGCGCATCCATATTCAGCCGGTGAGCGTAGTTCAGGAGCTTTTCAATGCTCATCGTGGAAATCTTGCCGTTCAATAGATTGCTGATATTGGGCTGGTACTCCCCCAGGAGTCCGGCAAGTTGTTTTTGCGTGTAGCGGCGGCGGCGGATATGGTCGAGCAGGGCGCTCAGGATACCTGCTTTGATCTTCAAAGCCGCGGCGTCCTCTTTTGAGAAGCCCAAGTCCTCGAAGATGTTGTCCTTGGTCACGTGACTTGGCTTGTTTGTTTTTGTGCGCATGTCCCTATTTCGTCCTTTCCTGGCGAATCCGTTGTTGGACCCGATGTAGCCGTTCACGGACGATCTCCAAGTCGCGCCGGTCTGTCTTGTGGCTCCGTTTCTCAAAACAGTGCAAGACGTAGATTACGTTCGCGATCCTGGACAAATACACCACGCGATACCAGGTTTTTTCATCGCTCTCTTTCAACTCCCAG
Source organism: Terriglobia bacterium (assembly GCA_963732195.1). Lineage (GTDB taxonomy): Bacteria > Acidobacteriota > Terriglobia > Terriglobales > Acidobacteriaceae > Angelobacter. The sequence goes on along the minus strand of CAVSYO010000004.1, from coordinate 72,509 downwards.
ACACCCGGACCCAGCGATTGCATCCGTCGCGTCGCCGACTTCGGCGTTCGCCCCTCCTGTAACTGCCACAGTGAGTACCCGAGCTCGGCCCGGACACTTTCTGGAAAGCCCGCTAGGATCTCCCTGGCATCTCCTTCCCAATGAATTTCGGCAGCCTGCGGTTCTTCTTCGCGCGTTCGAGTCACATCCCAATCTAGCAAAGATGGCATGTCGTGTATATAACTTTTATTATAAACAGCGGCCGCGCAAACACGCCCGGCAATTCGTTACACTTAAACGCACCATGAAATCCATCATCATCGGCACCGCTGGCCACATCGACCACGGCAAGACCGCTCTGGTCAAGGCCCTGACCGGCATTGACGCCGATCGTCTGGAAGAAGAAAAGCGCCGCGGCATTACCATCGATCTCGGTTTTGCTCATCTGGAACTCACCGCGCCCAGCGGAGAAAAAATTCGACTCGGTTTCATAGACGTTCCCGGTCACGAGCGCTTCGTGCGTAACATGCTGGCCGGCGTGGGCGGCATCGATCTGGTCCTGATGGTCATCGCCGCCGACGAATCCATCAAGCCGCAGACCCGCGAGCATTTTGAAATCTGCCGCCTGCTCTCCATCCCGCGCGGCATCACCGTGATCACCAAGTCAGACATGGTGGATGAAGACACGCTCAGCGTCGTCCGCATGGAGATAGAAGATTTTGTGCGCGGATCGTTTCTCGATTCCAGCCGCTCGCCGGTCGTTGCCGTCAGCGCGCTTAAAGGCACAGGCCTGGACGAGCTAAAGCGCGAAATCGTCCGCCTGTCCGCTGATGTCCCCGCCCGCGATACTGAAGCGCTCTTCCGCCTGCCCATTGACCGCGTCTTTACCATGAAAGGTTTTGGCGCGGTGGTTACCGGCACGCTCATTGCCGGCAAAGTAAAAAAAGAAGAAGAAGTGGAAGTCTTTCCTTCGCGCAAGCGTGCACGCGTGCGTGGCGTGCAGGTCCACGGCAGCACGTGCAGACCAGGCGATTGCCGGCCAGCGCACCGCCTTGAATCTGGCTGGCGTTCAGATGGAAGAGCTTTCTCGCGGCATGGCGCTGGCTGCGCCCGGCGTCTTTGAGCCCACGCAAAAGTTTGAAGTCCAGATTTCTCTGCTCAAAGATGCCAAGCCGCTCAAGAACCGCGCCCGCGTCCACTTCCACGCCTTTAGCTCAGAGACGATTGCTGAAGTCGCGCTGCGTGGCGTGACTGAACTCAAGCCCGGAGCCTCAGCCTTCGCGCAGCTGCGCACCGCCGAACCTTTATTGCTGTTGCCTGGAGATCGCGCCATCCTGCGCCAGTTTTCTCCCGTCGTGACCATCGGCGGAGCGATTGTGCTCGACGCATTTCCCTTATCGCGGCAGAAACAGGATGCCGTGCAACGCTTCCTGCAGACGCTTTCTTCCGGAAATCGCCAGGACATTCTGCTGGCGCGCATTGCCCGCCGGGGACATGAAGGGCTGTCAGTGACAGCCGCCGTGCGCGAGACCGGACTAAAGCAGTCAGTCCTGCAGCCGTTGATCGCCGCTCTGGTGCAGCAAAAACAAATCATCCAGGTCGGCGACTTCCTGCTTGCCAGTGAAGCCATGCAGAAGACCCGCGACAAACTGATCGCCACGCTGGAAGTTTTTCACAAAGCTAACCCGCTGGTCGGCGGCATCAGCAAAGAAGAGCTGCGCGAAAAACTCGGCCTGCACCAGACAGTGATGGAAGCCATGCTGGCCCTGCTCACGCGCGACAAGAAAGCAGAAGTCTTCGGCGAGCAGGTCCGTCTCGCCGGTCGCGGCGTGGAATTGAAAGACGAAGAGGCCAAAGCCAAACAGCAAATCGAAAAGGCCTTTGCCGACGCCGGTCTGAAAGTCCCGCTGATGAAAGAGGTTCTCGACAAGCTTCCTGTCGATAAAGCTCGCGCACAAAAACTCGTCACGCTTCTGCTTCGTGACCGCGTGCTCATCAAACTCACAGACGACCTGGTCTTCCATCAAACCGCCCTGCAGGGCCTGCGCCAACTCATGGCCACGCAGAAAGCAAAGACGCCGAAAATCGACGTCGCCACATTCAAAGACCTGCTTGGCGTGACTCGCAAATATGCTATTCCGCTGCTTGAATACCTTGACCAGCAGCGCATTACTCGCCGCGTAGGCGACGAGCGGATTATTATTTAGGTTTTTCTTTATCCCGAGCGCAGCGAGGGAACGCTATTGCCACCAAGCCTTATTCAGAGCGCAGGAAGTGTGATCGATGGAAGAACGAAATGTAAACACCTGGGAAGAATTTGAAAAAGAATTGAAGATTGCGCGAGGAGCGGGATAAGTCGAATGAGTTTCTGAAGTCTCCCTTGCTTTACCGTGGCCAGGAAAATTCCTCCTGGTTGCTTTCAGCTACCTCGATCGCAACGAAGAGCGCATGCTCTTCAAGGACTATTATCGCGTAATTGCAAAAATCGACCTCAGATTGAAACTCTGACGGGAAATGGGTGGCCAATACCCGAATACCCAATGTGGAGAAATCGGTACGAGACTACCACCCTTTCGAAATCGAGTTGTGGAGTGGGCGCTGTCCCGCTTATGCCTACATGGCATACCTGAGGCATCATGGATTCCCGTCGCCTCTCCTAGACTGGACGCGTTCCCCATATGTTGCTGCTTACTTCGCGTTCGGCAAAGCCAAAGCGGATTCATCCCAAAGAGTATCTATTTATGTCTTCTCTGAAATTTCCAATAAGGTCTCAGGTAATGGCATGCCGGTGCTCTATCGGTATGGACCCTATGTAAGAACCCACCGCAGGCACGTCTTGCAGCAGAGTGAATATACCGTTTGCATGGGCTTCGATGATGAGTGGCGGTTTGAGCATTACGATGTAATATTTGAGCCAAGTCCCCGCCAGCAGGGTAGCTGCTGGAAATTAACGATACTCGATCACAGAACGGGCGAAGGTGCTCAGATTGCTGGACTGGTTTAACTTAAACGCATTCTCCCTTTTTAATTCCGAGGAGAGCATGATGGAGACGTTAGCTCTGAGAGAATTTTGTTTTAACCAGACTATATGAAGAAAAGTCATGAAAATCCTTCTCATCGGCGGCAGCGGCTTCATCGGACAATTCGCGGCTCAACAGCTTCAGCAAACGCGGCCATCAGGTCACAATTTTCCATCGCGGCAAAACCAACGTACCGCACGGCGCGGAAGAGATTCTGGGGAATCGGCAGTTCCTTCAGGACCATCAGCCCGAATTCCGGCGACAGAAGTTTGACGTGGTGGTCGATTTCGTCCTCAGCTCCGGTCGCCAGGCGCAACAACTCATGGACACCTTCCGCGGTGTCGCTGGCCGCGTCGTCGCGCTTAGCAGCATGGACGTGTATCGCGCCTGGGGCGTCTTTTATAACTCGGAAGCCGGCGGCTTGCAGGAACTGCCGTTGACGGAAGACTCAGAACTCAGGACAAGCCGGAACACCTATCCGCCGGAAGCGCTGAAGAGAGCGCAAAGCGTATATGGCTGGATCGACGAAGAGTATGACAAGGTTCCAGTGGAACAGGCTGTTCTCGGTGATCCCAAACTACCCGGCACAATCTTGCGGTTGCCAATGATTTATGGTCCGGGCGATCCGGTACACCGTTTCCATCCCATACTCAAACGCATGGACGATGGCCGCAAGCAGATCATCTTTGCCGATGACGTTGCGCCACTGCGCACGCCTCGCGGATACGTGGGAGATGTAGGCTCCGCCGTGGCTCTGGCTGCAACTCTCACCTCAGGCTACGGGGCGCGTTTACAACGTCTGCGAAGCAGAGTCTTTTGGCGAACTCGACTGGGCGCGCAAAATTGCCGCTGCCACCCATTGGACAGGGGAGTTCGTCGTGCTGCCGCATGACCGCACGCCGAAGCACTTGCTCTGGCCGGGTAACACCGCGCAGCACGTGGTGGCATCCTCAGAGCGAATCCGCAAAGAACTTGGCTATCGTGAGCTGCTGCCGCGCGAAGAAGCCATCCGCCGCACGATTGAATGGGAACGGGCAAACCTGCCAGTCACTGCGACTGCTCAGTTCGACTATGCTGCTGAAGACGTGGCACTGGCCCAATTCAAAGCCACGGCGTGAAAGAGGGCGGGTAATCCGGAAATCAAGACATCGGGCCTTCAAAACACCGACGCGGACTTGCGGCTAAGTACCAAATACTAAGTACCGATCCTTTGCGCCCTTCGCGTCCTTTGCGGTAACTTCTAGAGAATGCTTTCCATCCGCACCGCCGCGGCATCTGACGCAGCTCTCATGCTTGATTTCATCCGTCGCTTGCGGAATTTGAGCGCGAGCCAAACGGCGTAGTCGCAACAGAAGACAGATCTTGATCCGCCACGGCTTCGGCCCGGAGCCCAAATATCGCTGCCTGATAGCGGAATGGGACGGCGCCCCCGCTGGCTTCGCGCTCTTTCATTACAACTTCTCTACGTGGCGCGGCCAGCCTGGGCTGTACCTGGAAGACCTTTTTGTTCTGGTTGAGATGCGCGGCAAAGGCATTGGCAAAGCTCTTTTGCAACGCCTGGCCCAGATTGCCCTGGAAGAAAAATGCTATGGCCTGCGCTGGATGGTGCTGGAGTGGAATGATCCTGCGTTGAAATTCTATGAATCGCTAGGCGCAGAGCTGTTGGGCGAATGGGAGACCATGCTGCTGCGTGGTGAAGCGCTGGAGCGGCTGGCATCTTCTGATGTCTCTGAGGCAGTCGGCAATCCCAAAGGCAGCGTAAAGCAGTGACCGCCAAAATCAAAATTATCGGCGCCGGACTGGCCGGCTGCGAAGCCGCGTGGCAGTGCGCCCGCCGTGGCGTTCGAGGTCGAGCTCTACGAGATGCGTCCGGTGAAATCCACTCCCGCGCACCAGACAGACAAGTTTGCCGAGCTTGTCTGCTCCAATTCGCTCAAGTCAGAAAGTGAGAACACCGCGCCCTGGTTGTTGAAAGAAGAAATGCGCCGCGTGGACTCGCTGCTGCTGCGCATCGCCAAGCAAACCAGCGTTCCCGCCGGTCACGCGCTTGCCGTCGACCGTGAAGCCTTTGCTGCCCGAAGTCACTGAGGCCATTGGCGCCGAGCCAAAGATCAAAGTCATCCGCGAAGAAGCCACAGCCATAACAAGAAGACGACGGGCTCACCATCATCGCCACCGGGCCGCTCACCTCAGACGCGCTCTCCCTTGAGATTGCGCGCCTTTCAGGCAGTGATCATCTTTTCTTTTACGACTCCATCAGCCCCATCGTTGAAGCCGACTCCATTGACATGAGCAAGGTCTACATGGCGGCGCGTTACGGCAAAGGCACGGCGGACTACATCAACTGTCCCTTCACGAAAGAAGAGTATGACCGTTTTATTGATGCTCTTACATCGGCGGAAAAGGTGGAAGGGCATGATTGGGAAAACCTGAATTACTTTGAGGGCTGCCTGCCAATTGAAGAGATCGCGCGTCGCGGACGCGACACTCTGCGTTTTGGTCCCATGAAGCCTGTGGGCTTGGACGACCCTCGCACCGGCAAATGGCCTTACGCGGTGGTGCAGTTGCGGCAGGAAAACCTGCGCGCCGATTCCTATAACCTGGTGGGCTTTCAAAATCATTTGAAGTATGGCGATCAGGCGCGCGTGCTGCGGCTGATTCCCGGCCTGGAAAATGCAAAGTTCATTCGCTACGGGCAGATCCATCGCAACACATATATCAATGCTCCAACGCTGCTCACGGAACTACTCAACCTCAAGCAGCATCCAAATGTCTTTTTCGCTGGACAGATATCCGGCGTAGAAGGTTATACCGAATCCATTGCCATGGGGATGCTGGCGGGCATTCATGTAGCGCGTATCGCACAGGGGCTGCCGGCAATTCCACCGCCTCGAGAAACTGCGCTCGGCTCGCTGGTGCACTATATCTGCCACGCTGAGAGCAAGAGTTTTCAACCGGCCAACATCACATTTGATCTATTACCTCAGCTGGATGAAGCCACTCGACGCCGCGTGCGCGACAAGAAGCAACGTCACAAAATGGTTTGTGAAAAAGCCCTGGAGAGACTAGCATCGTGGCGGCAGGAGACTACTGCGGCAGCCACACAGCCTCCTGCGGACACTTATGAACCGTCTATCCGCGATTGACGCGTTTGGTCCGGCATTTGCGCGTGTGCGCGCAATGCTCTTCCGCCCCTTTCGCCTTGGCACATGGTTAAAGATGGGCCTGATCGGACTGCTCGGCGGAGGCGCAGTCGTCTCCGGCGGTGGTTCCAATTTTCGCGCTCCGGTCATTCCTCACGGCGGGCCTCGCGGTGACCTTCCTCCCCACGCGGAAGATATTCTCCGCGCAATCCGCTCCATCCATCTCGCAGATTACTTCCATGTTTTCGTTATCGTAATCGCGGTGATTGTTGTCTTCGCTCTGATTTTTCTTTACCTGTTCTGCCGCTTCCGTTTCATCCTGTTTGATGCCGTGGTTACAGGGCAGACGGAGATTAAGCGCGGATGGGAGAAATACGAGTCTCAGGCAAATCGTTACTTCGGGTTCTGGCTGGCGTTCCGGCTGGTCACTTGGGGAACGCTATTTCTGATTGTGGGTTTGCCTTTGTGGCGCGCTTACAAGAGCGGCCTTTTCAGCGGTGATAACTCTCTCCCTATGTTCTTGGCGATCATCGCCTCTGTGGCGCTGGGCGCGATCATTGTCAGCATCGGCTTCGCCATCGTGTCCACGCTGGCCAAGGATTTCGTGATGCCTGTGTTGGCGCTCGATGATCTTTCTATTGGCGACGCATGGTCTGCGGTGTGGCGCGTGGCAGCTTCTGAGCCGGGAGCATGGGCAGCTTATATGGGCATGAAGCTGCTTTGTGCCTTTGGGAGTTCCATTGCCCTTTCCATTGCTTTTGTTATCGCCATACTTCCTGCATTGATCGTGATTGGTATTCCAGTTGGTATTTTGGTGGTGCTCGGAGTGCTGGCCTTCAAGGCCATCGGTGCTTTCCTTGGAATCATTATCTGCGGCATCGCCGCCTTGTTGGCTGCCGCCGGAATCGTTTGTCTGCTGCTGATTCTTACTGCGCCTATCTCTGTCTTCTTTACGTCATATGCTCTTTACTTCTTTGGTGGACGCTATCCCAAACTGGCGGCATTGTTATGGCCCCAGCCTGTTCCACCATCGCCGCAGCCTCAAATGTTGGGTGTGCGGCCAGCGCTTTAGCTTCTACGCTTTGATTTGCGCGGCGGCAGCTCCACTTTTGTCCTTGGTCGATTCTTGATCCAGATCGGCGTACCCACAAAGCCAAATTTCTGGCGAATCTGGTTTTGCAGGAACCGTTCGTAAGAAAAATGCAGCTTCACGTCCTTATCGGTGAACAGAATGAACGTGGGCGGCGAAGCCTGCGCCTGCGTCATGTAAAAGATCTTGACCTGCTGGCGATGCGGAACGGAAGCGCGGTCAAAGTCCACCGTCTCAAGAAAGCGGTTCATCTGTGAAGTGCCAATCCGCTTGCGGCGCTCGGCGGAAACCAGCTCCAGCGCGCGAAAAATCTTGTCTATATTCTTTCCCGCTGAGGCAGAAACAAAGACCATGGGCGCGTAATCCAGAAACTTCAGCGCGCGGCGCGCCTGCTTTTCATACAATTCGCGGTCCGCAGGTGGTTTGCCGTCAGTCCTACCAGGGCCCACCAGGTCCCACTTGTTGATGATGACTATGACTGACCGTCCGCTTTCATGTGCGTACCCGCCGATGGTGGCGTCAAGGCCGGTCACGCCTTCCACGGCATCAATCACCAGCAGCGCAACGTCGGCGGCCTCAAGGTGCTTGCGCGCCATTACCACCGAAAGTTTTTCCGCCATCAGATGGGTCTTGCCCTTGCGGCGAATTCCAGCCGTATCGATAAAACGGTAAGTGTTGCCGTCTTTCTGAATCACTTCGTCAACCGCGTCGCGGGTGGTTCCTGCGATGGGCGAAACAATCGCCCGTGAAGTCCCGGTCAGCATGTTCAACAGAGTCGATTTGCCGACATTCGGATGGCCGATGATGGCCACGCGCGTCTCCTGCCGCGGCGTGCGTACCTTGTGGTCGGCTTTAGCGGCATTCTCCGATTCTTCTTCGATCAGTTCCACATCTTTTTCGATAGCAGCCTCTGCCTGCTCCGCTGCCTCCTCGGCAGAGGTCGGCACGGCATCCAGGATGGCGTCCAGCAGTTCCGCTGAACCTGTGCCATGCTCGGCCGACACTGTGTAAAGGTTTTCAATCCCGAGCGTACGAAAATTCTCCGCTTCGGCTTCCAGCTTGGTGGAATCAACCTTGTTCACGGCCAGAAAAAGCGGTTTGCCCAGACGGCGCAGCAGCCGCGCCAGTTCCATGTCCGGGAGCGGTCAGCTCGGTCCGTACGTCGACGACCAGCACAATGGCTGCGGCTTCTTCAAAAGCAAACCGAGCCTGACGGAAAATCTCAGCAGGAATGAAGTCTTTATCGTCAGGAACGATTCCGCCCGTATCGACAATGCGCAAGCGGCGGCCCTGCCAGGTGGTTTCGCCATAAAGCCGGTCACGAGTGATGCCCGGCTCGTCGCCCACAATGGCGCGGCGCGATCCCGTCAGCCGGTTGAAAAGCGTGGATTTGCCCACATTGGGCCGGCCAACAATCGCGATCAGTGGTGCCAACAACTTAATCTTAGCTTGAGACAATCCTTCTCCAAGTCCGAATCAATTTTTGCGACTCCAGAGCGCCAATTGCTAACCGATAATTGACGATCCCAGCTATTATAAAAACACGCTCGTCATGGCCTCTTCCCACCAGCCCGAAACCGCGGCAGTTCCTACGCGCCGGTTGCCCACGCTGCATGAGTTCTTCGCCCCCGGAGGACTGCTTAGCAAGGCGCACCCGAATTACGAGTTCCGGCGCGGCCAGTTGCAGATGGCGGAAGCGGTGGAAAAAGCTCTGGTTGAGCGCCGTCACTTGATCGTTGAAGCTGGTACGGGAACGGGTAAGACGCTGGCCTATCTTCTGCCGGTGATTCGCAGCGGCAAACGCGTGATTATCTCCACCGGCACCAAGAACCTGCAGGAACAACTCTTCTTCAAGGATATCCCATTTCTTGAGCAACTGCTTTTTTCCGGAGGCCCAGGCAAACTGCGCGTTTGCTATATGAAGGGCCGCAATAATTACCTTTGCCGGCAGAAGCTTTACGATCTCACCAACCAGCCGGTCCTAAGCGGGCTCCAGGAAATTGAGCAGTACCGGCAGATCGTCGAATGGGAAGAGACAACCGAGAGCGGAGACCGCGCTGAATTGAAGGGCCTTCCGGAGAGCGCGCAACTTTGGCAGAAACTTGACGCACGCACGGAGCGCTGCACTGGGCAGAAATGCCAGCAGTGGGACCGCTGCTTTATCACGGAGATGCACCGCCGCGCCGCGGAGAGTGACATCATCATCGTGAATCACCACCTCTTCTTTGCCGATCTCTCACTCCGCCAGTCGGGCGGGCCGGATGCCGGTGTTCTTCCGGACTTCTCCGCCGTCATCTTTGACGAAGCGCACGAACTGGAAGACGTTGCGGGAAGTTATTTTGGCGTGAGCGTCAGCAATTTACGCTTTGAAGAGTTGGCCCGCGACATTGAAGCCACGCTACAGCAAAAGAAGGCCATTTCTGCGGGAGTAATTCAGGCGCTGGCCAAGCTGCGCGAGCGTTCAAGGTTTTTCTTTGGCTTACTGCCGCCGGGAGAAGGCCGGTCGGCATTCACCGACCGTGATGGCTTTCTGGAAAAGCATGGCGACGATTATGACGCGGTGATGCAGGCGCTCGCCCGCGTCCTGGCTGAGCTTGAGCTGCTGCCGCAAAAGCCGGAAGAGGTTTTTGGTTTTTCCCGTCGCACCCAGGAATTGCAGGCACAGCTTGCGTTTATTCTGGAGTCAACAGACAAGAACACGGTCTTCTGGATTGAATATCGTAGTGAAGCGCGTCGCACGCGCGGCGGGCAGACCCACATTGTGCTGCAAGCGACGCCGATAGATGTATCACAAATCCTGAAGCAAACCCTTTTTGAAAATCTGGAAACCGCTGTCTTGACCTCAGCCACTCTGGCTGTCGCCGGCAATCCTGATCGCGGTAACTTTGACTATGTCCGCCAGCGCGTGGGTCTCGAACATGCTCGTGAGATGGTTGTCACGTCGCATTTCAACTACTCAAAGCAGGCAATCCTTTATGTGCCGCCGGACATGCCTGATCCGCGCTCCACGCAGTTCGGACGCTCCGCTGCGGAAAAGATCCGTCGGCTGCTGGATATCACACAAGGCCGGGCTTTCTGCCTCTTTACCAGCTACGCCCAGATGAATGACATTCATGACCGTCTGCTCGGCGAATTGCCATTCCCCATGTTGTTGCAGGGCTCGGCGCCCAAGAACGCGTTGCTGGAGGAATTTCGTCTCACCCCCAACGCCGTTTTATTTGCGACAGCATCATTCTGGCAAGGCGTTGATGTGCAGGGCGAACAACTAAGCTGCGTGATTATCGATCGTCTGCCCTTCGCGGTGCCCAATGATCCTGTAGTCGCCGCGCGCATCAGCGCCATCAACTCAGCCGGCGGCAATGCTTTCTTTGAATATCAGGTGCCCGCCGCAGTGATCTCGCTGAAGCAAGGTTTTGGTCGCCTTATCCGCTCGGTAAAAGATCGTGGCGTGCTCGCTTTGCTGGACAACCGTCTCCTGAAACAACGTTACGGAAAGACTTTTATTGATAGCCTGCCTGCCTATAAGAAAACAAAAGACCTGGCTGACGTGGAGCAGTTCTTCACCGGCCCGGGTATGTAGAAGTTTCTACTTCTGCTTGGCCTTGATGGCATTCAATGACTCCAAGGCAACGGACCTCACCGTCGGGTCTTTTTCGCTGTCCGCCAGAGCCTGGAGCGAGTCCACGGCTGCCTTCGTCACCTCTGGCCGGTTATTTTTGGTGCTGGCCAGCCCGATTTCCCGCAGCGAGTTCACTGCGTGGATGCCCACGTCCACGCGATTGCCCTCATTGGCGGTAAGGCCTACCTGCTTTATGGCCTCGATGCTCGGCGCGGGCGCTTTATCAGACGCGGCCTGGAGCGCCTTCAGAGCATTATCAGAGCTCTGCACAATTGCGTCTTTCTTCGCGGCGTTCTGCACATTGGGGAGTTGGCGGATGGCCTCGGTTATTGCCGGCACTGAAGCCTGAACGGTCGAGCTTAGCTGCTCCGGGCTCCCATGCGCGGCCACTTCCTGTACCTGGTTTACGCTGCTGTTGGACGCGGCGAGCCTCTGGCTGGCATTGGCTTCACCCACTGAATTGATTGCCGTGGTGATGATCGGCTGCCAGAGAACGCCGCAGATGATGGCGAAAACGTATGTCCGCATGGAGTTCAGGTTGGAGGCGGTCAGGATGTAGATACCGAACAAACCCGCCATGGCGCCCAGGAACACCAGCGCCGCAATTTGTCCGTACCAGGGTGCATGCGTGAACACGCCCACCCCCGCCCACTTTTCCAGTACCCAGGAAAGCAGCCCGCCGATTCCGCCGCAGAGCGCCACGTAGAGCGTCTGCTCGATCTGCAGTTTGTTGATTGGTTGGTCGGAACCGCCCGTACCGCTCTCACGCACCGGCTGCGGCGTGGATAACGTACTCATGTCTTGCCCCCATTTTTCGGAAAGTCAGCAGATTGTGCAATGCTTTCCGCCTGAGTGCAAGAAATTTCCTCGCGCGCCTTTCCGATTCGGAGGCGGCTATTTCCCGACCATCCTTGGTCCCGTATTGGGATACTCCTCCAGCACTTCGATAATAATTTCACGAATTGTGAACTCTTCATGCGTAGCATGTGAAGAGGTTGTAACGCTGTTTAAAACCACCGTGCCGGCTTCAATATCGTCCGCCAGTTGGCGCAATGCCGCGACAGCTTTGGCGTCACTTAGTCCAAAAGCGTGCTTCCCCGCTCGGTCGGCACACTCGGCTGCGTTCATCGATTTCCTGCCTCCGCTCGTCATTTGCAATGTTCCCCTTCGGCTTAAGAACGGATGAGTCCTGCGTCCCTTGCTTGAATTTGACGTGAATCTTTCATGCAAACGTTCGACCAATGCCGTTTTCAAAATAACCGAAAAACAGCATTGCAGACCGGTAATAAAACGTGCCTCCGGGTCAAACTCATATTTTTCAACACCTTAACGCAACATGGACTACCAAGGCACCTGCCAGAGGTCCACACGCGCTCGCCCATTACGGGTGTAAAGGCAGAGGGATGCGCGTGTTGAAAAACCCCTGGCGCTGTGGCAGTTCCGGCACGCCTTGCTCCGTGCAACTGTTCATCTACAGCAACAAAGACTTACAATGAGTTGAATATTTCTTGAGAATCGCGCCCATGAGCATCATCGTAAAAGACCCTGACATACTCGGCGGCGAACCGGTTTTCCGGGGCACCCGCGTGCCGTTTCAGAGCTTGCTGGACTATCTGGAGCATGGGAAAACTCTATACCAATTTCTGGACGAATTTCCGACCGTGACTCGTGAGGCAGCCATTGCCGGCCTTGAAGAGCTAATAGTTCCTATATTCACCTAAGACGGGTCAGAGCAGGTCCCGGGTATTCATAGGTTGATGTGACGCATTAGTCGCTTCACGGACAGTTGCTGATTTGACGTAGGCGGCTTTTCGCGTTCACCGTTGGCATTTACAATAAAGAGTGGGCCTGAGCACGCAATGCCAGATAAGGGGAGCGGATGTACGAGGTTACGGTTGAAGATTCATTTGCCGCAGGGCATTACCTGCGCGATTACAAAGGGAAATGCGAGAACCCGCATGGGCATAATTACAAGGTGCGCGTCACGCTGACGGGGCCAACTCTGGATAAAGCCGGCCTGCTGCTGGATTTTAAAGACCTGAAAGAGGTCATGAAGCATGTGATTGATCGGCTGGACCACCAGATGCTGAATGAAATCGAGCCTTTCATTGCGCTTAACCCCTCGGCGGAAAACTTGGCAAAATATTTTTACGATCAAACGAATGGCCGCCTGCAATCGCTTACCAGCGGCCGCGTTGCGGTGAAGGACGTCACCATCTGGGAAACTGACACAACGACCGCGCGTTATTCTGAATAAACTTTGGAACACAGCCGGCCCTCGGCTGTGTTCTTCCAACACATGCAGATCATCGAAATCTATCGTTCTATTCAGGGAGAATCGTCTTTCGCGGGCGTGCCGTGCATCTTCGTCCGGCTGGCCGCGTGTAACCTGCGCTGCTCCTGGTGCGATAGCGAATATACATTTACCGGAGGCCGAAAGATGTCTCCGGAAGAAGTCGAGCAGGAAGTCCTTAAGCTCGCGCCAGCAGGCTTGGTTGAATTTACCGGCGGCGAACCCATGCTGCAGGAGCGTGAGCTGGTGCCGCTGATGGAGCGCCTGCTCGGTCGCGGATACACTCTTTTGCTTGAGACCAGCGGCGAGCGTCCGCTGGAAAATGTGCCGGCTGCTGTACACAAGATCGTGGACGTGAAGTGCCCTGGCTCAGGCGAAGGCGGAACGTTTCGCATGAGCAATCTGGCCGCACTCACCGCCGCGGACGAAGTTAAGTTCGTCTTGGCCGACCGCGCAGATTACGAGTTCGCGCGAGACTTCACGCGCCAGCACGGGTTAGAACAGAAAGTGGGGGCGGTTTTATTTTCGCCGGTGTTTCTTAAGAGTCCCAGCCGGGAGCGCGATGCGTCCAACTGCCAGCTTGATCCCCGCGTTTTGGCGGAATGGATTTTGGCAGACGGGCTCAATGTGCGCCTGGGTTTACAGATTCATAAATTCATTTGGGAACCTGCGACCAAGGGAGTCTGACGGGTGCCTGCAACCCAGCATAAACAATGAAGTTTTGCGATAATTAAGAAATACAGTAGGCAGCTATTCCGGCTGCTGGGCCATCTGAAAGCTAGGCATCCGCACATCAGGGGTTTTATTTTGGCAGGCGAAAAACCGCGCTCGGTGGTGTTGTTGAGTGGAGGCATGGACTCATGTGTCTGCGCCGCACTGGCCGCACGGGATACAGATGCTGCCGCTCTGCACATCGATTACGGGCAGCGAACTGCCGAGCGTGAACGATGGGCATTTGAGCGGATTTGCGATCATCTGGGCATAAAGCGGCGGCTGGTAATCAGAAATGAAGCGCTGGGCATCATTGGCGGATCGGCCCTTACAGATGAAGACATTGAGGTGCCGGAAGCTGGTAAGGAAATTGGCGCCGACATTCCTGTAACGTATGTTCCTTTTCGTAATGCTCATTTCCTTGCGGCTGCCGTAAGCTGGGCGGAAGTCCTGGACGCGGATAAGATTTATATCGGAGCGGTGGAACAGGATAGTTCAGGATATCCGGATTGCCGTCCGGCAGTATTATCAAGCCTTCAACGAAGTGATAAAAGCAGGTACGCGCGAAGGCAAGATTCAGGTGGTTACACCGCTGATCGCAATGCGCAAGGTTGAGATCGTGCGCCTGGGGATGGAACTGGGCGTTCCATTTGATTTGACCTGGTCCTGTTACTAGCCGCGAAGATAAAGCCTGCGGCGTGTGTGAGAGTTGTGTACTGCGGCGGCGCGCTTTTGCTGAAGCTAAAACGCAGGACCCGATTCCTTATTTGCCACCGGAGCATCTACAAAAAGTGGCAGGCCGTTAAATTTTCAAGATTCAAGCTGAAGCCGGAGGCTCGACAAAATGAAAACGAAACTTACGTATCCAATCATGGTGATTGTGCTGTTCCTGGTGGCCACAACAACCGCCTGGTCGCAGGCCACAGCAGGCAAGGTGCAGGGAACGATAACCGATGGCGGCAAGCCGGTAGCCAATGCGGACGTGGTGTTGACCAACATTGCCACGGACGGACTTTCAAGATGAAGAGCGACAAGAACGGGCAAGTCATCGGGCGTCGGAGTTCCGTTCGGTGATTACGACGAAGAAGTCACCGCAGGCGAAAAGCGCTTCAAAAGCCAGGTCCGGATTCGGGCGAGGGCGGCGCGGTCGATAACATCTCAGTGGAACTCACTTCCGGCAAGCCGGGCGCCGGCCCCAGCAAAGAAGAGCTGGAAAAAATGAAGGGGGAGCGGGACAAAGCAATCAATGAAAATGCCTTGATTGCGCAATTGAATCCGGCATTGCAGGCCAAAGACTGGGCGACCGCTGAACCGATCCTGACCAAACTAATCGCGATGAACCCGAATCGGTGGGACTACCAGCAGGCGCTGGGTAATGCGCAGTTCAGCGAAGGCAAGTTCGATGACGCTATAGCAACCTATGAAAAAGCCATTCCGATAGCGGAGAACGCCACCAAGACGGAGAATGCGCCAAAGGACAGTGATCCCGCCAAGGCCAAGACTGGCGTCTCCCAGATGCTTACCAACGAAGGCAATGCCTATCTGAAGTTGAAAAAGAACGACAAGGCGATTGAAGCCTACACCAAAGCGGCGAGCATGGATCCTAACCCTGCAACTGCGTACTTCAACATCTGCGCAACGCAATACAATACCGGCAACACGCAGGGCGCATTGGCCGCGTGCGACAAAGCAATCGCTGCGGACCCCACCCGCGCAGACGCCTATTTCATCAAGGGATCGCTTATGGTAGGCGAGAGCAAACTGGATAAGGACGGCAAACTGCAAGCTACTCCGGGAACCTCAGAAGCGTTAAACAAATATCTAGAGCTTGCCCCGGATGGGCCGCATGCCAATGACGTGAAAGCCATGTTGCAAGCCATTGGAGCAAAAATAGAGACTACGTACCACGAAAAAAAGAAAAAGTAAGGTGGTTCCCGATGTTTGAGGGGATGAAACGACACCAGGCATTCAAAGCGAAGCACTCTGGAGGAAACAACCACAATGAAGCGGAATGTTATTGTTCTTGCGCTGGGCACTCTGTTGTTTGCAGTGGGATTTTTGCCGGCGCACTCGCAGACAGTTGGCGCACAGGCAGAAGGTAAAGTCACGCAGGACGGGAAGCCCCTTGCCAATGCCCCTGTGGTGTTCACAAATACCGAGACCGGAAAGACTTACAAAAGCAAGACTGACAAGAACGGCGAATTCCAAATGCTGGGCGTCCCCTACGGATCCTATGAAGTGAACGTGCTGAACGAGAAAGGGGAAAAACTATCCTCAGATCGGACCACTCTGGGCACGGGCAACACGAGTAGCAGCAATATCATTCATATCGAGGCCGCCAAGGAACCTATAACGGACAATAAGTTTGGCCTCGCTCAACCCGCTGGCCCCAAGCTCACTAAGGAGCAACTCGCCAAAATCCAAGCTGACAATAAAAAGATTGCGGGCCTGAATTCCCTGATCTCTGACGCGCAGAACGCGCGGCAGGCGCAAGACTGGCCCAAGGCGGAAAATGCTCTCAAGCAGTTGATCGCAGCAGCGCCAGATACCACCCGCTGGGATTTCTATATGGCGCTGGGAGATGCGCAGAGCAAATCCAACAAGCCGGCTGAAGCGGTCCAAACCTACGATAAAGGCGTCCAGATAGCGCAGTCACTGATCTCCGGCTCATCTCCGGCAGACCCAAAGGTTCCCAGCTTGAACCCCACCGCTGCCAGGCAGGGAGCGGGACACATGTTGACCGCGCAAGGCAATGACTATCTGAAATTGCAGAAGCCGGATGAGGCGATTGCTTCATTGAAGAAGGCCACCGAAATCGATCCCTCTTCCGCGCTGTATAGCTATAACCTTTGCGGCGTGGAATTCAGCGCTCAAAAGTTTGACGATGCCAAAGCTGCCTGCAACAAATATCTTCAGCTTGAGCCCAGTGGCGCCCATGCTGGCGAGGTGAAGAGTTTTTTAGCAACGATGCCGGTGAAATAAGCCGCGACGAACATCATTGACGAAACGGCCCGCGCGGGCCGTTTTTATTTTGGATAAAATCCACAATCCCAGTTTGGCGTAGGTTCATCCCTGCCACAACAAATCCACCCATCCCCCTGGTAGGTTGAAAACCAGTCTGCGGATTTGTGCTTTGGAAGGGATCATGGGCCATCTTAACCGTTTTTTTCTTACGAATCAATTGCGAAAATGGCCAGTGTTCTTTTTCGCGCAAAGTTGGATCGGAGAAGGCAGGTCACACGGCACAAGCGTTCCGCCAGCAGCTCGAACCTGGCGATTGTGGGCCGCTACGGGAAAGCCCGCGATAAATACGAAAAACATCTCCACGATCCCGACGACGTTTTCATTCAGGCCAAAAAACGCAGAAAGCAGCTTGCAAACAACGCAAGAAACGCTGACTCACCCTCACAATTCAAGCAACCCTGCCTTTTCTGGGCGGATTTTTGCGTCTGGGCTTGGTTCCCGAAGTAGTCCAGAAGAATATGGAGGTCAGCAACTCGCGGAATGCGGGGGTACGCGATGAGCGATACCCCAACAAAGAGGTTATCTGTGCATCTGGCTTATTTAGACGAATCCGATACTAAATCCAAGAAGCACAAGTGGCAAGTGATGTCCGCTGTTCTCATAGAGGGCAAACTTTCAAGCTCACTGAGATCGGAGTAGCCATCGGTCCCTGAATCCGAGCCGTGTTAGCGGCGAATGAAAATAGCCCGGTACGCCGGACGGGGTTGCGAGCGTGCGCGAGCAACCCGCGTCCCAGTGCCGGGTCCGTTAGGCAGGCAAGCAAGTCCCGGCAGGGACGGCTGAAAACGGTTTGTACTCCGTCAGGCTTATTTCAATGAGTTGAGATGGAGTTTCTGGAGAGGGTTTCAAGAACCTCACGGCCAATGACACTCTCATACGTGAGCCGCTTTCCGGCTATCTGAGGGAAGGCTAGTTCAAAGCGGTTTGAATCGCTCGCAAATTGTTTCACGGTCGGAAATGATGTGATCTAAGGATAGCTTTGCGCAAAAAAGGCAAATCTCAACACGGATGACACTGATTTATAAATTCAAAACGGTTCCGTGTAAATCAGTGTTATCAGTGTCATCTGTGGTGAGGTTTTGAGGTTATTGTGCAAAGCTGAGTCGGATCGCGGAAGGCGGACTCACCACCTTTAGAACCCCATAAACAGCATCTTTTTCGGCGCTTTCTTTTGCGCGAACGGCCGGTTCATGAACTCAACCATCGGAGCCATCACGGCAAACCGCTTTGCCAGTTCAGGAACAACGCGCGGAGTGGTGAGCACGCTGATCGGGAGCGTGGATTCCAGATACCACTGCTTCTGCCGCAGCAGAGCTTCTGCCGGATGGTCCACCGGAAAGCCTTTGGGCATACGGCTTAGTTGCTCGCCTTCAAGCTTGCCTACGACCTTTCGTAAAGACCTGTTGCTAAGGACGGCTGCAAACTCCTCGTGATTGTCTCGCAGCAGGGTGCGGTACGCCATGAGTTCGTCGCGGTCCGGCCCCCATACGCCGCCGAACGCCAGCAATTCTTTTTCCGTGAAATGCAGGTAGAACACTGCGCCTTCGCGCTTGACCGCGCTGTTGCGCGGAAAGATGGCGGCGATGTGCGTCTTGTAAGGCGTCTTGTCGGGCGAGAAGCGAGTGTCGCGATAGATGCGGTACACGGCTTTTTCCGGCGGCGTGACGTAGGCCGGAGCGAAGCGGGCCAACTCTTCATTGATGCAGCCGACAAATTCCAGCATGGGGGCTTTGATCAGCATTTCATATTTTTCTTTGCGTGGCTGGAACCATTCACGCCGGTTGTTGCGCTTGAGCGCACGCAAAAAGGAAATTGCTTCAGGGGAGAAACCACGGAAACGAGACATTAACTAATTTTAAATCAGCCACAACTGCAATGCGTTTCTGGCGGACGCTGGGACGATTGAGAATTCTATCGCGATCCATGCTCCGACCTTCACTGATCTCAAAGTGTGGTAGTGTCTCAGTTTGAAATAGTGCGAACGTGATTAGCGACCCTTACGAGGGTGTAGTATCCAGAGCGCTGCTGCCGCTGCCGCAATGGCAATCCCCGCTGCTAGGTTTGTGGCGGCTCTGCGGGGGTAAAAACGGACCGCCCACTGCGCTGCGTACCCAAGGATGACGATCAGGCTTATCGGCACAGCGAGCTTGCGCAACTTCGACTTTGGCTCGTCTTTCTTGTGGTGCGCGTGTCTGTGGTGCTTTGCCACGATAAAAATCATGTCACAAAGCGTGGTGTGTGTTCAATTTCATTTCTTGTAAGAGCCACGCTTCGTTGGCCGGAAAGCTCCATCCGCTGGCATTGCGATCTCCTCAAGGGGCCAAACGTGGTCGGATAGACCAGCGGCCAAACTGAGACACCACCCAAAGTGCCGGTACGAATGATTACTTTAGGAAGTGGCTGTTACCAGAATCAACGCCAGGCCGTCATAGCCTTTGCAGCCAACGGTCTGTAGCACGGTGGTGGTCACGCGTTTTTCTGCGGCCAACAGTTCGTTGAATTTCCTGATGCCCTGCACGTTTTCATCAGTGCTGGCCGGATCAGCCACAGCTCCTTTGCGCACCACGTTGTCCGCGATAATCAGTGTGCCGGGCCGTGACAGCTTGAGAGACCACGTAAGATATTCGGCGTAACCGGGCTTGTCGGCGTCAATAAAGATCAGGTCGAACGGCCCGCGGCCCTCCGCCACCAATTTTTCTAGTGAATCTGCCGCACGGCCCACCCGTATCTCCACGGCATTCGCCAGTTCCGCACGCGCTATATTGGCGCGAGCAATCTCTGCGCGCTTAGGATCGATTTCCAGCGAGATCAATCGGCCTTCGGGCGGCAAAGCGCGCGCCAGCCAGATGGTGCTGTATCCGCCCAGAGTTCCCAGTTCCAGGATCTTGCGCGCTCCCTGGACTCGCGCCAGCAAGTGCAAGAGCTTGCCTTGCGCCGGAGATACATTGATGGTCGGCAAGCCGGCGGCTTTGCTGGAATCGAGCGCGGCTTGCAAGACAAAATCCGGCGCGAGAAAAAGCTTTTCGATGTAGCTGTCGACTGCTGCCCATTGTTCCTGTGCCATGATTTTGACTTGCCTCATTGGCCCCGCCAGCTTATTGCTGGCAAAGGGGTTTCCGCGCCGTCTGCCGAGTGCTCTCTGCCCGAAACACGATTCTACTTGACACAGAGCAATTGATTGACGAATATTGAACATGTTCAACTTATGAACTACCCTTACCCAAACCCGCGATCAAAAATTGCGCATCGTTATCCCCGGGGGGAGTGGTCAAGTTGGCAATGTGCTGGCGCGGCATTTCCATGATCAACGGCATTCGGTCACCGTGCTTTCCCGCCACCCAGACCCCTCGCCCTGGCAAGTCTTGCCGTGGAGCGGACGTGACTTGGGAATCTGGACAAATGCTATCGACGGTACCGATATCGTTATCAACCTGGCCGGCCGCAATGTGAATTGCCGTTATGCGCCGGCTAACCGCCACGAGATCATGGAGTCAAGAATCCTTTCCACGCGTGTGGTAGCACAAGCCATTGCTCAGGCGGCTAAGCCGCCGGCCCTCTGGATGAACGCCAGCACTGCCACAATCTATCGACACGCGCTGGACCGCGCCATGGATGAATCTACTGGTGAACTGGGAGGCCACGAAACCGATGCGCCATCGACGTGGAGTTTCAGCATTGACGTGGCGACAAGCTGGGAGCGGGAATTTTTTTCCGCTGTGACGCCCGGCACGCGGAAGATCGCTCTCCGCAGCGCAATGACCATGAGCCCTGATCGGGGCGGGATTTTTGATACTCTTCTGCAACTGGTTCGAGCGGGACTGGGCGGAAAAGCAGCATCGGGAAAACAGTTTATTTCCTGGATTCACGAAACTGACTTCGTACGGGCGATTGATTTCCTGATCGATCATCAATCTCTGGATGGCTGCATCAACATCTGCTCGCCTTGCCCGCTGCCGAATCAAGAATTCATGCGCGTTCTGCGTAATGCCTGGGGAACCCGCATAGGTCTGCCGGCGACCCGCTGGATGCTGGAACTGGGAGCAATCTTTTTGCGGACAGAAACTGAGTTGATTCTCAAGAGTCGCCGCGTTGTCCCGCAGAGACTCCTCGAAGCGGGCTTCAAGTTCAACTTTGCCGAATGGCCCAGTGCCGCCAGCGATCTGGTGCAACGTTGGCGTTCAAATCATGGCCGCGCATGAAGCCCAGCTATCTTGACGCCAGCGCTGCTTGCTTTGGATGCTGCGTCTTCTTGCCGCTCGATGCCTGGTCAATGATCTGCCGTGCGATTCGTTCACGATGGAACGTTGCGTCGCCCAGCATGGTCTCTGAAGCCTTGGCTCGCCGATAGTAAAGATGAATGTCATTTTCCCAGGTAAAGCCCATGCCGCCGTGCACCTGTATGCCGCGATTGCCTACGTTGCGCGCGGCGTCACTCGCGTACATCTTGGCCACCGATACCGAAGTAGCTGCATCCGGCGTATTCTCTTCCAGCGCCCACGCGGCATAATAGGTGGCTGAGCGCGAGCTTTCTGTCTCAAGATACATATCGGCGCAAAGGTGCTGCACAGCCTGGAAGATTCCAATCGGCTTGCCGAACTGCTTGCGCGTCTTGGCGTACGCCACAGTCAACTCCAGCGTGCGCTGCATGCCTCCGGTCATCTCTGCGCAAAGAGCAGCAGTAGCCACGTTGAGCGCGGCAGCCAAGCCGTCAGCATTGTCCAGCGCTTCTGCCGGTGTGTCTTTGAATTCCACGGCATAAATCTTTCTGGCCAGGTCCATGCCCTTCATCGGCTCAATGTGCAGGCCGGGAGCCTTGGCATCGACCACAAAAACGCCGTCGCGCGCGACGACCACGATAAAATCGGCAACGGCAGCATCAGTCACAAATAGTTTTGTTCCCGTTAGCTTGTTGCCGGCGGAGCTGATTTTTAAACTCTCGGTATCCCAACTTCCCGCAGCTTCAACCAGCGCGACCGTGGAGCGGGCCTGTCCCGCGGCGATGCGCCCCAGATACTTCTTCTTTTGCTCAGGCGAACCACAGGCATCAATCACCGTTCCAGCCAGCGCGACGGTTGAGAAGAATGGTCCCGGCAGCAGCGCGTAACCAGCTTCCTCCATCAGCAGTATCAACTCCACTTTTCCCAGGCCCATGCCGCCGTATTCTTCCGGCGCAATGATTCCGGTGAAACCCTGCTCTGCGAGCTTGGTCCAGAGAGCGGCGTCATAAGCGGTTTCGGTTTCCATGGCCTTGCGCACTGCCGCAATGGGGCTCTCCCCGGCAAAAAACTTGCGCGCCGTGTCTTTCAGAATCTGCTGGCTTTCGCTAAGTCCGAATTGCATGGTTGTCTCCGTTTTAGTACTCAGCAGTCAGCACTCAGTATTCAGCCCTGGAACAATTTCTTTTACCCGCAAAGGGCGCCAAGGTCGCGAAGGCGAAAGAGAAAAGTGACGGAGGCAATTTTGTAGGCTTTCTTATTCCTATTCCCATCTCGTTTTAATCCTTTTCCATTGCGCTCTTTGCGTCCTTTGCGGTTCATGCTTTGACTGATTGCTGAGTGCTGATTGCTAACCGCTAACTGCTAATTGCTTCTCTAATAACTCTTCGGCAATCCCAGCACAAAATGCCCAATGATGTTGCGCTGGATCTCTGACGTGCCGGCCTCAATCGTGTTGCCGCGTGATCTCAGGTAGCCGTAGGCCCACATGCCGTTATCGATCGCATATTCGTCTCCGGCTTCAAGCTGTCCGTATGGTCCCATCACTTCCTGGGCCACCTGCTGGAAGCGCTGGTTCAGTTCGCTCCAGAAAATTTTCTGAATTGAACCTTCCGGCCCGGGCACGCCCGTGGCATTGATGCGGCTGAAGGCGCGCATCTGGTTGCAGCGCATGATTTCGATTTCGGCATAGCATTGCGCCAGCTTCTGCCGGACAACTGGATCTTCCGCCGCCGGCCGGCCATTGCGTTCCGTGGTCTTTGCCAGATCGATCAAGCCGCTCCATATTTCTGCGATACGTAATCTGCAGTCCTGCGCCAAAAGTGCCGCGCTCATGCATGAGCGTCCCCATGGCGACGCCCCAGCCTTCATTCACTTTGCCGACAACGTTCGTCACCGGTATGCGCACATCGTGGAAAAACAGTTCGTTGAATTCGGTTTCGCCGGTCATCTGGCGCAGCGGACGGACTTCAACTCCCGGCGTTTTCATGTCCACCAGCATTACAGTGAGGCCTTTATGTTTGGGAACATTAGGATCTGTGCGGACCACCAGTTCGCACCAGTGAGCGGCCCAGCCATAGCTGTTCCAGACTTTTTGCCCGTTTACAACGTAGTGATCGCCATCGAGCCTGGCTTCACAGCGCACATTGGCCAGATCGGAGCCGGCGTCAGGCTCGGAGAATCCCTGGCACCAGATTTCTTCCGCGCTCAGGATCTTGGCCAGATGCCGCTTCTTCTGCGCTTCTGTTCCAAAAGCGATGATGGTGGGACCAATGATTCCCAACCCCAGAACATTCGCTAAAGGCGGCGCCTGGGCCAGCGCCATCTCCTGCCAGAAGATCACCTGCTCCATGAGGCTGGCGCCGCGTCCGCCGTATTCTTTGGGCCATGAGATGCCCGCCCATCCGCCCTCATAGAGTTTGCGCTGCCAGCGCTTCAGGTATTCAAAGCGCGACTCCATCGATTCTTCGCGACGCTCGTCCCAATCTGTAGGAGCGTTGGTAGCAAGCCAGGTGCGCAACTCGTCACGAAACTTGATTTCATCAGGGCTAAGATTCAGGTCCATAGGTTCCTCCCACCGGTTGCTTGAACGTCTTCCGGCACTACGCCAGCCGGCGAAACCGCCCTCGGTCGTCGCTCAATGAATGGCCATTCATTTTGGCAGACAGTGTACATTGTAGCTCGCCCGCTAACGAAGTGTTTCTTTCACCATGTGCACTATGAGCAATGTGATTTCCCCTTCCAGCGGGACATTGAGGTGCTCCATTGGTGCATAGCCTCTTTTCTCAAAGAGTTTTGCTCCAGTCAGAGTCGCGCCCATTTCAAAACGTGTGAAGCCAGCCGCGCGGGCTGCCGATTCGCAAGCATCCAACAGCAGAGTTCCAATGCCATGCCGGGCCCAGTCGGGATGAATAAAGAACGCGCGAATTTTTGCCGCGTCAGTCTCCGGGTTAAGCATGTCATCCTGGCGATCTCGCCAACGGTCACCGCCATAAAGCGTTTTGCGTTTGCTCCAGCCGCCGCAGGCGACAATGGCCGGATGGTCGTTTGAATAGGATGGGACTGTCTGGATGTAAATCACGCCGGTAAGAGAGGTGTGGCAGGAATGCCACACCTTGGGAAAGATGCCATTTGAAGACCGCCCAGGCGGATGAAGGTTAAGTTCCTTGACAAATGAATTGCGGGCCAGGCTATTGGAAGAACTCCTGCATCGTGGGCGCCGTGGCGGAATTTCCCGGATGATCGGCAACTCGAAGCAGGTCCATTATCAACCCGCAGAGTGCTTTGGTGCTGATATAAAGTGGTGGACTTGAAGCCCGCCTTGACGTGCGAACCCGCCATCACCACGGCGATTTTGCCGCCGCCGTTCACAACATCCACGTCCAGCGATTCGTCGAACACTATGATGAAAACGCTGTTGGCCAGCGCCGGCGACTGGATCAAGGGATCGATATGAGCTTTGAGCCAGTTATCAGCGGCTGTCAGCTTGTCGGAATCCAGGCACACGGAGCCGCCAGTCGGACAGTCATGCGCGTCGTCTTCCACATTGGGCGCGATGAACGCAAAATTCGGCAGCGTGCCCGCGCCAAGGTCTGAAGAGAGTTGGGTGAATGGAACCAGGTTCGCAGTCTCAGCGCTTGAGCCCAGGACATCAGTCATGTAAGCAAACGGATTATGGTGCTTGAAATATGGATACACATCGCCGCCGGTGTAACCGACCGAAGGCAGGCTTTCCATATAGGCTTTCCAGGTTTTGCCCGCAGCGGCAAAGGCGCGCGGAATGCTGTCTGAGCTGACAGTCCCGGTAAAAGCGTCGTTGTTGGTCTCAATATTGCCGGTGGTAAGCATGAAGTAATTGCCAATGGAAGGATGCGTGTTGGCAAAGTAATTCGTTGCCAGCGAGTGTTGATTGGCCAATGAATTTAGATATGGCATGAAAGGACTGCCAATCACCTGATTGAATGCGTGGTTCTCCAGCACGATCAAAAACACGTGGTCGGCGGCTGGAAAAGTTGCGGGAGTAGGCGTGGGCGCTGGAGGTGCTGTCGGGGTTGGGCTCGGCGTTGGCGTCGGCTGTCGCTGAACCTGAAGATGCGCTGACGGCGCCACCGCCGCAACCCGTCACAATCAAAAGAAGGGAGAAGAACAGAACGCAGCATACGACCTTTGGGCCCATAGGGACTCCTGCACACAGCGACTTTGGATGCAACAGAGCTGCTGGATGTTGGTCTTGGGCTCCTATGTTTGCAGCAGGTGAATTTTCCTCAAAAGCAAAACCGGCCTCTGCGAGGGCCGGCTCAGGACTTGGCTCATGAAGAAGGCTCTACTGGAAAAATTCTCCCATGGAGGGCGCCACCGCAGATGCGCCGGGCATGTCACTGACATTCAGCAATTGCAGTATGAGGCGAAGCAGTGACTGGTGTTGATACATTGTGGATGACCTAAAGCCGCTTTTCACATGCGAGCCCACCAGCACAGTCATTACCTGGCCGCCGCCGTTGGTGACATCGGTCGTGACTGATTCGTCAAATGTAACGATGAGCAGGCTATTGCCGAACTTTGGACTGTTGATCAACGGGTCAACATTCGCTTTCAGCCACGCGTCCGCCGCAGCCAGCTTTTGATCGTCAGTGCATGAAGTTCCGCCGCGCGGACAATCATGCGCATCGTTCTGCGAGTTGGGCAGCAGGTAAACAAAGTTGGCCAATGATCCGGCGGCAAGATCTGAGGAAAGCTGCGAGAACGGCACCATATTAGCGGCCTGCGCCGGAGAGGTAGTGACGTCGCTCAGATATGAAAATGGGTTGTGATGTTTCAGATATGTTCCCGCATCCGGCCCAAGGTATCCCACGGATGGAATGCTTTCGATATATGCCTTCCATGTTTTTCCAGCTCCGGTAAGCGCGTGGACAATATTGTCATCGGTGACAGTGCCGGTAAAGCTGTCGTCAAACGTTTCAAGGTTTCCCGTTGTCATCATGAAGTAATTCGGGATGGAGGGATGTGCGTTGCCAAAATAGTCTGCCGCCAGGCTGTGCGCCGTGGCCAGCCCGTTCAAATACGGCATGACCGGATTGCCAATCACTTGCCCGAAACTGTGGTTTTCCAGCACGACCAGAAAAACATGGTCGGCCGTTGCCGTAGGCGGAGGCGGGTTGGTTATAACCCTGGAGACGCCGCCGCATCCGGCGCAAACCAGTGTTGCTAAGAATAAAGACGTTAAAACTGGTTTCATTGATTGGGCCTTTAGAACCTATGCGCGCAGGTGCTTGTTTTCAGGGTTAGATGCATCTGCTCTGTCCGATGCAGCTCCCAAGACTAGCCAGAGCCGGATTTTCAAGGCAGAATGTTTCTTCACGTTATGCGACGGTTGCTTTTGTTTATCGCTTGTATGTTGCCTGCTGTGGCTGGCGCCGCCGACCACTTCAATCTGGCCCGCATCGTCGTGACCGGCTCACAACGATATCGAGAGGATGACCTGGTGCGTGCCGCGGGCCTGACTGTCAATACGCAAGTCACGCCGAATGATCTGCAAGAAGCGGCGAATCGCCTGGGGAACAGCGGAGCGTTTGCCTCGGTCCAGTTCCTGTTTAAGCCCGTAGTCGGGGGAAAAGGCGTAGAAGCAGATTTCCAGGTGGCCGACGCGGAAAAGTATTTGCCCGCAGTGTTTGAAAATTTTGTCTGGTTCAGTGAACAGGAGGTGCAGGCTGCCGTGCATCAGGCAGTCCCGCTCTTTAGTGGCGAGCTGCCAACCTCCGGCAGTATGTCAGACGACGTTTCCGCGGCGTTGGCCAAGTTTCTTGCTTCCAAAGGATTGCCCAGCGAAATTTCATACATCATGTCGGCCAACTTTGGAGGGCTTCCCACGGCCTACAAATTCAAGGTGGCCGGCGCGAATTTGAAAGTTCGTGACGTGGTGCTTGCAGGCGCGGCTCACATGGCGCCAGAACAGCTGGCCAAGGCCGTGGAACCGCTGAAAGGCACGGAATATCTTCGATCTGACGTTGCCATTGTCCTGGAAAAGAACCTGACTCCGATTTACCAGCAGCGTGGATATCTGAAGTTCGCCATCACTGAAATCAAACCAAAGATAGATGAGAAATCCCAGGTGACAGTGGAGGCCACGCTATCGGAAGGCGAGCAATATCGGCTGGCGGGACTTAGCTGGTCAGGCAATACATTGATTTCCAGTGACGAACTTACGAAACACATTACTCTGAAAACGGGAAGTGCCGTGGACGGCCCGCAACTTGAGCGTGATCTCGCACAGGTCCGCAAACTCTATGGCAAATTCGGGCGTGAAGCGGTGATCATTAAGCCCGTTCCAGCCTTTGTTGGCGATACTGTCAGCTACGCTTTTCAGGTGACCGAAGGCGATCTTTATCACATGGGCAAGCTGGAAATTCAGGGCGTGGAACCGGAACAGGCGCACAAATTAGAGCAAATATGGAAGCTGGCTGAAGGTGCGCCCTATGACGCTACGTATGTCCACGAGTTCA
Source organism: Terriglobia bacterium (assembly GCA_963732195.1). Taxonomy (GTDB): domain Bacteria; phylum Acidobacteriota; class Terriglobia; order Terriglobales; family Acidobacteriaceae; genus Angelobacter. The sequence goes on along the minus strand of CAVSYO010000004.1, from coordinate 44,916 downwards.
TTGCCAATACAGTCGTCAAGGTCCCCGGCCACAAATGGGCCTGGAAGATGTTTGAGCAAATCGATGACCCGCAAAAAACCGTGAATGTGCGTTTGCAGATAAAAATCGAGTAGGGCCTGAGTTCCGGGCTAACTCGCAGCCTTCATTCTCCATCCTACATACCTGAAAGATGCGCCGATGCGATGGCGCACCTTAGGGACCTGGCAAATCATGTTGATCACATTAGCCTTACTTGTTCTGTGGATTCTTAGCATGTATTTTTATCTTCCGCTGCCGGTGGTGGTTCTTCTTTTCGCCGCGCTGGCTACCGGAACTACCATCACCATTTGGCAGGCCTGGCTAAGTCGCAAACAGCGCCTGGCAGCTATTGGCGAGCAGGATTCAAACAGTTAATTCCGGCTGCATTCGGCAGCAAAAGCGGTAGACTTTGCTCATGAAGTTCCTGGGCAAATTCCTGCTGATGGCCGCATGCGTGGCGGCTGCGCAATCGCCACAGACAAGTCCGCAACCGGCTGCGGCAGCGCCTTCTTCCGGCGTTGACACCGCACAGATCGCGACCATTGTGAAGCAGCAGTTCGGCGATACCTTTACCCTGCCGGCAAAATTTCCTACGCCTTTAATAACGGCCGACTTTGACGGCGACGGCGTGGAAGATGTGGCGATTGTGGCCAACAGCAAAGATCCACTGCCCGATTCGTATGCATTCAAGTATGAGGTGGCCGATCCTTATCACGCCTATTTTGGTTTCGGCAACCCAAAGTATACCTCCTCATTTCGTGTCGACCCTGAGCATAACCACCATCTGCTGGTGATTTTTGGCAATGGGAAAGAGGGCTGGCACGCCGCTGTGCCCAAGAGCAAATTTGTATTGGTGAATGTTCCGTTCGATACGCTTGAAGTCGGGCGTATGCTCACCAGCAAGAAAAAGCCGCCCATCTTTGTTATCAAGGCCCTGGAGTCTCAGGTAATGGATTCCGCTGTATGGTGGGAAGCCAAGAAGAAGCGCTGGCGCTGGGAACCTGGCGATACCGTTCAATGATGTCGCTGCGCCCCAAAACCGCAATAGTGATTCGCTACCGCACTTAAATTGCTCCTAATGCAAGCTGCTCGGCGCGCAAGCCGGCAATCGCGGCATCGCGGCATCGCGAAAAAATAACCTCACTGCGCAACCTCAATCCCTGCGTCTATAATCCTTCCTGAGATGAACCTGGAACAGAAGCTTGAAGAACTTAAGCGCCGTGATTCGCTGGCTGAAGCCGGAGGCGGCAAAGAACGCCAGGAGCGCCAGCACAAAGAAGGCAAGATGTCCGCGCGTGAGCGCATCGAATTCCTGCTGGATGAAGGCACTTTTGAGGAATTCGACAAGATGGTTACGCACAGCTGCACGGACTTTGGCATGGAGCAGAACAAAGTCTATGGCGATGGCTTTGTCACTGGTTATGGCCGCATTGAAGGCCGGCTGGTTTTTGTATTTGCTCAGGATTTCACCGTATTTGGCGGCTCGCTTTCAGCAGCCAATGCCGGCAAGATCGTAAAGATCATGGATACGGCCATGAAAGTTGGTGCGCCGGTGATCGGGCTCAATGATTCCGGCGGCGCGCGTATACAGGAAGGCGTGATGTCACTGGCCGGCTATGCCGATATTTTTCTGCGCAACACGTTGGCCAGCGGCGTGATTCCGCAAATTTCCGCCATCATGGGCCCATGCGCCGGCGGCGCGGTGTATTCCCCGGCCATCACTGACTTCATCCTGATGGTGGACAAGACTTCTTACATGTTTGTGACCGGACCTGACGTGATCAAGACCGTGACGCATGAAGAAGTCACCAAAGATGAGCTCGGCGGTGCAGCCACGCACAATGAAACTTCAGGCGTGGCGCATTTTATGGCGCATGACGACGCCGAGTGTCTTTCCATGGTGCGCGAGCTGTTTGGCTTCCTGCCATCCAATAATCTCGACGACCCGCCACGCCGCGAATGCACCGATCCGATTGATCGTGCCGATTCCGAGCTTCAGACTGTGGTTCCGGCGGAATCCAACCAGCCTTATGACATGAAAGACGTCATCACGCGCGTGGTGGATGACGGCTATTTCTTTGAGGTGCATGAGCATTACGCAAAAAATATCGTCGTGGGATTTGCACGGCTCAATGGACGATCTGTGGGGATCGTCGCCAATCAACCGGCGTTTCTGGCTGGAGTGCTCGATATCAATGCATCGGTAAAAGGCGCACGGTTTGTGCGCTTTTGCGACGCGTTCAATATTCCCCTGATTACCTTTGAAGACGTTCCCGGGTTTTTGCCGGGAACACAGCAGGAGTACGGCGGCATTATCCGGCATGGTGCCAAGCTGCTGTTCGCCTTTGCTGAAGCCACTGTTCCTAAAATCACGGTGATCACGCGCAAAGCTTATGGCGGCGCTTACTGCGTTATGTCATCCAAGCACATCAGGACTGACGTGAACTATGCGTGGCCCACGGCGGAGATCGCCGTGATGGGAGCAGAAGGCGCAGTCAATATTGTGTACAAGCGCGAAATAGAGCGCGCGGCGCTCTCAGCGAAATCAGAGAAAGAAAAAGCTGAGGTCATTGCCAGGGCGCGCAAAGAAAAGATAGAAGATTTTCGAGATCGCTTTGCCAGCCCTTACGTTGCCGCCGAGCGCGGCTATGTGGACGCCGTCATTCGTCCCCAGGAAACCCGCAAGAAACTGATTGACGCGCTGGAGATGCTACAGAACCAAGCGCGACAAGAATCCGCCCAAGAAGCATGGGAATATACCGCTGTAAGCTTTACTGAAATCCCGAGCAGCAGGATTGCATCTAAGTTCATGGGCTCCAATTTTTCACCCAAGAATACGTGAGCCTAACGTTCTGAAAAGAACGGAGGCAAGATGAAGAAAGCGGCGTCCATATTCTTCCTCGCTGTGGTTTTAGGTGCCCTGTCTGTTGCACAGCAACCCACTCTCCATCGCAATATGACCACCGCTCAAGTATTTGGCTTTCACGGTGCTATTTGCACGCAAAAACGAACCACTCAAATGTTGGAGAAGGATCCGCGATCAGAGCCTAAGCTCCCTATCCATACGTTTGGCAGGCAGTGGACGAAATTCACTAGCGCTGGGGAGATTGTCCAGGAGGGCGATTTCAACGGTGACGGTCAATTGGTAAACCTGGTGACACGGACCTACGATCAAGACGGAGAGACGGCCGAAAGCACAACCGACGACAAGAAAACTCTTGTCCGGACGAAAAGAATTCCCGGGCAAGGTGCGCTGGAGACTGAGACCTACATCAACGATGTACTTCATGGGCGTACCACCGAGATTGCTGATGCAAAGACGGACACCCGCGAGATGGTTGCGACCAACGCTACTGGAGAGACCCTTAGCCGTATTGTTGCGCGGGAAAGCGGGTTGGTTCACGATTTGCAGATGTGGGGTCGCGGAGGAAAATTTGTGATCCACACCCTCCGTCGTCTGGACGATCAAGGGCGCACCATTCAGAGCGATCGCTTCGACCAATCAGGCAAGCTGGTGTCAACAATGTCATTCAGCAACGGAGATCTGACGTCGTTCTGGCAGGACCCGCTTTGTGACTGTACAAATGTCGCGGCATTCAGACGGTCAGAAGGGGTGAGCCTCTTCTATAAAACGGAGAAAGATGGGCGTCTTTATAAAGATGTGCAGAACCACAAGGGCAGGCCGACGAACCGTGAAATCGACGACGAGGAACTTTACGATCAGGACGGACAGTTGCTGGAACGAGTGTTTTACAGCTATGAGCGCGACGCCCATGACAATTGGATTACGCGGACAGTTTCGGTTCTTGATAGGAGCACAGGCAATATCGTGCCAATCCAGCGCGACACACGAGAGCTCACTTATTATTAGCGGCGGGTGGCATTGCAATACTTTAACCTACAGATCTTTCGTCGTTGGAACATCATTTGCCTTATCTGCCGGCAATTCCGCCAACAATGCTCTGAGATCCAAATGTCGCGTGTACATGGCTAGCTTTCCATCCGGCGTGTGCGGCCACTCCTGCCGAGGACGATCGACGTACAACTCCACTCCATTGCCATCGGGATCACGCAGGTAAAGTGATTGGCTCACGCCGTGATCGGCGGCCCCTTCAAGCGGAATGTCCGCCGCAATCAAGCGCCGCAACGCATCCGCCAGCGCAGCGCGGGTGGGATAGACGATGGCGTGGTGATAGAGCCCGGTAGTGCCGAACGGAGGAGGCGGCCCGTCCAGGCTTTCCCAGGTATTCAAAGCAATGTGATGGTGGTAGTCGCCGGCGGAAAGAAACGCAGCCTGGTCGCCCATTTTCTGCATGAGTTCAAAGCCTAATATGTCACGATAAAAACCAATCGCGCGCTCAAGATTGGCGACCTTCAAATGCACATGCCCGATGCGCACTCCGGGATCAATAGGATTGTTCTGTTTTTTCTGCGATGCCATGGTTATCCAAGACTCTGAGCCTGCGAAAACCGCTTGCCCTGAATCTCGATATACACGTTAATCAGACTCACTGCCGCCGGAGTCACGCCGGGAATACGCGACGCGTGGCCCAACGTTCGCGGACGGACTCGCTGGAGTTTTTCATTCATCTCCCGCGAGAGACCGCTGACTTTACCGTAATCGAACCAGTCAGGGATGAGCCGCTGCTCGGCCTTTTTCAGGCGCTCAATCGACTTGCGCTGCTGGTCAAGATAGCCGGCGTACTTGATCTCGGTCTCGACGGCCTTCATTTCGTTGCGGGCGGCGGCGGAGAGCTTTGGTTTCTCCGTGTCTCCGTGCCTTCGTGGTGAATCTTCCGTTCGCGCAAACGAGGCGATCTCCGCAAAATATTCCGGATAACTCTCCCGCACCACGTCCGCCAAATCCTCAATCACGACCTCCGGACGCCGGAGCAGCTGCGTCAGAGGCGAGCCAAGCGCGCTGGAGAGATTGCTCCCATTCGCGTTCGAAGAAGCTGCCGTATCGGATGGCTGACCTGACTCATCTGCGTCGATCCCAGAAGCAGATCGCGTGACTCGCTGCGCTGCGATGCGCTCCTGCCGCGCCCGCGTGATTTTGTCCAACAGGTCGCCCGACACTCGCGTCTTTTCCAAAAAGGCAGCCAGCTTCTGCGCGCGCTGTTCCTTGGCCTGAAAGTTCGTCCACGCCTGATCGTTAATTAGGCCGATGCGGCGGCCATGCGGCGTGAGTCGACGATCGGCATTGTCAATGCGCAAATGCAGGCGGAACTCCGCGCGCGAAGTGAACATGCGATACGGTTCGTTCGTGCCTTTACTGATCAGATCATCAATCAGAATTGCCGTGTAGGCTTCAGTGCGGTCCAGCACCAGCGGTGGCTCGCCCTTGATCTTGAGTGCAGCATTGATCCCAGCCATCAAGCCCTGGCATGCAGCTTCTTCATAGCCGGAAGTACCATTGATCTGGCCGGCGAGAAAGAGGCGGTCGATCTTTTTCGTCTCCAGCGTGCGCTCCAACTCGGTTGGATCAATGGAGTCATACTCAATCGCGTAGCCAGGCCGCAGCATCTCTGCGTTTTCAAGCCCCGGGATAGACTTGACGATCGCAAGCTGAACGTCAATGGGCAAAGAGGTGCTCATGCCATTGACATAAATCTCATGCGTGTTCAGCCCCTCGGGTTCAAGAAAGAGCTGGTGCGTGGTCTTGTCCGGGAACTTGACGATCTTGTCTTCAATGCTCGGGCAATAGCGCGGACCGATGCTCTGGATCTGTCCGGAATACATGGGCGACCGATGCACATTTTCGGCGATGATGCGGTGCGTCTCTGCCGTGGTGAAAGCGATATAGCACGGTACCTGCTTCTGCGTGATCTTTTTAGTGCGGAAGCTGAAGGGTGTGGGATCGGCGTCGCCCGGCTGCACTTCAAAGCGCGACCAGTCAATGCTGCGGCCATCGAGACGCGGCGGTGTTCCTGTTTTAAGCCTGCAGCCACGCAGACCGAGCAGTTTGAGTGACTCTCCCAAAAGTTGGGATGGCGGTTCTCCGCTACGCCCGGCTGGATAAGTTTGCTCGCCGCAATGGATCAGCCCGTTAAGAAATGTTCCGGTCGTAATGATAACGGCCTGTGCCCCAACGGTCCTTCCGTCGCGGAGCTTTATTCCTGTCGCTCGCGCTCCAAACCGCTCCCGATTTTCGACTAGCAACGATCCTTCAGCACCTGTTGCAGGCGGCTCGCCACGCAAGTCGGCCTCGCCGCCGAAACCAAGACTCCACAAGCCCTGAATTTCCTCCGCGTCTCCGCGCCTCCGCGGTGACTCTTCGGTTTCTTCCACGATCAGCTCCGCCACTTCGGCCTGCTTGATGAACAGATTGGGTTGGCTCTCCAGAACTTCGCGCATCTTCTGCCGATACTGCTGCTTGTCACACTGCGCACGCGGAGACCATACGGCAGGCCCGCGTGAAGTGTTGAGAAGGCGGAACTGGATTCCAACAGCGTCAGTGACTTCGCCCATGATTCCGCCCAGCGCGTCCACTTCACGCACCAGGTGTCCTTTGGCGATTCCGCCGACCGCGGGATTGCAGGACATTTGGGCTATCAGGTCCACGTTGAGCGTGAAAAGTGCGGTCTTGAGCCCCATGCGGGCGGCCGCCATGGCGGCTTCGCACCCGGCATGGCCAGCGCCAACGACTACAACATCGTATTGTTCAGTGAACTGCACCATTGCCAGACTCTATTTTACAGGCCGCTGGGGCTTTTGCCGCCCAGGGGACAGGCCATTCTTGGTCGATGACGAGGCCTTGCCATGACGGGATTTTTAGCGATCTAAATCAAGGCTGTGCGGCCCTTGCGGAGCCGGAAGTGCGTTTTGGAGCCGGGTGGAATTTGGAGCTGCGTCTTTACGGAGAGGGTCAGAGATGGCGGTGAAAAGCTTTGTGGCGTCTACTGGCTTAGTCACGTAGGAATCCATTCCAGCCGCCAGACAGCGTTCACGGTCTCCGCTCATGGCATGAGCGGTCATCGCCACAATCGGCAGATGCTTCTTAGAAATTCGTTCCTGGGCACGTATGGCTTTAGTCGTCTCAAACCCGTCCATATCGGGCATTTGCACGTCCATCAAAACCAAATCAAAATCCTGTTGCTGCAGCGCCACCAGAGCCTCTCGTCCGCTGCCTACAGCCACGGCGGAATGGCCTTGTTTAGCCAACAAATTCCTGGCCAGGCGCTGGTTGATCGGATTGTCGTCTGCAATCAGGATCTGGAGCTTCCTGGTTGGCCCTGCTTTTGTGCGGTCTTCACGAGGCTGAATCTCGTGTGTGACTGCGAGGGCGGTTGCCGGGCCAAGACGCGCCGTAAAGTAAAACGTGCTGCCAACGCCTGGCTTGCTTTCCAGCCATATCCGGCCTTGCATCAGCGCCACCAGCTGCGAAACAATCGGCAGTCCCAGCCCCGTCCCGCCGTATTGGCGAGTGGATGAAGTATCCGCCTGCACGAATGCTTCAAAAATCAGTTTTTGCTTTTCCGGCGATACTCCGATTCCCGTATCGCTCACGCTGAATTGCAATGCGTCATCCCGCAGCCGGATCACGCGGACCATGATCTCTCCCTGGTGAGTGAACTTCAGCGCATTACCAACCAAATTCATCAATATTTGCCGCAGGCGTACTGGATCACCGATTGACAAGTCCGGCAGGTCAGCTAAGAAATCGCATTGCAGAGATAACTGTTTGTTCCTGGCTTGGACTGAAAACTCCTTGACCGTTGTTCGAACGAGCTCCTCTACGCTGAATGGGACCCGTTCCAGTTCCAGCTTGCGCGCTTCAATCTTCGAAAAATCAAGAATGTCATTGATGATTTCCAGCAACGCGCCCGCCGAGTTTTTTATCGTTGCCAGATAATCGCGTTGCTCCGGCGTAAGATCGGTATCCAGCGCCAAATCAGTCATTCCTATCACCCCGTTCATTGGGGTACGAATCTCATGGCTCATATTTGCCAGAAACTCGCTCTTGGCCCGGTTTGCGGCTTCCGCTGCTTCCTTAGCCAGCCGCATTTGCTCTTCCGCCTGCTTGAGCAACGTAATATCAACAAAGGTTCCTTCAATTTCGGTCCCTGAAGCCCCGTTCACCATAGTGGTGTTGGCCATGATCCAGGCTGAACTTCCGTCCTTGCGCCGCACGCGTATTTCCTGATTGGAAGCAGTTCCATGGTCGACCATTTTCTGGTCCGATATATCTTTGTCCGCGGGATCAAGAAATATGTCCCTTGCCTTGCGGCCAACCAGATCAGCGCCCGAATCATAGCCAAGGATTCTGGCCCCGGCATCGTTATATTCCAGCAATATTCCCTGCAGTGAGCATCGAAAAACGCCGGCCAGATTGCGTTCAAACAAGAGGCGGTATCGTTGTTCCGATTCGCGCTGCGACTCTTCAGCTGTCTTGCGTTGTGTTATGTCAGTCAGCAGGCCGCTGGCATAGCGCAACCCGTCTTTTTCAAATGTCTGGATAGCGCGGTTGTGGATCCATCTCCATTCGCCGTTGCTGCGATGAATGCGGAATTCCACATCGAACGTTGCGCCTTCATTGAAGAACAGTTGGAATTGCTGCCTTACTTGGTGAGCTTCGTCAGGATGGATGAAGTCGAAAAGGATCGATGCGCCGCGAGCGTAGCATTCTGACAGGCTAAGCCCAAAAACGCTTTTCGCGTTGGGGCTTAAAAATTTCATTTGATTGTTGCTGTCGACCATCCAGGTGACGTCTGGAATGTTATGGATTAGAGCGCGATAGTTCTCATTCGCTTCATGCAACGCCTGCCGCGTTGCCTTGGCCTGGGTGATGTCGCGAACGATCGCAGAAACAGCAATCACCTCTCCATTCTGGTTCTTGACTGGACAATAAGTCAGCGAAACATCAACACAGGTGCCGTCTCCACGCCGTCGCTCTGATTCGAATCGAACCAGGGTTTCGCCAGCCAGGACGCGTGAGAAGAATTTCTCATACTCTTCCTGCCGTTCCAGCGGAATGATGGTGGAGAACACAGGTTTCCCCAGAATCTCTTCGGCGGCAAACCCGTAAATGGCCTCAGCCCCGCGGTTCCAACTCAAGACCTTCTTGTCCAGGGAAATCGCAAGTATTCCTTCTTCGGAGAATTCCACTACCGCAGCTACAAGCGCTCGCGCTTCATCGGTGCGCTTGCGTTCACTAATGTCCCTGATAATCGCCGCAACCCCCATCAGTGTTCCGTCTGCATCTTTCACCGGCGAGGCAGAACAACTGATTTCAATGCGGCGTCCGTCTTTTGTCACGCCAAAGCTGTCAAAAGGAAATACGGATTGGCCTCGCTGCATGCGCTGAATAACGGCATTCGCAGCGGGTATCGCCTCATCGATCGCCAGCGTGACGAGGTTCTGCCCGACGATTTCCTTTGCGCTGTAACCAAAGAGCTTTTGTGCCGCCCGGTTCCAGCTCACAATGATTCCATCCGGCGTGCACCCAATGATTGCGTCTTCCGAAAATTCGACAATGGACGCCAGAAACTGCTGCGCGTCTTCTGCAGTCTGCTGATGAGGCTTGGGGAGCCCAGGCAAAGATGGCTCGAATGGCTTTCCCGGCATTGGTCTGCTTCTCTCCGTGGCCTTGGCCGATCTCTGGCCCAATAATGCCATGCTGCGCTTTTGTGTCAGTTAAGACAAGCTCCTTTCCGTAACCGTGGGGGCAGAGGTCCTTGTAAGGCTGTGTCTTTTAACAGGCTCTCAAGCGAAAATTGTGGGACTGCCGGGCCTTGGCGCCTAGAAAAAGCAATTTATTTTCGGCGGGAGGATCGAGCAAATAACGCACGATGGACGCTATTTTCCTTTGTCCAGTCCGAGTGTCTGGCCCGCATTATGGGCAAAAAATATCAGGAACAAGAACAGAAGTCCTATGTTGTCGAGCTCATTGCCAAAGTATCGCCAGAGCGGAACGCCCTGCGGAAGCACCCAGGTGGAAAGCAGCAGATTGGCCATAAACAGGGCGCCCACAATGGCAAAGGGCCGCACCCAGAATCCTAAAACCATGGAAAGCCCGATCAGCAACTCCGCCACACCGACGGCATAACCGGACGCTGTGGGGTACTTAAGAGTTGCGCGCAGGAATGGTTTGTAAGCAGGCACGGCGCTTTCCTGCACGTACCCAGTGACATATTTCGCATAGCCACCGTGAGCAAACTCATGTCCCATAAGTTTGTATTGCGCAAAGAACAGAAACATTACGCCCGCCACAATCCGAGCCACGGCCATGATGACAGACGACGAACCAGAATTTTTCATGATGATCGAGTTTTCTCCTCAAAACCCCAAATGTTGGACGACAATTTTCTGCGTTCCGCCGGGCTTTCAAGACGCGGCCTTACTGCTTAAAAACGCTCGCATCTTTCATCACAAACTTCACGCTCTTAAGCGCTTCCACGTTTGCCAGCGGGTCACCTTCAACCGCCATGATGTCAGCAAATGCTCCCGGCGCGATCACGCCGATGTCGCCCTTCATCTCTAATAAATTGGCGGCGCTGGAAGTAGCGGACTTGATGGCATCCATCGGCGACATGCCGAACTTCACCATCAGGCCGAATTCGTTCGCAATTGGCTCGGTCCACGGAATACCACCCATGTCAGTACCGAAAGCAATTTTCACTCCGGCCTTCAAGGCCTTCTTGAATGAGACTTCATGTTCATTGGCGCGGGCACGATCTCGCTTGCCGTCCTCCGTGCTTTCTGGTGACCAGTCCGTGTAGTAAACGCCAAGCGTCGGCACGTACCAGGTTCCCTGCTTGAGCATCTGGGCGATGGCAGCATCGTCCAGAGACAGGCCGTGTTCAATCGAATCGCATCCGCCATCCAGCGCTCGATGCAGTCCAATTCCGCTATAGGCGTGGCACGCGACCTTCTTCTGCTGGCCATGAGCTTCATCCACCACGGCTTTCAACTCTTCCACCGTCAATGTTGGTTGAGAAACCAGGCGGCCTTCCTTATCCACCCAGGAGCGGTGCGTCATATAAACCTTGATCCAGTCGGCGCCGTTTTCCAGTTGCTGGCGGGTGATCTTGCGCAGCTCGACAGGGCCATCGCCAATCTGCGCTCCCTTGGGCACCACAATGTCTGGGTTGTAGCCTTCCAGCGGATAGCCGCCGGTCACGGAGATTGCGCGGGTCACAACCAGAAGTCGCGGCCCAGGAATGAAACCCGCATTGATCGCCTCTTTGATTCCTACGTCGCCGTAGCCTGCGCCTTCAGTCTCAACGTCGCGCAGCGTAGTGAAGCCCTGCTCCAGCGCTCGCCGCGCCGCCACAGCGGCCCGTGCAGCCCGGTACGATGAAGGATGCTTCAGCAGTTGGATATCGTAGCCGCCTTCAGCCGGGTCTTCTCCCTGAAGAAAAATATGGGTGTGGGTGTCGATCAGGCCGGGGAGTACCGTCACGTCCGCGGGTAGATTGATGACAGTGGCTCCTGCCGGCGGATTGCCGCCGCTGGTCACGCTCTCAACCCTGTTGCCTTTGATCACAACCAGCACGTTGTGCCGAACCTGATTCGATGTGCCGTCAATCAAGTTCGCAGCATGGATGGCAATCACTTTTTCCGGTGCAGGGCTGCTCTTTGGCTGTGCGGCGGGCTGCGCCGTGGCACTTGTTACCAGAGTTGAAGCGAACAGCAGGATTACGCATAGAACGGCTTTGCGGCTCAACATATCGGAGACTCCTACCCTCTCGGTGATCAAGCTCATAACAAATACGCCTTGCAACTTGAATAAGCAATTGATTTTGGTGAGATAGCTTATGGATTTTACAAGGCTGGAGCATCAAGACGTTGTGGAGAAAGAAAAAACTCAGCTAACTTCGGCGATACCTTTGAGGATGGAGGAAGGCGCAGCTGACGGTAAAGAAACAGGGCAGCCGAAGCTGCCCTGTTTGGTTAGGAATCTTGCAAACGTTTACGCTGGTGAAGGTTTGCCCGGCGCGATTCCCGGCGTTCTTCCCGGTTCCGGCTTCAGGACCTGCTGTACACCGTCACCGTCGCCCTTTTGCGGGATCACGCGTGCGGGAAGCTGTTTGCCTTCAAGAATCAGCTTCAATTCGCTGGCGTCTAAGACTTCGCGTTCCAACAGGGCCAGCGCGATCCGGACCATGGCATCACGGTTTTCCAGGATGATGCTCTTAGCCTTCTCATAGCCGGTATTGACCAAGCGGCGGACCTCGGAATCGATCTCCCGGGCCGTCTCTTCGCTGAAATCGCGATGCTGTGAAAGCTCGCGCCCCAGGAAGATCTGCTCTTCCTTTTTGCCGAAGGTCAGCGGTCCAAGGCTACTCATGCCCCATTCACAAACCATCTTGCGCGACATTTCCGTTGCGCGCTCAATGTCATTACCCGCTCCGGTGGACATCTGATTGAGGAAGATTTCTTCCGCCAGTCGTCCACCCATCATCACGGCAATCTGCGTGTTGAGGTAGTCCAAGTGTGTAATTGTGCTTGTCGGTTTCCGGCAGCTGCATGGTCACGCCCAGAGCCATTCCGCGCGGGATGATGGTGACCTTGTGCAGCGGATCAGCGTGCGGCATCAGGGCCGCCACAATAGCGTGGCCTGCTTCGTGATACGCCGTGACTTTCTTTTCTTCTTCCGTGAGCAGCAGGCTCTTGCGCTCCGCGCCCATCAGGACCTTATCCTTGGCCAGCTCAAAGTCATACATCAGCACGGATTTGCGATTGTTGCGGGCTGCATTCAGCGCCGCTTCATTCACCATGTTGGAAAGCTCGGCGCCGGAGAAACCCGGTGTGCCGCGCGCCAGGATGGAGAGATCAACATCGTCTGCCAAAGGAATCTTGCGGGTATGTACGCGGAGAATTTCCTCGCGTCCGCGAACATCAGGAAGTGGAACCACAACGCGGCGATCAAAGCGTCCCGGACGCAGCAGCGCCGGATCGAGAACGTCAGGCCGGTTGGTTGCGGCGATCAGGATTACGCCTTCGTTGGATTCAAAGCCGTCCATTTCAACCAGCAGCTGGTTGAGTGTCTGCTCACGCTCGTCGTGTCCGCCGCCAAGGCCGGCGCCACGATGGCGTCCCACGGCATCAATTTCATCGATGAAGATAATGCAGGGAGCATTTTTCTTGCCCTGTTCAAACAGGTCACGTACGCGGCTTGCGCCCACGCCTACGAACATCTCAACAAAGTCTGAACCGGAGATGCTAAAGAAAGGAACGTTGGCTTCACCAGCGACAGCACGCGCCAACAAGGTTTTGCCTGTTCCCGGATGGCCAACCAACAGAACGCCTTTGGGAATGCGCCCGCCGAGCTTCTGAAACTTCTGCGCTTCGCGCAAGAATTCGATGATCTCGCGCAGCTCTTCCTTGGCTTCATCCACGCCAGCCACGTCTTTGAACGTAATCTTCTTTTGCTGCATGGAGAGCAGACGCGCGCGGCTCTTGCCAAAACTTAAAGCTTTGTTGCCGCCGGTCTGCATCTGCCGGATCATCACGAACCACAGCACACCCAGCAGGATGAAAGGCGAGAACTGGATAATGGCCATCGGCCAGTTCCATCCTTGGCTGTCCTTAAATGTGGTCTTAGTGACGTCCTTGTGGTCGTCAAGCGCCTTCAATAGCGTGGGATTTGTGGCCGGTACCACCGAATGGTACATGCTGCCATTGCGCAGTTTGCCCCGAGCCACATTGCCTTCAATCGTCACGTCAACTACATTGCCCTGATTGAGCTCCGACATGAATTGGGTGTAGGCGATTTCCTGATCTTTGCCGGCGTTTGGACCGCCTTGAATCATTCTCCAAAGGACGACGGCGACCGCTACCAGCGTCACCCACAAGATCACCGTTTTAAATGTCGAATTCACTGATCGCTCCTAGATTTCCTGGTCAGGAAACATATCCGCTGACCTGCATAACTTTTAATGACGTCGTATCTATTACAGACGTTTTGCAATGAAAAAGGTTCCACGAGCCCTTGAAGCGCAGGGTTTATACCGGTTAGATGCTGAACGACTGGGCGTTGGACTTAAACTTTCCCACACTCAATGATTTTATACCCATTCCCGCCACTCTGGATGCGGTAAAACCGCTTAAGACACGCTTAAGGAATTACCCCAGATTCAGCCCGTCCAGCTATGTAAGGGAGGTTACGGCCCAAATGGCGCTCCCCCAACCCATAGCCTACGACAAAATTCTCATTCATGAGAAAACCAAAGTAATCGGGCTGCAGTGACACTCGGCGCGCGGATTGCTTGTCCAGTAGGACAGCCAGTTTCACGTTGGCAGCGCCACGTCCCACCAGGTTCCGAATCAGGAATTCACTTGTAATGCCAGACTGGACCAGCGCTTCCACCAGCAAAACATGCTGGCCTTTCACGTCAAGTTCAGGGCTAAAGAAGATTTCGGTCGTGGATGAATTCGCTTCCTTCGACTCGGCTTTCACAAATTGGCAGACCACGTCCAGATCCAGCTCCCGAACCAGGTCAGCCATAAAAACAAAGCCATTTTCCATCACGCCGACAACGTGAAGGGTTTTGCCCTGAAAATCAGCGGAGATCTGGCGGGCCATTTCCTGGACGCGTTTCTTGATCTGCTCAGCAGTTAGAAGAATTCTGGGATATTCAGATTGAACGCCGCTCACTCGCCTGCCTCAGTAGTCATGTTTGTCTCCTCGATTAAGACAGCGTCCCCAGAGTTGCCCACAAAATCCTGAGAGGGTGGGAAAGACCGCATCCAGACGATTTGCCCGGCGCTTTCAATCACTGGCCAGGTCTTGCGCTGAGCTGGAGAAAGCTCATAACCCAGCCGGCCGGACTGTAACAACTCTTTCACTTTCTTAGGAGACTGCGTGTGGGCCGGAAAGAATTTATCACCAGCACGCCAATTTCTTACAGTTAGCTTGGATCTCAGCAGACTTGCCTTCAACAGTGTTGCCGCATTATAACCTGAAGCCTTTTGTTTTCCATCACTTATTAGCCTCGCCCGAATGGTAATTCCCAGTTCCGGTACCGTAACTTCACCCGGAACCGGCAAGGAATAACAGTAGTTCTCGGGTATTTTCGGTGTGTTTCTGCTGAATTGGAGCTCACGAACGGTACGATTTGCACCTAAACCATCCGGTAAGACCAGCTTTGTACCCGGTTTTCCGTCTTCCGCCAGTCCCGTAAGCTGTTGAATATGCTTGAATTCGAGGGAAACACCGAACCGTAACGCGGTCCGCTGGATGACTTGACGCCGAACGGCCAAAGGGAGACTCCGCAGACCGGACAAATCGAGCGCCAGAACGCCCTGAGCATCACCGCTCGCACTGCGTCCGCTCCGGGTGGGCTTTCCTTCATGAACCAGTCTCGGCAACATCGACGAAAGTTCATTGTTCCAATAGTCCTCTTCAGCCTGGGCCAGATCCGCGAGATCGGCCAAAGTTTGCCGGATTGCCGGGTTGAACTCTCGTTCAAGCAAAGGTAGTAGCGTATGCCGCACGCGGTTGCGGGTATGGCCAAGGTCCGAATTGGACGAATCTTCCCGCCAGCATTGTCCTTTTGCCTTGAGATACCCTTCAACTTCGCGCCGAGTGGTGGCAAGCAAGGGCCGAACCAGATGCTTAGTCGCCTGGGCCGGTGCTATCCCGGCCAGCCCGCGTGTTCCGGTACCCCGCAGGATTCGCATCAAAACGGTTTCGGCCTGATCGTCCAGCGTGTGTGCCGTGGCGATCTTGTGGGCCTTGCCTTGCTTGATTAAATCCACAAACCACTGATGGCGTAAATCCCGAGCAGCCGTTTCAAGGCTGATCTTGCGCTCGACGGCGTGCTGCGGTGCATTTCCTGAGCCAGAATAAAAATCCACTTGAAGCTTTGCAGCCAATTCCTCGACGAACTGCTGGTCTGCATCAGCTTCAATGCCGCGAATCTGATGATGGAAATGGGCCACCGAAAGCACGACGCCAAGCTCGTCTCGTAGCGCAGCCAGTGCGTGGAGGAGCGCGACAGAATCGGCGCCGCCGGAACACGCGACAGTCACGCGCTCTCCCGGCATGAGCAGTTGCTGTTCGCGGATGTATTTGAGGACCTTTTCCAGCATCGGTGCCTTAGAAACACTTGGTACCATTGTGAAATAATTGGTGCCCTATGTACAGGAAACCCGTCACTCTCAAGCGCCGGGCCATTTACAGTTTTGGCTTGGGCTGTGGAATCTTTCTTCTCGGCGTCGCACTGCGAGCGCTGCTGGACAACCTGGGTGTGAGCGGCGTGCCTGCGGCTGTCGATGACCTGCTGATCGCCGCCCTTGCCGGAGTTTTGGTATTCGCCTATGAGCGCCACCAGCACAAGCTCATTCTTGAAAAGATGCGCGTAATTTCTGAGATGAACCACCACGTTCGCAATGCACTCCAGCCGATCATGTATTCACCATATTTGAAAGAACAGGCGGAGCAAGTCAGAACTATTCAGGACGGAACCCGTCGCATTGAATGGGCGCTGCGAGAAGTGCTTCCCGGCGATGACTTCGCTCCTCCACGCGCAAAATCGTCAACGTCGCAACCAAAGTCCGCCACCAAGGCCCGCAGCGTGAGCTAAGAATTTCCTGTTGCGGTCTACACAAAACCAAGGCCTGCCAAAATTGCTATACTTTTCACCCCAATGAAGGTGATCGTCATTATTCCCGCAGCCGGTCTTGGCACCCGCATGGCGCCCGCCGGCAAAAAGGGTGCGCCCTCCAAACAATTTTTTGAAATCAGCGGAACGCCCATCGTGATCCACACGTTGCGCGTGTTTGCGCGCAATCAGCAGATTAGCCAGATTGTGGTGGCGCTGCGCAGGAATGAGATGGAGCGCTTCACCCGTCAGCTGGAAAAAGAAAAGCTGGCAGAAAAAGTGAAAGTGGTGGAAGGAGGCGAACACCGGCAAGAATCCGTGGCCAACGCGCTGGCGCAACTCAAAGCGGATCCCGACGACATTGTGCTGGTGCATGACGCCGTGCGGCCATTTGTCGACGATGAAATCATTGCCAACGTGATTCATGAAGTGGAGAAGCACGGCGCCGCCATCGCCGGGTTGCCGGCGGTGGATACCATCAAGCAGGTTGAGCGCGCCGCAGAAGGCGCGATTATTACTTCAACTATTCCGCGTGAACGAATCGTACAGGCGCAGACGCCGCAGGGATTTCGCTATGCGTTGATCAAGCGCGCCTTTGACAGCGTAATCGCCGACGGTTTTACCGGCACCGACGAAGCGTCATTAGTGGAACGCCTGGGAGAGAGCGTCTGGGTGGTGATGGGCTCGGCGAGAAATATCAAGATCACCACGCCGGCAGACATGGAACTGGCGGAGTACTTGATAGCACGCGCAAGCAAGAACCCGGCATGTTAAACCTTACCGCTGATGAACGCTGATTGGAGTGATTTTAATGACTGTTGATCTCAGCTACAAACATTCTGAACTGAGCGAAACAATCATAGGAGTCTTCTACGAGGTTTGTAACGAGCTTGGATACGGTTTCCTTGAGTCTGTTTAACCGGAATTCACTGCAGCTTGCACTTCTTGCAAAAGGCCTGCGGGTAGAAACTGAAGTTGGCGTTCCCGTCTTCTTCCGAGGCAAGAATGTGGGAGATTTTCGCGCCGATATGGTCATTAATGGCTGTCTGCTGCTGGAATTGAAGACTGCAGAAGCAATCATCGTCGCACATGAAGCTCAGTTGCTAAATTACCTCAGGGCGACAAATCTTGAAGTTGGCCTTATTTTAAATTTTGGCCCGAAGGCGCAAGTGCGCCGCTTTGCCTATGACAACACGCGAAAGCAATATAAATCCCAGTGTGCTGGAGTCTCTTAATTGAATTCTTTTAAATCAGTTTCATCAGCGTTCATCAGCGGTAAGGTTTTGTTATGAGAATCGGTTACGGATGGGACTCCCACGAATTTCAATCCGGCGTCCCTTTAAAAATTGGCGGCGTGGAACTTCCCCACGACAAAGGCCTCGCGGGACACTCCGACGGAGACGTTCTTCTGCATGCCATTACTGACGCGCTGCTCGGAGCCGTGGCGGCAGGCGATATCGGTAGCTACTTTCCGCCGACCGATCCCACGTGGAAAGGCGCTGACTCGGTCATCTTTCTGGAAGAAGCGCTGAAGCAGGTCCGGCTGGCCGGATACAAGGTGAGCAACGTGGATTCGACGTTGATTCTGGCCGAGCCCAAGATCGTTCCTCACGCAAAGAAAATTCAGGCTCGCGTGGCCGAGTTGCTGGGCGTAAAGCCAGACCAGGTCGGGATCAAAGCAAAGACGCCGGAAGGCATGGGAACGGACAATGCGGCAATCGCGCATGTGGCGGTGCTGCTGGAACGGGCTGCCAATCTGCGATCATCCCCTAAAAAGTCTCTTAGCAAAAGGAAAGGCAAAACCTTGAAACGCGGAGGAAGGAAGTAAACGGAGGAAGGAAGTCAGGACAAGAAGAGAATGCGACTAGATTTTTCAACTTGCTTGCCCTCAGTTTCCTTTGTTGCTCCGAGTTTCAAAAGCTTAAGCTCTTGTTTCTTGCGCAGCTCTGCTGCTAACCTAAGCTGCCTCGTCGAACGATATTCCATTGCTGGTTGGTGTTTATGAAGAATCCCCTCGTCCGCTTGCTTCCCATCGTCACTTTCTTCATTTGTGCTCTCAGTGCGCATGCTGCGGGGCCGCTGCTCATGCAGACGCCCACGCTTTCCAAAACTCACATTGCGTTTTCTTATGCGGGCGACCTGTGGCTGGTGGCGCGTGAAGGCGGCGAAGCGCGGCTGCTGACCAGCGGCGAGGGTACCAAGACCGATCCGGTCTTCTCGCCGGACGGCAGCATGATCGCCTTTTCCGGCGACTATGACGGCAATGTGGACGTTTACGTGATGCCGAGCACCGGCGGAGTTCCACGCCGGCTTACGCACCATCCTGCGGTGGATGAGGTCGTCGGGTGGTCGCCCGACGGAAAATCTGTTTTGTTCCGTTCTACGCGCAATAGTTACTCGCGCTTTAACCGGCTCTTTACGGTTTCGCTTGAGGGAGGCTTGCCGCACGAACTGCCGCTGCCAACGGCGGAATTCGGCGCATTCTCGACTGACGGTAAGCACATCGCGTATGTTCCGGTGGACAACAACCGCAGACTTTCCGCTATCGGATGGAAGCGCTATCGCGGCGGCAAGGCGTCGCGCGTGTGGATCGCGAACCTGAGCGATCTCAACCTCGATCAGGTGCCGCGCGAGACATCCAACGACGGCAATCCCATGTGGGTTGGCGGCAGGGTGTATTTTCTTTCCGACCGTAATGGCCCGTTCACGTTGTTTTCTTATGATCCAAAAGACAAGAAAGTTGAGCAGGCGCTCGCCAGCAATGGGGCTGACATCAAGTCGGCCTCTGCCGGACCTGGCGCGATTGTCTATGAGCAGTTTGGTTCGCTGAATCTTTTTGACCCGGCCACGGGCAAGTCCAAAGCGGTATCCGTGACCGTGCCGGCCGACCTGCCGAATGTCCGCCCGCATTTCAAGAAAGTTGATAACGAGATTGCTTCGGCCACGCTTTCTCCCAGCGGCGCGCGAGCGGTGTTTGAAGCTCACGGTGAAGTGCTGACCGCACCGGCGGAGAAGGGTGACATCCGCAACCTGACTAACACCCCGGGCGTAATGGAGCGTGATCCTTCGTGGTCGCCTGACGGCAAGTGGGTGGCTTATTTCTCTGATGAGTCCGGCGAGTACCAGCTTTGCCTGAAAAATCCTGACGGTATGGGCGAGGCCAGAAAGATTTCGCTGGGAGCGCCGGCATCTTTTTACTACGAGCCCATTTGGTCGCCGGACAGCAAGAAAATTGCTTTCAGTGATAAGCGGCTTAACATTTGGTACGTCGATCTGGCCAAGGGCACGCCGGTAAAGATTGACACCGATACTTACGACGCACCACAACGCACGCTTAATCCCGTGTGGTCGCCTGATAGCCGCTGGGTTGCTTACTCCAAAACTCTCACCAGCCACATGCACGCGATCTTCGCTTATTCGCTCGAACAGGCAAAGAGCCTGCAATTGACAGATGGCTTGAGCGACGCGCGCTTCCCTGCCTTCGACCAGAAAGGACAGTACCTTTATTTCACGGCCAGCACTGACGTGGGCCCGACGACCGGCTGGCTTGATCTTTCCAGCATCAACCGTCCGATAACGCGCAGCGCGTATCTGATGGTCCTGCGCAAAGATCAGCCTTCACCGCTGGCGCCGGAAAGCGACGAAGAGAAAGCTGCAGCAGATGACTCCAAACCGGATGCAGATAAATCCGCAAAGAGCGAAGAGAAGCCAGATCAGGAGCCGGGCAGCGCTGAAGAGAAAGCCAAAGCGCAGGACGCACGCGCCGCCAAATCAGTGAAGAATGAAGGCGTGGTGGTGCGGATTGACGCGGAAAACATCAGCCAGCGCATTGTGGCGATGCCGATTCCGCCTCGCGATTACAGCAAACTGGTGCCAGGCAAAGCGGGAACGATCTTCTTGATTGAAGATTCGCCGCGTCCCGGGCCGGACCAGTTGAATACGCTGTGGCGTTTTGATCTCACGTCGCGCAAGCCGGAAAAACTCATGGAAGGCGCGAATGATTTTGCTGTCTCGTTTGACGGCAAGAAGATGCTTTACAGCAAAGGTCGCCGCGATAACAGGAAGTGGTTCATCAGCTCGGCCACCGCGCCAGCACGCGGTGAAGGTGGTGCCGCGGGCTGGTAAGCCGGAAACACCAATGGCTTTGGCGAAAATGGAAGTGCGCGTTGATCCCAGAGCGGAATGGAAGCAGGAATACAACGAAGTATGGCGGATTGAGCGCGATTTCTTCTACGATCCCAACCTTCATGGCCTGAATCTGCCTGCCACGAAAAAGCAATATGAGCCGTATCTGGAGAATGTGGGCAGCCGCATTGATTTCAGTTACCTGCTGGCGGAGATGCTGGGCGAACTCACGGTGGGTCACATGTACATCCGCACGCCTCCGGAGCCGCCGGCGGAGCAAGGTAAAGTGGGCCTACTGGGCGCGGAATACATGGTGGAAAATGGCCGATACCGTTTCCAAAAGATCTATCAGGGTGAAAACTGGAATCCGCAACTGCGCGCGCCATTGACGCAGCCGGGCGTCAACGTCCAGGAAGGCGAATACCTGCTGGCAGTGAATGGCCGCGAGCTGCGCGGGACCGATGAAATCTTCGAGCTGTTTGAAGGAACAGCAGATAAATCGACTGTGCTGAAAGTTGGTCCGTCGGCGGACGGCAAAGGCGCGCGCAACGTGACCGTGGTGCCGATTGAAACAGAAGCCGCGCTGCGCAACCGTGCCTGGATTGAAGGCAATCTCCACAAGGTGGATAAACTTAGCGGCGGGCGTCTAGCCTATGTCTATCTGCCGGACACAGGTTTTGGCGGCTACACATCATTCAACCGCTACTTTTTTGCCCAGGTCGGACGCGAAGGCGCTGTGATTGACGAACGCTTCAATGGCGGCGGATCGGCTGCGGATTACGTGATCGACTATCTTCGCCGTCCGCTGCAGAACTACTGGCTCACACGCGAAGGTCAGGATTTCACTACGCCTGTGGGTGCGATCTTTGGCCCGAAAGCGATGATCATCAACATGTATGCCGGCTCCGGAGGTGACGCGCTGCCGTGGTATTTTCGCGATGCAAAGCTGGGGCCGCTTGTGGGCACGCGCACATGGGGCGGCCTGGTGGGAATTTATGATTATCCCGCGCTCATGGATGGAGGCGGAGTCACGGCGCCCCGCGTAGCTTTTTACAATCGCACCGGAGACTGGGACGTGGAGAACCACGGCGTTGCGCCTGACTATGAAGTTGAGCTCACGCCCAAAGATTGGGCCAGCGGGCATGATCCGCAACTGGAAAAAGCTGTGACGCTGGTGATGGATGCGCTGAAGAAAAATCCGCTGCCGGTGGCCAAGCATCCAACGTTCCCCAATTACCATAACCAACCGGAGCAAGCAGTGCCGGCGGCAGGGCATTCAACTTCAGGGAAGAAAAGATAACTGCAAGTTGAGAAGCCTGGGCCTTGTCGAAAGACAGGGCCTTTTTCCGCGATGTAACTTTCCTGAAGGAGGAGCGTATAAAGCAATTATGGGAAACAGATCAGCAGCTTATTGGATTCTTATAGTGATTGCGATTGCTCTCGCTGTGGCGGGCTTTGTAGTGCGGTCATCTCCTGATCCGCAGAAGCATGCCATGGCGCAGTATCTTGGCTGGGGAGCGATTGCCGTGCTGCTGATCGCGCGGTTCTTCTTCAGAAAGAAACCGGATACGACCCCGCCAATGCCCAAGGATTAAAAATCGAGAGGCAAACGGGAACTGTGAGTCTTTAGCTGATGGAGAACCAGATCCGTCCGGATTCAATCAATGCGATGAAGATGCCGATGATGAAGTAGAGGTTCTGGGCGGTGGAATCACTCGGCGGCGCCGGAAGGTGGACACCGCGGCTGCGGAAAAATCCATCCAGTTGGCGTTCCTGCTGCATCATCATGGTCGCCAAGGGTCGATGAAAGACAGCAATGGCCACGCCCAACAGCAGTCTGGTGATTTCTACGATCATAGAGAGGTAGTCTAAGCATGCCATCACAGCGCGGCAATCAGTAGAAAAACCTAGTTAAAGGCGCAAAACTGGTGCCGAACGGCCAATATCGCGTGTTAGAATTGGGTCTAGCCCTTCCCCCATGAACGCAGACCTGCAAAGACTCATCGAGCTGGAAAAAATTGATCGGGAAGCCCTGCGGCTGACCGAAGAAGTAGCCAGTCTGCCCCGGCGCGTAGCCGCCATTGAAGCGAAGCTGGCTGAGCACAAGGCCGCCCTGGAGCAGGCCAAAGCCCGGGTCAAGAGCAATGAAGCCAGCCGCCGCCAGAATGAAGCCGACATCAAGGGCTTCCAGGAAAAGATCGCCAAGTACCGCAGCCAATCTTCCAGCGTAAAAACCAATGATGAATATCGCGCACTGATGCATGAAGTTGAATTCGCGGAAAAACAGATCAGCGGCTGTGAAGACAAGATACTGGAACTGATGATTGGGCTGGAAAATGAAGAAAAAGCGCTGAAAGTGGCCGAAGCCGAATTAAAGACTGAAGCCGCCGACGTGGAGAAAGAGAAAGCCGAAGCGCGAGTCCGCACGGCCGAAGACGAAAAACTTCTGGCAGGACTCAAAGGCAAGCGTGACGAGCTGCGCGCCGGCGTGGATTACAGCGCATTGGCCCACTATGACCGCGTAATGCGGCAGCGCAAGTCGGCCCTGGCTGAAGCCCGCGACCAGAAATGTATGGCATGCTTTGTGATGGTCCGTCCACAAATCTGGCAGGAAATCCGCACCAACGAGCAGATCATTACCTGCAACTCCTGCGGTCGGATCCTCTACTTTGATCCCGCCAGTGAACCTGCAGTGCCGGAACCGGCCAAAAAGAAATCCAAGGCGCGCGCTGCTGAAGTGGAAACTGAAGCTGAGCAGCCTGAACAGGAATCCACTCCCACACAGTAACAGTCCTTCCTATATGCTGAATGCCTGATGGCAAACGGTCTCGCAAGAAAAGTGATTGTGAATGAGCGGGCAGCTAAACGGCTGCGCGACGGCCACCTATGGGTTTATGCGTCGGACGTGCTCAACGATGCAGGCGCCAAGCCCGGCGCCATGGTGCATGTAATCGGCCCGAAAGACAAGTTTCTGGGCTCGGCGATCTACAGTTCATCATCACAGATCAAGCTCCGCCTGCTGGGGCGAGAAGCGCTGCGGTCAGAAGAAGAGTTGCTGCAATTGGTACGGCAACGGCTGGCTGAAGCCGTGGCATATCGAGCCAAAATCGTACAAAACTCTGATGCATGCCGGCTTGTTTTTAGTGAAGCCGACCGCCTGCCGGGGCTGATTGTCGACCGCTACAACGATGTTTTCACCGTTCAGGTGTTGACGCAGGCGTGGGCTGCGTCGGAGCGGAAGGGGGTGATTATCGCCGCGCTGAAAGAACTTGCCGGCGCAGAAAACATTGTGGAACGCGCGGACGCGCGCATACGCGATCTGGAGCAGCTGCCGGAGATGGAGTCCGGGCTGGTTGAGGGCCAAAAGAGCAGCACAGTCGTCATGATCAATGGGGTCAAGTTTCACTATGACGCGCTGGGAGGCCAAAAGACCGGAGCATTCCTGGACCAGCGCGAAAATTACGCTGCTGCGGCGCAATACGCCAAAGGCGAAGCGCTGGATGTTTGTACTTATCAGGGCGGCTTTGCGCTGCACCTGGCGCGTGTGTGCGACAAGGTGACAGCCGTGGATATCTCCCGCGAGGTGCTGGAGGTGGCGGAACAGAATGAAAAGCTGAACGCCGCCGCAGGCAGGACTGAGATTGAATGGATTGAAGGCAATGCCTTTGATCTGATGAAGGACTATTCGTCCAGCGGCAGGCAGTACGACACAATTGTGCTCGATCCACCCGCCTTTGCTAAATCAAAGAAGAACCTGGAATCCGCCGTCCGCGGATATAAAGAGCTGAACCTGCGGGCTTTGAAGATGCTCCATCCCGGCGGCGTACTGATCACCTGCTCGTGTTCGTTTGCCGTAAGTGAACGGGACTTTTTCGACGTTCTGAATGAGGCCGCGCAGGACGCCCACCGATCGGTTAGAGTCCTAGAAAAGCGCACTCAGGCCAAGGATCACCCGATCCTGCTGGGTGTGCCAGAGACGTATTATTTGAAGTGCTTCGTGCTTTCCGTGATCTAGAAACCATTTCCAAACTCAACCTAAATTGATGAAAATAAAAGAAATAATTTCTTCATATAGTATTTGACAACAATGCACTCATATTTTATTATCGTATTATAGTCATACAGCATCAAATGATCCGTAAAGCGGCAATCATAAGAAACACAACTCATTTCAAGGAGATAAGAACATGACCATCACTCGAATCGACCCCTTCCGCGAACTGGCGAGCTTTTTTGAAACCTTTACCGAGCCAACTGGAAAAGACCAGTTGACTGCCGGTAGCTTTGTTCCTCCCGTAGACGTGTACGAGGACGAGCAGAACTTGGTACTCAAGCTGGAAATTCCTGGCCTGAACGATGAGGACATCAATGTCAGCGTGGAAAACAACACTCTGACGGTCCAGGGCGAGCGCAAGTTTGAGAAGGAAGAGAAGGAAGAGAATTTCCATCGCATTGAGCGCCGGTATGGCTCTTTCGTCCGCACCTTTAAGCTCCCGAACACCGTGGATGCAGAGAAGGTGGAAGCTAGCTATGAAAAGGGCATTTTGAAGATCATGCTGGCAAAGCGGGCAGAAGCCAAGCCGCGGCAGATCAAGGTTGGAATCGGCCAGAAGACCCTCCAGGGGTAAGCGGCCACGGAGAAGGCAAGAGCTGCTTATGAGAGGCCGTGCGGGAGATGAACGCTCATCTCCCGTTTTCTTTTAAGCAGCAGCCGCCACGCGGGCACACCAAGCTGGAAAAAGAAAGACAATAGAAAAACAGAAACACCTGGCAGCAGCAAACGATCTAACAGGTTTAGGAGCAATTATGGCAATTCGTTGGGACAAATTCACAATCAAAGCGCAGGAAGCGATCCAGCAGGCAAATGAGCTGGCGGGACGGCACGGCAATCCGGAGATGCTGCCGTTGCATTTGCTGGCTGGGCTGTTGCAGGACAGCGAAGGGATTGTTGCGCCTGTTTTGGCCAAGCTGGGGGTGAATCCTTCGACGCTTCAGGCGCAGGTGATGGAAAGGATTGACCGGCTGCCGAAGGTCTCCGGCGCGTCTGCCCAGCCGCACCTTTCTGCAGCCATGTCGAAGTTGCTGGACCAGGCTTTCAAGGAAGCGGACACCTTCAAGGATGAATATGTCTCTACGGAGCATCTGCTTCTGGCGATGACGGCTGACAAGGACAAAGCCAGTGAAGCGCGCCAGCTTCTAAGCGCAGCGGGCGCAGACCATGATGCCATTTTAAAGGCGCTGACATCCGTGCGCGGATCGCAGCGCGTGACCGATCAGAATCCTGAAGGCAAATATCAGGCGCTGGCACGCTATGCCAAGGACCTGACGGAATTGGCGCGCAAGGGCAAGCTTGACCCGGTGATTGGCCGCGACGAAGAAATCCGCCGCGTGGTGCAGGTGCTTTCGCGCAGGACGAAGAACAATCCGGTGCTGATCGGCGAGCCGGGCGTGGGCAAGACGGCGATTGTAGAAGGCCTGGCGCAGCGGATTGTCTCCGGCGACGTTCCGGAAATCCTGAAGAACAAGCGCGTGGTGGGACTCGACCTGGGCTCGATGCTGGCCGGGGCAAAGTATCGCGGCGAGTTTGAAGATCGCCTGAAAGCGGTCCTGAAGGAAATTGAAGACTCCAACGGGCAGATTGTTCTCTTCATCGATGAATTGCACACGCTGGTAGGTGCGGGAGCTTCAGAAGGCGCGATTGACGCCAGCAACATGTTGAAGCCGGCGCTGGCCCGGGGAGAGTTGCGCGCGATTGGCGCGACCACGCTAAATGAATATCGCAAGTACATCGAAAAAGACGCGGCGCTGGAGCGGCGCTTCCAGCCGGTATTCGTCGGCGAACCGAACGTGGAGGACACTATTTCGATCCTCCGCGGGTTGAAAGAAAAGTACGAAGTGCACCACGGCGTGAGGATCAAGGATTCGGCCATTGTTTCTGCGGCGACTTTATCCAACCGCTACATTACCGACCGTTTTCTGCCGGACAAGGCGATTGACCTGATCGATGAAGCAGCGTCTTCACTGCGCATACAGATTGACTCCATGCCGACGGAAATCGACCAGTTGGAACGGCAGGGCGACGCAGCTTGAGATCGAGAAACAGGCGCTGAAGAAAGAAGACGATGCCAACTCGAAAGACCGGCTGGCCGTCGTGGAGAAAGAGCTGGCGCAGATCCGCGAGCAGGCCAATGCGTTGAAGGTGCGCTGGAAGGAAGAGAAAGAAGGCATCACGCGCATACGGCAACTCAAGGAGCGGATCGAGCAATTGAAGATTGAAGAACAGCAGGCCGAGCGCACCGGAGACCTGGAGCGCGTGGCGGCAATCCGTTACGGCGATCTGCGGCAGGCGGAATCTGAACTCAGGAAGCTGAGCGCGCAGGCACAAGATAAGCAGCACCGCATGTTGAAAGAAGAAGTAGATGAGGAAGACGTTGCGCGAATCGTTTCCAAGTGGACCGGCATTCCCGTCTCGAAGATGCTGGAAGGCGAAGTCCGCAAGCTGGTGAGCATGGAAGACCGGCTGCGGCAACGAGTGGTCGGCCAGGACGAAGCGCTGCAGCGCGTGTCCAATGCGGTAAGGCGTTCGCGCGCGGGGTTGAGCGATCCTAAGAAGCCCATTGGCTCGTTCATTTTCCTGGGGCCAACCGGCGTGGGAAAAACCGAGCTGGCGCGGGCCGTGGCGGAGTTCCTGTTTGACGACGAGCACGCGATGGTGCGGATCGACATGTCCGAGTACATGGAAAAGCATGCCGTTTCGAGGCTGATTGGCGCGCCTCCGGGATACATTGGCTATGACGAAGGCGGACAGCTTACTGAAGCAGTGCGCCGCCGGCCTTACAGCACGATCCTGTTTGACGAAATCGAGAAGGCGCATCCGGATGTGTTCAACATCCTGCTGCAAATTCTTGACGACGGCCGGCTGACGGATTCGCGGGGCCGCACCGTGGACTTTAAAAATACGGTGATCATTATGACGTCGAACATTGGCGCAAGCTATTTGCAGGCTGAAGGCGTGAGTTCACCGGAAGCGTTTGCCGAAGCGACCGACCATGTGATGGAAGCGCTGCGGCAGCATTTCCGTCCGGAATTCCTGAATCGCGTGGACGACGTGATTGTCTTCAAGCCTCTGGGCGAGGAACAGTTGACGCACATCATCGAGCTGCGGCTGGACGATCTGCGCAAATTGCTGGCAGACAGGAAGATCACTATCGAGCTTACGCAGCCGGCCAAGGAGCTGTTGTTCCTGGAAGGCTACGACCGGGCTTATGGAGCGCGGCCTTTGAAGAGGGCGATCCAAAGGTTGATCCAGGACCCATTGGCATTGAAGATCCTGGAAGGCGAAGTGTTGCATGGCGATCATGTGGTGGTAGATGCCGATGTGCCCAAACGGCAGATGGTGTTTACCGTGAGCGGACGAACTGAGGAGAAGCCGATAGCTTCACGGCGCGCGAGCTGACAGAGCAAGAATCAGGCCGCAAGCAGCGCGGTAAGGTAAGAAGAATGCGCTTGTTTGCGGCCTTTTGTTGTGTAAAGGATTTGCCGCGCCACGGGATTTCAGTCTTTAGATTTCTTGCTTTCAGACTTTTTAGATTCTGATTTTTTCGAGCTGCTGTCTTTCCCTTTGGCACCGTCGTCTTTGGCGGTGGATTCTTTTTTCTTTCCGAACTGGCTTTATCGGAGCTGCCTTCGGCCTTGGCCGCTTATCGGACTTGTCGCCCTTTCCGCCGTAGTCGGTCACATACCAGCCCGTGCCTTTGAACTGGACTGCGGGCGCGTGCTGAATCTTCTCGACCGGGCTGCCGCATTCGGGACATTTCCTGATTGGGCGGTCAGAGAACTTTTGTATCTTTTCGAATTTGTGTTTGCACTTCTTGCACTGATATTCGTAAAGAGGCACTCGAAGACACCCTCAACTGTAAGTGTTTGCGATGTGATTTTAGCAGAGAGCCGCCTGGCGGATGCTATTCTTACCGCCGGAACAAAACTACAATGGCCGAGCAGACAAAACCGGGCACGCTGTATGTGGTGGCGACTCCAATTGGCAACCTGGAAGACATTACCTTTCGCGCGGTGCGCGTGTTGAAAGAAGCCGACCTGATTGCCTGCGAGGACACGCGCCACACGGCCAAGCTGCTGCACCACTACGGGATCGATAAGCCCACGGTCAGCTATCACGAACACAATGAGGCTGCGCGCGCGGAAGAGCTGGTGGCCAAGCTGGCAGCAGGGGCTGAACATTGCGCAGGTTTCCGATGCCGGGATGCCGGGGATTTCCGATCCGGGTTATCGCGTGATCAAGCTGGCGATTGAGCGCGGCATTCAGGTTGTTCCGATTCCCGGCGCGTCGGCGGTTGTGGCGGCGCTGGCGGCCAGCGGCTTGCCCACGGACAGCTTTCAGTTTCTGGGCTTCCTGCCGGCGCAAGTCCGGTCAGCGGCGCACGGTGTTGGAAACTTTGCGCGCTGCGGAGTACACAACGGTGGTCTATGAAGCGCCGCAACGGATTGCTGAGACGATGCAAGATGTCGTCGAGTTATTGGGAGCGGAGCGGCCGGTGGTGCTGGCGCGTGAGCTGACAAAAGTGCATGAGGAGTTTATTCGCGGCAGCGCGGCGCAGGTACTTCAGCGCGTACAGGAGCATGAGTTGAAGGGCGAGATGACATTGTTGATCGGGAAAGGCGCGGGGCACGAGAAGACGATCATTAAGAATGTGGCTCAGCGTGTCGATGAAATTATGCGAGAGCAGCAGGTCGATGAAAATGCCGCGCTAAAGCTGGTGGCGAAAGAGCTGGGCTTTTCCAAGAGTGAAGTTTATCGGGAGCTGCAGCGGGTGAAGCGGAAGAAGTGATTTACCGCAGCGGCTAAAGCCGAATTGTCTTTCGGCCTATACCGCAGGTCTAAAGACCTGCTCCACCCGTTGATCACTCTCATTCTTGTGCTCTGTTCTGCCGCCTTCTGACTTATTCTGCCGCCGAAGTATGATCGTGCACGATTCTCCATCCTGCGGGAAGCCGCTTGAAAATCAATGTGAATAATCCATGCGGCTGCTTGCCGTCTGACATGGTGAGCTGCCATTGGCCGGTCACGACGGCTGATCTTCGGCTCAGCAGATCGATATTCAACTTCTGAAATTCCAATTTGCCCATCTCCTTCCCTTCCGCCTGGTAGCGTTGGCGATAGCGCGCCAAAGTGGGTTCCCATCCGCGTGTTTCCGTTGCGCCGGAAAAAAACGTGAGATCGGGAGAGTGCCAGTAGCCCTGCATAAAACCTTCAAGTTTGCCGTAGTTCCAGGCCTCGACCTGGGAGAGCAGCAGGTGCGTGATGCCCTCTTCAAGATCGGCGCGCTGGTCGGCTGGAGTTTCGTCCCCTTGAACGTTCTTCGCCGGCTGTTGTAGGCGTTGCGACTTGTCAGGGGTGATCGTCTGGGCTGATAGGACAAAAGGCAGCAGGAGCACGGCAATCAGGTGAAGGCGCATAGCCTGCATTGTAAGGCGATGGGAGCGGCAAAATTAAGGTATTTCTCCCTAGCAGTATCGGCAAACTAAAGTCACATGACTGGAGTGGGCGAGCATTGACCCGGAGTAATGGAATGAGATATTTTCGGGTCACTCGGAGTGTGTGTCCTCCAGCAATAAGTTTTCGCTAAATTTGAATACGTCTACTCCCCCAAGACAGGCAAGGGCGCCACTGAGTCAACAGATTAAGCCCTCATGATGTCTATTCAGACGGTTGGCAGATACGAGATTACCGGTGAGCTTGGTCGCGGCGCCATGGGCGTTGTGTACAAGGCGCTGGACCCTACGATCGGGCGGACCGTAGCGCTTAAAACGATGCGGCTCGACGTCCATGGTTTGGACGCGCAGGAAATGGTGCGCCGTTTCCAGAATGAAGCCCGCGCCGCGGGCGTCCTCAATCATCCCAATATAGTCACCATTTACGATGCCGGCGAGCAGGACGGGATTTTCTACATCGCCATGGAGTTCATTGAAGGCACCACGCTGCATGAACTGCTGGCGGAAAAGCGTGTCCTGGCGACGGATGAAGTCCTCCAGCTAACCCGCCAGATTTGCCGGGGCCTGGACTATGCGCACTCGAACGGAATTGTTCATCGCGACATAAAGCCGGCCAACATCATGATTACCGGGAACGGCACGGTTAAGATCATGGACTTTGGCATCGCCAAGTCAGGCGGGCAGGTCACCAATACCGGGCAGGTGCTGGGCACGCCGAATTACATGGCTCCTGAGCAGGTAAAAGGCCGCCAGTTGGATGGACGATCTGACCTCTTCAGCCTGGGTGTAATTCTTTATGAAATGCTGACCGGCGAAAAACCATTCGTCGGCCAGAATGTTACGACGATCATTTACAAAATCGTCAACGAAAACCCGATCACGCCACGCGATCTGGATGTAACTGTCCATCCCGGTTTGAGTGCGATTGTCACCAAGGCTCTGGCCAAAGCGCCCGACGATCGTTATCAGACCGGCGCGGACCTTGTCCGCGATCTTGAAAATTACAAACTAGCAGGGCCGGTGCGCACCGGATCAACCGCTGCCATTAGCCCTGCGCCCGCTGCACCAGAAAAAACCCTGGTGTTGCCGTTAAGGGTAGTTGCTGGAAACACAGCCCGGGCCGCCGCGGCCGCGCCAGCGCTGGCGAAAAAGCCTATTCCGGTAAAGCGCCCAACGACGGCAATTCTTTCCAGCAAACGCAGCGTGCTGCTGGCCACCATCGTCACAATCGTGGTGCTGGGCAGCGCCATGGGAGGTTACGCGTACCATCGGACGCGAGTAAAGATGCAGCAGCTCGCGGAAGAGGCCAAGATCAAGGAAGCACAACAGGCGGCACGAGAACCAATCGCGATTGCCATTCCCGCGCCCACGCCTGAGGAGCACAAAGAAGAGATAGCTCCGGACACAACCGTTAAATTCTTCCCGTCGGCGAAAAAATCCGCGCCTGCGCAAAAAGCGCCGACGCCGCTGAAGGCTACTAGTTCGCCTAACAAAGTCTTTGTCGCGCAAAGCGAGTTGAAGCTGCTTTCGCAGCCGGACAATGCCAAGGTGGAAATTGACGGATGGAGCGAACCAAACTGGGTCACACCGTTTACCGCGTCACACCTTGCGGCGGGCATGCATACAATCGTGTTCAGCAAGTCAGGCTACCTGCAACAGACAAAGTCAGTGGAGTCAATGGCCGGCAAGAGCATTGATGTATCGGCGGACCTGGCGCCGGCGGTTTCAACGATTGTGGTCACCAGCAATCCGCAAGCCGCAAACGTTTGGGTGGATGGCAAAGATAGCGGCCTGACAACGCCAACGCAGCTCACGGTGGAAAAAGGATTCCACAAAGTAACGGTGCGCAAAGCCGGATTCAAAGAAATGTCCACGGAGGAAACGGTCGCTGAAGGGCAGACGCTAAGCTTTTCTCCGGTGCTGTTAAGCGTGAATGTTCAACCTGAGGACGGCAAGAGCCCGAATCCGCTTCGGCGGTTCTTTGGCACCGATACCATCCCGGAAGGCAAAGGGCTGGTGCACATCCGGACGAACCCTGAAGGCGCAACCATCCTGGTGGACGGCAAAGCCGCTCCCAAAAAGACGAATGCGCGTTGGCCCGCCGATCCTGGCGTTTACACGATTATTTTGCAGATGAGCGGCTACAAGCCGGTGCACAGAAACATCAAGGTGCAAAAAGGCAAAGTCGTCAACATTGACGAGCTTCTGGAAAAACAATAACGATGTAATCTATGGCCCGCCTTATCATTTCCTCGCCTGATGGGAAAAACGGCATTCTGGAACTCAACAAACCGCTCATTACGGTGGGCCGCGGGAATGCCAACGACCTGGTATTGAACGATGCCAGCGTCAGCCGTTTTCATGCGGTCATCAAGCTGAGAGAGAATTCCATTTATGTTGCCGATCGGGGCAGCACCAATGGCATTCTCCTGAACGACGAAAAGATCGGCAAAGAAACAGAACTTAAAGATGGCGACGTTGCCCTGGTAGGCCTCTACCGGCTGCGCCTGGAAGACGTGGACGATAAAGGACTTCAGGTCCGACGGGGCGAGTGGCCTTCCACACTGAACAACCTCATGCGCGACCGCACTCAGCAGGCCGCGCTGCCGCGCAGCAGCGATACGCACAGCAATGAGCTTACCGATCTGGCTGGCCGGGTAAAAAAACTGGAGCGGGAAAATTATCTGCTCACAGTCTTGTATGAAGCCGGCAAGGCCTTGAGTTCCAAGCTGGCGCTGGAGCATATCTGCGAGCAAGTGATCTCGCTGGCCTGTTTGATTGAAGGCGTGGAGCGCGGCTTTGTGATGCTGTTTGACGAGCGCGGCGAGGTTGCGAAGCAAACCGAGGTGCGCTATCGCGACCCGGCAAGCGCGGGGAGCAGGCCTGAGATCATCCTGAGCACGCGCGTGCTGGAGCTGATTCGCAAGGAGCGCCAGCCGATCCTGATTGATGACGTGAGCGCCGACGAGCGTTTCAGCGGCAGTGAAAGCCTCAAAATTTCCGGCCTGCGTTCAGCCATGTGCGCGCCGCTGGTGGGCAAAGACCAGCTTTTCGGCGTGCTTTACGTGGACAATCTGGAGAAAGCCTCAGCATTCACACAGGACGAGCTCAACGTTTTTGCGCTGGTCGCGGCGCAGGCGGGAGCCGCCGTGGACAATGCCTTTGCGCATGAAAAGATTGCCCAGCAGTCCTTGCAGCGGTCTGCGCTGGAGCGCTTTTTGTCTCCTGAAGTCGTGGAGATGGTTGTGGCAAATCCTGATATCCGCCTGGGCGGCGTGAATCAGGAAGTTACAGTCATGTTCGCAGACATTCGCGGCTTTACCACGATGAGTGAAGCCATGGAGCCGGCCCGGGTGGTTGAGATCCTGAATGAATATTTCACGCGGGTAACGGATGTAATCTTTGACAACGGCGGAACGCTCGACAAATACATTGGCGATGCGGTGATGGCGGTTTTTGGAGCGCCGATTTCCAAAGGCAATGACGCGGCTGCGGCAGTAAATTCGGCAATGCAGATCCAGCGGCTGCTGATTGAACTGAACCGCGACGCCGCAGCGCGAGAGTGGCCCGAGCTCCGCGTGGGCATCGGAATCAATACAGGGAACGCCATTGCGGGTAACATTGGATCGCCACGCCGGCTGGACTATACCGTAGTGGGTGACGCAGTAAACACCGCGCAGAGGCTGATGAGCAATGCCGCGGGCGGACAGATTCTGATTTCGGAATCCACGGCAAAAAAGCTGGGCAAGACCGGCAAGACCATTGATCTGGATCGGCTGCCGGAGCTGAAAGTAAAAGGCCGCAGCGAGGCCGTTCCTGTCTTCAGGGTGAACTGGGTGGAACAATCGGCAGAAACCGTGGTGTTGCCAAAGAAAAAGCGCCCCGCCAGGAGCGCTTCAAGGTCACGCAAGATATCTACTTAGGTGTAGCCGTGGGCGCAGCGCCTTGCTTGCCGCCCTTCTTGTCTGTAGCGCCCGCCACATGGTGAGCAATGATCTTGTCTTTGATCTGGTCATAGGTGGCCTGAGGAACAATCTTCTTGGTTAAGAGATCGCGCTTGGTGTTGTAAGGGCGGCCATCAATGATCTTCTGGCTATAGGCATCGCCGATTCCCGCGAGGGCGGTGAGCTCTTCTTTGCTGGCGGCGTTGATATCAACCAGGTCAGCTTTCTTGGTCTTGGTTGCGGTGCTATCTGATTTTGTCTTCTTGGTGGCAGCTGCATCCTTGCCGGAACTGGCTGCTGTGCCTTGCGCATAGCCCATATTGGCCATCATGGCGAAGGCAAGCACGAAACCAAAAAAGCGGATATTTTTCTGAAACATGCTGTGGAGTCTCCTTCTTAGCTAGAGAGATAGGGTACCGCTCCCATTGCGACACAGAGTCTAGGTGTTTAGCGGAAGAATGTCAAAAGCCAGGCCAGTGGGTAGATCGCCTTCGAAAGCCAAGAAAAGAATCAGGCGGGCTTGCGGCCGGACTTTTTCTTTCCTTCCCATGCGCGCTGAGGACGCTGAGATTCAGGCAGATCGCGGTTCTCTACTCGATCATAGGTATAGCGATCACTCACGGTACCGAGAGATTCGTTATAGAGGCTGGTGGCCCCTGTGGCTTCTTTAAGTTCTTCTGAAATCTGGTGAATAGCCTGGAGATGATCTGCCGTAGCTGGAACTTCGGCCTTGGTAGTCTTCAGAAATTTCTGATATCCCTTATCCACCAGGCGGGAGATTTCGCCGCCGATCTGGATTCCGGGCTTGGCAAAGAGACGCGCGGAGCCGTCATCGCCGCGCTCAATGGCTGCGGAAACGCCCGATTTTTTAATGAAGACACGGTTCTTCGTGCCGGGGGCTTCCAGAATGTCAAAGCCATGATCGCGAAGCCAATTCACGGCATCTTCATACGTGCGCTTCTCTGTTGTTGTCGCCATAAACCACCTGACCGCCGATTCGATTACAAAACACTACTGCGATGTTGCCCTGAAAGCAGGGAATGGATAATGTCGCACATGAAGAGCCATTACAGCAACATTACTGTTGTGCAAAGGGTTACCCCCGCCCTGCGGGGAAGATCTTGCCTGACTCAGGTGAACAAGAAATTTGAGTAAAAAGCTTTATTGATTGTCTAATGCCTGACTTTTGAAGATAATCTTCCCGCCCCCCTTGTTATTTCTTCAGGAGAAGTCCTATGCTCCGCTACGTTGCTGCGATGATTCTCGTTCGCGCTGAGGCGCTTACTCGCCGTGTGGTTGCGCTGTACCGTACCCCACTCTCGTTGTTGCAGAAGCTTGTGTTGCTCTTGGTGTGTCTAACGAGTCCCCGTGCTCCTGCATGCCGAAAGCATCTCCGGCACGGTTCTCGATCCCTCAGGCGCTGTCATTGTCGCCGCGCGCATAGAAATCACAGGCGGTGACCTTACACAGCCGATCGTGCTTGCCTCGAATGCGCAAGGCAAGTTCGTCTCGCCTGACCTTAAGGCCGGCAGCTATTCGGTGCGCGTAACACAGCAAGGGTTTGAACTTCTAGTAAAGACGGTAGATTTGCGCGGAACAGCAGAACTGGAACTCAAGCTCGCCATCGCCAAACAACGTGAAGAAGTTACCGTCTCCGGCAAGGGCCGCGCTTACGCGAATAGCGATCCCATTTACAAGCAACTACGGAATATTGGCCTGGGCGAGACTTTCCGTTTCGACGATTTCACCATGCATCTGGATGCTGCAACATTCCATTTTCAGAAAGGCACGCTGACGGTGTTGAATCCGGTGAACGGGACCGTTACCGGCGCGATCTTCATTGGGGAAGGCCATTTCAATCTTAAGGCTGTCACTGTGCTCGATAGCGCCGAACTCAAGCGGCGCTCGGGGAGCCCGGAAGTTGACGAGAACTTTACCGATGTAGTTTTTCGTTTCACAGGAGAAGAACGCCAGGAGTTTCTTCGTGGGGTCAAGGAGAAGGTCGAAACTCCGGGCGATGCCGCTAACATTTTCGATCACTGGAAGGAGAAGGTGCGGAAAACGCGCGAAGTGGCACAGGGTTTTACCGAGTACCTGTTGCATGGCGAAACCATGGACAATGTTGACGCCGACGTTCTGGCAGCCGTTTACAATCCGGGCCATCCGCCGTTCGTGAATGCCTATGTCCACGGCAGAAAACACAAGGACATGCGTTTTTTCATGCGGACGCGAGTTGGCGCGTTGCCGCAGCTTGATTCACCGGAGGAAGTAGCGCTGATCAACTACGATCAGGGAGCCATGGACGACGGCGTCTGGTACCTGGCCCATATGCAGCCGGAATATGCAAACCACCAAGCCAGCTCCGGCGAAGACCGCCGGCTTTTTGCGACACGCGCGGGTACAAGATCGAGACGATCATTTCCAGGAACGACCATCTCTTTTCGACCGCAACCATATCATTCGAGCCGCTGCTTGCCGGTGAGAGGGTCCTCAAATTCGGGCTGTTGCCCAACCTGCGTGTCTCCCGCGTGGTGGATGACCACGCACAGGACATCTATTACGTTCAGGAGAGCCGGAAAGAAGACGGTTCGTTTTATGTGATTTTGCCGCAGGCTCCGGAAGCTGGAAAGCAGTATTCGATCACGGTGCAGTATGAGGGTGACAAAGTCCTGGACTCAGCCGGAGACGGCAGCTATTACGTGCGGGCGCGGACATCTTGGTATCCGAACCTGAATGGATTTGGCGAACATGCGCTGTACGATCTCACGTTCAAAGTCCCGAAAAAGTATAAGGTCATCAGCATCGGCACGCTGAAGGATGAATCGATAGAGCAGGATTATGCAGTAACCCATTGGGTCACTCCTGGGCCCGTGGCCGTAGCGGGATTTAATTATGGCAATTATCAGAAGCTGGAGCTGGCGGACGAAAAAACGGGTTTCAAGATTTCCGGCTACTACCTGACGGAGTTGCCCGACAACCTGCGCCGCTTCAGTATTCTCCAGACGATGGCGCCAAAGAGCATGACCAAGTACGCGCTGGAGCAGACACGCGCGCAATTGCAGCTTTGCAACTTTTTCTTCGGCAAGATTCCTTACGATGAGATCTCTGTTACCGAACAACCGGATTTCAACTTTGGCCAGTCCTGGCCAAACCTGGTCTACCTGCCCATCTCGGCGTATACGGACTCGACGCAGCGGTGGATGATGTTCGGCAACATCAACAGCAAGTTCACCGGTTTTGTGCAGGAGGTAACGCCGCATGAGGTGGCGCACCAATGGTGGGGCCACGCTGTGGGTTGGGCTTCTTACCACGATCAGTGGCTTTCAGAAGGTTTTGCCGAATTTTCTGCTGGGCTGTTTCTGCAACAGGCCATGGCCGGAGACTGGCGGAAGGACTACATTGAGTTCTGGGAACGCCTGCAGAAGCGCATTGTGGAGAAAAACAATTACGGAATCGCGTCCAACGATGCCGGGCCGCTATGGATGGGGCTGCGCCTGGATTCGCCACGCACAGAACATGCCTACCAGAACGTTACCTATCCCAAAGGCGCATATGTTCTGGGGATGCTTCGCTCCATCATGTACAGCCCGCAGGACGGAGACAAGCCCTTTATTGCCATGATGCATG
Organism: Terriglobia bacterium; assembly: GCA_963732195.1. Taxonomy (GTDB): domain Bacteria; phylum Acidobacteriota; class Terriglobia; order Terriglobales; family Acidobacteriaceae; genus Angelobacter. The sequence goes on along the minus strand of CAVSYO010000004.1, from coordinate 7,142 downwards.
ATTTCGTCGAGAGCCATCGCGACAAGCCAGCCTCTACCGAGTCATTTAAAGCCATTGTCCAAAAGCATATGTCGAAAACCATGGATCTTATGGGCAACGGGCGAATCGATTGGTTCTTCAATGAGTGGGTTTATGGAACGCAAATACCGAAGTACCACCTTGATTATCAGCTCACTTCTGGGGAAGGCAGGCAAGACGAATCTGCATATGACCATCACCCAGAGCGAGGTGGACGAGAACTTTGTGATGCTGGTTCCCGTTTTTGCCGACTTCGGCAAGGGCATGATGCGCATAGGCCAGCTCGGAGTGAAGGGAAATTCCAGCCGTAGCATTGATGTGCCTTTGCCCATGCAGCCTAAGAAGGTCACGCTGAATGCGTATAAGGAGCTTCTGGAGCGGTAAGAGGAGACAAATCAGAGTCGCGCCGCTCTGCTAAGCCATCATCGTTGCTTGCAAAAGCAGATCCTTCGACTCCCCTTCGGCAAGGCTCAGGGTCGCTCAGGATTTCGCCTGGGGGCTCGGACGCTAACGGTTTCAAAAGCAGATCCTTCGACTCGCACGCTCGCTCAGGATTTCGGCAGGAGGCTCGCTCACGCCGCTAATCGCCTCAAATTAAAACCGGCGCCTATTCTCCCCCGAGATTTTCGGCGCCGGCTTTAAAGGTTCTCCCGTAACCGGGAGAACCAGGCCGCTCATCTACTTCCGGCCAACTTGTTCGCAAAGCAAAGGCGGGTGTGCAACAGCAAAATGGATGAAAAGCTCTATAACACCAAGATGCCTTGCAGCCGGGAGGCGGGTCAATGAGAAAGGTGGACGCAGTATTTACTTAGTCGATAACAAACAAGGTGGCATTGATTCTGCCGGGCTGATGTATACTGTGCCGAATTGAAAGTTGCGGGGTTTATTAAGTTATTGATTGATCCCCGCGTGCGGCAAGCTGCTGGGGGCGGCTACTTATTGGGGGTTTTGAAAACACCATAACTTTTTACCTTGACCAGCAGCAGCCCCGGTCGGGAGGGTCCGTATGGACCTTATCATTATTCGTATTGTTTTCATTCTTGTTGTTGCAGTTGCGTCTTATCACCTGAGACCGTTCGGATTGGCCAATTTTCCTGCGTGGATCTCGGCTGCTGCCGGCATAGGGATCGGCGCGGTCATAGTGTGGTTTGAAGCACGCCTGCGCGCAGTGAGCCTAAAGCGGCTCATCGGGGCCGTGATTGGCAGCATCCTGGGCATTCTGGGCGCTTACCTCTTCAGCGTTGTGATCAAGAACAGCATTACGCACTCTGAAACGCAGCGGTTTCTTATGCTGATGGTGATGCTGTTGATGTCATACGTTGGGTTGATTGTGGGGGCCAACAAGGGCGACCTGCTGAACCTGGCGGCGCTGGGCGGAATCTTTGGCGCGGAAAAACAAGGGCGCAAAAGCTTCAAGATCCTGGATACCAGCGTGATCATCGACGGCCGCATTGCCGATATCGCCGATACCGGCTTTCTGGACGGCGTGGTGGTGATTCCGCAATTTGTGCTGCGCGAATTGCAACTGGTGGCCGACTCAGCCGATTCACTCAAGCGCAATCGGGGACGCCGCGGTCTGGACATCCTTCAGCGCGTGCAGAAGATGGTGACAGTAAGCGTGCAGATTGTGGAAGACGATTTTCCCACGGTGCGCGAAGTTGACCTGAAGTTGATTGAACTGGCCAAGGTGTACGAGGGGAAGATCATCACCAATGATTTCAACCTGAACAAAGTTGCTCAGCTACAGGGCGTTGAAGTGCTGAACATCAATGAACTGGCCAATGCGCTGAAGCCGATCGTGCTGCCGGGAGAGACGATGCGCGTCTTTATCCTGAAAGAAGGCAAGGAATACAACCAGGGCGTGGCCTATCTGGATGACGGCACGATGGTGGTGGTGGATAACGCTCGCAAGCTGATTGGAAAGAACGTGGATATTGCCGTAACGTCAGTGCTGCAAACCACCGCGGGCAAGATGATCTTTGGCAAGTTCGATGAACGCAGCCGCGTGGGTGAACGAATGGAGCCCAAAGCCGAAGGCGCAAAGCCGGAAGTGCGCAAGCCCATCATCGTGGAATCAACGCCGCATTCACAGTCAGAATGAGGCAGCGAAAAACTCGGAAATGAAATGGACTGCCCAGGCACCGAGATGCGTGCCTGACCTTCAGTCCATGGCCTAATCCTATCTGGTGATTGGGCGGCAGCTCACATAGAATTAAGGTAGCTTTTGCACCTGCGCGAGAGGGGATAGGGCCCGTCTCGGAGGCCTACCGTGGTTGCTACGATGTCCTGGAAAATCAAACAGCGTGCTGTCACAGCCTTGCTGCTTTGTACTCTGGTTTTCGTCAGCCGGCAGCTTGCGCTGACTGAGGAACCATTGCAGGGTATGCCCGCTGCTACTGGACAACTACAAGTCACAGTAACGGACCAGAATGGCCAGCCCCTGCGTATGGTGATTGTGATCGCGCAGCAGAATGACAAGGTTGTGGCGCAGGAACGCACAACACCTTCAGGAAGCGCACAGCTGCGGCTGGCGCCCGGGACGTACAAAATCCTGGTAGAAAAACAGGGATTCTATACCACGGCTGTAGCCAAGCTGGAGATTGCAGCGGGGCAACAGTCGCCGGTGGAAGTAAAGCTACAGCCTATTCGGGAATACAAGGAAGAAATAGAAGTCACGGCACAGGCTTCGCCGATTGATCCGCAGGAAACCAGCAGCGCGCAGGCGATTACCGCGACTGACATTTCGAACATTCCTTATCCCACTACGCGCGATTATCGCGGCGTGCTGGCTTATATTCCGGGCGTGGTAAGCGACAGCGGTAAGCAGATTCACATTGCCGGGGCCAGCACACAAGAGATACAGGATTACCTGGATGGCTTTGAAGTAAGCCAGCCGGCGGGCGGAGCACTCTCTGTCCGCATGAACCCGGATTCTCTGCAGAAGATTGACGTGCGCAGCAGCAGGTATTCAGCGCAGTTCGGCAAAGGATCGGGCGGGCTGGTGGACCTGCAGGTGCAGGACGGAGACAATCGCTTTCGCATCAACGCCACTGATTTTTTCCCAACATTTCAGAACGTGAAGGGCTTTCCAGCTGAATAACTGGACGCCGCGAGGGTATTTTTCCGGGCCGCTGATCAAAGACAAGTTGTGGTTCGACATTTCGCATGAAGGAGAGGTGGACTACAACGTTATTAAAGAGCTGCCGGAAGGCGCGGACACGAACCGTTTGTGGCGCACCGCAGACCTTGGCCGGATGCGCATGAACCTAAGCCCCGGAAATGTGCTGACTGCAAGCGCCGTACTGAATCTGCAGGATTCGCAGAACTCGGGAATCTCAGCGTTTGATCCGGTTTCTGTATCGCTGCACAACCATAATTATCTTTATCTGCTAGGACTGAAAGACCAGATCACGATTGCGAAGGACACTTTGCTGGAGTTTGGCGGGGCGTTCCATCGCAACAAAGCATCGTCGCTGCCGCAGGGCGATCTTCCGTACGTGCTGGGGCCGGAAGGCCGCTCCGGAAATTACTGGGTGACGAATGAGAATATTTCCACGCGCACGCAGGGCTTTGCCAACTTGTATCTGCGTCCGTGGAAGCTGGCCGGCACGCACCAGCTCACGGTGGGCGGACGCGCAGACCGCGTGCTGTACCATGCGGACATTAATCGCGGGACGGTGCAATTTGTCGATGAAAGCCGAGCGGTGCTGCGGCAAATCACTTTTTCCAATGCGCCGCCATTCAGCCTGAGCACGCTGGAGTCAAGCGCCTATATTCAGGACCGGTGGACGCCGATGCAGCGCGTCATCATTGAAACCGGCGGGCGCTGGGACCACGATAGCTACCTGGGCCGCGATTTCTTTTCACCACGCGTTGCCGGCACAGTGCTGATCAGCGCTGCCAGTGAAACCAAATTCAGCGCGGGCATCGGAATTTATTTTGATCGCTCAAATCTGGCGCTAGCCAGCAATGGGTCACAGGGCACGCGGACAGACGAATTTATTTCTCCGGTGGCAACAGTGTTTATGCCTTCTTATACAGTCGATCCCAGACTGCTGACGTTGCCACGTTATAACAACTGGAGCGTAGCTGTGGAGCGGAGATTGCCGAAAAAGGTCTACGCGCGGCTGGAATACCTGGGCCGGCATGGCGCGCATGGATGGGCCTTTGCCAGCCAGCCGGGAAATAACTTTCTGTTGCTAAGCGACAAGAAAGACAGCTATGACGCGGCGCAATTCACGCTACGCAAAGAGCTGAAACGCGGCTATCCGGCGTTGGTTTCCTACACGCGGTCACGCGCTACTTCAAACCAGACGGTAGACTTTGCCATTGACGCGCTGATGGTCGGGCAACCAGGTGGGCGGAGTGCTGCCGTGGGATTCGCCCAACCAATTGCAGACGTGGGGCAGCTATCCGATGCCATGGAAGCTGAAGAAATTTGACATGGCGTGGTCAAGCATATGGCGCTCCGGGTTCAGCTTTGTGACGATCGACCAACTCGGGCAGATCGTTTCCGGTCCGGGACAATTCCGGTTCCCCGATTTCTTTACGTTGAACGCAACTGTGGAACGGAAATTTACATTTCACGGATATCGCTGGGCTGCGCGCGTTGGCGTGGACAACATACTTAACCGCGAGAATCCCTCGGTGGTGGATAACGACGTGAACTCGCCAACTTTCCTGACGTTCTCTGGGACTGACCATCGCACACTGAATGGACGCGATACGGTTTTTGGGGAAGAAGTAAGCGACTGATGACATTCGCCGAGGCACACACAGTTATCAAGAAGGGTGATCTCATCTCCTTACGGCGCGCCTTGGATGAAGGACTGGACCCTAATCTTGCAAACCAGTTCTCATGGACGCTCCTGATGCTAGCCACAATGCAAGGAAAGACCAGTATCGCTGAACTCCTTGTTGCGAGAGGAGCACACGTCAACAAGACAAATGATTTCGGCGAAACCGCACTCTCGCTTGCCGCGCACTTCGGCCATATCTCCCTCATCAAAGTCCTGCTGATTCATGGAGCGTCCCCAAGATGCCATCCTCAGGGGCATCCCTTGGAGGACTGGCTGAAAGCCGCTTCGGGCTTACCTAAAGATCGAATTGCCGCGATTCTTGAACTCATCAACAGCCCGTAATAGATGCCGTAGTAAGCAGCTCTCCGTCAAAAGATATCGAGGTCGTGAGCTGAGGCTACCGGCCCGTTGTATCCCGCCTTGCGTAGTTCATCGATCAGCACAGCATCTACATTGTCCGCCGGCCGAAATAGCTGGTGGTAAAGCACGAGTTGTTTGGGCTTTGCTGCATTCGCAATTTCCGCGAGCGCGGCGGTGGATGTGTGGAAGGTTGAATGATATTTCTGCCAGGCAGGCGTGCGCTGCTGAAACCATGCAGTTGAATACACCTCATGCAGCAGGAGATCGCAACCATTACACGCGATTGCAATCGCCTGTGTGGGAGCGGTATCACCGGAAATCACGATGCTGCGGTCTGCCGTGTCAAATCGATATCCATAAGAAAAATCCCAGGTGCCGTGCGCTACGGCAAAAGCGCGGACGGTGACATTGGCGTCTTTATAGACGATGCCCGGATGAATCTCATGCGCGTTGATGTGATATGCGTTGGCGTTTCCGTGCTCCAGGCCGTGAACGCGAATGTCCACGTCCTTAACATAAGCGGCCTGGATGTGGCGTGCCATATCCGCGATTCCGGGCGGGCCATAGAGTTCCAGCGCTCCCGGACGGCCTTCCACGGCAGGAGTGAGATAAAGATCAGAGAGGCCGGCAGTGTGGTCAGAATGCAGGTGCGTGGCAAATACGACTTTGAGGTTCTTTGGCGTGAGCGCGGTAATGTGCTTATCGCGGGCGGCAGCAGCGGCGCGCCGCACCACGCCGGGGCCAAAGTCGACGAGATAGGCTGAGCCATTCACGACGACGGCGACCGACGGTCCGGAACGATCAGGATTGATGATGGGCGTGCCGGTGCCGAGAATGACGAGTTGGGTGTGGCCCTCATTCGTGGATTGGGCCGATGACGAGGTCGTCGCCAGGCAAGTAAGCAACGCGGCTATGGCCATCAACGAACGGCAGTGATAATTACGCACTCGGATCTCCGCTGGAGAGTCTACCGATACAAATGCGCAAGAACAAATTCGCAATCGCATTTTGGTAAGAACTCCTGGGGCTGCATGGCAAAGGACGCGACAATAGGGGAATTGCCAAAATCGCCGAAATTGCCAAAGATTGCCAAATTTAAATCGGGTACCGGAATCTTCGACCTGACGCCTTAGATCCTTCGACTACGCGCTTCCGCGCTTCGCTCAGGATTTCGCCTGTCGGCTCCCGCTCGGCGATGCCTCGCTCACGCCGCCAAAACGGCTCAACTTGAATTCTGGTTCGGGAGTGGCTTCCAGCAGCGTGCGCGTGTACTCATGCTGGGGGCGCGAGGTAATTTCTTCGGCGGGGCCGATCTCGACGATTTCGCCGCGGCGCATCACGGCGATGCGGTCACAGAGATAGCGCACCACCGGCATGGAGTGCGAGATGAAGAGATAGGTAAGGCCGAAGTCGCGCTGGAGTTTTTTGAGCAGGTTCACGATCTGCGCGCCGACGCTGACGTCGAGCGCGGAGACAGGCTCGTCACAGACAACGAATTTGGGCCGCAAGACCAGGGCGCGGGCAATGCCGATGCGCTGACGCTGGCCTCCGGAAAATTCATGGGGATAGCGGCGGAGAGCGGATTCGTCGAGGCCAACGGCGCGCAGGATGTCGATGGCGGCCTGATGCAGGTTGGTGCTGGCTGAGGACGCAGGTGATTGGCCGCCGTTCGAGGCGGTTGCTCCGTGGATGACCAGCGGCTCGGTGACGATTTCTTCCACGCGCATCCGCGGGTTGAGCGAGGCAAAAGGGTCCTGAAAGATGATCTGCATGTCGCGGCGGAGGCGGCGCAGTTGGCTGCCGCCGGCCGCGAGCACGTCCTGGCCGTTGAAGGTGATGACGCCGGAAGTGGGCTCGATGAGGCGGAGAAGCATGCGTCCCAGCGTGGTCTTGCCACAGCCGGATTCGCCGACCAGGCCCAGCGTTTCACCCTGGGTGATGTCCAGTGATACGCCGTTCACGGCG
>CAVSYO010000003.1:0-392470 GCA_963732195.1 Terriglobia bacterium | reverse complement strand
CTGTGGTCGCATTATTTATATGTACTTCCCTCTTGCTCGCGCAGAACCCAGCGCATAAAGACCAGTCAAAGCCGCTTCCGAGCATCGCAGAGAAGACCGCAACGATGCAGAGTTATCCCGGATTCTTTGTGGACTACTGGGACGCGCGCGAAGGAACGCTCTGGCTGCGCATCGAAAACGCCAAATTGGACGCGCCATTCATTTTGTACGAATCGCTTCCCAGCGGCGTTGGCGCGAATGATATCGGTCTGGACCGGGGTGAGCCGGGCAATACTTATGTCGTCCATTTTGAGCGCAGCGGTAAGCAGGTATTGCTGGTGGCCGAAAATCAGGAGTATCGCGCCGTAACGGACGACGCTGACCAGAGAAGCGCCGTGCGGGCGGCCTTTCCGCAATCCGTGCTTTGGGGATTTGAGGTTGCAGCCGAGGATGGCGATGCTGTACTGGTTGACGCCACCAAATTCTTTTTGAGTGACGTTCACGGCGTTGCCGCCACAATCGCCAATGCCAAACAGGGCAAATACAAAGTAGAGCCAACACGCTCCGCCATTTATCTGCCGCGCACAAAGAACTTTCCTGAGAACACGGATATCGAGTCAACACTTACTTTTGTGGGTGAAGAGCCCGGCAATTTCGTCAAGCAGGTCACGCCTGAGCCGCACGCCATCACTGTTCGCGAGCATATTTCCTTCATCCAGGCGCCCGCGGCAGGATTCCATAGCCGCGCCTATGATCCACGTTCCGGCTATTTCGGCATCCGTTATATGGATTTTGCCACTCCGGTCGACGAACCCATAGTAAAGCGCTACATTGCGCGGCATCGGCTGGCAAAGAAGGACCCTTCCGCTGCGGTCAGCGAGCCGGTAAAACCGATCATCTACTACGTGGACCGTGCGATTCCTGAGCCGATCCGTTCCGCCGTGCTTGAAGGCGTTGGCTGGTGGAACCAGGCATTTACCGCCGCCGGTTACAAGGACGCCTTCCAGGTCAAGCTGCTCCCTGAAGGCATCGATCCCATGGACGTTCGATACAACGTGGTCGAATGGGTGCCACGCTCCACGCGAGGATGGTCCATTGGCAACGCAGTCACCGATCCGCGGACGGGAGAAATCATCAACGGCCATGTGCGTCTTGATGCGCTGCGTATTCGGCAGGTGTTTCTCATTGCGCAAGGGCTTCTTAATCCGTTCGGCAAAGATCCCACGGCGCTTGCCAAGGCCAATGCCATGGCGCTGGCGCGCATTCGCCAGCTTGCGGCGCATGAGACAGGACACACGCTGGGCCTAATGCACAACTATGCCGCCAGCGTCGTCAATCGGGCATCTGTAATGGATTATCCACCGCCGACTGTTGCTCTGGGCTCCGATGGATTGCCGGATGTTTCAAACGCCTATGCGGTTGGGATCGGCGCGTGGGACAAGATAGCCATCACTTACGGGTACCGTGATTTCCCCGCCGGTAGCAACGAAACCCAGGCGCTGGATAAAGTCCTTGATGACGCGCTTTCAAGCGGCTTGCTTTACCTCACTGATCAAGACGCACGTCCGCTGGGTTCAGCAAGCCCGATTGCGCATCTGTGGGACACCGGCAGTAATGACATTGACGGGTTACAGCAGGTGATGGCCGTGCGCCAAGCCGCGCTAAAAAACCTTTCAGAAAATGCCATTCGCGAACACACTCCAATGGCTACGCTGGAAGATGTCCTGGTGCCGGTCTACCTTTATCATCGCTACCAGGTTACGGCCGTAGCCAAATCGATTGGCGGGGTGAATTACACTTTTGATCTTCGCGAACCAAATCGCAAAGATCCTGAAATCGTGTCTGCTGCCCAGCAGCGCCAGGCTCTTCGCGCAATTCTAAAAACGCTTTCACCGCAGGCGCTCGCCGTTCCTCAATCGCTCTTAAACATGATTCCGCCCAGGCCGCCGGAGTATCCCAGTTCACGGGAAAACTTTGCGCGTAGAACGTCACCGGCGTTTGATTCCCTGGCGCCCGCGGAGGCGGCTGCGAATATCGTCATCCCGCTGTTGCTTCAGCCCGAGCGTGCCGAGCGCATGATTGAGTACCATGCCCGCGATGCAAACAATCCCGGCTTTGATGAATTGCTGGATGAGATTATGGCAACAACATGGAAAGCACCTGCAGCGCCGGGATACAATGGCGCCATTCAACGGACTGTGAACTCAGTTGTACTCAGTCAGTTGATGTCACTCGCCGCAGACGAACATGCGTCCAGCCAGGTGCGGGGAGTCGCGCTGCTAAAGCTTGATGGCTTGAAAAAATGGCTTGCCGCGCAGGAAAACCTGCTGAAGGATGTGCCAACTCGAGCTGAATTCTTCTTCGCAAAAAATCAAATTGATCACTTTGAGAAGAACCCCGCAGAGGTCCATGGGACGGCCCCGGCCACGCCTCCTGCCGGCGATCCAATTGGGTCGGACGGCTGGGAGTAGGCATTTCGTGGAGAGGATCGAGGCACGAGAGCTTGTCTTATTGGAAGATAAGTTCCTGGAACCTTTCCAGCTGTTGTGCGATTCCTGCCGTGGTTCTATGAAACGGCGGTAGCGGCAGGCAAAACATCGCAGAACCAGAAGCCGTCACGTTCGACTTTTTCGCCGGTTACGATCGGAATCTGCTGGCGGAACATGGGTCCCGCATAGACAAAGGAATGGAACTCGCCGTTTTCACCGCATGGATCGACTCCAGCGGGAAGATCATCGGAGCAACGCATGGTCAAAGTCGCGCCCAATAAAGCTCGATGAAATTTGTTGGGGATCCACGCAAACAAGTTTCGCACGCAACCCGGCGCCGATCATCTCCTGAGCTAAAGTGTCCGTGGGAATTCCCCAGATAGGGAATAGCGGTTCCAGACCAGTATCTTTCAACTGGCGCTCACGGTAGGCCCTTACGTCAGTAAGAAAAAGATCGCCAAAAGCAATAGCGCTTACGCCTTGCGCCAGCGCCTGATCGCAGACGCGCTTCATGGCCGCTTCATAGTCGGCATTGGAGCAAGGCCACGGAATGGGCGCTGCGATCAACGGCAGTCCTGCCGCTTCTGCCTGCATTTCCACCAGAGCCCGCCGCGTGCTGTGCATGGCCACACGATCAAACGCGGCGTTGAACGTGGTCATGAGGCCGGCGATCTCATACTGGTTTTGCTCACGCAGAACTTGCAACGCCCAAGCGCTGTCTTTGCCGCTGCTCCATGCCAGCAGGATTTTCTTTTTCATGCAGATTAAACCTACCACGGAGAAACGTTTCTGAAATCCCACAACCTGCGCTGTGGGTAAGGCAACTCTAATATTGCGAAAATGCAGGGCATAACAAAACCAATCACCAGCTGCGTAAAAGCGCACTAATCAGTGGTAAGTAATTTTGTTGGAATTTTCAGCAGCAACCCTGCTTTCAGAATAGCGCATCGCATCACGTGAGCTGCTTCCCCTAGAACGGAGAGCCCCATGAAGCGCCTCTTTGCTACCACGTTTTGTTTCTTCGTATCACTCACTTCCTTTAGCCAGAGTTTTAACACACAAAGTTACCCAACCGGTGGATTGGCCGGCCAGATTATTGTGGCTGACTTTAATGGCGACCATATTCCTGACATCGCCACGGTAAACGGCGACACCAACACCGTCTCCATTCTGATCAACAACGGCGATGGCACTTTCCGCCCGCACTTGGATTTCGCTACCGGTCCTGCGCCGCTGGCCATAGCCGCGGTGGACTGGAACAAGGACGGAAAGATGGACCTGGTGGTCGTCCAACACCGGCGCAGACACTGCGCACAAGGTACGGTATCCTGCTGGGGAACGGCGATGGGACCTTCCAGCCCCATCATGACATCCCCGGAGCGCCAAACGCGGGCACGATCGCCGTGGGCGATTTCAATCGCGACGGCAATCCTGACATCGCCACCGGCACCAACTCTCCGGTCAATGCGGTGTACGTAAGCCTGGGCAACGGAAAGGGTGGAGTGCTGGCGCAAAAGATCACCAGCGGCATTGGTATTGGCCCGCAGCCGCCACCCGACTCAAATACTTTTCTCCTCTCAAAAATAGCTACAGCGGACTTCAATCGCGACGGCAAAGATGATCTCTATTACGTTCAATGTTGCGACACCTTTGTGATTGTGCAGCAAGGCGCTTTTGGAGTGCTGGTCAGCAATGGCGACGGCACATTTACTGACCATGTAATTGGCGGGGCGATCGTTCCGCCAAACGACCTGGTTGTAGTGGATATCAACCAAGACGGGCTTTCCGACGCGATCTTCCCCTTTGACGGTTGCCATGAGCCGTGCACAGGCGTCAGCGTGTTGATCAACAATGGCAATGGCGGCTTTAGCGGCGGCGCCGGCTTTCCGGTTAGTGTGGAGAACCCAGGTTTTCTTGTGGGAGGCACGGCGTTCGATGTGGATGGCGACGGCCACAAAGACTTTGTACTTGTGGGCAATGACACAAACGACCCCTCATTCAATCCCGATAATGAGCAAATGACCCTGATTATCCAGAAACAGAATGCGGATGGAACATTCGCGAGTCCGCCAGAATTTGCGGGCGGTCCTTCTCAACTGATCACAGTGACCTTGAAAGAGCCGATTGTGGAAAATCCCTCTGTCGTAGTGGCCGATTTCAATCATGACGGCAAGCCTGACCTGGCCATGGTGAGCAAATTTGGCGGGCCGGTATTTGTAGTACTCAATACCACTCCACCCAGCGCCTGCAAGGTCAGTACGGTGAATCACACGGTCACAGTCTGTCACCCGTCTGACGGCGCTGTAGGACTGTCGCCCGCGCACATCGTGTCTCACTTCACGTCGTCTACTGCGCCCAGCGTGAGCCAGATCTATCTGGATAACAAGCTGGTATTTCAAGTCGCGGGCGGCAGCATTGATAAGAACCTTGCGCTTACACCCGGCGAGCATCGGCTGGAAGTTAAGTCCTGGACCAAAGGCCAGCCCTTCCACAATGACTTTTTCCTGTCCACCCCCAGGGCGATTCCGGCGACTGTGCCACCTTGTTCGGAAAGCACGAATTTCGCCGTAAACATCTGCTCGCCCGGCCAAAATGCCGCAGTCGACGCTCCGGTGCACGTTGTGGCCGCGGCCAAATCAACTGCACCTATTACGACCATGCAAATTTACCTGGACTTTAAAGAGATGTTCCATTCGCCGAACAGCTCCCTGATTGAAACAGATGTGCCCATGGCTTCAGGATCACATTTCATGGTTGTGAAAGCCTGGGACAGCACCGGCAGGAATTTTTCCAGCAGCAGGAGCATCAGCGTGCCATAGCAAACGGGGACGTTCTTTCAAATAGCTGGAACCGGGGATTGCCGAATGAGAGATACTTTTAGTGTGGGCAGTCCCTGGTGCCTTCTGGCTTCTTTAGGCTTTCAGCGGTTCAGGCAAGCCGTGTTAGATTTGAAAGGACAATGTCCGCTCCCAACTCAAGATTTGTCCGCGCCTGCCGCTGTGAACCCGTTGACGTGACCCCGATCTGGTTGATGCGCCAGGCCGGCCGCTACATGGCCGAGTATCGCGCGGTACGTAAAAAGCATTCCATTCTGGAGATTTGCAAGACCCCGGAAATCGCGGCTGAAGTAACCATCACCGCTGCGGAAAAACTGGATGTGGACGCGGCCATCATCTTTGCCGACCTGCTTCTGCCCCTGGAAGTGATGGGGATGCCGTTTCGTTTTGAAGCCGGTGAAGGCCCGGTGATCGAGCGGCCCCTGCGCGCTGCCGAAAGATATAGACGCGCTGGTAACTAACCGCGCCTCAGAACTCGGCTACGTGGCCGAATCAGTCAGCCGCGTGGTGAAGCATTTTCGTGACAAGCTGCCGGTCATCGGATTTTGTGGCGCGCCTTTTACCCTGGCCAGCTACATGATTGAAGGCGGCGGATCGCGCAATTACATCCATACAAAAAAAATGATGTATATGGAAAGCGCCGCGTGGCGGATGCTCATGCGCAAGCTGGTTGACGTGCTTTCCGCCTACGCCGCGGAGCAGGTCACCGCCGGCGCTGACGCGCTGCAGATTTTTGATAGCTGGGTGGGCTGCCTGAGCGTGGAAGATTATCGCCAGTATGTGCTGCCGTTCTCGACTGACCTGGTGCAGCGGCTCAAGAAGACCGGCGTGCCTATCATTTATTTTGGGACTGACACGGCAACGCTTCTTCCGTCGATGAAAGAAACCGGCGCTGATGTGATGGGCGTTGACTGGCGCTTTCCGCTCGATCAGGCATGGAGCAGCCTGAATTTCAAGGGCGCGGTGCAGGGCAATCTTGATCCTGTGCTGCTGTTTGCCGGGCAGAAAGAACTGCGTGCGCGGACGGACGCCATACTGCGGCAGGCCGGCGGGCGTCCTGGCCACATCTTTAATTTAGGGCATGGAATTTTGCCGGAAACGCCGGTGGAAAATGTTCGCGCGCTGGTGGATTTTGTTAGAGAATTGAGCGCAAGCCTATTCCGCTGGAGCGGCCCCATGAGCTGTATGCAATGAGCAGTCCAAAATCAGCCATCCTGCTTCTTGCCCACGGCAGCCCTGATTCGCCTGCCGATATCCCGGAATTCATGAAACACATTACCGGTGGCCGTCCGGTACCAGACGCGGTAATCAAAGAGATTACGCATCGCTATTCGCTGATCGGCAAGTCGCCTTTAACGGAAATTACCATGCAGCAGGCCGAGGCGCTGCAAGCTAAGCTTGGCCTTCCCGTGTTTGTCGGCATGCGCAACTGGAAACCGTTTATCGGCGATGCGGTACGGCAGATCACTTCCAGCGGCATTGAGAAAGTGGTGGCAATCTGCCTTGCGCCACAGAATTCTTCCACCAGCGTTGGGCTTTACAGCAAGGTGCTGGCCGATGAATGCAAGCCGGGAATGGCCGTGCAATTTGTGGAATCATGGCACGATCATCCGCTGCTGATCCAGGCTTTTGCGGAGCGGCTGGAGCCGGTCTGGCGGCAGGCGAGCGCGGAAATGGGAAGCGCGCTGCCCGTAATCTTTACCGCGCACAGCGTGCCCATGCGCACCATTCACGCCGGCGATCCCTACGAAAAGCAGGCTAAAGAGACAGCGCAACTGGTGGGGCAAAGAATCACAGGTCTCACGCCGGAGCTGCAGCACTTTGCTTTTCAGAGCCAGGGCATGAGCGGCGGGCCGTGGCTGGGCCCGACCGTGGAAACCGTCATGCTCGAACAAAAAAGACAAGGCCACAAAGGCGTGGTGATTGCGCCGATTGGGTTTGTCTGCGATCACGTTGAAGTGCTCTACGATATCGATATCGACTTCCGCCAGTTTGCGCGTGAGCAGGAACTCAAGCTGTGGCGGCCTGAGTCGCTGAATACCTCGCCTACGTTCATCGCGGCGCTGGCCAAGCTGGCGTCAACGCGGCTGGCGCTGGCCTCAGGGATTGTCTCGCTGGCATGAAGCGCATAGCCATCATCGGCGGCGGCATTGCCGGGCTGAGCGCGGCTTTTTATCTGGAAAAAGCACGGCGCGCGGGCGCGGACCTGCAATGGGCATTGTTTGAAAAATCAGACCGCCTTGGCGGCGTGATACAGACAGAGCGCCGCGACGGCTTTGTGATTGAAGCCGGCCCTGATTCTTTTCTCAGCGCCAAGCCTGACGCATCGCGGCTTTGCCAGGAACTCGGCATCGGCGATCAACTGATTTCGTCGAATGACGCCAGCCGCAAGACTTACATCCTGGTCAAAGGCAAGCTGGTTCCGATTCCGCACGGACTGGAATTTATGGTGCCCACGCGCATATGGCCCATGGCGACCACGCCGCTGTTTTCTTTCTCTACAAAATTGCGCATGGCGGCGGAACTGTTTTCTGCGGCGCGCAAAGACGCGGGCGATGAATCCGTGGGCGACTTTGTGCGCCGCCATTTTGGCCAGGAGATGGTCGATCGCGTGGCCGAGCCGCTGCTGGCCGGTGTTTACGGCGGCAATGCTGAACGGCTCAGCATTCGCGCGGTGCTTCCGCGCTTTGCCGAGATGGAACGCCAGCACGGCAGCCTGGTGCGAGCGACGTTAAGAGCCAAAGCGCTTGCACGGCCCGGGGCTAAACCGCAGCCGCTGTTTACGTCGTTGAAAAACGGCATGCAGCAGATGGTGGAGGCGCTCACCGCCGCGTTGCCGCAAGCGTCGATTCGCATGCGGCAGCAAAACCTGCAATTGCGTCCGGTGAATGATGACTGGCAGATTGAGAGCGCGCGGCATCAGTGAAAGATTTCAGGCGGTGCTGCTGGCCGTTCCCGCGCCTGCGGCGGCAGGATTGTTGCGGCAGTTTCATCCGGCGCTGATTGAAGGACTTGGCGAGGATTGAGTACACATCCACGGCGGCGGTTGCGCTGGCTTATGATCAGGCAGAACTTCCTGCGGGACACGGCTTTCTGGTGCCGCGATCAGAAGGCCGCAAGATAATGGCCTGCACCTTCGTCCACAAAAAGTTTTCCCATCGCGCTCCCGACGACAAGAAGCTGCTGCGCTGCTTCTTTTCCAGTTCGCGCATGCCTGACCTGCTCACACACAGCGACGAAGCCTTGCAGCAGTTTGCCCGCCAGGAACTGAAAGAGATTTTAGGGCTGACCGCCGAGCCAAGATTTGCGCGCACTTTCGCTGGGACCGCGCCATGGCGCAGTATGAAACCGGACATCTGGATCGGGTGGCGGAGATGGAAAAGATCATCGCGGCGATGCCGGGCTTCCATATCATTGGCAATTCGTTTCACGGAATCGGCGTGCCGGACTGCATCAAGTCCGCGCGGCTGGCGGTGGAGCAGATTACTTCCGGCGTTTCACAGCCCGCAACGGTTTAGCCTTGGCTATTTTTACAGGACGTTTGGACCGCGACGGTTTGGCCTTGGCTGTTTCTCGCGGATGGCTTTGCTGCCTAGTTCACTCTGCGTCTTCTTCGGCAGCTTTTCCAGAATCATCTGATAAGACTCTTGTATTAATTCTTTGATCTCCGGCTGGCGTAGCGCATTCATGTCGAGCATTGCCACCCAGTGATTGCGCGCCATATAGGGCGCGGGAATGATGCCATCGATTTCCACCAGTTCCGCAAACTTTTCCGGCGTGCACTTGAAGGCAATCTTCGTCGGACTCAGGCCGGGTTCAAGATTCGCGACGCAAAACATTTTTCCGGCAATGCGGAAGAGCAGGTCGTGCTCCCACTGAACGTCTTCCGTTGCGTTGGGAAGTGAAAGGCAGAAGGCGCGCACCCAGTCGAGGTAAGAAGGCATGGGGAAAATATAGCGTTCGCGGGAGGACGAGTAAACCCGCCTTGCGGCGGGTCGTTTGTTTAGGGGTTTGGGATTTCTTCATTGGGTGGCTGTGAGAATCGCTCGCGGTCGCGTTCTTCAATGCGGCGCATGGCCCCAAGCAGATGGTAATTCGCGCCTGCCCGAAGCTGCTCAGACTGGCGGTTAAGGACCTGCATCATGAGCGGATCGAAAATGCCGACCTGCTCCAATGCTTCCATGTTGCGATGAACGCGGGCGAATGATGCGTTAAGACGGTTGAGAAGATCGTAGACGTGCGGTTTGGGTACACCGCTGGAATTAGGTGCGCTGATAGAATCGGTGTCAGCCATGGGTCGCCTTTCGATGGAAGGTGATTTGTGGTCAGGGCGCGCCGGTGTGCAAGCACTGGCGTGGCCCGTCTCTAGTCTTATAATTGCGCGGCGAAAGCGGACGCAACAAAATAGCGAAGCGTTTTGAAGAAACGCACAAAGTTAAGCGGCGGATTTATTTTGTTAAGCGAGGAGAGCTTCCAACCCTTACCACGGATAACACTGATACTGATTTACACGGATCAAAAAAGTTCAATTAGGACCATTTTTAGGTTTGTAAATCCGTGTCAGTCTCGTGGTGAGATTTGCTTTTTGTGCAAAGCCAGCGTGGGATTTCAGCGGACCGCGTTCTTCTACCCGTACAACCTTGTCAGAACGACATTGATGCTTTTCAGAGGCTGAAGCCCACATCCATAAGGAACGCTTTCTCGCTGACACTTGACTGGCCCGAGGACACTCCCGGGAAATTGAAGGCCCTTGGGAAAAGAAGAACTTTCACTTATTTGCGCACTCATGCGCAATGCTTAAGCGGCTACGCCCAGCAGCGCGCGCACAATCTGCGCTTCTTCAGCGGGACTCAGAACAGTACGCAAGTCCAGAAGCACGCGGCCTTCTTCCACGCGAGTAACAATCGGCGGAGTGTTGTGGCGGAGGCGTGCGGCGAGTTCGTCGGCGCTTAGAGACTCAGCGGTGACAGCGAGCAGAAAAGTCGGCAGGGAAGAAGTAGGCGCGGAACCACCGCCTACGAGCGATTCACCGGAGATGATCGTGGTCTTTAAGTGGGCCGCGCTGCTGAGCTGCTTTTGCATGGCCTCCGCGCGCACGCAGATCTCCGCAGCGGAGAGCCGCATCATGCGGGCAAATGGAATAGCATCGTGGTTCTGGCGGATGTATTCCATCAAGCGTGCCTTCCAGCGCCGCGTAGGTAAGCTTGTCCACGCGCAGGGCGCGGAAAAGCGGGTTGGAGCGCACGCGCTTGATCAGCGCTTCACGTCCGCTAAGCAGGCCCGCCTGTGGACCGCCCAGCATCTTGTCGCCGCTGTAGGTGATCAGGTCGGCGCCGGCGCGAAGGCTGTCCATGACTCCGCTCTCATTCACGCCCAGCGCACGCAACGGGATCATGGCGCCGCCGCCCAGATCTTCCATCACGGGGATGTTGTGTTTGCGTCCCAGCGCGGCCAGTTCTTCCAGTGACGGCTGCTCGGTAAATCCGATGATGGCAAAATTGGAGCGATGCACGCGCAGCAACAGGCGCGTTTTATCGGTAATGGCATTTTCGTAGTCAGCCAGGCGCGTGCGATTGGTTGTACCGACTTCGCGCAGCACCGCGCCGGACTTGGCCATCACGTCCGGCACGCGGAACGAGCCGCCGATTTCCACCAGCTCTCCGCGCGAGACAATGACCTCACCGCCTTCAGCCAGCGTGTTCAGAGCCAGCATTACCGCCGCCGCGCAGTTATTGACCACAACCGTCCGAATGCCGCTGACGCCGTCCTGATTGAGCAGCCGCGAAAACAGACGTTCGACGTGGACGTCGCGCTTGCCGCGCTCTCCGGCGGCAATGTCAAATTCAAGATTGGAGTAGCCGCCCACAACTTCAGCAATGCGCTTGATGGCGGATTCCGCCAGCGGCGCGCGCCCGAGATTCGTGTGCAGGATTACCCCAGTGGCGTTGATGACCGGCTTCAGGGAAAATTCCATCGCGCGGCTCAGGTGCTGTTCAATGGCTTGCGACATATGCTCAACTGCAAGTTGCACCGCCTGAGGCGTGGCCAGCGTACCCGAACCGATCTCGTCGCGCAGGCTTGCCAGCACGGCGCGGACCGATTCGGTCACGGCAGGCTGGCCTTCACGGGCCAGCAGCTCAGCCAGATCGGAGTTTTTCAGCAACTCGTCCACTGAAGGGAGCAGGCGGTAGAGATCGGATTTGGGGACTGTCGTCATTTTTTTCTTGTCCCGAGCGAAGCGAGAGAACCCTATGGCCTTTTCTTATCCCGAGTGAAGCGAGGGAGCCCTATGGCCACGATAATCTTCGAGTTAACGCTATGCACATTTTCGCAAATCAATTGCGAATGTAAAAGATGTAAATCCAACGAAGCACATCCTCTGCCACTAAATGCCTCATAGCAGAGAGCAGGGTTCCCTCGCTGCGCTCGGGATAAAAACACAAGATCACCCCACCTCCACCAAACCATACCTTCTCTGCCAGTGCTGGCGGAGATGCTGCATGACCCGCTGGCGATCGGCGAGAGTAATTTCCGGATCGGATTCTGACACCAGCTTGGCGGCTTCAACCTTGGCCAGTTCCAGCAGGTTGCGGTCGCGCAGGATGTTGGCGATGCGCAGGCCGGGCATGCCCGCCTGCTTGGTGCCGAAGAATTCGCCGGGGCCGCGCAGTTCAAGGTCAAGCTCGGCGATCTCAAATCCATCCTGCGTGCGGACCATTTCATTGAGGCGACGCTCAGCTTCTGGTGAGACCTTTCCGCCGGTCATGAGCACGCAATAGGATTTGGCTGCGCCGCGCCCAATGCGTCCACGCAGTTGGTGGAGCTGCGAGAGGCCGAAGCGCTCCGCGTGCTCCACCACCATCACGGTGGCGTTGGGCACATCCACGCCGACTTCAATGACCGTGGTGGAAACCAGAACGTCAATCTCACCGGCCTTGAAGCGGTGCATGGTGGCTTCTTTTTCTTCCGGGCTCAGCCGGCCATGCAGCAGGCCGACGCGCAGATCAGGGAAAACTTTCTTCCGCAGCTCGTCATACATGTGCAGCGCGGCCTTGAGTCCGGTCTTTGAGCGCGCGCCTGCCGGCTCGGCAGCAAATTCCATTTCCTGCTGCTCCGCCGGAGCGCCTTCAATCACGGGATAGACGACATACGCCTGTCGCCCGAGCTTGGCCTGCTTGCGCACAAAGTCCCAGACCTCGTCGGCGCGCTGGTCGGAAATTTTGCGTGTGGTGATGGGCGTGCGCCCGGGCGGCATCTCATCAATCACGCTGGTATCAAGATCGCCATAGAGCGTAAGCGCCAGCGTGCGCGGGATGGGCGTGGCGGTCATGACCAGCGTGTCGGGTTCGGCGTCACCTTTCTTCATGAGCTTGAAACGCTGCATTACGCCGAAGCGATGCTGCTCATCGACGATGACCAGACCCAGTTTGTGAAACTCAACTTTTTCCTGGATCAGCGCATGCGTCCCGATGACCAGATGCACGTCACCGCGCGCAATGTGGCGGCGGGCGCTGCGTTTCATGTCTTCGTCCAGAGAACCCGTGAGCAGCAGGATGCGATAACCGGCCACGTCTTCCAGAATGCGCCGCGCGGAGAAATAATGCTGTGTGGCCAGGATTTCCGTAGGCGCCATCAGTGCCACTTGATATCCGTTTTCAATGGCGATGGTCGCCGCCTGCAACGCGACGATGGTCTTGCCCGATCCCACGTCGCCCTGAAGCAGTCGGCGCATGGGCGAAGGGTGCTGCATGTCCTTGGCAATTTCTCCCAGCACGCGCTTTTGCGCACCGGTAGGCTTGAACGGCAGAGTTTTCTTCAGCGCCTCGCGAACTGCCTCCATGAGCGCGAAGGAGATGCCGGGACGCTCGCGCATCTTGCGCCGCTTGAGTTCCAGTCCCACTTCAAGAAAGAAGAGCTCTTCAAAGATCAGCCGCTTGTGCGCTGGCGTGGCATGATTTTGCAGGTCGGTGAAAGATTCCCCTTCAGGCGGGAAATGGACTTGCGCAAAAGCGGGCCGGCGGTCGAGCAAGCTTCAAGCGACGGGAAATCGCGGGTGGAATGCCATCAGGAATGTCCGTGGCCAGACTTTCCAGAGCGCCATGAATGATGCGACGGAACCAGCGCGACGTGAGCTTGCTATTCGCCGCCGACTCATAGATCGGCACGATGCGGCCGACTTCGAGCGATTCAATGTCCTTAGCTGTCTCAAGGTCAAGCTCGCCTTCACCGCCGCCGTCCAGAAGTTCGAACTGCGGCTGGGTGATCTGAAGGCCGCGGCCTTTCCATCCTTCTTCCACCTTGCCATAGAGCGCGACGAGTTGGCCGGGCTTAAAGCGGTCACGCAGGTATTCACCGTGAAACCAGATGCATTTCAGCGTGGAGCGTCCCTGGCCGGCGACCAGCTCAAAAATGGGCATGCCGTTGCGGGTGCGAAACACGGCGGAGTTGCGAACCTCGGCAATGACGGTGGCCATCTCTCCGGCGCGCAGTTCGCCAATGCCGCGCGGATTCAGGCGATCTTCATAGCGGAAGGGAAGGTAATAGAGCAGGTCTTCAACAGTGGCGATGTTCTTCTGCGCCAGCCATTCGGCAATGCGCGGGCCTACGCCTTTAACGAATTTGACTTCTGTCTGAAGATCAAGCACTCAGATGATGATACTTGAGGCGGGAACTCACCGCAGAGGACGCAAAGGTCGCAGAGAACCGTGCCAGACCAGGATGACGATGGAACTGTCTGCCGGTTGCCGCGGGTTGTTGGAAGAACGCAACTCAGCCTAAACTGGTGGAGAAAAACTAACCGGCTTCCATGACTGAAAAAATGGTTGATAGAGATTGGCTTGCGTAGCCATGCTTGTGCTTTCTGTCATGAGCGCATACGCTCAACAACAAGTTCCGGCCTCAACTGCGTCCTCTCCTCAGGCCCAGAGTTCACCAACTCCAGAAATAGACAGCGTCGCCAAGAACCAGCCTCGCCAACGCCAGCCGCAAATACACATCAGCCCAGTCCGGCAGAAACAGCTGTTGCGCAGTTTACGCCGACCAATGATCCAAAAGAGATTGTGCGGAGATCGATGGAGATTGACCGGCGCACGCTGGACCTGGCGAGAAACTACACATGCCAGCAGCGAGAGGTCATCAAACATCTGGATAAGCATGGAAACGTGAAATCGACCGAGGTGAAGACCTTCGACGTTGGTTTCTATTATGGCGAAGAATATTCCCGGCTCATCATGGAGGATGACAAGCCGCTCAACGATAAGGAAAAGAAAAAAGAAGACGAGAAGCTGGAAAAATTTCTGGCCAAGCTGCGCAATCAGAGTCCGGAAGAGCGGCAGAAACGCAGCGACAAGGAGAAAAAAGAACGCCAGGAAAGCCGCGCTTACCGTTTGGATGTGGCCAACGCTTATGACTTCCGCATTGTGGGCGAAGAAGAGCTGGAAGGCGTGAATACGTGGGTGATTGAAGCCACGCCGCGCAAAGACTTTAAGCCAACGCAACCTCACGCTGACATCCTGAAGAAGGTCAAAGGCAAGATGTGGATCGACAAGAAAGAGTACAACTGGATCCGCGTTGAGGCTGAAGCCACAGACACGATTTCGTTCGGCTTGTTCCTGTTCCGCATCCATCCGGGCTCGCGCTTTAACTTCCAGCAGATGCATTTGAACGATGAGGTCTGGCTGCTGCGGCGCCTTTATATCAACGGCGGAGCGCGGATCGCGCTGCTCAAGAATGAAGCGATAGAGCAGGAAGATACGTTTTCCAACTACAAGAAATTCAGTTCCACATTTACCATCCTGCCTGGCGTGAAAGAAGTGCCGCCTGAAGAAAAGCAAAAATAGCGCACGTTGTGTGCTTACAGCCCCTGCTGGAATCCTGCGATTGCCAGTTTTGTGTCGAAACTAAACCGCACTATTGCCTTGTTTACTCATTTGTTCTTCAGTTCGATGCAGAACATACAGCCACACTTTCCGACGCATATGATCGAAGCACAACTTCATACGCATGCAGGAAAAACTCTTGCGCGTTGAGGTAAAGGTCCCTACGGGACTTTGCGATCAGTGCGAAGGAGCGCAATGCCTGCTGTCGAAACACGAAACGGGTATAAGAACAGAATCCTGGCATCATTGTCCAAGGCTGAAATCTCCCGGCTGTCGCAACACCTATCACCGGTGGACCTGCCTGCGGGAAAGACGTTGCTCGATCCCGGACAAGAGATCACACATGCCTACTTCCTGGAAACCGGGCTGGCTTCAGTTGTGGTGGCCATGGCGAACGGCACCATGGTGGAAACAGGCATCACGGGCAATGATGGACTGGTAGGATTCCCCGTGTTGCTGGGCACCAAAACCATGCCTACGCGCACATTTATGCAGATTCCCGGAGCAGGCTACAAGATCAAGGCAAATCATCTGATCGAGGAGTTTGAAAGAGCGGGGACGCTGCACAAAAAGATTCAACGCTATTTCCAGGCGCATCTGGTGCTGACAGGACAGACGGCTGCGTGCAATCGCCTGCATGACATTGCGGAAAGGCTGGCGCGCTGGCTGTTGATGTGCCATGACCGCATGGAAGCCGATACCTTCGCCATCACGCATGAATTTCTGGGCCACATGCTGGGAACACCGCGGTCAACTGTGACGCTGGCGGCAGGAATTCTGAATAAATCGGGCTTGATTGCCTATTCGCGCGGAAAAGTGCTTGTGAAGGACCGCAAAGGCCTGGAAAAAGCGGCATGCGAGTGCTATCAGACGATCCGCAAAGAATTTGACCGGCTGGGATTTACGTCAGCGTGAGATGGTGAGTGTATAAATGCGAAAACGGCGCTCTTGCGAGCGCCGTCTTCTTTGCGGGGAGGGTACAACAACAACTATTGGTTCACGGGAATCTTGATGATCTTTTTCTGAATCGCATACGTCACTAACTGCGCTTTGTTGTGAATATCGAGCTTGCGCATCAGGTTGAACTTGTGGGCTTCCACGGTTTTCACACTCAGTCCCAGGATCACCGCAATTTCCTTCACGGAATTTCCTTCCGCCAGCAGCTTCAGGATTTCCCTTTCGCGCGGTGTCAACGTCGATATCCGTGGCCGCATTCTGGTATCGCGAACGCGCGACCGGAAGTCTTCCACCAGCTTGCCCAGCACCTGCGAGCTCAGATACTTTCCGCCTTTGTAGACATCCTTGACTGCGGTGAGCAGCTGCGGCGCCGGCGTATCCTTCAGCACATATCCTGACGCGCCGACTTCCAGGCACTGGACCAGGTAGTCTTCGTCTTCATACATGGTCAGGAAGAGAATCTTCGTCTCCATGCGGTTTTTCTTGATCTGCCGCGCTGACTCAAACGACGACAGTCCCGGCATGCCGATATCCATCAGCACGATGTCCGGCCGCAACTCGCGGGCTTTTTCCACGGCTTCTCCGCCATCGGCGGCTTCGCCCACGACTTCAAAATCGCTTTCGCTTTCCAGCAGCCGGCGTACGCCCTGGCGAAACAGCGTGTGATCATCTACGAGTAAACATTTAATTTTCGGCATGGGGGAGTGTCCTTTTCTTTAATTCGGCCTCTGCACTGCATGTGCTGCATGCGCCAGCGGACGGTCCAACAACTTGCTTCTTCGCCCGCGGGCACACTTATCTCGATTCGCGTGCCTTTCCCTTTGGTCGAGATCACGCGTGAGGTCCCGCCCAACATTGCTATTCTTTCTTTGATTCCTGCCAGCCCAAAAGAGTGGTCGCGAGAGTTGCTGCTGCGCGACTGAATTCCAACTCCATCGTCTTCCACTATTACTTGCACCAACTGGTCCGCGCGCTCTACTTGCACAGTGACGTTCTTTGCCTGCGCGTGTTTGGCCACGTTGTGCAACGCTTCCTGCACCACTCGATAAATTGCCTGCTCGGTGCCTGATGCCAGCCGGCCTACATCTTCAGTAATCACTACGCGCGCTTTCACGCCCGTATTGCGGGCAAAATCCTTGGCTTCTTTGCGGATCGCGGCCACCAATCCCAGCTCTTGCAGCACCAGCGGAGAAAGCTTGCCGATAATTCGGCGAATGCCCTCAATCGTCCGATCCACTACTTCAACGGTCTCGCGAATCTTGCCGCGTACGCCCTTGGCGGCAGCTCCGGTTCCATCATTCCCAGGTAAAGCCGGATCACCATCAGCGCCTGGCCGGTTTCATCATGCAGTTCGCGACTAATGCGTTTACGTTCTTCTTCCTGCACGCGCAGCAAGTGTCCTGAGAGTTCCGCGATTCGTTGTTCGCGCTCACGCAATGCGTCGGTCATGCGCGCGCGTTCAATGGCCAGCGCGGTACGATCGCCAATGGCGCGCATCAACTCGCGTTCTGTCGGCAGCCATTCATAAGGCTTGGGAAAACCAATCACCATCACGCCAATGGTTTCGCCATCGGCCTTCAGCGGCACGCCCCACAAAGACTTGGCTTTAATGCGGATCATCGGCCGCAACGCGCCTGTATCCACGCTGGTATCCAGGATCATATTGGGCTCGCCGCTTGTCGCAATCTTTCCGGAAAAGCCGTTGCCCAGTTCGATCTTGAAATCTTCCGGCACTTCGGCATCCATGCCCACGGAAGCGGAAATCCGCAACGCGCCAACTTCGGGATCGCACAAAAGAATGATGCCCAGTGAAGCCTGGAATGTCTGCGTGGTGATGTCGAGAACTTTGTTCAGCAGGGCGCTCAAGATCGGCGGAGGCAAGCTCGGCATCCAGCAGGCGGAGCAGAGCAGAGGATTCCAGAGTTTTGGAATCGAAGTACGCGCCTGAAACAATCACAAATGAAACTGAGGAGAGCATTTCCAAAGCTGCTTTAGCTTCTGCTTCGCGCTCAGGGAAGAGACCGGCAATATAAGGTTCACAGCAGGATTGGTAAAGTTCCAGCGCCCGCGCCACCGCGCGTGTATCCACCTGCAGCTTTGAAAGCCGCGTGCCAAAGTACTGCAAATTTTCGTGGAAGCCGGGGTAATCGTTGTGGCAGAAATAAGAGCAGCCCGCAGCTAAGGTCAGGCGTTCCACTGCGGCCAGCGTGCGGCCATCAAAGCCAAACTCTCTTGTGAGCTGGTCACGCCACTTATTTGTAATGTCTGGGAAATAAGGTTCTAGCGCTCGCGCAACTTCGGCGATCAACTCTCGAGACGATTCCTTGAACGGCGGTACAGCGGTCACTGGCACTTCCTGAACTTTTGATTGACGAGGGCGGCCGTTCCCCGGTCATTTTACTCTTCAGGTAACCGGAAAATACCCTAATCTCTAAGGTATTTTACAGCGCTTGGAAGCCCTTGTGAACTAAATAGTTACTATTTCTCTCGCCAGCAGTGAAATACCTTATTCATCTAGGAGTTACGCCTTAGGGCAGCGCTGTGCCCGCCAAGGCGCCCTGGGCGATTCGGACACACGCTTTTTCCTTTTTAAACCCACCTACCCTCTTATAAGGATGCCATCCAGATTAAAGGGTGCCATCCTGAGCCGGAGCGCCCGTTCTGTGCCAGCCCTGACGCGAAGGCGAAGGATCTGCTCCGCCGCTCTTTAGGGCGAGAAAAGGCTCTGACCAGTGTTCCCGAAATACAATTGCCGCCGATAACGACCAGCATTGCAGAAACAGATTTCTGAATCGCTGTATCCATCCAGAGGGTGGAGCAGACCTTTTAGGTCTGCGGCTTTACCGACCCCCTCAACACTCTGTCATCTTGAGCGAGCCCGCGGGAGCTAGACCCCGAGCTTGCGAGGGGGAAGCGGACTAAGGGCGAGTCGAAAGATGACAGAGTGTTTCCTCCGGGATGCCGATTCAGGAGTTCCCACCTGAATTATGGATCAAGATCCCACGGCCCGAAGGGCGAAACAGCCTAACCCAGGCGCGTGAGCCCTGGGTTTACGCGTCATTGAAAATGAGTGCCGTGGGTGCGACACAGAAAGGTTTGCATCAGTGCACGCGTTTTGCCCTGCGGTAAAAGTTCAACACAGCAATTCAGGAAACTGCTGTAAATACCCTTTCCCCAGCGACGTGCCATCCTGAGGCCAAGAGCCGCGTCGCTGTCCAAAGGCTGCAACCCAGCTCGCGCGCGGGCTGAAGGATCTGCTCCTCTGCTCTTCAGGACGTACCAGTTCTCAGCGTGCAGAGCCACTCTTGCCTGTGCGAGGTCCCGAAGGTTCGTGTGCACCGCCCTCGGTGTGCTCCCAACCAAAAAATCGTGACCGCAGGCGCCCTCGCCCGCGACGTATGAGTTTGTGTAGGGGCACTCCTCCCTCTGAGCTGCCGGGCGATTAACGATCAGCATTGCAGAACAAATCCCTGAATCCTGTATCCGTCTGAGAGGTGGAGCAGACCTTTTTAGGCCTGCGGTTTAGCGAGCCTCTCAATCCTCTGTCATCTTGAGCGAGCCCGCGGGAGCCTGACCATGAGCCTGCGAAGGGGAAGGCGAACTCAGTCGAAACATCCCGAGAATGTGTCGTTCAGTCCGGCGTTGTGATTGGCGGCAGCGCACCTTCCAGTGATCACATCGGCCTCCGCCAAGCAGGGAGAAAAGAGTCTTTTGGACCGCTACTTGATTTGCCGGAGTTGGCGAATAGAGGCAAGGAGGATCCGGTCTCGCCAGTCTACTTCGACTCGAGCTCCAGGATGGGCAAAGCGGTACTCAAAACCGGAGATCGGTCCCTTAACCGTCATGGCAGTGTTTCCTACGTAAATAAAGGGGACGCTCAATGGCAGTTTTTGGATCGGCACCGTGGCTGCTTGCCTTGATTGAGGGCTCGTAGGCGCCTTCATTTGTGTTCTGTTTCTGCCGCAGCACATTGAGATTCTCCTTTATCTTCGGACACAACGAGGGTTGGTTTCGATTCGCTGTTTGAACTCACGCGCTCCAACATGATTGCTGCTCCTGAGAAAGCCAGCCATAACAGTAAACGGTCCTTCCAGTTCTCCCCAAGCAGGAAACCAAACGGTAACGCGACCCAGAGACTTAAACAATAAAAGCAGTCCATGAGATCGCCCCAGAAGCCGTGGCCCACCACATACCGCAGCCGCGCCAGCAAATTCCACGGACCATCTTCACCGTAAAACAGGTGGCTAAGTCGCCACACCACCAATGTGCCGATCAATAGCCAATAAAAATGCGATGCCACGCCAACCTCTGCTGGACTTGCACAGCCCTATTAGAATTCAACACCAACCGTGGCATGTTCCGCACCGGCGGCAAAGCCGGCGCGGAGCATGCGGGCCATTATTTAAACGTCCACCACTGCAACCGAGAGGTTGAACTGGTTCCAGATGAGCCATCCGGCGTCGTAATACCAATCGCGCGCCTGTGGATCAGAAGGATCTCCTCCAGCTGGATTGAATGCCCGGCTATAGCCATTTACGCTGAAACCATAGCATCCAGACTGGGCCGTGCCAGGAAGAACAAAGTTCGCGGTTTGCGATACAAAGTTGTCGCTGGCGTTCTCGTGCCAATGCATGTAAGGCAGCGCATTGGGTTCGGGATTCGGTTGCATCACACCGCCGCCGCATCCGGAGTTTGTCAAGGACATCTTGAGCAGGTGCGATGCCGAGACCTGGTATTGAATCTGGAACTCGATATCGCTTCCTGCCGGCCTATGTACGAGCGGACAAATTAGGTTGGGGAAGACATTCCATGCGCCTGCGGGCAACACTCGCCACGCCAGGCTGTTAATTAACGGCTGTGGCGCAGAGTTGTCGATCCGGAACGGCACGGCATTCGCAGTGGTGAAGATCACGTTCTTGGCTCCGTCTGCAATTTCCATGGTGACGTCATACAGCCCGTCGGCAAAACTGGTTGTAGGCCAATCCAGTAATTCGTTCGGCGGGAACCAGGCATCGGGCGTGGCGAGTATCGGGTACCATCCCTGCGCGTCAGGCACAACGTGCAAAGGGGCTCCGGGACCTGGGAATGGATCGACATACCATGCCAAGTTGGTAAAAGGAACAGCAGCCGCTCCGTTATATGAATAGAGCAACCGGTAGTACTGCCCGCCTTCGAACAAATTGCATCCGTAAAGCTGTAGTGTTCCCATGAACGGCGCATTGGCCGGAGTATCGGGATTCAGCGATGGTGGAAAGACCGAGCTGCGAATCAGTCCGTCAGCGTGTGGCGGGTTGGGACGAAGCGCAAAACCCCGAGTTACGCCACCGCTGGTGTCAATGTAAGGACTGCGCGCGGGCATCAGACCGGAAAACAGAATTTCTGGCTGTTCGCAGTCCCCCACGGGAGGTACTTCGCACTGTCCATTGATGCGTGCCAGATAGGAAGCGTGCAGCGTCACGTCAGAAAGCGGACCGGACTTCCATCCAACATGGAAATATCCGTCGGAGTAAATTGTTTCCTGATCTCCGTCACCATCCACGTCCTGGGTGACCCAGAACGTGATGTCAGGGACTTCGAGAATCGGTACTAATTCCTCTTCAATGATCCACTCGCAGCGCCAGCGCGGAAATGGGCCGATATAGCGTTCCACGTCAAGCTTGTACTCGCGATCGGCTTTGCCTCTAACAAATTCCTTCAGTCCGGCAGCTCCCTGCTCTTTATGGTGCTTGTGCAGCGCATGCAATTTGGGCGAGGCCGGCGGAGGTACAGGATTTAGAAACGCCGGCTGCTGCAACATGCGGTTCAGCGCTGAATTGTTCTTGCCCACAGAAGCCGATTGCGAAGCCAGCAGAAGTCGGCTTGCCGTGTCGCGTCCTACCACGGAAGCGAGCCTGTCAAGTGATAAATCGGCATTGCGAAGCTCAAGCGGACCGGGATCGGGACCTGGTCCCGGCTTGGGGAGCACACCAACAGACTGCAGGAGGTCTCCCAGATTTGGTTTGACAAAAATTTCTGGAAAACAGTACCGCTCCAGGCGCCACCGAATCACCCATTCAATATCAAACCAGGGGATCCAAACGCAGAATTTGCCGCACGCGTCGGTAACAGCCTCTGTAATCTCCTCCTGATGGCAGAAAATCGGATACAACCATGACCACTGTGCCTGCAGAGGGAAATAGCCGAGAAAGTCGCAGTCAGTGTCCATGACGTGGACCGTAGCGAACGGAACGGGCTGATATTGGCCGGTGCCGGGATCCCAGCGCACAACTTGCCCGCAGACA
Organism: Terriglobia bacterium; assembly: GCA_963732195.1. Lineage (GTDB taxonomy): Bacteria > Acidobacteriota > Terriglobia > Terriglobales > Acidobacteriaceae > Angelobacter. The sequence goes on along the minus strand of CAVSYO010000003.1, from coordinate 370,049 downwards.
CGCCGGAACAGGAAGAAATTGGGATCGACCCTCCACTTGAGTGACTCGGAAAGCTGCGCAAGGTCGCGGCCTTCAATTTCCTTAACGCTGATATTGGTTAGACTTGATAGTCTTTGAGCCTGAATGCGGTTTAGTTTGACCTTGTCAGGTGCGAGTGTTGCCCCGGGATTTTTCGGCTTCGGTTCTTTCATAGACATCTCTCCTTGCTAATTGCGTAGTTTCATCTCCAACCTCTGGCCTAGGAACGATCGAGTTGCATTGGTTTTATTCCGTGCTCAATAGTGAGAGCAGGGTCTGTTTCGTTACATACATTTGTTGCGGGCGGGTCGATAAGACTCAGTAACTTGCCTTAACAAGCCTTATTGCGTTAAACGCACCGACGTAAATCAGACTAGGCAAAGCAATCTTCTACTGCAGAAGCGACAATACTTTCTAAGGACGTGCGGAACCTTGGAATCAAACTTGGCGGTTTCACGATCTCCGTCACACACACTCGCAACGGACTTTTGATCAGCAGCGGGTAGGTTGAGCATGCACCTTAGCCCTCTCCTAAGCTGCAGGCTACGGCAGCTGAACTCTCGACTTCAGAATATGCTTTGTCTCTCGCTTTCTCTTTTTCTTCGTGTTACGATCCGCCTATGCTGACCCGCAAGCAAATCCTCTCCGCCCTTCGCGCCGCCGCCCGCCAGCTTGGCCGCGCCCCAACACGCGCCGAGTTCTTGCGTCTGACCGGCATTCACCATTGCAAGCTCATTCCCCATTTTCCCGGCTATCGTGACGCTGTTCGCGCCGCTGGACTCTCCCCTGACCCTGGAGGTCTTCGCATCGGCACCGCTGACCTGCTGACTGATTGGGCCCGCCTCGCCCGCAAGAAAGGCCGCGTTCCCACCCGTGACGAGTACGAGCGCGAGGGCCGCTATGCTTTTGGCAGTCTGGAAACCCGCTTTCATCGCTGGTCGCAGGTGCCTGCCGCTTTTCTGAAATTTGCCGAATCCACCGGCCTTTCCGAAGAATGGTCCGATGTCGTCGGCATCATCCATAACGGCCCCATGCCCAAACGCGGCGGCGGCCGTCGCTGGCTTAAAGGTTTTCAGAAAAAAGCTTGGCGGAAGACCGACCTGCAGAAGAATGACCAGCAGACATCCAACTCGACCGTTCCTGCCGTTGCCCCAGTTTCCGCACTCTCTCCGCCTCAGGCCGGCATGTCCGTTCTTCCTCCGCCGCTCCACGGAATGAAGTGTGTCACGGTCTCCATGCTGGCAATACTTTTCTCTGTGTCCTCTCTTCGCGCGCTTGTCCCCCGGCGCGTCTATCCTGACCGCCCGCTGCTCGGTGCGCCTTTGGATTTTCCCGGCTTCTTGTTCGAACCCACCAATGAAATGGGAGTGGTCCTTCTATTTGGCATGCTTTTCTGGCGCCTGGGATTCATCATTGAATCGGCGCAGATCGGCTACCCGGATTGCCGGGCAAAACTGGAAGTGGAGCCAGGACGCTGGCAGGATGTGGGCATTGAGTTTGAGCTTCACAGCCGTCACTTCCTTGCTCATCGCCATGATCCCAGCCGCTGTGACTTCATCGTCTGCTGGATACACAACTGGAAGGGCTGTCCGCCCAACTTGCGGGTGATAGAGCTGCGGGAAGTAGTTCGCAGGCTGTCTCAGTTGCCGCATTCCCAACGGCTAAGTTTCTGATTGATGGGGCCGACGGATAAATGGATGGACAAATGATAAATCTTAATGGGGCTTGCTTTTCGGATGACCCGATGACCCGATACCCCGATCACCCGATCACGGCGATCACCAGATCTCTCACACCACCACTGCCTGCCGTCTCCCCGCCTTCTCTGTGATCGCCTGCTTGAAATATTCCATTGAGAGTTTCAGGCCGGCTTCCAGATCAATCTTCGGCTCCCAGCCCAGCAGCCGCCTGGCTTTGCTGATGTCCGGACGCCGCTGTTTAGGATCGTCCTGCGGCAGCGGCTCATGGACGATTGGACTCTTGGATCCAGTGACCTTCAGGACAAGCTGCGCACATTCCAGAATCGTGAACTCCACGGGGTTTCCGATGTTCACCGGACCGTGCTCATCTGATTTCGACAAGCGCACAATGCCGTCCACTTCGTCACTCACATAGCAGAAGCTGCGCGTCTGCTGTCCGTCGCCGTAAACGGTGAGCGGCTCTGACTGCAGCGCCTGCTTCATGAAGTTGGAAATCACGCGGCCATCATTCAATTGCAGCCGAGGCCCATAGGTATTGAAGATACGCAGGATTCGCGTATCCACGTTGTGGTAGCGATGGTAAGCCATGGTCACGGCTTCAGCAAAGCGCTTGGATTCGTCATACACTGAGCGCGGGCCAACGGAGTTTACGTGCCCCCAGTATGTCTCTTTCTGCGGATGCTCCAGCGGATCGCCATAACATTCTGAGGTGGAAGCGACCATATATTTCGCGCCGTATTTTTTTGCCACACCGAGCGAATGAAACGATCCGAGCGATCCGACTTTCAGCGTCTCGATGCCGTGTTCCATGTAATCAGCGGGGCTGGCCGGCGACGCGAAATGAAAAACGTAATCCACGCGGCCCACGTCATAGGGCTCATTCACGTCTTGTTGCACAAACTCAAAGCGTGGCTCATTCTGCAGATGGGCAATGTTGCGCAGGCTGCCGGTCAGGAGATTGTCCACGCATACAACGTGGTTGCCTTCAGCCAGCAACGCATCGCAAAGATGCGATCCCACAAACCCCGCTCCGCCTGTCACCAAAACCCGCATAGAAGTCTTCCCTCTCAACTCCATTACCTGGCCCATATCTGTCTTGCCCCTAAATCCTGCGGGCACAACCCCCATTCTACTGCTGTCCGGCTGCCATCGCGCTTATAGTGCTGTTGCCGCCGCAGTGACCTATGCTGCGCTCCACGTCGGTGCCTTCTTCATAGTCGTTCCAGGTTTCCACCAGCAGATACGGCGCCGCATTCTGCGATCCGTAATATTTGCGGAACACCCGCAGCACATCTTCAAACGTCTTGCCGCATCGATACGCAATGTGCCGGTTCCGGCTCCATGACGCCTTGCTGTCGTCAAAGCCCGGCCACACCGCGCCAACTGCAATCTTGTCCGGATGGTTCTGCTGCATGTGGCGATAAAAATAATTCAGGTAGTCTTCGCCGTAGTTGCTGCCGTCACGCGCCCAGCCGTTTTTGCCCGGCTGCACCCAGGCGTAATATCCATCAAATGCTTCCGGGTATTTCTCGCTTATGTCCTTGTAAATCAAGAGCGGAGGATCGGGCCATGACCGGGTGACCTGCCGTATGCGGTTCCAATCAGTGTTGGATTCTTTGGGAAAAATAAAGATCACCGGATGTCCGTTGTAGCGTAGATAGGCAGAGCGTGAAGGCCCTGCTTCCGGCCCGATATACCGATCGTAAAGATATTGCAGGTCCACGATGACCGCGTCAGTGTCATAGCCGGGATGGTCCACGGCTTCGTCATATTGCGCCGCAACTTTAAAACTGGGATCGGCGCTGGCTGCCTGCTGCATCAGCCCGTATGCCTGGTCTTCAAACTCCTTGCGCGGGCCATACCAGTTCACCACAAACCCGCTGATGTTCAGCTCTTTGGCCTTGGAAATCTGCTGCCGCAGCACGTTGGGATCATGGCAGGAATACCCGACGTCGATGTGGGCTTTCTGCCCAAACCACGGCTGATAAACCGCCAGCAGCCTGGGACTGCCTTCAGGTGCGCGTCCCTGCGCCGCCAGCGATTCGCGCGGATTGATCTTGGCCGCGCAGCCGGTTGCGCCAGCCATCATCAGCAAAGAGAGCATTGCCATCGCGAGCAGCGCGATTGCGCGAAAATCTGCGGTGCGGCGCAGGCGCGGAACCATCTGCAAAACAGCGCTCGAAGCGCGGACGCGCCGACGCGGAAATGGAGTTGCTTTGGTAAAAAATGCCCTGGAAATAGAGATAAGAGTGCCCTTCATGAACCTGCCAACTGCCATAAGACTATTTGTGACTTTCAGTTGGATGAAGCAGCAGCAGTTTTGGATGGATAGGGCGAACTCACTAGCGAAAGAGAGGTGAGGATGGAGCAGGGACGAATTTTTCACCTATGGAGGCACCGAGAATAAAAACACTTTGCCGCAGGACAGCGCAGATGGCCGCAGATTAAGGATGAATGCGCTTAGCCCACCATCTCACCGTCCAGCTTAGCCCTGCGGATCACGCAAGCGTCGATTCCTCTTTTGGTTCCGACAAAGGTGGGAGTAATGGCCAAGGGGGGTCCCCATACGGTGCTATCATGGTTTTTGTGAAGCAGACTTTTCAGGTCGGGATCGTCCTCCTGCTGCTGCTTGCCATTTTCGGCGTGCTTTTGACGCCGGACCCAAGTGATGATCCCGCCGGGGTCATGGTTCGGCTGGACAAGAGCCGCTTGCTTGTCACATCCCTTTTGGTAACTCCTGCAGTTCCTCTACCTCCTATTACGCTAACCTCCCGGATCGTGTTTTCCCGTGCGCAGGTTGCCTCGACTACCGCGAAGCGCGATCTGATCTGTACCCGCCTCTGCTAGACCTCAGCTTTTTTTTGGATTCACACAGCGCCCTGCAGCAATGATTATTTTCCTCAAAAGAATCACCCGGCAGCGCTTTGCTTCCGGATTGCATGCTCTCCGGAAGCTGCAGAGGGCCCGAGGTTCACATGCAGAACGAATCCAGTACATGGAGTGGCAGCAACATAACTTTGTTCGTGAGTGGAGTCAGCGCCACGAGCATTCTTTTGGGGCTGCTTGCAATCGTCTATAGCAGGCTAAGCCGAGGGACCGGGCTTGAATATGGATCGCTAATACCTGCCGCCGATGCCGGCGTCGCCTTTGTCTTGCTCGGCATTTCCCTGGGGATTCTGGCGCAACGACCGCAACCACCATGGAAGCGTACTTTCGCCCAACTGTGCGCTCTAGCGGTTGTGCTGTGGGCGGTGACTACTCTCATCCACCTTATTGCCTTGAAAGGTCCCACCTTTAAGCAGTGGCTCTTGCATTGGACGCACCCAGGCGATGGCGCAACCACGATCGTTATGTCTGCTACATCGGCAAGCAACTTCATCCTGTTGGCGCTCGCCTTGCTGATAGCGCCGTCGCAAAAGGCCAACTTCCACACCCTTACAAGGATCCTGTGTTTCTGCTCAGCCTCTCTTGCCTTTGTCTGTGCCATGGACGACTTGTTGTTACCGGATGTTTCTTACAGCGGGACGGGCTTTTTGAGCTGTGTGATGTTCATCGCCTGCTCCATTGCGATCCCTCTTGCCCAGACCGGTAAGTTGCCCGCGGTCGTCGCAGGCCAGGGAATCGGCAGTCAGGCTTTCCGCCGTTTGTTGCCTGCCGCCGTCGTCATCCCCATCGCGCTGGCGTGGCTGACGTTGCAAGGAGAAACCAGCGGCGTTTTTGGGGGAGAGTTTGGCGGAGCGGCTGCCGCACTCGCTACCGTGCTGGTGCTTGGCATTCTTATCTGGTGGAACGCCAAAACACTGAACCGGCATGAAAGCATGCTCCAGCAGGCCCAGGAGGAACTAAGGCGCGAACGAGTAGACCTGGAGACACGCGTGCGGGAGCGGACAAGTGCTCTTTTAGGCGCCAATCGTGCACTGGAACAAGAGATGATCGAACACCTGAAGGCGGACCAGGCGCTCGAAGCCTCCGAAAGAAAATACCGCTCTCTGGTGGAAAATTCGCCCTATGGCATTTATCAATCAACGAGTGATGGCCAGTTGCTTTATGCCAATCCTGCATTTGCCAGAATGCTTGGCCACGTTGCCGGCTTTGAACGTGCAGGCTTCGGCTTGACTCATTTGTACGTCGATTCGCAAGTGCGGAGCTCTTTACTCCCGGAGCTGATGAGGCAACGCAGCTTCAGAGGAGTGGAAGTTCAGTGGCAGCACGCCAATGGCTCACCGATCACGGTTAAATTAAGCGGGCGCATCGTCCAGGACGATGCATCTCGCGGACCTGTCTTCGAGGTAATCGCAGAGGACATCACCGAATATCGCGCGTTGGAAGAGCAGTTTCTCCAGGTACAAAAGATGGAAGCCGTGGGGCGGCTGGCAGCTGGAATCTCTCACGACTTCAACAATATTCTGGGCGTCATCATAGGACAAATAGAGCTTCTGAATGATTCTCTGTCAGAGGGTCACCCGGCCAAAACAAATGTGGGTCGCGTAAGACAGGCAGCGCGGCGCGCCGTCATTTTAATTCGCCAACTTCTGACCTTCAGCCGGCAGGAGACGATTCAACCCAGAGTGCTGGACCTGAACGGAGCAGTGGAAAGTGTGGCCGAATTGCTTCGTCCGATGATCGGCGAGGACATCGAACTGCGCATTTCCCTTGAGGAGAAGCCGGGCAAGATCAAGGCGGATTCCGCACAGATCGACCAGATCGTGATGAATCTCGCCGTGAATGCGCGGGATGCCATGCAGCAGGGAGGCATTATCACTCTGGCGACCGCGAACGTGACCCTGGACCGGGCCTATCAGGAAACCCACTGCTCTATTCCTCCCGGGTACTACGTAATGCTTTCAGTCAGCGATACCGGCTCCGGCATGGATCCGCAAACGCGAGCACGGGTCTTTGAACCATTTTTCACGACCAAGGCGCCCGGCAAAGGGACGGGGCTTGGGCTTTCCACCGTGTATGGAATTGTTGCCAAAAGCGGTGGACACATCTGGGTGTACAGCGAACCTGGTCATGGAACTACATTCAAGATCTATTTTCCCCGGGTAGCTGACACTGCAGAGCCTTCAAGTCGGGAGACAACTGCCGAATCTCTCACAGGCTCAGAAACCATTCTTCTGGTGGAAGATGATGAGGCCGTGCGCGTGACCACAACCGCCATTCTCGAAGGGGCCGGCTACCACGTCTTGACGGCAGGCTCGGCCTTGGTGGCCATCGAGCTTGCCCGGATGCGCGATACCACGATCGATCTTGTGTTAACGGACGTCGTGATGCCTGTGATGAGCGGCGTAGAAATGCTCCCGTTATTGCGCGCTTTCAGGCCGGGTTTGAAAGCTATTTTCATGTCAGGCTATGCCGGTGAACACATAGCTGCGCGCGGCCTCAACGTTGGAGATCTTCTGTTGGAAAAGCCATTCTCCAAGAACGATCTGCTCCAGATGATTAGAAAGACGCTTTAGTCGGCCTCAATCGGAGATCAGCGAATTTTCACCGCGGAAACGCGGAAGCGCGAAGAAAACGGGGAATGGAAGGCTAGCGAGTCGACACAGGGTACGGCACAATCTCTCGTAAGTTCCTTGGGGATGCCAGTCTCCCTAGAAGAGAAAAAACTTTCCTCGCACCTTACGGCCCGACTTGGGCAATGGGTATCTCTTGATTGAGTTACGTAAGCTGAATTACCTAAGTCCTTTGGAATCCTAGATAAGGCAGGTGAGAAAGGGCGAGGAAAGTCATGTTACGATAACTGTCCGCAATGTCCACTCTGGCACGTGATTTACGCTATGCTTTTCGGGCTTTTGGCAAGAGTCCGGGCTTTACCGTGGCTGCAATCCTGTCACTGGCCATTGGGATTGGCGCCAACACGGCCATCTTTAGCATTACCAGCGCATTGCTGCTGCGGCCGCTGCCGTATAAAGACGCAGATCGCCTGGTGATCATGTGGAACACCTCGCCCGGGCTGGGCATTACCCGGGACTGGTTTTCCAGCGCGCAGTATTTCGATATCAAGAACAACCACCACGGATTTGAGAAGGTTGGCCTGGCTATTGGCGGCAATTACAACCTGACCGGTGAAGGCGATCCGGAACGCGTTGGCGTAGTCAGGGTTTCCAGCAACCTGTTGCCGTTGCTGGGCGCGCAGCCGGCGCAGGGCCGCCTGTTTACGCCCGATGACGACCGCTACGGCGGCCCCAACGTGGTGATTCTGGGATATGGCATTTGGGCACGCCGTTACGCGTCAAATGCGCACATGGTGGGCAGGCACATTACCATCAACACCCATGACTATGAAGTGATCGGGGTCTTGCCGAAAAGCTTTTCTCTACCCCGGGAGGTCATGCCCACGCTGGACGGCGCTGAGCAATGTGACCTGCTACTTCCCATGCCCCAGATCCCCACTCTCCCGACGGATCGCGGGCATGAGGACTACAACATCATCGGCAAGCTAAAGCCGGGGGTTACGCTGGAGCAGGCCCGCGCTGAAATGAATACCATCACGGCCCGCCTGCGCCAGGACCATCCGGACGTTTATCCTCCAAATGGCGGCCTTACGTTTATGATTTTGCCGCTGCTGGAACAGGTTGTGGGCAACGTTCGCCATACGCTGTGGCTGCTGCTGGCGGCCGTTGCATGCGTGTTGCTGATTGCGTGCGTGAACGTGGCCAATCTTTTGTTGTCGCGCGCCATGGGACGGCAAAAAGAAGTTGCGGTTCGCACCGCAGTAGGCGCAAGCACTGGCCGCATCGTCCGCCAGTTGCTGACGGAAAGCGTTTTGCTCGCGCTTTGTGGCGGCGCTCTGGGCGTGCTGTTTGCCTTTATCAGTATCCATTGGACCCATGTGCTCGGGCCAAACAGCGTCCCGCGGCTGGCGGAAATCAGCGTTCGTAGTGACGCACTGTGGTTTACCCTGCTCATCTCCATCGGATCGGGCATTCTTTTTGGCCTTGCTCCGGCATTGCGTATTGCCCGCGTTGACCTGCTCACCACGCTCAAGGATTCTGACCGCGGATCTGCGGGCGCCAGCGCCATGTGGGGACGCGGCAACAATCTGCGACGGCTGCTGGTCATCGCCGAACTGGCTATCTCAGTGGTGGTATTGATTCTGGCCGGACTGCTGCTCCGCAGCTTTATTCGCCTGCAGCATGTCGATCCCGGATTTAATCCCAGCAATGTGCTGACGCTGGAGCTGACAATGAGCGGAGATAAATATAAAGATCCAGTAGTTGTCCGCGCCGCGTGCCACCAGTTGCTGGAAAACCTTGAGCAATTGCCGGGCGCTGTCACAGCAGGTGGCGTTTCCTCTTTGCCGCTCAGCCGTATGGATGCATGGGGCCCCATCACCGTGGAAGGACGGATACCGCCGCCGGGCGAAAAATTCATCAATGCTGATGAGCGCGTCGTCGCTGGACATTATTTTGAGACTATGCAGATCCCGCTGCTCAAAGGCCGTTTCTTTAACGATCAAGATACCGCCGACAAACCGCTCGTCGTGCTAGTGGACGAGTTCATGGCGCAGCAGCTCTGGCCTAACCAGGATCCGCTGGGCAAGCGCGTCAGCTTTGGAGATCTGGCGGCCAAGCCTGTGTGGGCCACAGTGGTCGGTGTGGTTGGCAGAATTAGACAGGATACGCTGGATTCCGATTCGCGCATCGCGCTCTATATTCCTCATGGCCAGTTCATCGGTCGCCTGCTCAACATAGTTTTGCGCACCACCGTGAACCCTGAATCGCTTACTTCGGCAGTCAGCCATGAACTGCATGAGGTTGACCGCGATCTGCCGCTTTACGGCGTGGTCACCATGGATCAGCGCGTCGCGGAGTCTTTATCGCGGCGGCGCTTTACGGCAGTCCTGCTGACGATGTTTGCCGGCTTCGCCCTGGCTCTTGCGACCATCGGCATTTATGGCGTAATGGCTTATCTTGTGAATCAAGGCGCTCGGGAAATCGGCATCCGCATGGCGCTCGGCGCCACGCAGCCTGGTGTCCTTAGATTAGTTGTAAAGCAGGGCATGACGCTGGCTCTTACCGGAGTGGCTATCGGCCTGATCGCGGCGCTTGCATTCGGCCGCCTGGTCAGCGGCCTTCTCTTCGGCGTGAAACCAACTGATCCGCTCACGTTCACTTTAGTTGCCGTGCTGCTGACGATCGTCGCGCTGATTGCAAGCTATATCCCTGCGCGCCGCGCAACGCGCATCGATCCTATGATCTCTTTGCGCTCCGAATAACCGCTATTCGTCGTATGCTGGATCCTTGCACCCAAATCGTGCGCTCTGGAAAGCTGAGCGCTTGGCCATGCTCATGGGGAAACTTGGTGGAAGACCCAAGAAAGCAGCTATGGACTAAGTATTCACCTCGGGCTATCTATTTCGAGTCTTTATAAAATCCCTCGCTCCCAAACCCAAACACCCGATTCGATCTTGCTCGATAATTCTCCCACGCGATCGCCGCGCCGAGTTCCACCAACTGTGGTGTTGAGAACCGTTGTTGCAGCCGCTCGCGCAGCTCAGGAGTCACCTTCGCCGGCGTCGCTGTGAGCGCGTCCGCCAGTTCCAGGACCAGTTTTTCGTCGGGAGAAAAGAGATTGCTTTCCGCATGCCAGTTCAGGTTGCGGATCTGATCGTCGCTCAAGCCTGCGCGTCTGCCCCCGGCAGAGTTAATGTCAATTCAAAAAGGACATTCCACCAGCTTGGCCGCGCGAATCTGTCCCAGGACCTTCAGCTTCGCCGGCACAAGATTTGTTTTCTCCAGAGCCATGCTGAACTTGGCATAAGGAATCAGCACGTCAGGATGTGTAGCGACCGTCTGCAGCGGAGCAATGTCTTTGCCCAGCCGTTTGCGGGCAAAGCGGCGGATGAGAGCAACTTGAAGCTTCTTCAACATCAGGTTCTCCTAACCGATTCGATGAATGTCAACTCAGCTCGGATACTTCTTATTCAGATGGGACGCATCGCTGCAACAGGATCATTGTCGAGCAGCGATATCGTAAACCTTCCGTGAAAGGCCGATAAAATCCAGAGGCGAGCAGCACATCAGCAGCAGCGCAAGTAAAAGACTTGTCGCAACTCGAAGGCTCATTTTGGTTAGATCCAAGGCAGCAAGAAAGACTGAAGTCCCTCGACCTTAATGCAGAATTCCCAGCTTTTCCATCGGCCAATAGCCAAAGACCGCTTTGCCATAGATGTAGCTGCGCATCACCGGCCCAAAGTCACGGCTGTCATTGGACATGGAGCGATGGTCGCCCAGCACGAAGTAGGAATTATTGGGCACCACAATGTCAGAGTAGGAGCGGGCGTCCAGGTAGTCTGAAGGCACATAAGGCTCTGAAATCTGCTCATCATTCACGTAAACGTGCCCATAAGCAATTCGGATGTGGTCGCCGGGAAGTCCTATCACGCGCTTGATAAAGCTTTTGCGCGTATCGCGCGGATAGCGGAACACAATGATGTCGCCGCGTTCGATGCTCTCCAGCCGGTAGACCAGCTTGTTGATGAAGATGCGCTCCTGGTCTTCCAGGCCCGGCTCCATGCTGCCGCCTTCTACCTTCACCGGCTGATAAACGAACAGAATGATGAAGAACGAGACGATAACGGAAAAGAACAGGTCGCGCATCCATGTGCGCAATGTCCTCAGACCACTGGATTCCGGCGCGGGCTCGGCTGGCTCCGTGCTGGCCTGAATTGTCTCCTGCTCTGGCGTTTCCACTTGAGATCAGCTCCCGTTTCCTGATTATACGTAGATTGGGCGTGCTTGCTCCTATTTCAGTGACTCTTATTCTGGAGTAAAATAGCCAGGATATGAAGCATTTTCTAAGTGTGCTCACAGTTCTTCTTGCGGCCGGTATGACGCATGCACAGTTCGTGAACCAGGCCGCTGAGGTTCCCGCGTTCCACCCGGCGCCTCCCAAAGCCGGCACTACGCTGCCCCCCGTGCTTACGCAAAAGCAACTTGCCGACCAGGGGATAATTGCTCCGGCGCAGGTTGCGGCTTACAAGGCTGCCGCCAAGGCCGGTCCTGTTCTGTACCAGATGCCTTGCTATTGCTATTGTGATCGCGCCCACGGGCACGCCAGCCTGCGCAGCTGCTTTGAAAGTACCCATGGCGCCAATTGCGGCACCTGCATGCAGGAATCGCTTTATTCTTATCGTCAGTCCCGCAAGGGTTGGTCGGCAAAAATGATCCGTGATGGCATTATGCGTGGCGACTATAAGTTGCTGGATCTTCAAAATCCAGAGCCGGTAAACTAAAAGTTGCATACTATTGGTGCAGTTGACGCATGCGTTTTTTCTGCGTATAAAGGGCTGCACCCCTGGGCGGCTCTGTCGCTGGTGGGATAGCTGATTCTTCCGATTTCCACAGCCCGTTTTCATTGCTATTCTGACCCGAGCCGCAAGGAAACAATAGAATGAATAAGAAACTGGCAGGAAGCGTTAAGCGTTCACCTGCTAAACCATTGAAATCACAACCCATTAGGACTAGAAAGATAATGCCCGGGAAGAAACCACCTGCTCCGCCGCAAAAGCCGACGTTCAGGGAAGACCCTGGTTTTGCACAGGCTGTGCAAAATTACGAAGCTGCCGTCAAGGCTATGCAGGAGCATAAATTCGAGAAAGCCAAGAGCTTGCTGGAGAAGATTCTCGCAGCCGGCAATCGCGAACTCATGGACCGCGCTCGCGTCCACCTGAATCTTTGCAATCAGCAATTGGCCGGCGTAGCCACCACTTTCAAGACCCATGAAGAGCACTTTGATTATGCCGTTTCGCTTTTGAACGGTGGCCAGTTTGATCAGGCCCGCACTCACATGGAAAAAATCCTTAAAAGCAATCCCAAGGCTGACTTCGCCTATTACGGCATGGCCGTGGTTGATTGCCTTACCGGGCAGGTTGAAAGCTCTCTTAAGAACCTGAGTGAGTCTATCCGACTGAATCCGCAGAACCGCTTCCAGGCCCGCAACGATTCGGATTTCCAGAATATGGCAGATGATCCACGGTTTACTGAATTGCTCTATCCTGAGCCGGCGGATCTTCCACCTTCCACCTCCGACCAAAGGAAGCGCTAGCGCAACGCGCCATGCCGTCGCCAGCAGAGCAGAATCGCGGCCGCTCAGCTCACGGGATTCGTGTTGTTGCCATCGGAGGTGGCACAGGTCTCTCCACTCTGCTCAAAGGCCTGAAGCAATACACCGTGCGCACAGGTGAGGTTGCTCCCAATGGTCCTTACATCTCAGATCTAACCGGCCTGGTCACCGTAAGCGATGATGGGGGATCAAGTGGTCGCCTGCGCCGTGAACTGGGCATGCTGCCTCCCGGCGACGTTCGCAACTGCCTGGTGGCGCTCTCTGAAGACGAGAATTTTCTTTCCAAGCTTTTTCAGTTTCGCTTCTCCAGCCCCGGCGACCTTGAAGGACACAACTTCGGCAACCTGTTTCTGGCCGCGCTCACAGCCATGACCGGCGACTTCGCCGTTGCCGTCCAGCAGGCATCGGAGATTCTGGCCACGCGCGGGCATATTCTCCCTGCCACATCGGCAAATGTTCAGTTAAAGGCCCTCATGGATGATGGCTCGCAGGTGCTGGGTGAAACCAACATCAATGCCAGCCAGCATCGCATTGTCGAACTTCAAATGGTGCCGGCCAATCCTGAGCCTTTGCCGCAGGCGCTGGCAGCCATTGCCGCCGCGGACGTTATCACCATGGGCCCGGGCTCGCTCTTTACCAGCCTTGTCACGAACCTTCTGGTGCGTGGCGTTCCAGAAGCTATCGCTGCTTCGCCTGCCTTGAAGGTTTTCATCTGCAACCTGATGACTGAGGCGAATGAGAGCCTGCACATGAAGGCCTCAGATCACATCAAGGCCATTTACGATCACTCTCCGCGCAGGATTTTTGATTATGCTTTGGTAAACACCTCTCCTGTCTCGGCCAGCATGAGAGAGCGCTACGCTGAAGAACATGCCGAACAGGTGGAAGCCGATATTCCTGCCATGGAAGGACTGGGCGTCAAATGTGTTCCCGGCAACTTCATCATGGAAAGCCATTTCGCGCGTCACGCAACTGACCGCCTGTGCCAGGAACTGGTGCATCTGGCATATTCCGCCCGCCGCTCCTCCCAATTGGCCCCGCAGGCTTTAAGATGATGGTTTGATGCGTAACCAGAAAATCAACGGCAACTCTGATTTCGCCATCGTAATTATGGCTGCGGGCAAAGGCACGCGGCTCAAGTCCAAACGCGCCAAGGTGCTGCATGAGATCGCCGGCCAGCCGCTTCTGGCGCACGTAATCAAGGCCGCCCAGCAAATCGTTCCCGCCGAGCATATTTATGTCATCGTCGGCCATCAGGCGGAAAATGTGCGCGCTGCCGTTGAGCCTCTGGGCGTCAAATTTATTTTGCAGGCTGAGCAGCGCGGCACCGGACACGCCATTATGTGCGCCCGCGAACAGGTGGCCTCATACCAGAACATTCTCGTACTTTCTGGCGATGTGCCTTTGATTCGTCCCGAAACCATTGGCCGCCTGCGCGATTTTCATCTCAGCAAAAAAGCTGCTATGACGATTCTTACCGCTGCGCCTTCAGATCCCTTCGGCTACGGTCGCGTGATTCGGGCCGGATCCAGTGATCGCGTGAAAGCCATCGTCGAGCAAAAAGCACTTACCAAATCGCAGCAGAAAGAGCGTGAGATCAACTCCGGAATTTACGTTTTTGCCGCCAAGCCGCTGTTCTCCAACATCGACCGCCTCAAGACGGACAACGCGCATCACGAGCTTTATCTCACAGATATGGCTGCCTTGCTGGTAAAGAGCAAAGCCACTGTGGTTGCATTGCGAGCTTCCGATCCCGCCGAGGTTTTGGGCGCGAACACTCTGGCGGAACTGTCATCGCTGGATGCCACAATGCGCGCTCGCAAATGCGCCGACCTCATGGCCGCGGGCGTCAGCATCTACCGTCCAGAGACCTGCGTGATTGATAACGATGTTGAAATCGGCGCGGACACAATTCTTGAGCCCTTTGTCCAGATACTTGGGAGCACGCGCATTGGCTCCGATTGCCGCATACGCTCTTTCAGTGTCATTCGCGATTCCAACATTGCGGATAATGTTTTGTTTCGTCCCGGTTGCATCGTTGACCAATCCACCATTGCCGCCGGAGCGCAGCTTGGCCCGTACGCGCATTTGCGTCCAGGAAGTGAAATAGGTGAGGGCGCGCATGTGGGCAACTTTGTGGAAACAAAAAAGACGCGCATGGGACGCGGCGCCAAAGCCAATCACCTCAGCTACCTTGGCGACTCTGACATTGGGCCGGGCGTCAACGTGGGCGCGGGCACTATCACTTGCAATTACGACGGCGCACACAAGCACATGACCGTGATTGAAGAAGGCGCTTTCATCGGCAGCGACTCCACTTTGGTAGCGCCCGTCCGCATTGGCAAAGGCGCTTACGTGGCTGCTGGTTCAACCATCACTGAGGACGTTCCCGCGGACGCTCTGGCTCTTGGCCGCAGCCGCCAGACCACCAAAGAGGGTTGGGCGCGCCAACAAAGGGACGAACGGGCCAAAGCCAAGGCCGGCAAGTGAGAGCTCTGATAGGACGTTTAGAGACTTTTTTGACTACTAATTTCGTGCTTATGCGTCTGATCACATAGACATATCGAAGAAAAACCCCATCTGCGCTTTGCCACTTCAGGAGGAATTTAAATGCGTCGTTTGTTTCTCGTAGTTTTCTTGTGCCTCTCTACATTTGCTTTTTCCCAGCAGAAAGGCTCCTCGCCGGAAGAACTGCCAAAGCTTGAGCATTTGAGCGCTGACCAGGTAAATCCCCAGATTGATCCCTGCACGGATTTTTACCAGTATTCATGCAGCAAATTTTTTGCCGCCAATCCCATTCCTCCTGACCGCGCCGGCTGGGGCGTGGCCGGGCCGCTGCAGCAATGGAATGAAACAGTGTTGCGCCAGGCGCTGGAATCGGCTGCTGCCAAGAAGCAGGGCCGCACACCAGTGGAACAGAAGATTGGCGATTACTGGACCAGCTGCATGGATGAGAGCGCCATTGAAAGCTCTTCTGCCAAGGCCTTTCAGGCGGAGTTGAAGCGCATTGACGACCTCAAGCAGAAATCTCAACTGGTTGACCAGTTGGCGCACCAGCATTTAACCATCGGAGGCGCTTGGCTTTACGAAGATAACGCCACCTTCGCTCCGTTCTTCGGCTTGTCCGCTATCCAGGATTATGACGACGCGCAAAAGACCGTGGCGCAGTTTGACCAGGGCGGCTTTTCCCTGCCGGGCCGCGATTTCTACTCCAAAGACGACGCCAAGTCCCAGGAGATCCGCAAGAAATATCTGGAGCATATCGCCAACATGCTCAAGCTCAGCGGCGAGTCCCAGTCACAGGCCACCGCTGACGCCGCCACGGTAATGCAGATTGAAACCGAACTGGCCAACGCAGCCATGGACGTGGTGAAACGGCGCGATCCTAAAAACATCAACAACAAGCTGACGCTGGCGGAGTTCCAGAAACTGACGCCCTCATTCGATTTTCAGCGTTATCTCACCCTGGTGCATGCTCCCGCCCAGCAGACTTTTCTAGTGACCTCGCCGGATTTCTTCCGCGGTCTTGAGCACTCGATCCAACAGCATTCGCTGGCCGACTGGAAAGCCTACCTCAAATGGCAGTTGGCCCATGAATCCTCGCCGTATCTGGGCAAGGCGTTCGTCAATGAAAATTTTAATTTCTTTTCGCACACACTGGCCGGCACGCCGGAACTCTCGCCGCGCTGGCGCCGTTGCGTTCACTCAGCCGACAACGCGCTGGGTGAAGCTCTGGGTCAGGCCTATGTTGCCCGCGCCTTCCCTCCAGACAGCAAAGAGCGCGTGCTGCGGATCGTAAAGGCCATTGAAGGCGCTCTGGACCAGGACATCACGAATGTGACTTGGATGACCGACACCACCAAGAAGCAGGCCAGCACCAAGCTCCATGCCATCCTGGATAAAGTTGGCTATCCCGATAAATGGCGCGACTACTCCGCTCTACAGATCACGCCCAATAATTATCTGGAAAACATACACCGCGCCACGACTTTCGAATTCAATCGCTGGCTGCAAAAAATCGGCAAGCCGATTGACCGTTATGACTGGACTATGACGCCGCCCACGATTAACGCTTATTACGATCCTCAATTCAATACCATTAACTTCCCTGCCGGAATTCTCCAGCCTCCTTTCTTCAACGCCAATGCGGATGACGCAACCAACTTTGGCGCTGAAGGCGCTGTGATAGGCCATGAAATCACCCATGGCTTTGACGATCAGGGCCGCAAGTTTGACGCCCAGGGAAATCTCCACGATTGGTGGACGCCCGAGGACGCCAAAAACTATGACGAGCGGGGCAAGTGCATTTCTGACGAATACACGCAGGAAATTCCTGAAGCCGGCGTGAAGCAGAACGGGCTTCTTACTCAAGGTGAAGACACCGCAGATAACGGCGGCCTCTACCTGGCACTCATCGCCCTGGAGAATGACCTGAAGCAGCAGGGCAAGACGCTTGAAACCAAGGGTGACGATGGCCTGACTGAGGTGCAGCGGTTTTTCCTCTCGTTCGCGAATAACTGGTGCTCGCAGTTGCGTCCGGAAGTAATGCGCATCGTGGTTCTCACCAATCCTCACTCGATGCCAAAGTACCGGGTGAATAACACCGTCGCCAATATGCCGGAATTTGCCAAGGCGTTCGGGTGCGCCAAAGGCAAGCCTCTGGTGCATGAAAACGCGTGTCGCGTCTGGTAAGAAACGCGTGCATTTGTTGGCCCTGGGTGGCGTCAGCTCTCGATTTTGACGCCACCCGGCAACAGACTTAGCCATCTCATTGCATGTGGGAGGTGGCGTATGGCAGAGCGTAAAGGGCCGAAGGAAATTTCTCCTCAGAGACGGCAGTCCGGCAAAGAAATGTCGGAAAAAAGCCCGAACCCGCACGGCGAGAGCAAGATCCTGCAAATGCCCATCCGAACACAGCAGCGCAACGAAACCTCCGGCAAAAACATTCCCAGGGTCCCCAACACGATTGGCGGCAACCTGAATCCTTCAGTCGCGCACGACTTTGCAAACCGCGTGGTCAGTCCCAAAAATGCCGAGGACAAACGGCCGCGCCCATCCAAACCGGTGAGGGAAATCAAGCGCAAAGACGCCTGAGCTGTTTTCACTCCGCCACGGCGTGATAGCTCCAACAGAATGCGCTTGCTAGACTATCGCTGATGCCCGCTTCTAAATCAGCGTCCGGAAGTTCCCAAGGCAAGACCTCTCAAGGCAAGAGCTTTGAAGCAGTGCTGGAGCGCACTCCCGACCGTCTGCGCTGGGTGATTGCGCGCATTCCTATTGACCTCGCCAAAATCTGGGGCAAGCGCGGACAGATAAAGATGCAGGGTGAAATCAACGGCTTCGCTTTCACCGCCACTCTGTTTCCCGACGGTCAGGGCCATCACTTTCTCATCGTCAACAAGAAAATGCTTTCTGGTGGCAAGACCGCAGCAGGACTGACAGCAAAATTTCGGCTCCAGCCGGACACAACTCCACGCATCACTGTTTCACCGCCGGCAGAGCTGTTGCGCGAGCTAGGACAGTCAAAGCGGCTGCTGAAGTTCTTTGAATCGTTGAGTCCTTCGCGGCGACATGAAATTGCCAAGTGGGTTGCGCAGTGCAAAACCTCAGACGCCCGAAAACGCAGGTCTGAGCAAATTGCCGAGCGCTTGATGGAAACCATGGAGGCCGAGCGTCACCTTCCTCCAATCATGCAGTTGGCTTTTCGCCAGAATCCCAAGGCCTGCGAAGAATGGAAGCGCATGTCTCCATCGCATCGGCGCGCACATCTGTTTGGGATCTTTTATTACCGCACGCCTGAGGCGCGGGCGAGGCGCGTCCAGAAGTGTGTGGAAGAGATGCTGGAGCGAGCGGAAAAGGCTTCCGGAAAAGAAGATTCTAGAGGCGGCAATGGGCACGAAGAAGATCTGTAGTAGATGAAATCCCAGTTAGGGCAATGGCGAATAAACGCACTACCTAAAGTTTCCGTGCTACGCCGTCATCTGTCCACGCATGGCCGCAGTCGTCACAAGTCCAATCGAACCTCGTCTCGGCAGATGTGGCCGCTGCTTCAGGAGCCGTATCTCTCAAAGTTACTTCCTGCGAATGGCATTTGGGACACAGCACGGCATATTCGTTGCATCTTCGTCCGGGTCCTCTTCTTCTTCCTTCGGTGCGTACAACGCCAGCGCATCAAACGCACGGTGGCTGTTCAAGGCATGTACCTTGAGTTCAACCCCGCCATCAAAGCTCGCTTTGAAATCCTCTACCTCAACAATATTTTCAGGCCCCAGACAGGACGCGATGAAGTTGGCATCAAGCAGGGCCTTTAGTTGCTTGGCTTCAGACTCACTGCGAACTTTACGTACGCAAACCAATCTGTAGGGATCTTCTGTTTCTTCTGAATCGTCTTTGTAGCCGGACAGCTCCGGAGCCGGCGGAAGCGCCGACGCCAGTTGGATTTTCAATCCTCTCTCAGAAATCACAGCCTGGAGAGCTTCCCGGGCAATGGGAACCAGATCGAATGCGTCAGCGGCCACCTGGCTAAGTTCTTCCTCAGTCATGTGGCGATAGGTATCGGTAAGCTGATGCCATTGTTCTTGCTGGTCAAGACTCTTCATAGCGAACGATGATACGTTCGCCGACTCTATGCGGCAACAGCAACTCAGCCTTTATCCGAAGGCTCTTCCGCCACCACCGCAATTCCCGCCTCATCCGCCGCCGCAATGATCTTGTCGCCATCCAGAAAAAGACACTTTCCCGCATCGATCGCCAGACACGTAGCTCCAGCATGTGCCATGGTCTCAATCGTTTTCAAGCCGATCACCGGCACGTCAAAGCGCATGTCCTGGTTTGGCTTGGCTACTTTTACCACTGTCAGCTTGCGGCTCAGCATTGAGTCGCCATCCACAGCCGCGCTCTTCATCAGCTCGCCAGCCCGGATGATCGTCGCGTCAGTGCCTTCCATGGCTTCCAGGGCAACGCAGGCGGCCTCAGCGATTACGACCGTTTGGCCAATATCGTAATGGGCCAAATGGCGGGCCACGCGTCGTCCATATTCAATGTCTTTTTGCTCGGCTTCAGCGGGCTTGCGGCGTGTTAGCACTCCGGGCTTGGCCAGCAGCGGTTCAAGATAGGACGTGGAGCTGATCAGGTGAATGCCTTCGTCTTCCAGCACCTTGGCCACCGCGCCAATCAAAGAATCCGTGTTGCGCGTCCCCAATGAGAGAAGCACCTTGGCCAGCCGCCAGTCCGGCCGTATAGAAGAAAATATCTGCTTGTGCTTGACCTGACCGGCCATAATCGCGGTGCTCACGCCTTCACGCTTGAAAAAATCAATGAGTTTGCTCAGTTCGCCCAGGGACATCCAATGCACTGTAGCGGCTCCGCGACTCTCAATCAGAGGGGAAGTCTCTTCTTTGATGGCCGCAACCACCACTTGCGCGCCCTGAGCGCGGGCAGCATCCAGCAGCAGCAAGGGAAAGCTGCCGTTTCCTGCAATTAATCCGAGTTTTTGCCTCTCAGCCATTGCAGATGAGTGTATCAATTGTCCGCACGGCCTTTAATTCTTTAGTGGTAAGCCCACCTAATCCTTCGCTGGCAGCATCATAACTAAAGAGTTAACATGCGGATAATTCCAGACCAACTTAGAAGCAAGAACCTTGTCCCTTTCAAGAAGCGCCATGACCGGTACAAAATTCCGGGCATGACCTCAGAGGACGAGGTGTTGATGGACCGCGTTGATCCTGATTTGAGTCCTGAAGAGCAGAGCTACGTCCGCCACTACTTAGGCTACGCAGACGCTTTAATCAGAGCGGCTGAAGAAAATCCTTCGCCAGAACCAGGCGAGGCCGCCAGCCTGGTAGACAAATCCAGTCCTGCCAGGAATGACCGTCCAGTAAGGGCCGCGTGAAGGTCTTTTTCCTTCCCTGATCTCTACTTAATGATTCCGCGTTCTGAATCTTCAATGAATCGCAGCAGCATATCCACGTCTTCACCTCGATCATTTTCCGATTTCAATTCTTCCAGCGCCTGCGTGGTATTCAGCCTGGAATTCAGCAGCACCCTGAATGCGTGATGGATTTTGCCGATACGCTCCTCGCTAAATCCCCTGCGTTGCAGCCCCACTGAGTTCATACCGAAAGTTTGCGTGTGACGCGGGCGTGACGCACTTGGCGAATGGCAAAACGTCCTTGGTAATAATGCTGCCGCCGCCAACGTAAGAGTGCGCGCCGACCCGGGTGAATTGGTGGACCGCGCACAGCGCCCCCACCACAGCCCATTCTTCCACCGTCACATGTCCAGCAAGAGTGGCCGCATTTACCAGCATGGCATGGTCGCCAACCACCGAATCATGACCAACGTGGGCATACGCCATGATCAGCGTATGGCTGCCGATCTTCGTCACTCCACCGCCCTTTGCCGTTCCCCGGTTCAGCGTCACGTACTCACGGATAACATTGTGATTACCGATTTCCAGCCGGGTCTCTTCCCCTTTGTACGTCAGGTCCTGCGGTTCGCCGCCAATGGCGCCAAAAGGAAAGAAGCGGTTGTGCGTGCCGATTTTCGCGGGCCCATGGATCACCACGTGAGACATTAACTCGCAATGCTCGCCCAGTTCCACGCCGGCGCCCACCACGCAATACGGCCCGATGGAGCAGGTTGGGTGCACCTGAGCTTTGGGATCTATGATTGCAGTGGGATGGATCATGGCTGTGGGATGGGTCATCGCTATAGGCTGGATCATTCCGTTGTTTCAGCCGGGGATTCTGAGCCTGCCTGCCCGCGCTTGAGCGATACCAGCTGCGCGCTCACAATGCCGTCACAGACCACTTTGCCATTCACAAATGCCTTGCCTTCCATGCGTACGGCAATGCGCGAAGCGCCCTGTTTCCAGCTCAACATCACCACTTCAATCCGGAGCTGGTCGCCCGGCACCACCGGCCGACGAAACCGCGCTTTCTCTATGCCCGTAAAGACAATCAATTTGTCCTTGCGGTCTTCTACTTCCGTAAGCAGCATGGCGCCGCCCGCCTGGGCCATGGCTTCCACAATCAGCACGCCCGGCATGATGGGGAAACCTGGAAAATGGCCCGCGAAGAAGGGCTCATTCACGGTGACATTCTTAATGGCCACAATCTTCTTCTTACGCTCGATCTCTAATACCCGGTCAATCAACAGAAATGGGTAGCGATGCGGAAGAATGGCCTGGATCTGGTTGATATCGAGCGGCCCGGCCTGGCTCCCGGTTTCCGAAAGTTCGGCTGCGTTTGAATTTGTGGTTTCACTCATTCTGAAGCGCGAATTATAGAGGATTTGCCGTCTGGTTGGAACTTGCCGCTGCTAGCAACTTCCAAGTACCTGTCAAAAGGTGTTAATCCTTCATCTACTCTCCTTGGGTACTTTAATTCTCATTTTTGTACTTTTTGTGCAGCTACTTTGCCTGCCAAAGAAGATTTCAGAGAGCAGCTACTTGGCTTTTGAATTGCTTGTACCAATACATAACATTCAATTTCCGGTTTCAGAGGGCCCCATTCGTCATGAAGTTCCCATCCCTGCACATCCTCAAGATCAGCTTAGCAGTTGTCGCGTTCGCAGTCTGCGTTTCTTTGCCAGCATCCGCTGCCTGTCCTGAGCCGGCGAGCGGCCACCTGGCCATTTGCCAGCCCAGCGCCAGTTCCACCATTTACCAGGTTCCTCACATTGAAGCCACTGCCAACCCGACTTCCGGAAGCATTACCACCATGAAGGTTTATATCGACAACAAGCTCATCTTTCAGAATGGCGGCGGTTCACTCAGCTTATTTGAGGGCGGCGTCTCCAACGGCACGCATCACCTGGTCATCAATGCCTGGGACAACTTTGGCCGCCTCTATCACGCGGAGGAGCTCTTCGGCGTCACCGGCAATCTGCCCTTTAGCTGCCCGGTTACAGGCGTGGGCGTTCGCATCTGCGCCCCGACCACAGGATCAGTGGTCTCACAAAATCTGGGCTTCTCTCTTGGATTCAAAGGCAATACAGCCATAAAGTTCGTCCGGACTTACCTGGGCAGCGCTGATGTTTTTGATTTCGCGCCTGCTGCCGGGCAAACCAGCATTGTCGCCGGCGGCGTAAATGCCGCTCCCGGCACGCATACCCTTACGGTGGTGGCCTGGGACACCAACAACACTGTCTATAAGAGCAGCGTAAGTATTAAGACGTATTACGAAGCTGACTGTCCGCCCAAGGGAGACGTTTGCAACCCCGGCATCTACCAAAGCACTCCTAATGATGGTGACGATGTGGAATCTCCGTTCCGGGTGAATGCCAGCGTGCAGAACAACACCGCATCGATTACGGCCATGAAAGCTTACGTGGATGGCGTGCTGGTAGGCGCATCTTCCGGGCCGACATTTGACCAGCCGATCTCGGCTGCTAAAGGCACTCACATTCTGGTGCTCCAGGCGTGGGACACGGCAGGCAAGCTCTATCGGCTGACGGAAAACGTGAACGTGCAGTAAATTGATTTTTCTCCGAGGCGCTCTGAGGGCGCTCCTTCGTCGGGAAACGGCAGCTCGAACCTGGGCTGCCGTTTTTGTGTGAGCCATCATGCGCTTTCCTCCACTTCTTCTTCGGGCTCAAAATTCACCTTGTCCACATTGCTCATCGCCACTTGTAGAACGTAGGCCAGCTTTGTGGCCACTTTTTCTTCCAGTGTGCCATCCACCAGGCCTTGCGCTGTTTTGTTAAGCGCCACCTGGATTGAGTTTGCATCGTCCAGCGCCGGCAGGCTGAACTTCGTCGGACGCGTCACCTCCATTGCTAGGTGCATGCAGCAATACTTCTGCCCTCGTACCTTCGGCGCCCTGCAGGGCTTCCCGCCGCTTCTGGGATACTCGCATCGCGGCGCTAGGTTCGCCTTTTCCAGATTGTCTCGCAGCATGGTGAACACTTCGTGCCGCTCGCCATCCGCCAGCTTGGCCGCCGCCTCTATCTCTGTGTCTTGCTCCAGCAGCTTCTGGCATGCGGTAAACGTCTCCCCCAATTGCTTAAAGAGCCGCGCCGCCTCTGTTGACGGCCATTGTTCCTTCAGCTCTTCTTCGTCCTCTCGCTGCCTGCGCTCGTCCCGCATATTGAACATCCGTTGCATGTCCTCGCCGGTTCGTACCGTCTCTCCCCACAGCCGTTCTTCTTCTTCAGTAAACCCGTTAATGTTCTCTTCCGATCTCGGCATACACGCTCCTCTATTTTTCGTCTCTTGTTTCCATCGCTCCTGAACTTTTCTTCTATAACTTTTCTTCTATTTTTCCGATCAGTGTCATCCGTGTTGTTCCGAAAATGTATTCATCCAGATGTAACCTGTGGTTTTTGCAAGGTGTTGGTTTGTGTTTGGGTCCGTCGTTCTAACCAGCAGCTGAGTTTCCGCAATCTCCGGGTGTGATGGCGGATCAGTCGGTGCACGGTAGCATCACTGCGAGGCGGCTCCGCCGTGTCCACAAATGGTTGACGGGTGCTGAGCACGTAATAGACCGCTTGAATCAGAGCATGCGCCACCGCCACGATGGCTCGTTTGTGTCCTTTGCGCGGTTGCAGCCTTTGATAGCGGTGCTGCATTTGCGAGTTCTTGCGGTGCGAACTGGCCCAGGCACACTCCAGCAGCATGTCGCGCAGGTAAGGATTTCCTTTGGTGGTCCGTGTGCTCTTGCGTTTGCCCGCACTTTCATTGTTGCCAGGACATACCCCCGCCCAGGAACTCAGCTTGGCAGGTGTGGAAAAAGCATCTACATTGGCTCCCACCTCAGCCAGGACTGTGGCGGCAGCTTCTTTTTTCATGCCGGGAACAGTTTGCAGCAGGGCATAAGACTCGCTCAAACCGAAGCTGCGGACCTTGTCCTGAATCTGCCGGTCCACTTCTTCGATCTGCTGCTCCAGGAATGCCATATGGGCCATGCACTGACTAATCAGCTCGCGCTGGGTTTGGTTCATGCGATGACCTTCCAGCGCAGCCTGAATCTGAGGGATCTTTTTCCTGGCTCTCTGCTTGGCTAACTGAGCAATCTGTTCTGTGGTCGCTTCACCTTGGACCAGCGCGAACAGCATCTCCTGTCCGGAAGCGCCAAACACATCGCTCAGTACATTGCCTAGCTTTACATTGGACTCTTCCAACAGCTTCTGCACCCGATTGCGCTCCATGGCCCCATTGCGTACCAACTGTTTGCGGCGACGGGTCAGGTCGCGCAGTTCACGAATCGGTCGCGGCGGGATGTAGCTGGGACGTATCATGCCGTGCCGCAGCAAGTGCGCCAGCCACTGGCTGTCTTTCATGTCGGTCTTGTGTCCACGCAGGTTCTTTACCTGCTGCGGATTGGCCAGCGTGGTTTGCACGCCCGCCTCCTCCAGCACGTTGAACACTGGCTTCCAGTATGGTCCTGTGCTTTCCATCACCACTTGCTTGCAGTTCAGTTCTTGCAACCAATCTCGCAGTTGTTCCAGTTCGGCATTGCAGGTGCCGAATCGGCGGATCTTGGGTTCGGGGTTGGCCTGAGCAGGTCCCAGCAACGCACACACCATCACAAACTTTTTGTGTACATCGATGCCGGCACAACGTTCTAGCACCGCAGGTATCATCTTGGCCTCCTGCTGCGACGGGCCGACGTATACCTGATATAAGTTGTTCCACGGGCACTGGGGCGCCATTTCAGGGTTCTTGCACGTCAGCCGAATCAGGTTGATCGACAGGGTCTATCCCGCCATTACACAGATCGATTCACTTCGTCCAGCAGTACTATTTTCCTCCTGCTCAAGTTCCTTTTCATCACTCAGGGCGGGGCCATCGCCCCATGTATGGTTGATCAGCGGTAAGTCTTTGTTTTCTCCGCGTCTCCGCGCCTCCGCGGTGAGATCTTTTGCCTTTCCGATTCCGGCGATGTCGCGCGATCACGGCGATAGGCGCGCTGTGCGCGCCCCAGATTGCTGACAAAGTACCTGACAAAGCTCTCGTTTTAATGAGAGCTTTGTGTTTTTATGGGGACATGCTAAAGAAGCCAGAGATGCCACAGCAGGAGATGGAGTTGGTGACCATCGAGTCGCTAGTTCCTGGAGATCATCTGCTGCGCAAGATCCATGCCTCCATCGATCTGGATTTCATTCGCGAGCGGGTGCGTCACTTGTACTGTGAAGATAACGGTCGACCAGCGCTGGATCCGGTGGTGCTGTTCAAGCTGCTGTTGATCGGATATCTGTTTGGCGTCCGCAGTGAGCGACAACTGATGCGTGAGGTGCAGTGCAACGCGGCCTACCGTTGGTATCTGGGACTGAAGCTGACCGACAAGGTGCCGGATGCCTCGACCTTGAGCCAGAATCGGCGGCGCCGTTTTCGCGACAGCGATGTGTATCAGAAGCTGTTCGATGAGATCGTGGAGTTGGCGATAAAGCGGGGTCTGGTCACGGGCGGGGTGTTGTACAGCGACTCCACCCACCTGAAAGCGAGCGCGAATAAGAACAAGTTTGATGTGGTGCGGGTAGAAGTGAAGCCGGTCGAGTATCTGGCGCAGCTAGAGCAGGCCATCGAACAGGATCGTGCAGCGGAAGGCAAGCGCGAGTTGAAGGTGAGCCAGAGTGAGCCTGCGACCAAGGAGATCAAAGTCAGTCGGAGCGACAAAGATGCCGGCTATATGGTGCGGGAGGGGAAACCGAAAGGATTCTTCTATCTCGATCATCGTACGGTGGACAGCAAGCATGCCATCATCACCGATACCCATGCCACGCCGGCAACGGTGCATGATTCGGTACCCTACTTGAGGCGGCTGGATCGGCAACGGGAACGATTCGGGTTTCAGGTGCAAGCGGTGGGGCTGGATGCTGGCTACGCGACGGCGGCCTTGGCGCAGGGGTTGGAAGAGCGGGGGATTTACGGAGTAACGGGGTATCGGCGGCCCAATCATGGAGAAGGACTGTTTAGCAAACACAAGTTTCGCTATGACGCG
The DNA here is from genome assembly GCA_963732195.1 of Terriglobia bacterium. Taxonomy (GTDB): domain Bacteria; phylum Acidobacteriota; class Terriglobia; order Terriglobales; family Acidobacteriaceae; genus Angelobacter. The sequence goes on along the minus strand of CAVSYO010000003.1, from coordinate 343,318 downwards.
GAACGCGATGTGTATGTCTGTCCCAACCAGCAGCTGCTGGAGTATCGCACCACCAACCGCCAGGGCTATCGGCAATACCATTCCGATGCGGAGATCTGCCGGGAATGTCCCTTGCGGGGACAGTGTACGCGCAGTAAGAACATGGTGAAGGTGGTGACGCGGCATGTCTGGCAGGCGGCGCGGGATCGAGTAGACAGCCATCGTTTGGAGCCGCGGGGCAAGAGGATTTATCAGCGGCGCAAGGAAACCGTGGAACGCAGTTTCGCCGACGCCAAGCAACTCCATGGACATCGCTATGCCCGGATGCGTGGCCTGACCAATGTCAGGGAACAGTGCCTGATGGCAGCGATGGCGCAAAACATCAAGAAAATCGCTCTGCTACTGAGCCGCATCCAACCTCCTCTACCGCCCCATCAGCGCCTAAGCTTATTGCGGCTTCTGCTCTACCGACTGGCACAGCTGCTGGCCATCGTCAGATAGCAATGCGAAAACCTCCACTCAGGCCAACAAAAACGAAAAACCCCACCAAAAATGGTGGGGTTCGTCAGCAATCTGAGGCGCGCTGTGCGCGCCCACCCCCACCCGGCCTTTTTCCGTCTTTTATTGCAAACAAAGCCACTTTCTCCATTCGACCCACGCATGGCCCAGGCGTGACCCTTGCGCGACCCTTGGGAGACGCTTGGGTGACCCTTGGGTCACCCAAGGGTCACCCAATCCCGGCCCCAAACCCAATCCCAAACCCAAACTAGAATTGTGGAGCGCAGGCGCCCTCGCCTGCGGGGTTCAGTCGTCAAATCGGTGGCCCGGTCTTTCCGATGACCCAATGCCCCGATGAACCGATCTCCCGATTCCTGTAGCCTCTCAGCCATCGGCTGATGGGTCGTAGCCCAAAAACACGAACACCCGGCCCAAAGGCCGGGTGCTTGAGATTATCTCAACACGAATATAACACGAATATGCTGCAAGGCCAAGGAATTTTTTCAGCGTGAATGTGGACCATTACGGGGTGGAGCAGGCATTCATGCCTGCGGTAAAGCTGCTGAAGAAATCGGCTTCAGCCGCTGAGGTGCCACTACTAAACGGGGATGGAAGGTGTAGTTGCGATTGAGTCTGAATGGAGAGCGCGCAAGCGAGAAAAAATGGGAATTTCTGCCCAAGCTCAAACGCAAAACTTAGAATAGCTCTCTAACTTTTGATACACCGCCCTTCGCCAACACCGGACGAAAGGGCACGGTGTTCGAAGGTTAACCATAGGTAACAATTGACTGGGTGGCTTCAGTCAGAAAAAAAATCTCTGACAGAACGGTTACCCCAGCGGCGGTGTTACTGAACCAATCAATCCTGAAGTCCTCTCCCTCCCGAGGCAGCCAATCCATGCTGTTCAACAAACAGAGCGCCTCCGCGATGTTTGCAGGGGCGGCGATTGCCCGCTTGAACGCGTCGTATCCGTATACGGGAAACTGTGCTTCCTCAGTCTCTACTAGGTGGTCCCGCGAGACCACGCAGAATTGAACGTGGTCGTAGTCAGAAAGCGGCTTTGTCGCGTACTTGCGATCAGCCAAGAAAGTGGGATTAGCAGTAAGGAAAGATTTGATGGCTTTCATCTGCGCAACTCCTTTCTTTATCTCCGAATTCCGCTCCTTGAATTCTCGCGGACTATAAGGCTTTCGTGGCCACTTTAACTCTGTGGCTATGAGGGCGTTATTAGCCACATCTTCCACCAGTAAATCAAGGTCGGGTAGTCCTTTCCTTAAGTTCAAAGGTCCCCTCAGGACAAGGGAAGGATCAGCGGCTGCCTTCAAATGCTCACGCATCTCGTCCTCCTTCATCACGGAGGTCGCGGAGTAAACCGTTGGCCTAGAAAATGAACACACACGCAATATGTTCTCCTCCGAGTTACTTTGAAGCGGGAAAGCTGGCGCTACCGCCAACAGAGACTTGTCAGTTGCAAGCGGTACAAAGGGAAGCATTTGCAGATCCTGCCCTCGTGATTCTCCGAAAATCAGATCGGGGAGGATGGATTCGATAAGGGTCGTTGGTTGACCTGCGTAGTCAGAAAGCAGTTGGATCCATTTCGTTCTGGGATACACGAGGATCAATGATTCCAGAGGAGTCGCATGTAGCTGCGCCCAGAGGAAACAGAGATGCTCATGAGCTCCCACAACGGCTAATAATGCAGCGTAACAGTTCCGAAACTGCTCCAGTGTGTAAGTGCCCATAGAGATGGCCGGGTACCGCCTGAACACTTGCTCTAGCCTGTCAGCGTAAGTTTCAGCCAGTTCACGTCTCAATCCGGTTATGGGACCAAGCATAATTCCGTACCGCCCATCTCTTTTAGATAAATGCAGCACTTCATCAAAAAGAGCCCTCAACTTCTCGGTAGCCGGTGTCAGATTGTCCTGCTGCTTATGAGCTGCTGATGAGATTGGCCGTATGCCTTTTTGGTAAGCCATTACCCTTCTGGCGAGTTCTGAATTTCCAGAGTGAAAGCGAACGGTGCTGGGCCCGACGAGTTCGCCACGTAAAGATTGGAGTGCCATGCAGGAAAATCAATGCAAAACATGGAGTAGCTCCATGCCACATCGAATGCTGATGTGCACTGTTCGGCGGCTTTAGGCGACCATCTAAATCTGCTTGCGGGTCCGGAGACGTTGTTGGCCAAATTGGCGGGAAAACTTGTACATTTGTGCTGCGGCCCTACCGAGGTTCATGGCCGCCAGCTGGTGTTTTCCAGTTCCATAGTCCGTTGGCCGGAGTTCCGACTCGAGTCTTCTAATGCATTCGGTCAGGGAAAGCCAAGCAGCAAAATTCCATTCATGATCCAGAAGCCGCAACCCTTGGTAACAGGTGTCGCTTTGGCGTTCCAGCGTATCAAGTTTTTGAATGAATTCCGGCGAGCTCTCGGATTTGATTTTCGGGGTCATTAATTTCAACTACGATACTATCCTTCATTGGGCGGGTGGCCACACGTGTGTAAACAATCCAGCCCTCAAGAAGTTAACCTCCCCACCCCCCGCCTCACAATCTTAACCACCCACCTTACAAAATTCGTTTCTTCATGCTTCGCTTCTTTTCATTGCATCGTTCCCAGAAATCAGTTACACAAAAAAAGACGGGACGCGCCCGTGTTGACGCACGGACGGTCCCTGACCACAAATCACCTTCCTTGAAAGGCGACCTATGGCTGACACAGATTTTACCAGCGCACCAAAACCCCTCATCTACGATCTTCTCAACCGTCTCAACGCATCTTTCGCTCGCGTCCACCGCAATATGGCGGCATTGGAGCAGGTCGGCATTTTCGATCCGCTGATGATGCAGAACCTTAACCGCCAGTCGGAGCAGCTTCGGGCAGGCGCGAATTACCATCTGCTCGGGGCCATGCGCCGCATTGAAGAACGCGACCGCGACCGATTCTCACAACCACCCAACGACCAAAATTCCTAATCCAACGGGACCCGCCTCAAAAAGGCGGGTTCCTTAAGACCCACTTTCTGATCTGTGTCATCAGTGTTTATCAGTGGTAAGCCTTGCTTTTCTGCCTTCCTCCGTGTCTCCGTGCCTCCGTGATGGATTTGCCGATGCCGGCGTCCCATCTTTTCGCAATCACGTCTCTGTGTCTGCGTGGGTATCCAGCATCCTATGGGGATACACTAAAATCATTGGTGATCTCCCGAGTGTTTAGCGTTTCGAATCTGATCACCAAAGGCCGAATATGACGACCAAAACCGACAGCCAAACCGCTCTTAACCACCTTGCTTTCTGCCAGCAGCATGAAGGCGAAATGATGTCTCTGCTGCGGAAGATGGTAGAAATTGAATCGCCCAGTGACGACAAGGCCGCGGTGGACCGCATGGGCGGATTCCTGGCTGAAGCATTTGAGCGCCTTGGCGGCCAGGTAACTTTCTATCCGCAGGAAGCAGCCGGCAATCACCTGAAAGTGGATTTTGCCGGCGAGCGCCAGGCAAGCCGGTGCTTCTGCTGGGACACTTTGATACCGTGCTGGCCCATGGGCACTCTGGCCAAAATGCCGTTTCGCATGGAAGCGGGCCGCGCTTTTGGTCCCGGCGTGTATGACATGAAGGCCGGAATCGCCATGATGATTTTTGCCTTGCGCGCGCTCAAAGAAGCCGGAGCGGCGCACCGTCCTGTAACAATCCTGCTGGATACCGACGAAGAAGTTGGCAGCACAACGGGCCGCCCTATTGTCGAAGCCACCGCTAAAGACTGTGAAGCTGTGCTGGTGCTGGAGCCATCACAGGGACCGCAAGGCCACCTAAAAACTTCGCGCAAGGGCGTGGGCGACATTACTGTCCGCGTCCGTGGCCGTGCTTCGCACTCTGGCGTGGATTTTGAAAAAGGCCGCAGCGCCATTGTTGAGCTGGCGCGGCAGCTTCTGGAGATTGTGAAATTTACCGATCTCAGTCGCGGAATCACCGTGAATCCCGGCGTGGTCCAGGGCGGGACGCGCAGCAACGTGATCGCGGCCGAAGCGTGGGCCGAAGTCGACTTGCGCATTGCCCGCGCCGCTGACGCTGCAGAACTGGAAAAGAAATTTGCCGCGCTCAAGCCTTTCGATCCGGACTGCGCCATTGAGCTGAGCGGCGGCATCAATCGCCCACCGATGGAGCGGACGGAAGGCACTGTCAGGCTTTTTGGCATTGCAAAAGAGATCGCCGAGGAACCATGGGATGGAAACTGGAAGAGTCTTCCACCGGCGGTGGATCTGACGGAAACTTTACATCGGCCCTGGGCATTCCCACGCTGGACGGTCTGGGCGCATTGGGCGAAGGGGCCCATGCTTCTAATGAGTCCGTCGTAATCCAGGAACTGCCCCAGCGCACGGCCTTATTGGCCGGCCTGATTCAAAGTCTTTGAATCATAAGGATTTATTAAAGAACTTAAGACAAAGTTACTTAAAGTCCTTAGTTTTCAATGTTTCTTTGACTCCCCAGTTTTGTTGCCCTACAATCGTCATGAATCTAATAACAACCCACGGAAGCCTGCTTCAAGACGTTTCCTGGACGGAGCAAAACAATGTTTGGTGGAAAACTTGGTGTACCCGAACTGCTGATCATTTTGGTCATCGCATTGATATTCTTTGGTCCTAGCAAGCTGGGAGATCTGGGCAAAGGTCTGGGCGACGCAATCAAGAATTTCAAGGGCGCAATGAAAGATGGCGAGCAGGGCTCCGCTACGCCGGCTGAAAAGAAATAATTAGCTTTTCATTAACCCGCTAATTTTTAACATCTCTGTCACCAAAGACAGAGGCAATCCCACCACATTGGAAAATTCCCCCTCGATGCGGTCGGTCCAGCGTGAAGCGCCGCCTTGGATGGCGTATGCTCCGGCTTTGTCCATTGGCTCACCGCCGGCGACATACTGCTGAATCTCGGCTTCGGCAATTTCACGAAAATAAACTTTCGTTGTGCTGGCACGCGTCTCCGCGAGCGTGCTTGGCGCAATCAAACTTGGTGCAATCAGGCTTACCGCTGTGGTCACTTCATGCGCGCGTCCGGAAAGCAGTCGCAACATGCGCGCCGCATCTTTCTGGTCTTTCGGCTTGCCCAAAACCTCGCCATCGACTACAACGATGGTGTCCGCGCCCAACACATAGGTTTGCGGATACTGCGCTGCTACCGCCTGCGCTTTTTCCCACGCCAGACGCAACGCATATGCGATCGGCTCTCGCCTTCGATTTGGCCTTCATTGATGTTCGCAGCCTGCACCTGAAACGGTATTCCGATTTCGCGCAACAACTCCTGCCGCCGCGGCGAAGACGAAGCTAAAATCAACTCTGGCTTATTCTGTGGATGCATCCTGAAGGGTTATCGAGTCCTTCTCAACATACGTGACCAGCCGCACTCTTAGCAACGCAATGTCGAAAATGCTCGGCGCCAATCTCGCCGGTGATAACTGCAATTTCTCTGTCTGGGCGCCATCCGCAAAAACCGTGACACTTCGCCTGATAAACCATCAAGGTTCGCACGACTGGCCAATGCAATCCTCTGACGGCTTCTTCACTCTTCAGGCCTTTGCCCGCCCCGGCGACAAATACTTTTACATCGTTGACCAGAACAAGCCAGTGCCTGATCCCGTTTCGCGGTTGCTGCCGGAAGGTGTGCACGGACCAACAGAGATCGTCGATCCTGAAAAGTTTGCCTGGAGTGACTCCGCCTGGCGCGGCCTTCCGCTGCGCGACTACGTGATTTACGAGCTCCACATCGGTACGTTCACCCCGGAAGGCACGTTCGACGCAGCCATCGCCAAGCTACCTTATCTGAAAAAGCTTGGTGTCACCGTGATTGAGATTATGCCGGTTGCGGCCTTTCCTGGAACGCGCAACTGGGGTTATGACGGCGTATCGCCCTACGCGGTGCAGGCAAGTTATGGCGGTCCTGACAATCTCAAGCGTCTGGTGAATGCAGCGCACGCAATCGGCCTGGGCGTGATTCTAGATGTGGTTTACAACCACCTGGGCAATGAAGGCAATTATCTGCGCCTCTTTGGCCCTTACTTCACCCCCAAACACCAGACACCGTGGGGCGAAGCCATCAATTTCGATCAGCCCGGCTGCGAAGGCGTGCGCCGTTACTTTGCTGAGAACGCGCTCTACTGGGTGCGCGAGTATCACATGGACGGCCTGCGCCTTGACGCGGTGCAGACCATCAAGGACGATTCATCGCGGCACATTCTGGCGGAAATCAAAGCCGATGTCGCTACGCTCGTGCTGCGCTGGCCACCGAACTTGGTCGCCACGTCTGCGTCGATTGCTGAAACCGACGAGAACGATGCCAAAATTGTCCGTCCTCCCAAAGCTGGCGGCTTTGGCCTGGACGCAATCTGGAGTGACGATTTCCATCACGCCATCCACGCATTCTTTACCGGCGAGCGCAAAGGCTATTACCAGGATTTTGGCCGCCCGGAGCAGATTACCCACGCGCTTACGCACGGCTTTGTTTTTCAAGGTGAGCCATTCCAGTTCTGGGGCGGACGCCCGCGCGGCTCCAGCAGCGCAGGAATGCCTGCTGCCGCGCACGTAATCTGCATTCAGAACCACGACCAAGTCGGCAATCGTGCCAAGGGCGAGCGGCTGGCTGCGCTCGTCCCTCGTGGCGCTCCGAATGCTTGCCGCCGCGCTGCTGCTGCTTGCTTCAGAAACGCCGCTGCTCTTCATGGGCCAGGAATATGACGAGCCCAATCCTTTCCTCTTCTTCACCGACTATGGCGATCCCGCCTTGCAACGCGCAGTCCGTGAAGGCCGCAAGCAGGAGTTCAAGGACTTTGATTTCGCCGATGACGAAGTACCTGACCCGCAGGCTCCCGCGACCTTTGAGCGTTCAAAACTAAATTGGCAGCTCACGCAAGGTGAAAATCCGATGCTGGATTGGTACACGTCTCTGCTGGCGCTGCGCAAAAAATTCATCAAAACCTGCGAGCCCACCTGCGAAGCCAGGCTCATCGATGGCGTGATTCACATGCAGATTCCCTGCGAAGAACCTACGCTCAAAGTCTTCGCGCGAATCCAGGGCGCGGCAGCTCTTCCTGCGCTTGGCGCCGGTTGGGAAAAGGCTTTGGCAGAAGAAGAGGATGGCTTCGCCGTGAGCGTGTGGGTGGAAGCTCCCGATGTGCGATAAACGCGCCGCGCCCTGCTACTTCAACCCGAAGACTACGAGCCGCGACTTGGTGGCGACGTAAACCTTTCCGTCGATCACGGTCGGCACGGCCCACTTGGCGGGCTGTCCGATCGAAGGACTCCGGAACAGCTCGCGGGAGACATCTGTGGCGTCAAAGGCGTGGAGAGACCCTGCAAAGTTGAAGTCCACAGCCCAGACAATGCCATTGCTTGTGCCGTTCGACGATACTACTGCTTGTCCACCAGGGAACGGAAAGATAAAGCTGCCCTTGGATGTGGGCGTCAATGATAGTTTTCCACTGGTTCCATCCAGGGAAAATGCCTTGATCACGTCATTGTTCCCGATGAAATACAGCGTTTGGTTGAAAAAAGCCGCTGTGGTAAAGCAATGGTCCTCCCCCTCGAGTCCAGGCCCGCCAAGTTGATCATGCACGCTCTGGATGATCTGGTTATTATCGGTATTGCCCTTTTTCCCCAGGTTGTCTCGATTGAGGACAAAGATGGGCTCGTTCTTACCGCAAACGACTGCCTCGTGCGGGAAGGCCCCGGACTGATCAGGCACCAGCAGCACGCCTCCCGCGCCCAGATCGTGGTCGCCAATGTTCAGCTGGTTCGCGTTAAACGGGGCGAAGTAATCCATCACGTGGAGCGTGGGATCCAGCTTGACCACGCTCTGCCCGAAGTTGTTCACACCGTCCCAGGTGCCGTTACCGACGGCAACAAAGATATTTCCATTCGCGTCGGCGGCGGGGCCGGCAGCGCCCATCCAAATGCCGCCCTCGCCCCCCGTGGGCACTACGTTCCAGACCGCAACCTTGGCCATGGTGCTGGCATTGAAAGCGAAAATAAAGCCTTTGTAAGGTTCAATGTCTCCATACGAGGCGAAGGCTGTATACACGTTGCCGTTGGCCAGCAACAATGCGCAGCGCTCAAATTCCTGCTTGTCGACGAATTGGGGATCGCTCAGCACAGCCGGGCTTCCCGGCCTTTCCGCGCCTGAAGTAATGTCCAGGGCATGCAGCTTGTTCATGAAGACGCCATTTTCCACCGTCTGCGCCAGCGCATAAATCGTGCCGCTGTTGGCGTCAATGACAGGTGTTGCGGTTATGCCCACTTCCGGTTGCACGGGGATCTCTGGATTACCCGCGGTTTGCACCGTCGTGATTCCCGGGCCAAGAAAGCTTTTCTTCCACAGCGGCGGGCCGGCAGCATCGGCGTCAAAGGCATAGACGCTCGCATGTTCGGTGGCGACGAAGACCACATTGTGTTTCGCGCCTGCTATGGTCAGGCCGGCAACATAGAGCGGTTGGGCAAAGGTCCATCCATCCAGGGGAACAGAGAACTTTTCTCCGAACTGTGTGGAGTTCACATTCGCCGGTGTTAGGACCGTTTCATTTGGCTGCAGGCCTGTCCGCTGATTGTCATTTTTCCAGGTCAGGTAACCTGCAGGGGAGGCTCCTGCGGGCGTGGGCGAAGGATCGCCCGTTGAACCAGCCGTCGTTGATGAACCGCCGCAACCAGCAATCAGGCCGACGATGACGAAAGCGCCGGCTACGTAACCTATCAGCCCCGGGTAACCTAAGAAATTCTTAGACATGATCCGAACCTCATCGCAGGAGTACCTGCTGAAAATGAGATTCGATAAATCGTTGTGAGTTGTTACCGCAATTTTGACAGTGGACGCCAGTAGTTAATTTGGGTTAGGACCGCCGAGATCGAGGTCTGTTGCTGCTAGCGTTCGGATCGATTTGCCGGACTATTCGCGTGGTATCTCTTTGCTCGGAACGATTGCAGTCTTCGCGCGAATCCAGGGCAGCTCTTCCTGCGCTTGGCGGTCGGATGGGAAAAGCTTTTGGCGGAAGAAGAGGACAGCTTTGCCATAAGCGTGTGGGTGAAAGCCTGGATACACGATGAAAGAGCACTTCATAGCCGCGAATTTCACGAATCAACATGAACCCAAAAACAGGAAGCGATTCGCGTATTTCGCGTTGATTCGCGGCTACTTGTCTTGATCTGCGGCCATCCGCGGAAATCTGCGGCGATTCTTTGGCTGAATGCTGACTGACTGAATCGCTGACTGCTTACCGTACCCCTACCTGTCCTTTTACTGAATCAATCAGCTTCTTTGAGTCCCAGCCTACGCCGTCCTTAAACACCAGCTCAACATTTTCTATGTCTGCAATCTTATCTGAGGGATCGCCTTTCACCAGCATGATGTCTGCCTGCTTGCCCGGCGCCAGGGAGCCAACCTGATTGTCTACGCCCAGGAATTGCGCGCCGTTCAATGTTGCGATCTTGATGGACTCCAGCGGCGTGAACCCGGATTCCGCCAGCAGTTCAACTTCACGCAGGTCGCCAAAGCCGGCAATAATGCCACCAATTCCAGTTGGATCAAGCCCGGCCAGCAGCGTTCCTCCGGCCTTCACAAACGCGCGCTCAAATTCCATCTCGCGCTGGAACATCGTGGGCCACGGGCTCTGCTGGTTCTTGGCGACGCGCTCGCGGTTCGCATGGTATGCCTTGGCCGCTTCGTCACTCAGCATGTCCAGCGCCTTCTGCGGCACGTCCGGACGCGAAGGCACAAACTGCTCAAATACCGGCAACGTAGAAGTCACGGCCACGTGTTTTGCGATGAGCATTTTGATGGTCGTCTGAATCGGCTCGCTGGTAACCTCCAGCTTGGCTGCGGCCGCGGCTGCCTGGTTTGGGTTCGGACACACATCAGGTTTCTTGTCCGGATGAAATTCCGTATCCACCGTCAGCCCATGCTCCAGATCGTCAATGCCAAGCTCGGCGGCCTCGCGGAATCCGATGGAGCACAAATGCCCGGTGACTTTAATGCCGTGCTTGTGCGCCGTATCGATCACCGCTTTCAGTTCCTCGCGGGTGATGAAGTTGTAAACCTTGAACGAGCGCGCACCCTCCGCCACCCAGTATTCCACCGTTCTGCTCGCGTCGTCCGGCCCCTTAAGCTGGTGCAGCTGCAGCAGCGGAATGCCCTCGCCTTCCATATACGGGCCAGTGGCGTTCATCTTTGGTCCGGGCATTGTTCCCGCGTCCACGGCCTTCTTGATTTCCAGGTCGGTGTAAGGCTCCATGCTGCCGGTGGTGCGTATCGTGGTCACGCCCAGCGCCAAATAGAGCCGCGGAAAGCTGAACGGCATGTCATGGTAGAGTCCGCCTCCGCCGGGATAAAAAAGATGGTCATGCATGCCCACAATCCCGGGCAGCGCGGAATAGCCTGTCATGTCCATGCGATTTGCGTCGGCTGGCACCGGCACTACTCCCGCATTGCCGATTGCCGTAATCTTTCCGCCGGAAATAACGATCGTCTGGTCAGCCTTTGCCGCCGCGCCCGTGCCGTCAATCACGCGGACGTGTTCCAGCGCGATTACTGGTGACTGCACACGGATGAAATCTTTGATCGTTGGCTGCGGTTGAGGTTGGGCCAGGCAACGAATCGCGGCGGTGCAAAGAACTAACAGAACAAAAGATATCTTGCGCATAGAAACTTTCCCCTCAATCATGAACAGCAAAAATGATGAATCCCGATTTCCCGGCTAGGTGTTGTGTCTCAGAAATAGTTTCACAACACCAGGAACTTATATTCACGCAAAACGTTTATTTCTGTCATCCTGAGCGAGTCCGAGGGAGCTTGCGACCGAGAACGAGTCGAAGGACCCCGAGGATTTTTCTTCTATCCATACTGCATCAGGGAGTTCTCACAATACCTCGCCTGCTCTTAGTCACAGAAACCTCCAGTGGTTTCAGGAACCATGCAGCATAATTGCAGGCATTCATCCCACGCAAGCGGCAATATATCTCTGTTAGTGTGTATTACGAATATTCGAGGGTGAAATCAGTGGCAGTAATCACCTTAAGGCTCGATGCCCGGCTCGTTGATGAAGCCGCAAAAATCCTTGGCGCAAAGTCTCGCACTGATGCGGTGCACAAGGCGCTGCGCGAGATTGTGACGCTCCGGCGCTTCAAGAAACTGATGAAAAAGCATGCCGGCAAGCTCGAGTTCGCCCCGCGTGACCGATAACGTCCTTTATCATTCACGAAATGGCTTGGCAAGCCCCTTCAATAGGTTTCCTGTCTCTTCCCCGCGTCGGCGACCATTCTCTCAGGTCAATTGCCACCGCGAAATGTGTCCGGGGATATTCCTGGGCCCTGGCGCGTTTCACAGGACTAATGTTGAGTTCGGTAAACATTGGTCGCTAAGCGCATTGGCCTGAAGGCAACAGTTGAGCCAAGGGTCACTTAGCCGGAAATGCGACTATTCGGCCAAGCGACGAGAAGCCCGTTCTAACTAAGCCTCCGCCGCCAGCCTTAGCTGTATCTCGCGCATGACGATCATCAAAACTTCAACTTCTTATTTCGCCTGCGCTAGCCCCGCAACAACTGCGGCAAGTTTATCGAGTATCTGGTTCCAGCCCTCTAATTGACCGCTATTTTTCGCGCTCTCCATGGGTTCATTTCCAATGAAGGTGAGTTTCGTCTGGCCGTTTCCTAGATCCTCAAAGATGGTCACGTCGTACGCACCCTCTATGGCCTCATGTTCTATTCCTAGCTGCGCAGGATCAATCTTGTTTCCCTTCGAGTCGGAAAAGTACATCAAGGAAACGATCTTCTCGTGCGGAACAATCTCGTGGTATTCAACCGCATTCCAGAACTCCTGCCCATCTGGAGATCTCATGCAGCAGAGAAATTTTCCTCCAACGCGAAAATCCATCTCGCAAACAGGCGCAGTAAAACCCTTCGGCCCCCACCACTGCATCACATATTTCGGGTCTGTCCACGCCTTCCAAACCAATTCGCGTGGGGCATCAAAAACTCTTGTGACAACCATCCGCTCTGTCTCGTTAACCGTGTTTTTTGTCATCTCTGACCTCCGCTTTTTTCATTTGATTCACAACCACATCCAACTTGTCGAAACTCTCTTCCCAGAATCGGCGATAGCTAATCGCCCAGTCGCTGACTGTCTTTATCGCCTCTGGCCTAAGCGTGCACACACTCTCTCGTCCACGCTTCGTCTTGATCACAATCCGCGCCCGCACCAGGTAGGCAATATGTTTTGAAATCATCTGCTGCGAGAGTGCAAACGGTTCCGTCAATCCATGCACAGAGGCAGGCCCATGTGAGAGTCGTTCGATCATCGCCCGGCGGGTTGGATCAGACAAAGCCGCAAATGTTGTATCTAACTTATCCACAACCATATGGTAGTGAATTATCCGTCGATGTCAAGTGTGGATTTTGGAGTTCCCGATTTCTGTTTCCTGATCTCTGAACCCTGACACCTGCGCTAATCTATGCTTCCCCATGCGCCGCGTATCGCAGCTGGGTGCATGGTTTAACAAATAGGCTTCCTTGAGCAATTACTCATTAACCTGACGATTAGAGTGCCGCCGCAACCTGCGCAGGAGCGTGAGCCGTCACGGCGGAGGCCCTGGCATCAGGGGCCGGGGAATGCGGATTGCCGTTGGAACCTGTTCTCGATGTATTGCCGGCCCGTTGGGCAAGTGATCTTTGCCAATTGGCTTGCTACGACCTCCGCGATGAGTGGTAAATCGCCAATCCACTCATTTGAGGAGATTAGTACCGGGAAGTGGGCAAGTGTTTACGAATGTGGCCGCTTCACTTGCACGATAAAGCAGCATCTCGGACAAAATGCCCCCAAAACATGTTGCTGGCTCGCCAACCCAGGTAATGAATGATAAAGGACGTTTGCTTCAACGATTTGGGATCGACTTCTCAGGAGTTCGACCGGCGAGTCTGGCGGTCAGATGGGAAAGTATCCGTGACATGACTGTTTCAGGGCTGAGTGCTGAGTGCTGAATGCTGTTTGCTGATTGCAAGATGTTAGAATGAGATAGTTAGCCCATCCTCATGGACCGCGCACACATCCGAAATTTTGCCATCATCGCCCACATTGATCATGGCAAATCCACGCTTTCTGACCGGCTCCTGGAGCTGACGGGAGCGCTCGCCCTGCGGGAAATGCAGGAACAGGTGCTTGACGCCATGGACTTGGAGCGCGAGCGCGGCATTACCATCAAGGCCCACGCTGTCCGCATGAAGTACATGGCCAAGGACGGCCAAGAGTACCAACTTAATCTGATCGATACTCCGGGCCACGTTGATTTTTCTTATGAAGTTTCCCGCTCTCTTGCGTCGTGTGAAGGCGCGCTGCTCATAGTTGACGCTTCGCAGGGCGTGGAAGCGCAAACCCTGGCCAATGCCTATCTGGCCATCAATCACGGCCTGGAAATTATTCCGGTCATCAACAAGATCGATCTGCCCAGCGCCGATATTCCGCGCGCCAAAGAGATGATCGAGCAGACTGTCGGACTCGATACAAAAGATGCCATGCTGGTAAGCGCCAAGAGCGGAGACGGCGTGCCTGAGCTGCTGGAAGCAATCGTCAAACGGCTGCCGCCGCCCAAGGGCGATCCAGAAAATCCTTTGCAGGCCCTGATCTTTGATTCCTGGTTCGATCCTTATCGTGGTGTCATCGTGCTGGCCCGGCTTTTTCAGGGAACGCTGCGCAAAGGCATGAAAGTGCGGCTCTGGTGGAATGGCAAAACGCTCGAGGTGGAAACCCTGGGCGTGCTCACTCCCAAGCCCGTGGAAATTGACGAACTGGTTGCCGGCGAAGTGGGATTCATTGTCGCCAACAACAAAACTGTTTCTGACACCAAAATTGGCGACACCATCACTGACGACGCCCGTCCCGCCATTGAGCCGCTTCCCGGCTTTGAAGAGCTCAAGCCCATGGTCTTTGCCGGACTTTACACCGTGGACGCGCACGAGCACACCGCGTTGCGCGAAGCGCTGGAAAAGCTGCGGCTCAACGATTCTTCTTTCTTCTTTGAGCCGGAAAGTTCCGCCGCTTTGGGCTTCGGTTTTCGCTGCGGATTTCTCGGCCTGCTGCACATGGAAATTATTCAAGAGCGGCTGGAGCGCGAATTTGGCCTGGAATTGATCACCACCGCGCCCGGCGTGCGCTATGACATCACCAAGACGGACGGCGAGAAAATTCAGGTGGATAACCCTTCACGCTGGCCCAACCAGAGCGAAATCGGGAAGATTGAAGAGCCGGTGATTCTTGCCACCATCCTGACCAATGAAGAGTACGTGGGCGGAATTCTCAAGCTGGTGGAAGACAAGCGTGGCAAGCAAAAAGGATTTGAGTATGTGAGCGCCAGCCGCGTCATGTTGACGTATGAGCTGCCTCTGAATGAAATCGTGCTCGATTTCTATGACCGCCTGAAGACGATCTCGCGCGGGTATGCGTCGCTCGATTACCATCTTGCCGGAAGCTGGGAATCGCCCATGGTAAAGCTCGATATTCTTGTTGCCGGCGATCCGGTGGACGCGCTCTCCATCATCGTGCATCGCGACTTCGCGTATGATCGTGGGCGCGCACTGGTCTCAAAGATGCGTGAACTCATCCCCCGGCAGATGTTTGAAGTCGCTATTCAGGCTTCCATCGGCGCCAAGATCATTGCTCGTGAAACCGTGGCGGCCATCCGCAAAAACGTGCTGGCCAAGTGCTATGGCGGTGACATCTCGCGTAAGCGCAAGCTTCTGGAAAAACAGAAAGAAGGCAAGAAACGGATGAAACGCATCGGCAAAGTCGACATCCCGCAGGAGGCCTTCCTTGCCGTGCTCAAAGTTGGTGACCACGCGTGATGCACCCACCCAATGAAAAGTTGCGAGCTCTAAATGTGCAAATCTCTTGTTTTTCACCAAAGTACATGCCCATTTGTGGTGCAAGCCGTTCCCTCACCCGCGGCTCTATCTAACCAATTGATAATAAGAGTTTTATAAACTGCAACGTCAGTAGGGCAGATTGGGTTAAGTTATTGAAAAATCATTGTTCTACTCTGCCGCACAGACACATTTGCACAAAGTTTTCCACAGCGGTTGTGTCCTTTAAAGCGCCAACATTAGTGAATTTCTTTCTTGAAGTTGACCGTGATGAACGTCTCCACTTCAACAGTCTCGCCATTCAACACGTATGGCCGGTAGCGCCACTGTTCTACCGCTTCCAGAGCAGCGCGCACTAGCAGAGGATGTCCACTGACTGCACTCAAGCTCTGGATCCTGCCGTCGCGGGCGATGATGGCATGCAATTTTACCTGGCCCTGAATCCCGCTGATGGCCGCAATGTGCGGATAAACCGGTTCCACTCGATTCACCAGCTGTCCTTCAGCCAACTGCGAAGTGATGTGTTTCGGACCGCCGAGTTTTACCTCTGGCCCAGCGGAACCACCGGGCATCAATCCGCTGAGATTCTTGTCTGTTCCGTGGCCGTCTTTTGGAGGTCCGGGATCAGCCGGTTCACCAATTGGATCCACCAGGGGATGATTGAAAATTGTGCTCTGATGGTTATTGAACGTAAATACAGACGTTGTTCTTGGATCTGGATTTGCCGGCCCCGAAGCCGACGTGCGCTCGGTTCGAACGTGCTCAACCGGCTCCAACTTCACACGTTTCACGGGGGTATAGACTACTACTCGCGCTGAAACTGGTATGACTCCGGTTGAAAGCAACGGAATAATCACCAGCAAGCCTCCGATGATTGCTTCCGCGGTGAAAGCAGTTGCCATGGGCCAGCGTTTTCCTTTGCGCGGCGCGGATGAAGATTCAAGCAGCGTATCTCCAAACATTTTTCTCACCTCCATGGAAGTGATTTGACACCGAAGAGTCACCATGAAGTTCCGCTGCAAGTAAAAATAAAAAGGCCGCCTGCGCAGGCGGCCGGGATGATTCTTAGGAACAATTACGGTTTCTTCGGTGTCGGAGAAGCTGTTGCAGGGCGCGCAGGAGTTGCCGCCGGACGCGGAGCCGGTGCTTTTACGGCACCCGCTGGCTTTGTTGCTGGAGCAGTCGCGCCTGCTGGATTCGCTTTGTCGTAAGCGTCCACCAGTTCTTTGGTGATCACAGTCCCTTGTGTGGCCCACAGCACGGGCGATGTCTGCGGGTTGGAAACATCCAGCACCACGGCAAAGCCGTTGGCATTGGCGTATTTTTCCAACACAGCCACCATTTTTGATCCAATGCGATTGATCACGTCCTGCTCTGCCTGCTGAAATTCGGCTTGCGCATCTTCATAGTTGCGCTGCAGGGCTTTCTGCTTGATATCGATTGTTTTGGCCCGGCTGTTCTTTTCTTCATCACTCAGCTTTTCCGCTTGCGCCTGATATTGCTTTTTTAGGGCTTCAACATCGTCACTTTGCGTCTTGAGGTCCACTTGTTTGGGAGCGAACTTCTGCTGCAGCGTGTCAATTTCCTTCTTGCCTTCCGCGCATTCCTGGATAGCTTGTTGAATATTGACCACGCCAATCTTGGTGGGTACCGGCCCTGTAGCCGCTGGGGTGCTCGCGGCTGGGTTACTTGCAGATGGAGCGGTCGCTGCCGGGGCCCCCGCGCCCTGGGCGCACGCAAATGTGCCGACTGCAGCGCTCAGGCCAAGGCCCAGTGCCAGATTTCTGAATTGTGCCATGCTCATGGGGTTAAGTGCTCCTTGGATTTAGTTGCGGCGTCCGTTTCATCAGAAGCCAAAAGCTCACGGTTTCTTCGGTGTTGCTGCGCCTGAGGCCGGCGGCCGTGAGGCGGCAGCGCCCGCAGGCTTGGTTGCCGGTTTCGGCGCAGGCGCCGTTGGCGATTCCGCATTGTAAGCATCCACCAGGTTTTTGGTGATGTTCGTTCCCGGATTCGCGTACAGCACTGGAGTTTGCGGGTTGGAGACGTCCATCACCACCGCATAACCGTTTTCCTTGGCGTATTTCTCCAGCACGTCCAGCATCCTCTTACCCAGCCGGTTCAGGATTTCCTGCTCCGCCTGCTGCACTTCATTCTGGAAATCTTCAGCGCTTCTCTGTAGCGTTTTCTGCTTCTCAGTGGCGGAACGGACGCGGGTGTTGCGCTCTTCATCGCTTAACTTGTCGCCCTGGGCCTGAAGCTGCTTCTTCAGGTTCTCCAGTTCATCATTCTGGCTCTGCAGTGCCGCCTGGCGAGGGGCAAATTTCTGCTGCAGAGTTTCCAGTTCCTTTTTGCCTTCATTGGTGTTGGCAATGGCGTCTTGAATGCTGACGATGCCTACCTTGTTGCCGCTGGGGGAACCAGCCGCGGGCGCCTGCGCGCGGGCTGCGGAAATGCCCCAGACCAGGACCAGTGCCAGACTTAGGACGCGGGGGTTGATGTATCTTGCCATGAAATATTGTGACTCCTTGGTGATTCTCAGGTAACTATTCTTCGCGATACACGGTCACGAGGCAGCTCAATGAGTGCGTGAAATCTGCGGTGGGAACGGGTACCCAAATTATAGGTTCTGGCCTCCGCAAGCGTCAAACAATCACTTCCGTTAAAAAGTGGTGCTGATGGTGAAGCGAAACGTCTTACGCGGTTCCTGCAGGCGAAAATCTGGGGCCAGCGCGGAGATCGCGGATTGAAAAGAAAAATCGCCTACTGAACCTACCGGGAACATGCTCCGCGTAATGGGGCTGGGAGAATGCACAAGGGTATTCAGGGTAAGCGGATTGTACGCATAGTAAATACGGAACGGCTGCTGCACGATCGGCAGCAGCACTTGTAATTCAAGCCCCGTGGACATTCGAGGCACGTAGTTCGTACCCGCCACCGGCTTCAGGTCCCCGCTGAATGGAAACGCCGTACCTCCGGAACACTGGAAGTTGACGATGGCAGGGCAGCCAAAAACAGTGCTGTTCAGCAGCGTCAGGGAATCCGAGCTGACTTTCAGCTGTGAGGGCAGTGTGACAAAGTCCATGCCAAAATCGGCAAACGGAGCCAGCGTAACCGGTCCCACAACGTGCACTCTGTACTCGGTGTTTGCAACAAACTGCGTATCGCCGCCAGGCAGCGTGATGTTATTCACCGGCAAGGGAACGGTTACATTTCCGCGCCGCGGGTTTGTCGGATCAATCGGTACCGGGCTGCCGTCAGGGTTTGTGAGCTGGAAATTCTGCACGGTGCTCACAAACACATAAGGCGAAACGGTGCGCACGTCAAAGCCGCGCAAATCATTTTCTCCGCCCATATAGAAGCGCTGGTAAGGCGGCGCTTCAGATCCGCCAAAGCCGTTAATGAAGCTGCCCTGAAGACGCACGCCCAACGTGTTCTGGTGGTATAACGGTTTCCACTGCGTAAACGCGATCAAGGGCCGATAGAACTTAACGTTCCCGCCCAGGCCGGCGACTTCATTGGAGATGAACAGGCTCTTGCCGCGATGCGGACGGACAGGACTGTCAATCGTGCTGAAACCGAAAGACGGCGTCAAAGAACTTGTAACGATGCCCTTCAGAGCATCGGGCCCGGAGATGTTGCGGAAATTCAGCGTTTGGAACAGGTTGCGCGACGCATCGCTGAAGGTGTTGATCGTCGTATTGTCCAGCGTGTATGTGAGGCCAACGCGCTTGAAGGAATGTCCCAGCAGATAACTCGTTGAAGCGGTGAATCCTGTGCTGGACTGGTTGTAATTCAGTAGCTGGTTGAGCACCGACTGCGGAAGATTCAGGTTCTGTCCGGCATTGATGGATGCCTGGCGCGCCTGGTTGAAATCAAACCTGCGGCTGTACACCGTGAACCCGAGCGTCAATGGCCGGTCAAACATATACGGCTCAGTAAAGCCGAACAACAGCACGCGGGAAAGGCTACCCACGTTGGCCTGTACCTGCAGCGTTTCGCCCAGGCCAAGGAAGTTATTGGTTTCATAGTTCAGCCCGATGAACGAACCTTCCAGTCCGCTCACGCCGCCAGTCAGCCCGATGCTGTTCTTGCCCTTTTCTTTTACCTTTACCGTCAGATCCACCGTACCATTCTTCTGGTCAAGCTTGCGTTCGGTATCGTCTTCCGGCTTGAGCGCGTCAAAATAATTCAACTGGTTCAGGCGAAGCACGCTGATGTCCCACAGGCGGCTGTTAAAGACCTGCCCTTCCTGCACCAGCAGTTCACGGCGTATAACCCGATCGCGCGTGGTGGTGTTTCCCTGGAACTCGATCCGGCGGACAAAATACGGCTTGCCCTCTTCCATTTCGATATTGAGGGTGATCATCTTCTTTTGATCGTCGATTTCGGTCGTCGGAACCGGCGTAAAGTCGATATACCCAAGTTCGCCGTAAGCTTTGCGCAGGTTGTCCAGTCCCTTGCCGACCAGCTGTTTGTTGAACGTTTCTCCGTCCTTGATTGGGAACACGCTGCGCAGCAGTTGCTTGTTCAGGATGGCTTTGTTGTTCGTAAAATTGATCGCTTTGAGCTTGTACTTATCGCCTTCCTCGATTGGCACGGTGATGTCCATCACCTTGCCCTGGCCTTTTTGAATAAAAGGAACATGGAGTTTCGACGAGGTATCGCGCAGTTTTATCTTGGGATCATCCACCACTGCCTGGAAGTAGCCATAGGTTTGCAGCGCTTCGCGGACACGCTCTGCATCTTCTTCCAGCTTGGAAGCGTCAAACGTCCGGGCAAACATGTTTTCCAGGAAGATGGATTTGGGAACGCCGATTGGGTGCAGGTTCTTCATGGCCGCCCGCAGCGTGCGGCTCTTCACATGTTTGTTGCCTACAAACGTGATTTTGCCGACCTTGATCTTTGGCCCTTCCTTGACGTTAAACGTCACCGAGACTGACGCCGGAGGCACCTGCTGGACCTGTATGTTGATGGTGGCAAATTGGCGGCCATGCTCCGCAAGCAACTGCTGCAATACCACCTTGGCCTTGATCACTTTCGTGGGATCGTAAGGACTGTCAACGGTCAGCGGAACTTTAACTTTCTTGTAGCGCTCCAGAACGTCACTTTGCGAAACCGAGTTAAGCCCGTGGTAGTCGATTGTCCGAATCGTCGGCTTTTCCCTCACGTAAATATGGATCAGCCATCCCTTGGGCGTTTGTTCACGTTCCATGCGGACATCCTCAAAATATCCGCTGTTCCAGACTGAGCGCAGGTCCCGTTGCAACGCCGCCTCGTCATATACATCGCCCGCACGGGAGTAAATGCGGGACTTGACCGTCTCCGTAGGGATCCGACGATTGCCGTCGACTTGAATATCTTGAATGACTTGCCCGGTTTGCGGCGCGGCAAAGATCTTTGGAACCAATCCAAAAAACAACAGGCAAACGATCAGCCCTAAGGGACCGATCCGCGCGTCATGCTTGGGACTGGTTTCCTGAATTAACGACGAAGCTATATGACTACCCTCAGAGCAAGGTGGGAAAAGCAAGATTATACGGGAGTTACTGCCGAAGTGCCACTTGGACATATCCCTCACCCTAAAATCTTTCAAACCTACCGCACTCCTTTACATTTGTGTTTCCGGAAATTGCCCAGTTGCCTGAACATATCTCGTGCCTTGCCTGATCAGCGTCCGGCGGAAATGATGGCTTTTCTGAAAATGGTTTTACCCGGTTTTTTGGGCGGTACTCTCCCCGGTGTCTGGAACGCGCCAGATTCCCAATCTTGCACATATTTTTATTGGAGCTGCTCCGGTGACTCGTCTGCTGGGATGGTAAGACGGTCGGTAACTTGCTTATCGCTCTCCCTTGCCCTGCTCAGGGTTTTCCCGCGACATTCGACTTGCGCGGCTTCTCGGCGCCGCCTTCAACCTCTACCAGGCAGGAATAAAACGTCGCCCCGCCGCCAATGTCGGTAAGGGTTTCTGAGGTCAGCACGTTGATGCTATTGCCGTCCGGGGCAAAACGCGCAGCATTCAGCCGCGCCGCCACCACTCCAGGTTGTACGGCGCCATTCACATGGGCACGCAGCCTTACTTCGCCGCGACCATTGTAGACCCGCACCCAATCGCCTTCATGAATGTTCCGCCGTTCGGCATCCGCGGTACTGATCTCCAGCAACTCCGGCTGCTCCATCTTTTGCACGGAAGGGATGTTGGTAAATGAGCTGTTGAGAAAGTTATCGGCTTTGCGCGCCAGCAGTTCCAGCGGAAATTTCTTTGCCTGCCCTGACAAGCGCGACTCTTCCGCAGGGACGAATGAAACTACGGGATCCATTCCTTGCGCTGCCAGGTTGTCACTGTAAAGCTCTGCTTTCCCGCTCGGAGTGGCGAACCCGCCTTTCGCGAATGGCAGAAATGGTCCGTCGCCCAAATTCAGCCGCACGTGGCCTTCTTTTTCCAGGCGCTCGCGCGTGATGCCTTCCATCCAGTGCTCCCATCCAGAGGGCATCTGCTGGTTCTCAGCTCGGGTAAGAGTGGCGTCAATCACTTCGTCAGTGCCTTGCTGGAAACAATCATCGGTAAAGCCCATGCGCTGCGCAAGATCGCGGAACATATAAGTGTTTGATCTGCTCTCACCCAGCGGATCAATCGCCTGGTTCGATATCTGTAGATACGTATGGCCGTAGGCTTTGTTCAGGTCTTTGTGCTCCAGGAACGTTGTCGCCGGCAGAACGATATCGGCGTAATTCGTGGTATCAGTGAAAAACTGCTCGTGCACCACCGTAAACAGGTCCTGGCGCATAAAGCCGCGCACCACATCGTTATGGTTCGGGGCGACGACCGCTGGATTGGAGTTGTAGACGAAGACGGCCTTCACCGGTGGATCGCTCAACGTATTCAGCGCCTTGCCCAGCTCTGACATGTTGACCACGCGCGCCGCCCTTCCCAATGGGCTCTTCTGCATCAGGTCGGGACGGTCCAGAGCATGCATGTTCAAGTAAAACGAACCACTGGTAGAAAGCTGCAAACCGCCGCCGACTTCAGCCCATGAACCGGTAATGCAAGGCAGCATGGCGATGGCACGCATGGCCGAGCCGCCATTTTGCGAACGCTGCACTCCATAATTCACGCGGATTGCCGCCGGCCGCACGGTGGCATATTCCCTCGCGAGCTTACGGATGTCTTCAGCGCTGATCCCTGTCCAGGCGGCCACGTTCTCCGGCGGATACTCCTGTACACGTTGCCGCAGCTGCTCAAACCCCAGCGTGTAATTGTTGACGTAATCCTTGTTGTAAAGATTTTCGTTGATGATCACGTTCATCATCGCCAGCGCCAGTGCAACGTCTGTGCCCGGATTAATTGGCAGATACCAGTCAGCGCTCTTCGCGGTGCGGGTCTTGTAAGGATCGATGACAACCAGCTTTGCGCCGTTGCGTCGCGCTTCCGCAATGAAAGGCCACAGATGGACGTTGGTAGCGTGAATGTTCGCGCCCCAGGCAATGATGTATTTGGAATCGCGAAACTGCTGCGGCTCGGTCCCAACGTTGCGTCCTGTAACCGTCAGCATGCCTGCGCCGCCGGCAGAAGCACAGATCGTGCGGTCCAGCTGCGAAGCGCCCAGCCGATGGAAGAACCGGTGCGCCATTCCCGAATAACTCAGCACGCCCATGTTTCCGGCGTAGGAATAAGGAAGGATCGCTTCGGGACCGAACTCATCGGAAATCTTCTTGAAGCGTGAGCTGATTGCCTCCAGCGCTTCGTCCCAGGAGATTCGCGCGAAGTCGCTCGCATCGCCTTTGCCCTGTCCTTTAGGGGCCGTGCGCCGCATGGGATGCATGACTCGATCAGGCGAGTAGACGCGATCAAGATATTTCGTCACTTTCGCGCACAAAAAGCCGCGTGTTACCGGGTGCGCGGGATCGCCTTGCACTCGCGTGGCCCGGCCATCTTCCACGGTAACCAGAATTCCGCAGGCGTCAGGGCAATCGTGCGAACAAACGGCATGGACGACCTTCTTCATGGTTTCATTATTATATGGCTTCTGGCTGGAAGAGAATCAGCTTAAGCGATGCCCGAGTTCCAAAGGTAATAATGCTTCAGGCAGAAACGGAGCGGGCCATTGAGCTGGCCTGTGTCTTTAACGCACGCAGATCAAGTTTGCCGGTGCCCAGGATGGGCAGGGCCTCCACGCGAAAGAACTGGTCTTTGCGGGGCTTCCATAGCGGTGGAAGCTCTGCGGAAGTAAGTTTTGCCAGTACAGGTGCGAGTTGTTCAGGGCTAAAGGTGTGCAGCACCACTAGCCGTTCTCCTTTCTTTTCGTCGGGAGCGGATGAGACAACAAACACCTGCTCAGTCGTTTCTGCCAGCTCGTGCAATTTTTCTTCGACCCTAACGTGCGGGACCATTTCACCGCCAATCTTGCTGAAGCGGCTCAGGCGGTCCGTGATGGTCAGAAAACCATCGTCAG
This sequence comes from Terriglobia bacterium, assembly GCA_963732195.1. Classification (GTDB taxonomy): domain Bacteria; phylum Acidobacteriota; class Terriglobia; order Terriglobales; family Acidobacteriaceae; genus Angelobacter. The sequence goes on along the minus strand of CAVSYO010000003.1, from coordinate 319,519 downwards.
CCACGGCCGCAATATCGCCGGTGGTATACCACCCTTCCTGCAAGATCGCGCGGGTTTCTTCGGGACGTCCCAGATACCCCTGCATTACATTTGGCCCGCGCACCAAAAGCATGCCCGGCGTGTCCGGCGGCAGCGGCTCTCCTGTCTCCGGATCGACAATTCGGACGCTCATGCCCGGTAAGGGATGGCCAATCGTACCCTGACGCGCACCGCGTTGGACGATACCCGGAGCACGGTAATCAAAAATGTTCACGGCCACCACCGGCGCGCATTCCGTGCAGCCGTACCCCTCGAGAGGCCGGACGCCAAACTGATCTTCAAAAGCGCGCGCCACACGTTCTGGAAGTTTTTCCGCGCCCACCAACACGCAACGCAGGCTGGCAAAATCCTCTTTAGGAACACGCCGCGTGTAGGCCTGCAGGAACGTCGGAGTGGTAATCATGAAAGTGACGCGGTATTTCCGCGTCAACTCGCCGATGATTTGCGCAGTCCAGCGGGCTGGGATGGAATACCACGCCCACACCATACGTTCCTGTTAGCCACAGGGTAACCGTAAAGCCAAACGCGTGAAAGAAGGGCAGCACGCCCATGATTTTGTCGTCGCTCGAAAAGGAAAAGACCTGCGTCATCTGCCGGATATTGGCCAGCACGTTGTGGTGGGTCAGCATCACGCCTTTGGGCTCGCCCGTGCTGCCGCTGGAAAAAATGATGGTAGCCAGATCATTGGTGGTACGCTTCCGCGCGCCTACTGCCTTCTTCAGCAGCGTGTATGGCAGGAAAACGGCCACGAGCAGCGCGACGATTTTTTCAATGGTTTTAAGATTGGCCAGCACATCTTCCAGATAAATCGAGCGTCCGGGAACCTCAATCTCGTTCACGGCGGCAAGCTTTTCCAGAAAGAGCCTTGAGGTGACCACCGTTTGAAGACCGCATTGCCGTGCGCAGGATTCCAGAGTTTCAGTGGTCGCGGTGTAATTCAAATTGACTGGAACTTTGCCAAGCAATACAGCGGCAAAATTCACCAGCGCTCCCCCCACAGAAGGAGGCATCAGCACTCCCACCATTTCCTGGTCTTTCCACTGCGGGCGCAATCTGCGAGTGACAAAGATGAGTTTTATCAACATGCTGACAAAGGTCACTTCAGGGAAACGTGCATCGCCCATGCAGAAGCGGAAAGGATGGCGTCGCGCTGTGTGCACCAGCGCTCGATCAAGCGTGAGACTCTCAACGCGGTCTGCTTCAAAAGCGGCAGCCTGCAGGACCTGAACTGACCGCCGGACTTCCGCAGCGCTCGCGGTAGAAGGCAGCCATGAGCCAAAGCTTACAGTCACACGATACGGCATGCGCCGCGGCGCTTTCCATAAGAACCGCTCACGTTCGTAGCTGAAGATGCTTCCCCATACGCCATGCAGGTTCACGGGAATCACAGGCGCGTCCAGGCCGTGAATGATCCTCTCCATACCCTTGCGGAACGGCAGCATTGAACCGGTACGGGTGATATGGCCTTCAGCAAACACGCATACCAGTTCGCCTGCTCGAATGGCATCACTTGCGGCCCTGAATGAACGCACAATGTCCCGTGGACGCATCTCCGTGGGAATGGGAATGGCGCGCATGAGCAGCGCGAAAGTTTTTATAAAAGGAATGTTATAGACATCGCTGAATATTAAAAAACGTACAGGACGGTTGGCCGCTGCGCTGATAAGCACCACGTCCACAAAAGACATGTGGTTGGAAACCAGCAGCGCGCCGCCTTTTCGGGGGATGTTTTCTTTTCCCAGAAGTTTGACCCGATACACGATCCGGGACAGGAACCACAGAAGAACGCGCAGTCCCCAGTTTGGCAATGCAGTGACCAAACGGACCAGCAGAGACTGCCGGGGCTGTGAATCTTCGTGAGTAGGTTCCCTGGTGGGCATGACGCCACGCTCAGAAGCGCGGTGACATTCTGGCACCAGTTTGTCTGGATGTAAATGGCGGTCCAGCGACGATTCCAAAATGGGACTGCACCAAATCTGCCAGCCACGCTTGCCTGCGAATCACAGAGGTAACTTCTTATTACCAGAGTAACTGCCCAACATTAGTACAACTGGCCTAAAGTGACTGTAACAAAGGCGAAGACGACCGGGATGTTTTTGATTTTCGCCAAACTGTGCCACGTCCAGGTAGGCAAATGGCACTCTGCAGTTCAAGAAGGGTGAAGGTATTTTCATGCGACAAGTAGAAGTTTTGGACGCAGTCCATAAGACTGCGCGACCATCGACGAACGGCAAACCGCGACGGAACGGGAACAGCTTGGGATGGTTAAAGCTAATTTCAATCACAATCCTAGCCGCCTTGTGTGTGGCGGCTTTTGCCGCCGGGCCGCAAGGTGTGGTGTTGGTGGGCGCCGGATCAAGTGTCCCTCTGCCGCTCTATCGCAAGTGGGCTGACGAATATAACCAAAACAACAAGGCAGTTCAGTTGCAATATCTCGCGATGGGAAATGTCGAAGGCATTGCCCAGATCAGCCACGGTGTCAGCGATTTCGGGGCCGGAGAGGTACCCCTCTCACCTGAGGATCGCCGCGTGGGCAACTTGACTGAACTGCCGGTGGTGATGATCGGCATCGTCCCGATTTACAACCTGCCCAAAAACCCGCAACTGCGGTTTACGGGTGACGTGCTGGCCGAGATATATCTGGGGCGCATTAAGAACTGGAATGACCCCGCAATTATCAAGCTCAATCCGGGCGTCAATCTTCCTAACATGCCGATCAACGTGATCTATCGGCCGGCCGGCAAAGGCAGTAATTACGTCTTCACAGAATTTCTTTCCAAAGCGAGCGCGAGGTTCCGCGACCAGATCGGCCGGACCACTTCACCAAAGTGGCCGGTCGGGCAGCCGGCGGAGAGAAGCGCAGATATGGCTGACAAAGTTAAAAGCGCGCCTGGCACGCTTGGCTATGTCGAGCTTCAATACGCGGATGACAACCAGATTACGCACGCAAGTATGCTGAACCCGGCGGGCAAGTTTGTTAAGGCAACCGCCGAGAGTATTTCGGCTGCGTGCATCGCGGTGGAAGCGCCGGGTTGGGACAAGCTCGCCGCTTCATTGACCAACGCACCGGGAGCGGAGTCGTACCCGATCTCCAGTTTCACCTGGCTTTACGTTCGGCCCAGCGCGCGCGACGAGCGCCGCACGGCCGCGATGGTCGGGTTCCTTAACTGGGCCTATTCCGAAGGACAAGGCATCGCGGTACAGGAGGGCTACTCCAAATTGCCCACGCAACTCGTGGTCAAAGTGCTGGCGAAGGTAAACGCCATGCGGTAACCGGCAGATCCGAGGAAATGAATGAGGGCTGCCGGGAAGGCAGAGAAAGGAGGAGGATTTGAAAGCGATAGTCGACGAACAGGAAATTAAGTCCGAGAGACAGCCGCTGGTGCGGAATGAGAAGCGCTTGCAGCCGGCCGTGAAGGTCGCCCACGGGCAGCCTCAGGCGAAAGCAGCTGCTGTGGCCCAGCCAAAAGCTGACGGGTACGAGAGTTGTCTGGATCTTGCTGCTACATTCCTCGCGCGCGGATGAAGTAACAGCTAAATAAAAGGCAAAAGGCCTGGCGTTAAAGCCAGGCTTTTTTCTTGGCTGGGAAAGATCAGACTGTCATCAATTCCTTTTCCTTGGCCGTGGCCATTTCTTCCATCTTCTTGATCTCGGCATCGGTCAGCTTCTGGACTTCATCCAACGCCTTCTTTTCCTCATCCTCGGAAATCTTCTTGTCCTTCATGGCCTTCTTGATCGCTTCATTTCCGTCGCGGCGAACGTTGCGAATGGCCGTGCGATGGTCTTCCAGAATCTTGTGCAGGTGCTTCACCATGTCCTTGCGGCGTTCTTCCGTAAGCGGTGGTACAGGGATACGGATCAGCTTGCCGTCATTCTGCGGATTCAGTCCCAGACCGGCGGAGCGGATGGCCTTTTCAATATCGGCAATGATTCCCGGATCGTAAGGCTGCACCGTGAGCAACTGCGATTCCGGTGAATGCACAGTTGCCACCTGGTTCAACGGCATTTCCGATCCGTAATAAGGAACGCGGACCGGGTCCAGCATGTTCACCGTAGCGCGGCCGGTGCGCGCCGCAGCCAGGTTGGCGCGGAAATCTTCCACCGCTTTGTCCATGCGCGTCTTGAGCTGCGTATAAACTTCTTTCAATGCGGGTATCGCCGCAATTCCTGATATCGCCATTGCATCCAAGCCTCAAAAAAGAGAGTAACCGAACGCTCGATTATACAGCCAAGATCGCAGCCGGATGGAAGCTGGAATGGTCACTCTCAGGCCGCGGTCTTCTGTCCTGTCCGGCGATAGAGTAGCCACGTATGCCAGAGAATTCGCAGTGTAGCGAGTACGGGAATCGACAGAAACACGCCGATCACGCCTGCCACTTCTCCACCGGCAAATACGCCGAACAAAACAGTCAAGGGATGGAGTTCCAGCGTATGGCCCAGGATGCGCGGCGACGTCACATAGTCCTGGATGCATCGCCAGACAAGTAGAACGATTAATAACCACCACATGTGGCCATAGCCGGAAAGCAGGGCAACCGCCATCACCGTCAAGCCGCCCAGCGCGGGACCGACCACAGGAATGAATTCCAGCGCGCCCGCTATTGGGCCTAAAGCAAACGCGTATGGCACATGCATAATCCAAAGTGCGAAAGTCACCACCACCATGGCCAGGCCCGCAAGAGTCAGCTGGGCGCGAATGAAGTGGCCAAGCATGGAATCCATTTCCTGCACGGTCTCCGCCACCATTCGGCGGTTGCGTGAATCTTTGACCGAATTGATGATGTTCTGGCTCAGTTGATGCCCGTCTTTGAGGAAGAAGATAGCGAGGATCGGCACGAGCAGCAACCACCACATGTTTTGAATTGACTTGGCGGCGCGCAACGTGAAGGTCTGGGTGGTGGCGATCAATTCATTCTGATGCTGATCCAGGTAACGAGCTATTAAATCCACAGTGTCAGGATTCCAGCCATGTTTGGCGCCGAAGCTGTGGACCAGGTTCCCGGGGCTGATCTTCTTTCCCATCTCCGGCGTTTGCTGGGTCAACTTCTGCACCTCTTCCATTACCGGTGGGCCAACCAAAGAGAACGTAACTACCAAAACGCCAATAAACAACAGGTACACCACCGCAATAGCGGCCGGACGCGATCCTCTCAGCCATTTTTGCAGCCTTGAAACAGGAGCTTCAAGGATGTAAGCAAAGAAAATTGCAAAGAGAAACGTGATGATCGCGCGCCAGGCCACGTACAGGAATGCAAGCACCACCACGAAGACCAGAAGGGTCAACAGCGCCTGGGCAGTTTTTTTATCGAAGAATTTCAAATGCCTCCCGTGGCGATCTCCATTGTAACTTGAGCCATTTTGCAGGCGTGGGCCTGCAGGCGAAATCCTGAACCGCAGGCGAAGGATCTATCATCAATAGGGGTGATCCAAGAAACAATGCCAGAGTTACCAGAAGTCGAAACTATCGCGAATGGGCTGAACAAGCGCGTTGCCGGGGACCGCATTGACTCAGTCTGGGTGGGCAGCAAGCCTGAGCCGCTCAAGTCGTCGGCGGCAGAGATTTCAGCGGTGCTGGAAGGCACGGAGATAAAGAAGGTACGCCGCGTCGGCAAGCATATTGTCTTTGATCTTGGCTCCAACAAAACGCCCGGCGGGCAATGGATCGTTCACCTGGGCATGACGGGCAAGATGCTGGTTGCCGCCCCTGAAATAGAGACCGCCAAGCATACCCATCTGATAGCCAAATTGGCTTCCGGCCGTGAATTACGCTTTATCGATCCTCGGCGTTTCGGACGGCTTGAGGTACGTACCAGCGCTTTCAGCGGTCCGGGTGCTGAGCCGCTGAATATTGCCGTGGAGGATTTTGCCCAGCTCTTTCATCGCAGCAAAGCACCCATTAAAGCTGCGCTGCTTAACCAGAAGCTGCTGCACGGCGTGGGAAACATCTATGCCGATGAAGCATTGTTCCGCGCACACATCCGGCCGCGCCGCCGGGCCAATACGCTTACGAAATCCGAGCTGTGCAAGCTGCATGCCGCGTTGCAGAAAGTCTTGCATGCCGCCATCGCTGCCGGGGGATCATCAATTTCCGATTACGTTGACGCGGATGGCGAAGCCGGGTTCTTCCAAATTCAGCACCGCGCCTATGGCCGCGACGGCAAACCTTGCCTGACCTGCAAAACACCGATCAAGAAAATCGTCGTGGGTGGGCGTGGTACGCACTATTGCCCAAAGTGCCAGAAGTAGTTTTTTTCTGCAGTCCCAAGCGCGGTTAGCCTCTTTCTGAAATCTCGAGCGAAGCGAGAGATCCCTATAGCCTTGAAGATTTTATGGTCATAGTGATCTCTCGCTTCGCTCGAGATTTTAGAAAAGAATCCGCTTCGGGATTTCAGAAAAAACTATTGTTTCGTCTCTATGTTCCTCTGCAATTTTTGCATGCCTCTGATCCAACGCTGGTAGTCATTGGCCTTGTTCTGAAAAAATTTACCCGCTTCCGGATGAGGCAGGATCATGAATCTTTCTTCGGCCATCGCTTTTACCACGTCATCTGCCACCTGCTCAGCCTCAATTGCTCCCTGCAACAGCATCTTTGTGCCGGGATGATCTGCTTTCAGCATGTTCGTGAGCACACCTTGCGGGCAGAGCGCGGACACGCGGATTCCCTGTTCGCCATAGGTAACAGCCAGCCACTCCGCAAAGCCCAGCGCAGCGTGCTTGGTGACCGCATAAGGCGCGGAGCCCAGTGAAGTCAGTAATCCTGCGGCGGAGACGGTTTGCAGCAAATAACCTTCCTTGCGCGTGAGCATTTGCGGCAATACCGCGCGTGCAGCATAAACATGGGCCATCGTATTAATGTCCCAACTACGCTTCCAATCGCGATCTGAGGCTTCTGGTCCGCCCGCTACGGCAATCCCCGCATTCGAACAGAAGATATCCACCTGGCCAGCCGCGCTGTTGACTGATTCGACCAGATTTTTCACCTGAGCTTCCTGCGATACATCGCAAGTAAAAAATCCCGCGCGGCCTTTCTCTAACTCATCCGCCACGGCTTTGCCATTGGCTTCATCCACGTCAGACACTGCAATAAATTTCGCGCCCTCTTGCGCGAACCGGAGGCAGAGCGCCCGTCCGATTCCGTTAGCTCCGCCGGTCACCACCACGGTTTTTCCTTTAATTTGCATCCGGAAAAGATAGACCGTTCGCTTTCAACCTTCAACAGCCCGCAGAAACTCGCAATCGCTGCGGTAAGCTATTAATCTATGCAGGCATCATCTGCACTTCCAGAAGGAGTCATAATCCAAAATGACTAGATTGGCCATCGGAGTTGATCTGGGCGGCACCAACCTGCGCATTGCCGCGGTGGATAGTAACGGCAAAGTGCTGGAGAAAATCACCACCAGCACGAAGGTCGCGCGCGGACGCGACCAGGTGATCGACGAAATGTGCGCCGCTATCCAGGAAGTTGTTTCCAAGCAGCGCGGCGCCGGCGAACTTGCCGGAATCGGTATTGGAGTTCCCGGAATCATCGAAATGCAGACAGGCATGCTGCGTGAGTCGCCGAACCTTCCCGGCTGGCATAACTATCCGGTGCGCGATGAAATTCAGGACCGCCTGAGAACTACTGTGGTGCTGGAGAATGACGCTAGTGCGGCTGCTCTGGGCGAAAAATGGCTGGGCGCTGCCGCCGGCGTGGACGATATGTGCATGTTCACCCTTGGGACAGGCGTGGGCGGCGGCGTGGTAATGAACGGTCAGATTTGGCACGGCATGACAGGAATGGCCGGCGAACTCGGCCACATCAACGTGGAACCTGACGGCCATCCCTGCAACTGTGGCAGCCGCGGCTGCCTGGAACAATATGCCTCTGCCACCGCGATCAAGCGCATGGCCCAGGAGGCAATCACCGCAGGCACAGCTCCGCAGATGGCCCGCGCGTTGAAGGAAGATGTGGAATTCAATTCCAAAATGATCTTTGACCTTGCCATGCAGGGTGATGTGGCGGCGCGGGGAATTTTTGATCACGTTGGGAAAGCGCTGGGAACCGTGATTGCAGACGTGGTGAACATCTTCAACTTCCCCATGTATGTGATTGGCGGTGGAGTCTCCAGCGCCTGGGATGCATTTGCTCCCTTAATGCTGGAAACGGTGCGCAGAAATTCTTTTGTTTATCGCGCCACTGCACCCACTGAAAACGTACAAGCCGGCAATGCGCCAAGCCGCTCCGTCCACGGCACCATGATCACCAGAGCTTTGCTCGGCGGCGATGCAGGACTAGTTGGCGCGGCCCGCCTGCCGATGATCGCCAACTCCGTGAGCCCGGCAGGATTCCAGCAAAGCATAGCGTAAGGCGCTTGGAGTTAAGAAACAGTCTGCTTGCGAATCATAAGCGGCTGCTAAGCTATATTTCCAAAGGTGGAGACGCAGCAACCACACAGCCCGTCGCATATCACACCTGATCCGGTGCCGGAACCGTCCGCCGGCCCGCAGTCAGGGTTTTTCAGCGCCTTTGCCATCAATCCCGCGCCTCTCAGGATCTCGCGCGACTACCGCCTGCTTTTTCTCAGCCAGACAATCTCATTCTTCGGCTCCATGATGAGCTTTGTGGTGCTGCCATGGCAGATGTACCAGCTCACGCACTCGTCTCTGCTGGTTGGCCTGCTCGGCGTCACTGAATTTATTCCTACCATCACCATGGCGTTTGTTGGCGGAGCGCTGGCAGACTACGTGGACCGCCGCCGCATGGTGCTCATTACAGAGTTGCTCATGGCTGTGAGTAGCGCGGTCCTTGTCCTGAACTCATTGCTTTCACGGCCGCAAGTCTGGGTACTTTTTCTGTGCGCAACTGCCATCGCAGGATTCAACGGCCTCAAGCGGCCGTCACTGGAAGCTTTAACGCCACGGCTGGTGCCGGCAGAGCTAATGCCCGCCGTGTCAGCTTTGCGCGCAGTCGGCAGCACGCTTGGCGGCGTACTTGGTCCCGCGCTCGGAGGAGTCCTGGCTACCGCTGCCGGCGCTGCTGTTGCATACTCCATCGATCTCGGCACCTTTGTGATTTCACTTTTAGCCCTCTGGATGATGCGTGCTACGCCGCCTCCGTTGAATGCTGACCGTCCCAGCCTGCGGTCGCTCGTCGAGGGTTTGCGCTACGCGCGCAGCCGTCCGGAACTGATGGGGACCTATTTGATCGACATGAACGCCATGTTTTTTGGCATGCCCATGGCTCTGTTCCCGGCCATTGCAACAAAATTCGGCGGAGCGTCAGTAGGATTGCTTTACGCGGCGCCATCAGTGGGCGCATTCTTCGCATCTGTGGCGTCAGGCTGGTCGGCGCGGGCCCATCGCCACGGAATGGTAGTGACGATTGCCGCCGGAATCTGGGGCGTGGCGATTATCGCGTTTGGATTTGCAGATCGACTCTGGCTGGCTCTGTTGTGGCTGGCCGTTGCGGGCGCGGGAGATATGGTGAGTGGCTTGTTTCGCATGACCATATGGAACCAGACCATCCCTGATCACCTGCGCGGACGGCTTGCGGGAATTGAAATGGTCAGCTACATGTCCGGGCCAATGCTGGGAAACGCCGAAGCGGGAATTGTCGCCAGCCTCTTTAGCATTCGCACGTCAGTTGTTTCCGGCGGAATTCTCTGCGTTCTGGGCACAGGCGTGTTGGCTGTGGTCTATCCCGCGTTCTGGCATTACGACGGACGCGCAGGCTTACTTCGCAAACAAAGAGAGGAAGCGGAGCGCGCGGCGATGATTGGGCCCGCTTAAAATTATTGAGAGCCAGTTCTGTCGCACGGAGTCGATTCCGATGACTGTCCGCATTCGTCCGGCGAACCGTGCCGACCTTCCGCGATTGACGGAGATTTACAACCACTACGTGATTCATACGCCCGTCACGTTTGATGTTGAGCCATACACGGTTGAACGTCGAGCGGCATGGTTTGAGCAGTTCGCTTTGATCGGTCGCTACCGGTTGGTGGTGGCCGAAGAAGACGGCCTGGTGCTGGGCTATGCCGGCACAACGCGTTTCCGTCCCAAGGCAGCGTATGACACAACGGTGGAAACCACTGTGTACAGCAGCCATGAAGCTGTGGGCAAAGGAATCGGCAGAAAAGTCTATGCAGGATTGTTTGAGGCGCTGGCCGGCGAAAACATCAATCGCATTGTTGGCGGTTATACGCTGCCGAACGATGGTTCAGCAAAGCTGCATCAATTCTTTGGCTTTAAAAATGTAGGCATCTTCACGCAGGTCGGTTACAAGTTTGGAAAATACTGGGACGTGCAATGGACAGAACGGCCGCTACGACTACCAGGCAATTAGCAGCTAGCAATTAGCAGTTAGCCTGATATCTTAACCTTCCGCAATTTGCGTTCACTCATTACCGTTCATGGGATTTTGGTATGTATTGATTCGGCTTTAGCTGGGCTAATTGCTAATTGCTGGTTCCAGCAACTGGCGAGCGACTGAGCAGTAAAGCTCCACGGCTTCATGCAGCTGCTTTTTGGAAATGTATTCACGCTCAGTATGCGCCACATGGATCGACCCCGGCCCCAGCAGCACCGGAGTGCCCCAATTTGTGAGCGCTGGAATGTCAGTAGTGAACTTTGCCACCATGCTCTCAATGCCTGTCACAGTGCGCAGCTTCATGAACGGAATTTCCAAAACGAACTCGGCTTCCGCCAGCCCATCCACTTGCTTTGTGATTTGTTGCCGCAATTCTTCAGACGAGCAAACAAGCCGATAAAGCAGTTGCGCGCGCGCGTGATCAGGAATCACGTTGGGAGCGCGGCCTCCTTCAATCAACCCAATGTTTACCGTGCACGGGCCGACTTCAGGATTGACCGGCAATTCCATCGCACGCAGGCGCTCAAGCGCCGCAAGAAGTTTTTCGATCGCGGATTCGCCCAGCTCAGGATAAGCCGAATGCGCCATCTTCCCTTTTGCCGCAAGCTGCACGCGCAGCGCGCCCTTGGACGCGGTGGCGATTTTGTTTTCCGTGGGCTCGCCGTTGATCAGGAAACTGTTCCCCACCGGATTTTCATTGGCAACCTTGGCGCCCAGGCTATCGCGTTCCTCGCCCACAAGAAATAGCATTCCGACAGCATGGCCTTCTTTGCGCAGGCGCTGGCAAGCCGCGATCTGCGCCGCGATGATGCCCTTGGCGTCGCATGAGCCGCGACCGTAGATATTGTCGTGGTCTTCTGACGACGAGATGAACGGCGGCACCGTGTCCATGTGCGTGGAAAAAATCAATTCCGGCTTCTGTCCGTCAATCGTGGCCACCACGTTAAACCTTTCATGCGCCACCGGCATTTTGTGCGTGGTGTAGCCCATGTTGAGCAGGACTTCATACAGCTCCGCTCCAACTGCGCCTTCATTACCGGAGATGGATTCAATGTCGATAAGCCTACGGGTTAGGGCAATGGGGTCCATTTTCCTCAGTGGACAGGATAACAAGCTTTGCCACGGAGGACACAGAGGAGCACGGAGGAGATCGAATCCCGAGTGACTATTTATACCAAGAAGCCCACTGCATAAACGAGAATAGAAACAGCAGAATGGACGACACCAGAAGGGCTGAAATTACTCTGCCCCGACTCCGGATTCGCAAGAATACGGAGAATATCAGAAGGGCACCGAATACCACAGTCAACCAGCCCCATATTGTTGGGAAGCTCACTCTGTCACTCCTGCTCCATTGTCCCATCATCCTAATCTGAGTCCAGGATACTGAAAAGGAAACTCCAGAGCATTTGCTCCTCCGTGTTCCTCTGTGTCCTCTGTGGTAAAAGAATAATGTGAGTGCCGGCATCAAATCTTTCTTCCTCGACGGGCCTTCTGGGCGGCTTGAGGCCCTGCTGAATGAAGGCCAGCCAGACGCAACGCATGCCGCGCTGGTCTGCCATCCGCATCCTTTATTTGGCGGCACCATGCATAACAAAGTCGTTTACCACGCCATGAAAACGCTGAGCGGCTTCGGCTTCCCTGTGCTGCGATTCAATTTTCGCGGCGCAGGCATGAGTGAAGGCGAGCATGATCGCGGACATGGCGAGCAGGACGACGTCCGCGCGGCGCTCAATTGGCTCGATTCCGCGTTTCACTTGCCCATGATCTTCTGCGGATTTTCTTTTGGCGCGGCGACGGGATTGCGCGTCGGCTGTGACGACCAGCGCGTGGTTGGATTGATCTCGCTGGGTACGCCAGTCGGCGTCGAAGGCCGGACATACACTTATAAGTACCTGCCAGACTGCACCCGGCCAAAGCTTTTCGTCAGCGGATCGCGTGATCAGTACGGTCCGCCTGAGAGTCTGAAGCGAGTGGTTGACGCTGCGCCTGAGCCGAAAGAAATGGTGATCGTTGAAGGTGGCGACCATTTTTTTGAAGGCCATTTGCCGGAGATGCAGGCGGCCATTCATGTCTGGGTGAGCACGTTATTCGCGCCGGGCCGTCAGGCGGAAGCCAGCTAATGTCCATTGCCCACAGCATGCGCTCCGCAGCGCGTGAAATCTTTCTTCACGCTTTATCTGAAGCCAGCATTGAAAAGGCCTTTGACCGCCAGGTGCATTACCAGCGCGGCGTGCTGCGCGTGTGCGATGACTTGTATGATCTCAAGGCATATAGCCGCGTGGTATCGATTGCATTTGGCAAGGCGGCGCATCGCATGGCGGAGATTCTGGCGCGCCAGGTTGGAGCCACGGTTGAAGGCATTATCGTGGATCCCAACCGGCACCCTTACCAGCTTGCGGGATATCGCTACTTTGCCGGCGGCCATCCTCAGCCGAATGAAGAGTCAGTGCGAGGGGCTGAGGCGATTTTGAAAACGTTGGGCGCGCTAAACCCACAATCGCTGGTCATCTTTTTGATTAGCGGCGGCGGATCGGCAGCGGTGGAAAAGCCGGCGGACTCCGAGATCACGCTACCTGATCTGGTCGCCACCTACAAAGCGCTGGTGAATTCCGGCGCGCCGATCGCGCAGATCAACGCAGTGCGCAAGCATCTTTCGGCCGTCAAAGGCGGACGCATGGCCCAGGCTGCGAACGGTGCGCAGCATGTTTCCATCATGGTTTCTGACGTGCCGGAAAATGCGCTGGATTCGCTCTCCTCCGGGCCAACCATGCCCGATTCCAGCACGGTGGAAGATTGCTACCGCATTGCGCGCGAACACAACATGCTGCCGGATTTTCCGGCATCGGTGCGCGAACTGTTCGAACGGCGCGCGCTGGATGAAACACCAAAGCAAGACGACGCTGCGTTTGTCCGCTCACGCTGGTGGAAAGTGCTGTCGAATGAGACCGCGGAAAAAGCGGCAGCCGCTGCCGCTGCACGGCATGGGTTCGCCGTGGAGATTGACCACAGCTGTGACGACTGGGATTATGCGCGCGCGGCGGATTATCTGCTGGATCGGCTGCGTGCATTGAAAAAGAGTGTGGCGAAGGTCTGTATCATCTCCGGCGGCGAGGTCACGGTGAAAGTCCCGTCCAATGCAGGAGTAGGCGGACGCAACCAGCACTTTGCTCTTTATTGCGCGCAGAAAATTGCCAGCGAGAACATTGCGGTGCTGAGCGCGGGGACAGATGGCATCGACGGCAACAGTCCGGCGGCTGGCGCGGTGGCCGATGGCACGAGTCTGGAGCGGGCGCAGAAGGCTGGGCTCGACGTGGCGGCACACCTCAGCAGCTTCAATTCGTTTCCACTGTTTGAAAAGCTGGGCGACGCGGTCCAAACCGGGCCGACAGGGAACAATGTGAGGGATTTGAGGGTGTTGCTGGCGTGGTGAACTTTTGCTTTTATCCCGAGCGCCAGCGAGGGAGCCCTATCGCATCCATGAGTCGGAGGTCGAGTATTGAATAGCTGTCATCAAGGGATCAGGCGTTCCAGGTAAACCCGCAATGACCGCAAGTAGTCGGCTTGCGACCGGCTAGCAATGCAAGCAGTCCCACCGGAAAGAAACAAATACTAACGACAATCGCCCATGTGGGATAACCTGCCCGCTCCGTCATGGTATTGCACTTGGAACACGAAATCGCCGCCATTCATCCTCCCTAAAGCACTCTGCTAGATCCAAACGACGAACAATAGTATCACCGAGAAGTTCGACCCGTATCGTGAAATCGATGACACTGCTTTGGTCGCTTGCGGCAGTGCAATAGCAATTGGCCGCGCGACGATCTGAAAGGAAAAGAGCAGCGCAACGCCAATTCCAGCCGGATTTGCGAACCACGCCTTTGCCATATCTAATCTGAAAGTCGCCATCACCGAATGCGAAATGCCACAGCCAGGACACGGAATCCCCAGCATCTTTTTCATCAGGCAGAAATGAGGAACGTGAGGAATGATTGGAACAACCAACAAGACGATCAATGTTGAAAGCAGAATAGCAAGGTGATGTTGACTCCGTTCAGGAACACGAAGCTTGGCGAGAATCCATCGTGGAAAAAAATCAATCTCCATGCTTTTGGCCCTTTTCAAGCAGTTCCAGAATAGTAACAGCGTTCGGCGCTGTTAGAGCGATCAGCATGATAGCCATAGTGATCCCTCGCTGCGCTCGGGACTTCGGAAAAAGCTCCGCTCGGGAAAAACTACTTCTTTTTCGGAACCAGCTTCAGCTCATCTGCGGCCAGGATTTTTCTCATCTGGTTGCGGGCGTGGATGGACCACGGCCCCACGGTATCGAGACGGGTATAAGCCTGCCAGTGATTGAGGGCTTTGCGTGGCTGGCGCGCTTTTTCAAAAGCCAATGCCAGGTTGTAATGCGCGTCAGCGTAAGTTGGAGCCAGTGAAATGGCGGATTGATATGCGCGAATGGCGTCCGGGAGGCGCCCGGTTTCGTCGAGCACGTTGCCCAGATCGAAATAAGCCAGCGCGTAGCGCGGATCAACTTCAATGGCCTTGCGGTAGAAGCGCTCGGCCTGCACGTAATCATGCCGATTGTAAAAGAGCGTACCCAGGTTGATATACGCGGCGGCGTGCGTGGGATCAAGGTCCACGCACTTCTTGTAACTCTCAATGGCTTCAGCCTGCGTGCCGGGGTCTTCTTCCAGGGCAACACCGCGGGCAAAGAATTCGCTGGCGGTTTCAGCGGCGCGCATGGCGTGGATCTTGTGTGATTCCACGACATCACGCTGATTGAAATCCATTACGAACTGCCCGGCCAGCGGCTCGACCGCGGAACCCTGATGACGGAACACAACGCGCGACTGGCTGGCAAATGTCCCCATTTCCATCAACGGGTTTTCCATGCCGGCAACCTGACGCATAGCGCGCAACGATTCAAGGATCACGGCAGAACGCACGCGCTTGGCGCGGAGGTCACGCAATTTTTTGATTTGCAGGAGGTCAAAAAAGGAATAGGAATCGGCCGCAGGCAACAAACCGGCCTTTTCCCAGCCTGCCAGTTGCCGAGCTGTAATGCGAAGGATCCGCAGAACGTCTGATCGATCGTATCTTTCCACTCGTGGCCTTTGGAAGTACGCAGTCTTTTCTTCCTAGTACAGAATATTATGCGAAAGACCAGGCAGAAATAGCAAGAGGAAATCTCCGCAAAGTGTGGAAAACTCATCCCTTTAGTCAACTCCGTCGTAATTGTGGCGCGTTCGCTCGGGCTTTACGACGCTGCGACTCTCTCTTAGAATAGAAATACTTCTTTGAAGGCCGACGTAGCTCAGTTGGTAGAGCAGTCGATTCGTAATCGACAGGTCATCGGTTCAAGTCCGATCGTCGGCTCCATCATTTGTGTTGTGCCGCTTCGCGGCAAGCCGCCAGATAGCAATTTCCCGTAAGACTACCCTCAGCTGCTATTGCCGCGGACTCGCCGCGCGGTCGGGCTAGCGATCGATTTCCATTTTTGTGATTGAGAGGCTTTTCAATCAACCAATTCAATTCAACCATCCGCTGCGATAAACGATCCACCAGCAAAGCACCAGCAGCGGCAAGGTAAGCGCCAGGTTCCACCACAGCGGAAGAAAGATGCCCATCAGCGCGCCCAGAACGGTGAACAGCAGCCAGAATATCTTTTTTTCCATGAGACCAACAAACTTTACCACTGATCAACACTGATAACACTGATCTGAAATTGAAACCTAAAACCTTGAAACGCGGAGGAACGGAGGGAGCGGAGGAAATTCGGGTCAGGAATTGAAATCTCGTTAGTGAAATTTGGCTTTTCCGATTACGGCGATGACGCGCGATGACGGCGATCACGGCGATTTTGGTAAAGTATTTAGATTCATGCTCGATTTGGCTTACGTCCGAGAGAACCTCACACAGGTTGAAGAAATGCTCCGCCGGCGCGGGATGGATCCGGCGCAGGTGCTGAGCGGCTTCCGCCAGGTTGACGAAAAACGCCGGCAGCTGATCACGCAGTCTGAAACGCTGAAAGCACAGCGGAATCGGGCGTCAGAGGAGATTGCCAAGCTCAAGAAAGCCGGGCAGGACGCCACCGCGCAGATGGAGCAGACCAAGGCCTTGCGCGCTCAGAGTGACGATCTGGAAAAGCAGGCCGGCGAAATCGACCAGGAATTGCGCACAATGCTGGCGGGCATTCCGAACGTGCCGCATGAGTCGGTGCCGGTGGGGCGCTCGGCTGACGATAACAAGGAAGTGCGCAAGTGGGGCAAGCCCCAGGAATTCAGCTTTACTCCCAAACCGCACTGGGAACTGGGTGAGCAGCTGGGCATCCTGGATATGGAGCGGGCAGTAAAGCTCAGCGGCGCGCGCTTTGCCGTCTATTGGGACATGGGCGCGAAACTTGAGCGGGCGCTGGCCAACTTCATGCTTGATTTGCACACCGGCGAGCACGGTTACACCGAAGTGCTCACGCCTTATATGGTCAATTCGGCGTCAATGTATGGCACGGGGCAGCTGCCCAAGTTTGCCAGCGACTTATTCAAGATCGATGACCACGATCTGTGGCTGATTCCCACGGCGGAGGTGCCGCTGACAAATCTCTACCGCGACGAGACGATTGACGCAGCGCGGCTGCCGCTATCCGTTACGGGATACACGCCGTGCTTCCGCAGTGAGGCTGGATCATATGGCAAAGATGTGCGCGGAATTATCCGGCAACACCAGTTCCAGAAAGTTGAGCTGGTAAAGTTCACGCGTCCGGAGCAGTCTTATGAACAGCATGAACAGCTCACGCGCGATGCCGAGAGCGTGCTGCAGGCGCTGGGCCTGCACTATCGAACGATGTTGCTGTGTACGGGCGACATGGGGGCCAACTCCGCCAAGACTTACGACTTGGAAGTTTGGCTGCCTGGCCAGAAGCTGTATCGCGAAATTTCTTCCTGCTCAAACTTTGAGGCTTATCAGGCGCGGCGGGCGAACATACGGTTCCGTCCGGAAGGCAGCAAGAAGAGCGAGTACGTGCACACGCTGAACGGCAGCGGACTGGCGATTGGCAGAACTTGGCTGGCAATCCTGGAAAACTACCAGCAGGCCGATGGCAGCGTGGTGGTTCCTGAAGCGCTGCGGAAGTATGTGGGAGCGGAGCGGATCACGGCGAGGAAGTTTTGAAAAAGCTCACCACTGATTAACACTGATGACACTGATCTGAATCGGGGATTGACGCGGATAATCGCGGATCAAACCAAAATCTTTGCAACACGGAGGAACAGAGGAAGCGGAGGGCCACTGTTTTCGATACGTCTAATCTGTGTTCTGCTGTGAGCTATCTCTTTTGATCACCCGATCACGCGCGATCACCGGATCACCGATTTTCGGAGTTTATCCAACTTTCGTCTGATTATCCTTTGCTTAAGCCCCGCTAACTGAATAAACTATTCACATGTCTCGCATTTGGCGCACGCTGAAGGGGTACCTGTTCTGGACCTACACGCGGGGGAGCTTCCATTACGACGTAATGGTAACGCTGATCCTGGCGTTTATCTTTATTGCGCCGCATTACATCGACTTTAAAGATAAACCGCCCATAAGAGAGCAGCATCCTACAGGCATTGTTGCGAGTGCAGATGGAAAGATGTACGAAGTGGATGCCTCCGCTGTGGATGCTCAGGACGAAGGCATGGTGCGCGCGAATTTTCAGCGAGTGCTCAGGCCGATTACCGGCCCGGTAATCCTGGAACGCGTGGAGCAAGTGCGTGATGGCAGCGGACATGTTGTCGCCTATCGAGGCTGGCTACGGAAGTAGCTAGCGTTGCTGCTGTGCGTTGTTCCATGACATTCCTTCTCTCTTTTAAAATCCATCCTTACTTTTCTTAGAGAAATATTTCAGTTAGAGGTCTTGCCTCAAACGGCGCACCGGGATTCGCGTGCAATCCAGATAAGAAAATGGCCTTCTCGTCCCACAGGTGCAACTCACCTCTTCTTAACAAACAAATCTATACATCGAAACTAACAAATCTATATATTCCAAATTCAGAAACTTCTTTAGTTAGAGATACTGTATTCCAGAAATAGCTCATGAACCGGCGTGTGAAATTAGTCTATTTAGAGCACATTGCAATCTCCATTCGTCTGGCACCGTAGTTGCAAATATCGTCATACGACAAGACACCTCTGTGTATTTTGATAGGAGTCAGAGTTGGTTTGTCTATCAATATTAAGAAATATGGAGAATTGTTTACTATGAATCATAAATTGCGCGACAAATTCATTCTGGTCGCCGCATTCTTGATGCTGCTGTGCTCGGTCGCATCTTTTGGTCAAGTGCTGAAGGGATCTATCTCCGGCACGGTTGTTGATCCACAAGGCGCGGTAGTTCAAGGAGCACAAGTAAAAGCGACTAATACCGAGACCGGGAATATTCTAACTACAACCAGCGACAACTCCGGTTCGTTCCGATTCAACCTAATCCAGGTGGGCGACTACAAGATTGAAGTCGTGGCCCAGAATTTCAACTCTGCGGTACAAAGCGGAATTCTAGTGACCGCCGGACGCGACAGCGGCGTGGGAACGATCAAACTAACTATTGGCGATACAACCACCACGTTGACGTTACTGACACAGTGCCTCTCATTGAGACCACCCAGGCGCAGATCACGAATACGTTTTCCGGCACCGCTCTGGCTAACTTTGCGGGAGTCCAGGAGAACCAGGGCCTGGACAACCTGGCCTTATTTGTTCCGGGCGTTGTTTCCGCACGCGATCAGGGTTTTTCCAACACGAACGGCGGCGGCGGATTTTCGGTCAATGGGCTGCGCGGCCGCAGTAATGACCAGGAGATTGACGGACAGAACAACAACGATAACAGCGTTGCTGGTCCAGCTTTGTTTGTCTCCGACCCGGAATTTGTTTCTCAATATGTCCTTATCACCAACAATTTCGGACCTGAGTACGGACGGAATGCCGGCTCTGTGGTCAACCTGATCACCAAGAGCGGCACCAACGCATGGCACGGCAGCGTCTACATGAATGAGAACAATTCCATTCTGAATAGCCTAACAACAACCCAAAATAACAATGGACTGAAGCAGCCACCGCGATCCAATGATGAATTTGGCGGCTTTACGGTTGGAGGGCCTCTGGTTAAGAACAAGGCATTCTTTTTTGGCGGCTTTGATCAGGAAATTCTCTCTGCCAGCACCTTGTACAGCAGCGGGACGTTAACGCCAACGCCTGCGGGGCTGGCAACTCTGGCGGGCTGCTTTCCAACAGGCGCCAGCGCAAATGCGATAGCAGCACTCTCTCATTTCGGGCCGTATGGAATCTCCGCGGGAAATCCGACGCCAGGCAATAACTCGACGCTCTCGGATATTACAGACCCAATCACCGGTACTACACTATGCGCGGGCGTAGAAGAAAATACCGTTTCCCGTGTTCTTTCAACGCCGTTCCACGGTTTCAATTTTGTAAACAAGGAAGACATCGCCTTCGGGGGCAGCGATAACCTGAGTGCGCGATACATCTTCAATCGCGGCAACTTTTTCAATACCCAGGACAATGGCGCTGCAGGGTACGTTGTCAATGTCCCGGCTTTGAGCCAGGCAATTCTGTTGAGCGAGACACATAACTTCAGCTCTCGCATGGTCAATGAAGCTCGCGTAGGATTTGACCGTCTCAATGTTCAGTTCGGCGGCAATTCCATTGGCACAGAGCCGACCACGAATAACATCCTTAACGCGGTGACAAATGTGTCATTTCAGGATCCCAGCGAATTGGGATTTGGACCCAATCCCGGCCTGCCCCAGGGCCGCGTTGTGAACACCTGGCAGGCGCAGGACAACTGGAACTACGTCCTGGGCAAGCACACAATTAAAGCAGGTGTGAACTGGACTCATCAGCAATCGCCAAACATCTTCCTGCCGAACATCAACGGTGCTTATTCCTTCGCCAATCTCAGTTCCTTCATCGTGAACAATCCCGGGGATTGCACTCCGGGAAGAGATTGCACCAACGTTGCTCTTGCTCAAGGCAATCCGGAACTGGGCCTCAAGGAAAATGACACTTTCTTCTATGTTGGCGACGACTGGAAGATTGGCCGCAACCTGACCCTCAATCTGGGCGTTACCTATTCCTACTATGGTTCGCCTTATAACCAGCTCAATACTCTTTCCGTGGCGCAGCAGACAGGACCAACACCTTTGTGGGATCCCACATTGCCATTGTCTGTTACCACGGCTCCTAAAGTTCCTGCTTTCACAAGTGGAATCGGCCCCAGCATCGGGTTTGCTTACTCGCCGCAGTGGGGAGGATTCCTGACCGGCCAGGGGAAGACCACCATACGCGGGGGATATCGTCTTTCCTATGACCCTGCGTTTTATAACATTCTCCTGAACAATTACGGCGGTGCTCCTTCAGTCCTGGAGACGGCAATTTCAGGAGGCCCCGGAGCGTCCCCGGCACTCGCACTTCCTGCAGTTGCAACCGGCCCCAACGTCCGCGCATTGGTCCAACCACTTCTTCCAATCGGACAGCTTGATCCTCGCACACTCAGCGAAGTGACAGTGCCTCCGACCTTCAGGCCTGACCAGGTGTCAAGTTGGAGTTTGGGCTTCGAGCGGGAGATTACCAAGAACGCAGCGTTCGAAGTCCGTTACGTCGGCAATCACGGCAGTCAACTTTTTCAAACTGTGAATGCCAATCCATTTATTGCCGACCTGGCCAGAGACTTTCCAAACCTCATCCCTGCGGGTGTAACACCTTGTCCCGCGGGAAGTGCATTTAACCCGGTTGCAGTCGGCCGCGTCAATTGCAATGAGGGAATTCTTTTGTCCCGCAACAACTCGGGCTTTTCCAACTACAATGCGCTTCAAACCGAGTTCCGCGCTAACAACCTATTTCACCAGTTGACCCTGCGTGCCGGCTACACCTACAGCAAAACGCTGGACAACGTAAGTGAAATATTCAGCACATTTGGCGGAGGGACTACTTTCTCAATCGCACAAAACGCGTTGAACGCAGGTTCAGGTGAATATTCATTCTCGGGTTTGGATATTCCCAATACCTTCTCATTGAGCGCAGTGGAAGAGCTGCCGTTCTTCAAACAACAGCATGGGATTCTAGGGCATGCGCTGGGCGGCTGGTCAATGTCCGGCTCATACGTTTGGGAATCCGGGCAGACATTCAGCCCGGAAACCATTGTTTTCTCTCAGCTGACTGCGGCTGGAGATTACTTTGATAACGGCTTCAATGCCAATTTCAACTCCGGCGTGTCTCCTGCTCGTCCGTTCATGGGGAATAGCTCTGCTCCGGTTGATAGCGTGGGGATCTTCGCAGGTGACGCTTGTGCTCTCTTTGGCGCTGGTTGCTCACTTGCTAACACACAACTTATCAGCCTGAACGCGCTGAACAGCCCAGCTGGCACCGTAACGACTGTAACCAACAGCCAGGTGCGATATATTGCTAACACCGGTGTCGCCGAAACCGTTTTCGGTACGCCCTTTGGCAACGCGCCACGCAATATCGGTCGCGATGCTCCTCTTAACTTCCTCAATGCAAGCGTGACCAAGCAGGTCAAGTTCAACGAGCGGGCATCTTTTGAACTCCGCTTTACTGCGCTGAATGCTCTCAATCACGCGAACTTCGCAACCGTCAATCCGTTTGTCGAGAATGCCGGTACGAACACCTTTGGAAACGCGTTTGCGCTTCCACAACTCACCGGCGACTCCATTCCAGGATCGAATCTGGCTGCCAGCCGCCGTTTTTATGTTGGAGGCGTATTCAGGTTCTAACTTTCCGTTGACGTTCCTTGCCCGCCGGTTTGTACGGCGGGCTTTTTTCTGGCCCAATCAAAAACTTCGGAACACCCAGCAAATTCGCTATGATACGTGCAGCAATCGGCCTTGGCCGAAAATGGGACTGGAGAAACGGCGTAGTTGAGAACATGGCTGCCGTTATCTCCGGATGACCAAGATCAAGTTAACCAGGAACAGGCGGCAGGTTTATCTTCAAAACGCATCCAACAGTCTTTTAGAAGCGAGCGCTATAGAAAGCGAAGCTAATCATTGATGAACCACAACTTTAGTCGTTCAGCGGCAGCGTTATTCAAGACCACCTTATATGCGCTGGCAGTTTCTGTTGTGAGCATGGCAATGTTTTCGGGAACGGGTGTTGCCCATGGTGCGAAGAAATCGGCAAACCCACAAACTGCGCCGGCAGAAAAAGCCGAATCGAAGCCTTCCGGCCCAGCAAGTGGCGATCTGGCAACGGTGCTGGCAAAAATGAACCAGTCGTCAACTTCGTTCAAGTCGGCACAGGGAGATTTTGAGTTTCAGTCATACCAGAAGCTTACGGAAGACACTGACATACAAAAGGGACGCATTTATTTTCGTCGCGAAAAAAAGGGCGTGGATGCAGCCTTCGATATTGGCGGGACGGCGCCCAAGCAGGTGGTCTACAAAGACGGAAAGCTGCAAATCTTCGAAAAGAAAATCAACCAGGTGACGGAGCGGAACGTGGGCCAGAATAAATCTGACGTCGAAGCCTTTTTGAGCCTGGGGTTTGGCGCAAGTGGCGATGAATTGCAGCGCGACTATGACGTAAAGATGGGCGGCTGGGAGACGGTGGATGGGGTGAAAACCGCCAAGTTGGACTTGACGCCCAAAAAAGCCAAAGTGCAGCAAACATATAACCGGATCATTTTGTGGATCGATCCGGAACGGGACGTACTGCTGAAACAGCAGTTCTTTGAGCATTCAGGGGACTATCGGCTGGCCCATTACACCAACATGAAGCTCAATGAAAAAATCCCAGACGATGTTTTCCGTCTAAAAACCAACGGGAACACGAAGACTGTAAAGGCACAATAAGAAAATCTTTGATAGCGCTGGCCCGGCTGGAGGGGGTAAAATCGGTTAGAGACGGAGTCAGCCGCCGGATACAGGATCATGGTAAGCGGTGCCGCTCAATTTCCTGTCAACTAAAACCGGCTTTTTGTGCCGCATGTAGGCCGGTGACAGCATCTGAATAAGCTGGATTGAGGTGTAGCATTGGCCAAAGTTCTTACCCTCCCAATTAAGCCGGAAATGCCGGATCCAGCCCGTCGCAAGACAAAGCCGCGGAAACCAGACCCACGCTACGTGGAAGGACAGCGGCTGTTGGTAGAAGCCATGAAGTACTTAATCCAACAGGACCCCCAACGAAACAAGGACGCTGTCTCGTTGATTTCAGAGCACTTCCGGACGCGCTTTCGTATGTCTGATCGTCCGGTAGATTTGCCCAGCTTTTCCCCGGAATCGCGGTAAAGCCACCCTTTCTTCCAAATTCTGAATATCCTTGTACCTGAAATCCACTATTCCGGATTTACCCTGCGCGTCTCTCTCGTAAGCCATTGATAACAAAGGTCTATCGATGAAGGAACGTTAGTTGCAGTACATCCCACAGATAACACATGTCTCCGTGCGTGACGGACCATGTGTTGTGTGCTCTCAAAACTGAAAAACTATGGAGATGCAAAGGATGAATCGTAAACTGCGCGACAAATTAATACTTGTTGCCACATGCTTGGCGTTGTGCATCCCGTCTTTTGGTCAGGTGCTGAAGGGTTCTATCTCCGGCACAGTGACTGATCCACAAGGCGCGGTTGTCTCCGGCGCTCAAGTAAAGGCGACTCACACTAGAAACAGCATCCGTGTTAACAACCACCAGCGATGGTTCTGGCTCTATTCCGGTTCAATCTAATTCCAGCTGGCACTTACAAAGTCGAAGTCTCTGCCCAGGGCTTCAAGACTTCCATTTCAAATAACAGTCCTGGTTTCTGCCGGTCGCGACAGCGGGTTGGGCGCAATGAAACTGACAGTGGGCGAAGCCAGCACGACGGTTGAAGTTACGGCCGATGCGCCACTGATCGAAACAACGCAATCCCAAGTCACCAACACCTTTGCCGGCACGCAGCTGACCACCTTTGCCGGCGTTCAGGAAAATGAAGGACTTGGATAACCTTGCCCTGTTTGTCCCTGGCGTGGTTTCAGCCCGTGACAATGGTTTTTCCAATACCAATGGTGGCGGCGGATTTTCCGTCAACGGCCTGCGAGGCCGAAACAATGACCAGCAGATTGACGGTCAGAACAACAACGACAACAGCGTCGCTGGCCCTGGCCTGTTCCTTTCTGACACGGAATTCGTCCAGCAATATGTCATCATCACCGACCAGTTCGGCCCAGAGTATGGCCGCAACGCCGGTTCAGTAGTGAACGTCATCACCAAGTCCGGCACCAACGCCTGGCATGGCAGCATCTACGGGACGGAGAAGCAATTCCATCCTGAACTCCATGACCAACTTCCAGAAGACAGGGTTCGCACTGACCTGAAGCAAATTGACCAGCAACCGCGCTTGCAGGATGAGTTCACTGGTTTCACCATTGGCGGACCGATGGTGAAAAACAAGCTCTTCTTCTTTGGCGGGTTCGATAAGAGATTGTCACCCAACATAGTACTTTCACTTCCGGCGGTGACGGCCTTACTCCGACACCGGCGGGACTGGCTACATTGAACGGATGTTTCCCGGGAAGTCACAGTCTGGCACATTCTCAACCATTCGGTCCTTAGGCATTTCGGCAGGAACCCGTCGACCCCGGTCTCGGCAACTTCTTGGACGACGGCAGGTAACCCCATCTTTAAAGTCGTTAACCTCCAGATCGGAGCCGGGCCCGGGACTTGTCCTGTCGAGTTTGGCGACGTAACACGCGTCGCTGCTCCTGTTCCACCAGTTCAACTTTGACCAGAGAAGACCTGCAACTGGCCAGCGACACTATCACTGGCCGTTACATCTTCAATCGCGGCAACATCTTCAATCTGGATGAATGCGCGGATTGCGGTGCTGCGGGCTTATCCAACCAGCGTCCCGGCATTGAGCCAGGCTGTCCTGTTGGGCTGGACGCATAATTTTAACTCCAAGATGGTCAACGAAGTCCGCGGCAGCTTTAACCGCCTGAACGTGGATGTTCGGCGGAAATACCTTGGCACCATGCCAACCGCGGATGGTGTTGATCAGGCGCTTACCCGCATTACCTTCAACTACCCCGGGTTTCACTGGCTATTGGTCCCGCTACCAACCTGCCCCAGAGCCGAATCGTCAACACCTGGCAATTGCAGGACAACTTTAACTTCGTGATGGGCAAGCACACGTTGAAGGCCGGTGTGAACTACACCTTCCAGGTTTCACCCAACGGCTTCCTGCCTGCGGTCAATGGCTGCGTATCCGATTCTCGATTGGGCAGCATTTGCCAAGAACACTCCAAATAGTGTCAAGATCGCGGCCGGGTCATCCTTCCTTGGATCTTCCGGAGCATGACACATTCCTCTATGGGGGTGATGACTGGAAGATCGGTCAGCAACCTCACTCTGAATCTTGGCCTCACCTGGTCTTACTACGGCCAGCCAGCCAACCTGTTCAATCAAAGCACGTCCGCTCGTGAAAACAATCCGGCAACAGCACTCTGGGCCAGCACCAGCTCGGCTGCTACTACCGCCGGAGCAAACGTGATCGGGCAGCCCTTTCCGCTGAACGCGTTCGCTTTCCCGGTCTTCCCGGCGCCCAAGAACAGCCTTTGGTCCCAGCGTCGGCTTCGCCTACTCGCCTCAGTGGGGCGGCTTCCTGACTGGTCACGGCAAGACAGTCGTTCGCGGCGGCTACCGGCTGCTGTATGATCCGCCGTTCTACAACATCTACGCCAACATGGCCTCGGCTCGCTCCCGAAGTGTTCAGCAATACCTTCAATGCTGCCGCCACTCCAACCGCCGCATCTTTGCCGCTGCCGGCCAATCCAACTGGCCCCAACGTGCGGTCGCAGAGCTAAACCCCCAGTTGCCGAAGGGTGTGTTCGATCCGCGGCCATTCAACAATACCTCGCTCTCGACCGAACTTTGGTCCGGATAAGGTTCACTCTTAGAGCTTGGGCATTGAGCGTGAAATCACCGAAGAACTCGGCCGTTGAAGCTTCGTTACGTTGGAAACCACGGCTGTTAACTTGTTCCAGTCCGTCAATGGAAATCCCTTCATTGCCGATCTGGCCAAGGTCTTTCCCCAATCTGGTTCCTGCAGGCGTGACGCCTTGCACAACCCTGCAGGTATTGCTTGGTTCCGGCAGACCAAGAATCCAGCCGCCGGGCGCGAAAATTGCGCTCTGGGTCTCACGCGTCTCCGCAACAATGGCGGCTTCTCTAATTACAACGGGTTCCAGGCGGAATTCCGTGCCAACAACCTGTTCAAACAGCTAACCATCCGGGCGGGCTTACACCTTCAGCAAGAACCTGGATAACGTCAGTCGAGATCTTCAGCACCGGTGCTGGCGGAGCAACGGTTGCTTTTGCTCAGAACCCGTTTGCTCAATCCAGCGAATACAGCATTCTTTCTCCGGACTCAATATCCCACACCAGTTCACCATCCTGTTTTCTGAAGAATTTCCGATGTTCAAGGAACAGCATGGTTTTGCTGGGCCACATTCTGGGCGGATGGGGTATTTCCGGAAATTACGTGCTCGCTTCCGGACAGCGCTTACACGCCTCTCAGGCAGTCCTGAATCAAATTCGTGCGCTGAGACTGTGTGGCTCCAGCTGGCACCTCAACTTGTAACTTCTTTGACTCAACATTCTTTAACGGCTTTATCGGCGTAGAGACTGATCGTCCATTCGTCGGTAACGTCAATGCCCCGGTAACGAGTGTTGGTATCTTTGCTGGCGATGCCTGCGATATCTTTGAACCCTACGGTGGGCCTGACCCCACTGGTTCAATAGCTTGCGACTCATTTTGGTCTTCAGCGTACAGACCTTATCAGCCTCAATGCGCTCAATACCACTTCAGCCCACTTCCCATCCTATCGTTAAAGTTACTCCTAACCAGGACCAGGTTCATTGCGAATACAGGCATAGCGGAACAAGTGTTTCGGTACCCCGTTCGGAAATGCGCCTCGCAACGGTCAGTCCGACGCTATTACCAATATCGCAAACGCCTCTCTTTACAAGAAGTTTAAGCTTGGTGAGCATGCTTCATTTGAATTCCCATGCCACCGCCTTGAACGTCTTCAACCACATTAACTTCCAGAGCATCGACCCGTTCATTGAAGACGCGCTCGCTGCCGATGGATCGAACCGTTCTTCTGGAACGGGATTTGGTGATCCTAGTGTTACCGATTCAGTTCCTCCCGGCTTCGGGGCGGCAGCAACACGTCGCATCCTGGTCGGTGGAACCATCCGGTTCTAACCATTTCACTCCTTCGGCCCGCCAGTTCGCTGGCGGGCTTTTTTATTTCCCGCGCAAATCGACCCCCATAACTTTTAGTAAAATTATCTGCAGATGAGCAACAACGGCATTTCTTACGGCACCATCACGTTTCCAATCTATCTGGATAACCACGCCACCACGCCGCTGGATCCGCGTGTGCTGGAAGCAATGATGCCTTTTTTTACCGGTCGCTTCGGTAATGCTGCCAGCAACAGTCACTCATTTGGATGGGAAGCCGCTGCAGCTGTGGAAAAAGCCCGCCGCCAGATCGCTGCTTCCATTGGCGCATCAGCCCAGGAAATTGTGTTCACTTCAGGCGCTACAGAAAGCAATAACCTTGCGCTGAAAGGTGTTGCGGAAGGTTGCCGCGACAGAGGCGACCACATCATCACCGCTGTCACGGAGCACAAAGCGGTTCTCGATAGTTGCAGGCATCTGGAAAAAATCGGCTGCCGGGTAACTTACCTCCCCGTTGGACGGGACGGCCTCATCGATCTTGACCAATTAAAAAACGCTTTTACCGATCGAACAATCCTCGTCAGCATCATGGCAGCAAACAATGAGACCGGAGTGCTTCAGCCCATTGAGGAAATCGGCCGCCTCTGCCGCGAGCGTGGCATGCTTTTCCATTCGGACGCCGTACAAGCGCTGGGCAAGGTTCCGCTCGATGTCAACCGAGCTAATCTCGACATGGCTTCCCTGACTGCGCACAAGCTCTATGGCCCAAAAGGCTGTGGAGCGCTTTACGTGCGTCAAAACGCTGCCGCGCAGCTTGTTCCTTTAATCGATGGCGGCGGCCATGAGAATGGATTGCGTTCCGGCACGCTCAACGTTCCTGGAATCGTCGGGTTTGGCAAGACCTGTGAGATCGCGCAACAGGAATTG
Organism: Terriglobia bacterium; assembly: GCA_963732195.1. Taxonomy (GTDB): domain Bacteria; phylum Acidobacteriota; class Terriglobia; order Terriglobales; family Acidobacteriaceae; genus Angelobacter. The sequence goes on along the minus strand of CAVSYO010000003.1, from coordinate 290,974 downwards.
CCGGAAGAGAGCTCCCGCGTGGCGGGCTTGCGTAACCGTCTTTGCGACCGCCTTACAGCAGGATTGGATCATGTGACCATTAACGGATCCATGGAGCATCGCCTGCCTGGCAATTTGAATATGAGTTTTTTGGAAGTTGACGGTGAAACACTGCTGACCGGGTTGAACGACGTTGCTCTTTCCAGCGGATCGGCCTGCTCGTCGGGCAAAACCCACGCTTCGTATGTCCTCAAGGCGCTCGGACTGAGCGACGAAGCCGCCGGCAGCGCCATCCGGTTTGGCATTGGACGCTTCAACACTGAAGCTGAAATTGATTACGTTGCCGGACGGATCATTGAGCTGGTGAAGAATCTGCGAGAAGTATCGGCCCTGAACTAGTCTTTACCTTTTCCTGAAGTAGACTTCGCCTTTTTCCGGAGTCTCGAGCGAAGCGAGAGACCTCTATGGCCTTCCAAGGACTTTTGGATTTGCAATGATGTCTAGGAATCTTTGCTCGTGCGCACCCTGATTCGCATGTGCTTCAGGTTTCCTTTTCCGATTCCAATCCGCGTTGATCCTGCGGTAAAGATTTTCTGATTTCAAATCTCCCAATTCAGATCAGTTTTAATCAGTGGTACGGTTTTGTTTTCACCCGATTTCCCCTGCTCCCACCGGTTGCGGCTCTTCCACTTTCGCCTCTCTCAAAAACTTCGCTGCTTCTTCAGGTGGCGTCGGATTGATATAGAAGCCGGTTCCCCACTCGAAGCCTGCCGTCTTCGCCAGTTTAGGAATAATTTCCAGATGCCAGTGATAGTAGTCATGAGTATTTTCCTGGATCGGCGAGCTATGGACCACCAGGTTATATGCAGGGTTATCCAGCACTCGCACCGCTTTGCTTAACACGGTGCGCAGCATTCGCGCCAGGTTTTCATACATGGTGGAAGGTGAGTTCTCAAATGCCGATTCATGTCTCTTGGGCAGAATCCAAGTTTCAAACGGAAACCGCGGCGCGTATGGACAAAGCGTAACAAAGTCCTGGTTTTCGGCTGCAATGCGCACCCGCGCCTCTGTTTCCTGTCGAATAATGTCACAAAAAATGCAGCGTTCCTTGTTGGCAAAATAACGCTTCGCCCCCTCCAATTCCTCAACCACCTGCTTGGGCAGGATAGGCAGCGCAATTATCTGAGAATGCGGATGCTCCAGTGATGCGCCGGCGCCCTCACCATGGTTCTTGAAAACCAGGATGTATTTGAATCGGCGGTCCTGCTTCAGGTCCAGGATTCTGTCACGGAAAGCCCACAGCATATCTTCGATACGCTTCAACGGCATGGTGTTGAGCGTTTCGGCATGGTCAGGCGTCTCTATAACAACTTCATGGGCGCCCACCCCATTCATCTTGTCAAACATTCCGTCCGCTTGCCGGTCCAGGTCTCCTTCAATTCCCAATGCGGGAAATTTGTTGGGAACCACGCGCAGGTTCCAGCCGGTTGTGTCGGGATGAACATTCTCGCCCGGACGATAAGCCAATATTTCTGGTGGCGTTGTGCTTTCATTGCCGGGACAGAATGGGCAGAATCCGCCCTTTAGGGTAACGCGCTCACGGGAGAAATCTCCGGGACGCTTGGAACGGTCAGTGGAAATAATCACCCAGCGTCCGGTAACAGGATCTTTTCTCAGCTCAGGCACGATTACTATCTTACAACTGCCGACGTTCCGCAGCGAAGGCATCGGCCCATTCGGTCAGCCTCTTGCTGTCTTTTGCTACAATTTCCGTTTGCCTCTTCGACTCTACAACACGCTCTCCGGCAAGGTGGAAGAATTTGCCCCTGCCGCCAACAATACCGTGCGAATGTATGCCTGCGGCCCTACGGTGTATGACTACGGCCACATCGGCAACTTCCGCACGTTTGTCGCCGTCGATATTCTGCGGCGCTTTCTGCGCCAGAGCGGTTTCAAGCTGCAGCACGTTATGAATATCACTGACGTGGATGACAAAATCATTCGCAATGCTGCTCGCGAGAAGAAAAGCGTGCAGGAGTACACGCGCAAATACGAAGAAGCGTTTCTTGAAGACATGGGATCTCTGAACATCGAGCATCCAGAAAAATTGGTTCGCGCCACCGAGCATATCCAGGAGATGGCCGAATTCATCGCCAAACTGGAGAAGAAAGGTATCGCCTACCGTACGGAAGATGGCTCGTACTATTTCCGAATCGCCAAGTTCCCTGAGTACGGCAAGCTCTCAAAAAAAGATTTCGCCGGTATGGAAGATGGCGCGCGCGTGGATGTGGACGAATACGAGAAAGATAGTGCCCGTGACTTTGCCCTTTGGAAGGCCCCCAAGGAAGGCGAGCATTTCTGGGAAAGTCCTTTAGGCCCAGGGCGTCCGGGCTGGCACATCGAATGCTCAGTAATGTCCATGAAGTATCTGGGCGATAGTTTTGATTTGCATGCCGGCGGCGAAGACCTGATGTTCCCACACCATGAAAATGAGATCGCACAATCGGAATCGCTCACCGGCGAAACCTTCTCACGCCACTGGATGCACGTGCGCTTCCTGCTGGTGGAAGGCGAGAAGATGTCAAAGAGCCTCGGCAACTTCTATACATTGCGCGATCTGCTGATCAAAGGCCACAAGCCATCTGCCATTCGCTTCCTGCTCACCTCTGTTCCGTACCGCAAACAGCTGAACTTTACCTTTGCCGGTCTGGAACAGGGCGCAAAGTCCGTGGAGCGGCTTCGCACTTTTGATGCCCGCATTCGAATGGCGCAGCTTCCTGCCGGGACGAATCCAGCTTGCGCAGGAAGCGGCAACCAAGGCCAAAAGCGAAATGCGCGCCGGCATGGAAGATGACCTGAACACGGCTTATGCGTCTGGGGCGATTTTTGACATGGTGCGCGAAGCCAACATTCTGGCTGATCAAGGCGAGCTTCGCGAAGGCGACAAAGCGCCATTGCTGGAAGCCTTGCAGCAATTCGATGAAATTTTTGCTGTCCTGAAAGATGATGACGCCGAGAAAACGAAAGCTGCCATGGAATGGGCACGATCCCACGGCATCCTCAAAGACTCAGATATCCCGGCAGATGCTATGTCCGATGCCGACGTTAACCGCCTTATCGAGGAACGCAACGCCGCAAAAAAAGCCCGCGACTTCGCCCGCTCCGACGCCATCCGTAAACAGCTCGCTGATGCGGGAATTGTGGTGGAAGACACGAAGGAAGGGATTAGGTGGAAGCGGAAGTAAGTTAGATTTGGTAAATGGGTAATTTAGTAATTTGGTAATCGAACACGAAATGTGCATCGACAACTCGGGTTCTCAATTACCAATTTACCAAATTTCCCAATTACCAAATTCTTTCTCAGTCTCCCGCCACATTCACGGTCTTGGGACACGTTTCATCGCTTACGGGAATATCCACCGGTGCTTGTTTTAGCTTTGAGCTATTTACCAGCCAGACCGAGGCGATGATGATCGCGGTACCCAGCAACATGAAAACATCCACGTGCTCGCGCAGGATCGCCCAACCAAGAAATACAGCGACGATCGGATTCACGTAGGCGTAGGTCGCCACCTTCGGAGTCGGCACATGCTCCAGCAGATAGATATAAGCCGAGTAGCCGATCCATGAGCCGAAGACGACCAGATATGCAATCCCGCTGAGAGCGTGCGTGGTCCAATGTGTTTTGGGAAATTGGCGGAACACAAGCGCGATCACGGCATTCACCAGCCCGCCCAGCACCATCTGCCACGCCGCGGAAACAAATACATCCACACTGAGATCGTAGCGATGAGAGAATACCGAGCCTAAGGCCCAGAAGAAAGATCCCGTTGCGAGAATCGCACACCCTAGCAGCTCCAACCGCCCCAGGTGGCTGCCGGAGGCAATGCGCGGCCACAGCAGCACCAGCAAGCCAACGATCCCGAGAGCCAGCCCAAATATACCCTTTGCTGTCACACGTCCGGCACGGAAGAACCAGGCTTCAATCATCACTACCCAGATTGGCACCAGCGCCACGATCAGCGAAGCCAGTCCGCTGGAAACGTATACTTCCCCCCACAGCACGCCAATGTTGCCAATGGAGAGCAGGAGAATGGAGATCACCAGCAAGCGACGCAAATCCTGCAAGCTAAGGCTTACTTTGCGGCCCGCGAGCGCAAGCACCGCAAGCATAATGGGCCCTGCAATCAGGTAGCGCACCGCACCGGCTACGTATGGAGGGAGATCGCGCACGATCACCCGCATGGCCAGATATGTGGAGCCCCACAGGACATAGAGCAGGGCAAAAGCCACGATGATTCGTGACCGGTTTTGTGGCGCGGCATTCATGAGTTATTTATCATCTGACGTTCTTGCCGGTTCTGTCGATGCGAAATAACTGGAAGGCACGAATCAAGCATGGAAATGCACTCTGGTAACCGTCAACCGCGCGTCATTTTCCGCGCGTTTTCAGGCTATAATAGAGATACACATGGCTTCACGCAGCACATCCTGGTTCGCCACGCGCACTCCCAAGCGATCTCTCGCTTGCTGGGTGGATTTTCTCGTCTGCCCGCGCCGTTACCTTGCCGTGCTGCCATCGCACGCCCGCGCCAATCTTTTCGCCGGCGACTAACCTTCCCCTCACGTCCTCACTCTTTCATCGGCCTGAACGTTGCTCAATTGCTCTGGGCCGAAGGCATCAACACGCAACATTTTTGAAAAGAGGATGAACATGGCAACGCAGACTATTTCCGCCGCCGGTCCAAAGATTCGCACCAAGCTGCCCGGTCCCAAAGCGCAGGCCGTCCTGCAGGGCGACGCGCAGTATATTTCCCCGTCGTACACGCGCTCCTATCCGCTGGTGGCCAAACGAGGCCGTGGCGTGATTGTGGAAGACGTGGACGGCAATGAATTCCTGGATTTCTCCGCTGGAATCGCCGTGGTCTCCACCGGACACTGCCATCCTAAAGTGGTGGCGGCAATCCAGAAGCAGGCCGCCGAACTGATCCACATGTCCGGCACTGACTTTTACTACGAGAGCATGATCACCCTGGCCCAGCGTCTGGGCAAAATAGCGCCCATGTCCGGCCCGGTTCGCGCTTACTACGGCAACTCCGGTACTGAGGCCGTGGAAGCCGCGATGAAGCTGGCCCGCTACCACACCAAGCGCCAGGGCATCATCGCCTTTTACGGCGCGTTCCACGGACGCACCATGGGCGCGCTCTCACTCACCGCGTCAAAAACGCAGCAACGCCGCCGCTTTTTCCCGTTGGTTCCCGGTGTCGCGCACGTCCCGTATCCTAATGTCTATCGCAAGCCTGAGGGCATGACGGCGGAAGAGCATATTGCCGAGTGCGTCGGCTTTATTGAAGACCGCGTCTTCAAGACCATTATGCCGCCGGAAGAATGCGCAGCAATCTTCATCGAACCCATCCAGGGTGAAGGCGGCTACCTGCCGGCTCCCACGGAGTTCATGCGCGAACTACGTCGCATTTGCGATAAGCACGGCATCCTGCTTGTCGCCGACGAAGTTCAGAGCGGGGCGGGACGCAGCGGCAAATGGTGGGCCATCCAGCACACTGGCGTTGAGCCCGACATCATCACCATCGCCAAGGGCATCGCCTCCGGCATGCCGCTGGGCGTGATGCTTGCTCGCGCGGAGCTTATGGACTGGGTTCCTGGCTCGCATGCCTCCACCTTCGGCGGCAATCCGGTTTGCATTGAGGCCGCCATGGCGACCATGGACGTTCTGGAAAGCGAAGCCATCAAGAACGCGGAAGTTGTAGGCAGCCACATGATGAAGCGCCTGAGTAGCTGGGTAAAGACCCATCCTATGGTGGGCGACGTGCGCGGCCGCGGCCTGATGATCGGCGTGGAAATCGTGAAGGACAAAAAGACCAAAGCCATCGCCCATGACGAGCGTGATCGCATTGTCGAGCTGGCATTTGAGCGCGGCCTCCTGTTCCTGGGCGCCGGTGAAAATTCCATCCGCCTTGCGCCGCCGCTGGTCGTGACTCAGGAACAAGCGGACATCGCCATGGATGTGCTGGAAGCAGTGCATCGGCATCGTGGAAAAAGAGCAGTAGTTTCAAAATCCCGAAGCGCAGCGAGGGAGCCCTATCGCAACGAAAATGCCTGTGGGACAGACAATGTCCTACGGGCATTTTCCTTTTTGCCTCACTTACACCTTGGCCTAAGTAAGAATCTTCGGTACGATAGTGATCCCTCGCTTCGCTTCGGGATTCCAGAAGAAGCTTTGCGCGAGGCTTCAGAAAATGTCAGGCACGCTAACCCGCCTCGCACTTCACGCTCTCGATTCCTTCGCGAGGCTCATGACCCGCAAAGATTCCGGACCACAGCACCTTCACACCGGACGCCGTGGTGAAGAAGCCGCATACTTTCATCTGCGCAAACATGGCTACGTGATCATTGCGCGCAATTACCGCAGTCCACGCAGCCGCAGTGAGCTTGACCTGGTTGGCTGGGATGGCGCGACACTGTGTTTTATTGAAGTGAAGACCCGCACCACGCGCAAGATCATGCCGGCAGAATCTGCGGTGGACGCAGAGAAACAACGCGATCTCTCCCACGTGGCCCGTGAATTTCTCCGTAAAGTCAAGAAAGACGCGCCATTCCGTTTTGATATTGTGAGTGTTTATTTTGAATCGGGACTCGCGCCGGATATTGAGCTATTCAGAGATGCGTTTACGATCACCTAGTTCGCCCTTTGGCCTTCCCGGCGAGTAGTAAATCTCAGTCCCATCGCAATGCAAGATTTCGGCTGGCAAAGTCCACCGTCAATGTCTTCTGGCTATAGGCTCGGAAGTAGCCTGGAATGGCGGTGTCATGATCGTAGGTTTGTCCTTCGGCGTCCACCTGTATGCGTACAGTATGCCGGCCCGCGGTTACGGGCAGCGTAATACCAAGACTTTCATCCGCAGCAGAATTACGTGAGGACTTTGGCCGCGAACTTGCTGCGGCACGAAGCTCATCGTGGTAGCGCAGGTCGCCATCCACCCATATATAGATCTCTCCGCTGTGAAATGGATACTGCCCCATAATCTGCAACGTTGCTGGCTTGGAACGGCCAAAGCTCACAGCCAAAAGGCCGGCGACTGCCAGCAAGAGAAATGCCGCAGCTGCCAGATAGATCGGCAACTTCCTTCTGCCACGCGTGCTTTTTCCTGCGACCACTTGCGGGGCCCGCGCGGTTGCCGCTCCGGTTGCTGCATTCCCTTGCAACGGTGCCATCTCGCCAATCTGTGGGACTATCTGAGTCTTCGCCGACTGAGCTATTGACCTGGGTTTCTTGCGTGAGCCCAGATCGTCCAGATCTGCCGCCATTTCGCTGCCGCTTTGGTAGCGCATCACAGGATCTTTAGCCAGCGCGCGGCTCAACACATAATCAAAGTTGATGTTAAGACCCGCCGCGATCTCGCTGGGCGGCGTCGGATCCTTGGTGACCACCTGAACGCAAATCTCCGTGAGCGTGTCGCCATCAAACGGTTTCACTCCGGTCAGCAGCCAATAAGCAATCACTCCCAGCGAGAAGAGATCAGAGCGTCCATCCACTGTCTTGCCATTGAGCTGCTCCGGAGACATATACGCAGGCGTGCCCACCACATGGCCGGGCAGAGTGGTATCCGCCATCGCTAGCTTGGCAATGCCGAAGTCGGCTATCTTTGCCTGACGCTCAGCCGTAACCATGATGTTGGCGGGCTTGATGTCACGATGAACAATTCCCTGCCGGTGCGCGTAATCCAGGGCTTCAGCAATCTGTCGCAGCAGTTTTAGCGCGATCTCTGGTGGCAACTTCCCTGTCGGTGTCGCCACAACCAGCCGGTCCAGCGAATCCCCTTCAACACACTCCATCACAATGAACGGCGTGTGCGCGGCCTCGTCTTCTCCCACGTCATAGATGGTGACAATTCCCGGATGTGACAGTCGGCCCGCAGCCTGTGCTTCGCGAAAGAAACGCTGGCGGTAATGCTCGGCGTCATGCTTGGAAGAAGCGGGAACCGAAATCGTCTTGATGGCAACGGTACGGTCGATCTTGGGGTCGCGCGCGCGAAACACGGCGCCCATCGCGCCACGTCCAAGCTCGGCGACGATCTCATACCGTCCTAGTTGGTGCATTGTTTCCATCGTGCAACGTGCCTTGGTGCCCGGAATATGGTTCGGGATAAGGTGGGGGATGGGGCCGATGATAGCACGGGAAATCAGCGGCTTACGGAGCTTGCGCTAAACCGTTGGTGTATTGTCCGTTGGCGCAAAGAAAGGGGATTTATGAGCTGCTGGCGGATTCATTGCTCTCCGCCTTGTTCCCTGCGGAGCGCAGATCCAGCGCGAGCCGCAGCACATAGTGAACACCGGAAATTGTGGTGAGAGCTACGGTGGCATAAATGCTCCATCGCTTTCCCAGTCGGGCCCAATTTGAAAAATTGATCTGGTAGATCAGCGCCAGCGGCACACTTAAAATCTGCACGGCGGTATTGGCCTTGCCAAACCAGCTCGGACGGAAGACCCTCATTGTTCCGGTGGCGTAGAGCAATGTGCAGATAATCAGGATCATGATGTCACGGCTGAAGACCAGGATCGTAACCGGCCAGCGGATAATATGCGCTATTGAGAGCATCAGGAACATCGTGCTCAGCAGGAGCTTGTCGGCGATAGGATCAAGATATTGGCCCAAAGTGGTTTTCTGCTTTAACACCCGCGCCAGCAGGCCGTCCAGAAGATCTGTGATTCCTGCCACCACAAATATCCCCAGCGCCCATGCATATTTCTGCTGCTGGATGGCGACGACGACGAACGGTACAAAGATTAGCCGCAGCAGGGTGAGCAAATTTGGCGCGGACTTCAATTGACGGAGCATCACTGCGGGTCCTGAAAGAATTTAGTCACCTCAAATCCAGTTTTCGCCGCAAACTGATCAGCCAGTGACGGCAATCCACCATTGCGTGCATCCACTTCCATCCTCTGTACACGATGCATCGGAAAAAAGACTGTATTGGCCGCAGTGGCTTCGCCTGCCTTCACCATCTGGATAAAATCGTCAAACGACTGCAAGTCCACGCCGCGCAGGCTGGCCCCTGCTGGCGTCAAGGCTAACAACATGCCCCAGAATTTTTCTCGCGGATTTTGCAACGTAACCAGGACGAGCTGTCCGGAGTTCATCGTATTTGCGTGCCTCTGCTAACTCTTGGCGGCAATCTCTTGAAAGAGCATCAAGGTTATCACGCAACTCAGTTTGGCCGCTCGGCGCACAGAAAGTTCTTCAAACGGCGGCTTCCATCGTATTACCTGCCATAATGGCCTTCACGCACTGCTCTGCCATTCTTGCCGCGCCGGCAATATTCGGGTGCCCCACCGCCGAAAGCAACACCTGATTCTTCTGTAGATCGCCTGCTCCAACCAGTTCGTACGCTACGCGCCTTTCCGCCACAGCGTCGTCCGGCGCCATGCCAGGATCATTCGTTTCGCATTCCCACAACAATGACTGTGGCGCATACGTCGCATTGGCTTCTTCGAGACCGGAATCGACAAATATTGCCCGTTGCGATCCTGTCTCGCGGTTCACATGTGCCACAGCGCTCCGAAAAAGTCCGGTAGAAAGCTTCCAGAAACGCAGACAATGCTCTACCACTTGATTGCGGAAAAGATCAGCATGAAAAAGCGGCGCAAACCTTACCCCATGCACCAGCGAATACAGGCTTTCCACGCCTTCAGCGCGGCTCTGGTGGCTCAACGCGGGATAGTATCCAAGAAGCAGAGTCCGGGCATTCGGGAATTTCTGGGTCGCTTGCTGCAGGATTGCCAGCAAGTCGCGCCCGCAATAATTGCGTATGTGCAGCTCAAGCTCGTACTGCGGGATCATGGGATTGAAGACCCGCTGGATCTCAACGTCATTGATCCCGCCATTCATCAGCACCCATTGCACGCTGGCGGGATCGCCGTTGAATTCCTGCAGCTGTTGCAGGATCGTGGGGAAAAAACAGGGTACCTCGGCGGACGGCATGGTAACCGTGTACGAATCGCGAATGCCGATTTTGGCCCCGGAATGGGCCAGCATCTCCATCTCCACCCCTAAATGCGTTGCCAGAATGCTGGCGGTCTTGTGCTCAAACGCCAGACCCTGGCCCCAAACCACTGAGTCGCCAATAACAAGAAGGCTCTTCATACCGTGGCCAGTCTATCAAGCTTTTCTCAATGGGTGAGGCTGGCGTTTTTTGGGGCCATTTGGAGAAACTCTCATGCAAGGGATGTTAGAATAGATGACGCCATCCTGTATCTCTAGGCCCGTAGCTCAGTTGGTTAGAGCGCTTCCTTGACACGGAAGAGGTCGATGGTTCGAGTCCATTCGGGCCTACCACTTTTTAAACTTAAGCACTGAGCGCCGCAGCCCCAACCTACAGATTACTGAACCGTGCAGACCCGGCCGATGATCTATTCTTTCGTGCAAGCCTTCTGGTGTACGTCTGGATCGTGAGAAATGAACGATGGAGCTGCTTGTCTATCGCTCATATTTGCATCTATTATGAGCGATAGACGAAGTTTCTATCGCTCATGACCTGGAACTGGCAAAAAACGGACTGGCCTGAGTTCCGCTGGGAAGCGGCCCGGCTGGCATTGGCGGAAAAGGAGTTCCTCATTGCCGGGGGCAAACTTGCGGGGACGGTCAAGCACCTGGGCGAGGAAGAACGCGAGCAGATTACCGTGGACTCTATGAGCACTGAGGCGGTAACCACCTCGGAAATCGAGGGCGAAGTGCTGGATCGGGCAAGCGTGCAATCTTCCATACGCAGGCAGCTTGGCTTGGCGGCGGACAAACGGAATGTGCGGCCCGCAGAGCAGGGCGTTGCCGAAATGACCGTCGATCTCTTTCGCTCATTTGCCGCGCCCCTTTCCGAAAAAATGCTGTTTGGCTGGCACCGCATGCTGATGAGCGGACGCCGTGACCTCACAGATGTCGGCCGCTATCGCACCGGCAAAGAACCAATGCAAGTGGTTTCCGGGCCCTTCGGAAGAGACAAAGGTGCATTTTGAAGCTCCACCGGCGGCACGGGTGCCCAAGGAGATGGCGCGCTTTATTGATTGGTTCAACAGGACTGCGCCGGAAGGGCTGGAACCATTACCCGCGCTGACGAGGGCAGGGACTGCACATCTTTATTTTGAGTGCATCCACCCGTTTGAGGACGGGAATGGACGAATCGGGCGCGCGCTGGCGGAAAAAGCACTGGCGCAAAGTCTGGGACAGCCGACGCTTACCGCTCTGGCGGCGACTATCCTTGCCCGTCGCAAAAGCTACTACGATGCGCTGGAAGCGGGAAACAAACGAACCGAAATCACCGGATGGCTTGCCTGGTTTGCGGGCATAACAATAGAGGCCCAGAGACGGACGCTTGCGATGATCGAATTCCTGATCGACAAAGCCAAACTGTTTGAGCGCTTGCGGGGACAGATGAACGAAAGACAGGAAAAGGCATTGGTCCGTATGTTCAAGGAAGGCCCGGACGGATTCAAAGGCGGACTCTCCGCGGGCAAGTACGCCACCATCACCGGCGCGTCACCTGCCACTGCCACGCGCGACCTTGTGGACCTGGTCGAAAAAGGAGCATTGGTTCGCGTCGGGGAGCTGCGCCATACTCGCTATCAGGTCGGCGTGCCGCTGCATGCCTCAAAGCGTATTGAAGTCACCGAGCGGGGTGAATTGGTGGAAATATAGATTTCTCAAATCATAGTGAATTGAGATGATCGCCATCATCGTTATCGCCGATCGATAAGAATTTTTTTCCGGAGACAACTGTCATGAGCCAAATAAAAGAAAGCATCCTGGGACTGTATCTGGAAGACCTTCATGTGGGCCAGCGATTCGTCTCTGGCAGTCACCACATGGATGAAGCTCAAATCAAGCAGTTCGCCAGAGAGTTTGATCCGCAGCCTTTCCATCTGGATGAAGCCGCCGCGAAAGCCAGCGTATTTGGCGGGCTGGCGGCCAGTGGATGGCACACCGCAGCGGTCGCGATGCGCCTTTTGGTTGATGGTGGCCTGCCGCTGGGCAACGGCATCATCGGCCTGGGCGGTGATCTGGCTTGGCCCAAACCGACGCGGCCCGGCGACACACTGCACGTAGAAAGCGAGATCCTGGAAATCGTGCCGTCGCGTTCCAAGCCGAACCAGGCCATTGTAAAAGTGAAAAGCACCACACTGAACCAAAATGGCGAGCCGGTACATTCATTCACTTCAAAGTGCCTGGTGTTTAAACGTCCGCAGGCTCCGGAGTGACGATCTTGACTCTGCGCTAGAATGCTTGGGTGAAAAACAACATTCTCTGCGTCGCACAAGCCAGGCGCCGCGTCGTAACCTTCGTCGCTGGTTGGCTCACAATTACCGTTGCGTCCTGGGCGTTCACTCATCCTATAACCGCAAGCGCATTTCAGAAGGGGCCGGCGATGAATCATGCCAGTGGAACGTTTGAAGTAAAAGTTATGCCTCAAACAGACGATAAGAACGGCGACGCTGCGCTTGGCCGGATGACAATTGACAAACAATTTCACGGCGACCTTGAAGGAACCAGCAAAGGCCAGATGCTGACCGGCATGACTGACGTAAAAGGTTCGGCCGGCTACGTGGCCATCGAAAAAGTGAGCGGAACCTTAAAGGGCCGCACTGGCACTTTCATCCTGCAACACACGGGAACCATGAATCGCGGCGTTCCTCAGCTCGCCGTAACCGTGGTGCCTGATTCCGGTACAGGCCAACTCGTGGACATAATCGGCAATTTCAAGATCATCATTGCCGAAGGCAAGCATTCCTATGAATTCGAGTACACGCTGCCTGAATCCCATTGAGCTGCTCGGGTCGTATGACGTTCCGGCTTCCTCGGCCTCAACGGGTCCAAAAATGCGACCAAATTTCGGGTCAGGCATCTAAATGCTTTCTTCCGAACGTTTACCGAAAAACAATTCTTAGCGATGTAGGCTGTTATGGCGAAACCGATTTTGCTTTGTATTGACGATGATTCTGATGTTCTGCGCGCCATTGAGCGCGACCTGCGTTCGCATTACGGCGCTACCTATCGAGTGCTGGCGAGTGATGCTCCTGAAAAAGCTTTGGAACTTTTGAAGCAACTGAAAGTCCGTAATGACAGCGTGGCCCTGCTATTGGCTGACCAGCGCATGCCCAAGATGGATGGCGTCGGTTTTCTTCAGGAAGCAATGCACCTCTTCCCCGACGCCAAGCGCGCGCTGCTTACCGCCTACGCTGACACCAATGCGGCCATCAGCGCCATCAACCAGGTCAATATCAATTATTTTTTCCTCAAGCCCTGGGACCCGCCGGAAGAGCACCTGTATCCGCAGTTAGATGATGTGCTGGATGATTGGCAGGGCTCCTACCGTCCCATGTTTGAAGGCATCCGCGTGCTGGGTACACGGTGGTCGCCGCGTTCGTATGAGCTGCGTGATTTTTTGGCGCGCAATCGAGTTCCCTATCAATGGATAGACGTGGAGATTTCCGCTAATGATCCTGAAACCAAGCGCTTGATTGAGGCGTTGGGTCCTGAATCCGCAAGCCTTCCGGTTGTGCTGTTTCCCGACGGAACAAAACTCCTTGAGAGTGTTCCGGCCGATGTCGCACAAAAAGTAGGGTTGCGTACCCGCGCGCAGACTGACTTTTACGATCTGGCAATCATCGGCGGAGGCCCCGCTGGCCTGGCTGCTGCTGTTTATGGCGCGTCAGAAGGCCTGCATACCGTAATCGTGGAATGCGACGCACCTGGCGGGCAAGCAGGGATGAGTTCGCGCATTGAAAACTATCTTGGCTTCCCAAACGGTTTGAGCGGCGGTGATCTCGCTCGCCGTGCTGTAGTTCAAGCGCAGCGCTTTGGCGTGGAAATCCTTTCACCACAAGAAGCCGTCGGTGTGCGAACGGAAGGATCTTATCGCATCATCAAACTGAAAGATGAGAGCGAGATTTCCTGCCATGCGCTGATGGTGGCCACGGGAGTCCAGTGGCGACGGCTGGACGCTCCCGGCATTGATCGGCTTCAGGGCGCCGGGGTTTATTACGGGGGCGGTTCCACGGAAGCTCTCTCATGCAAGGGCGAATTAGTTTACGTGGTTGGCGGCGCGAACTCTGCTGGCCAGGCTGCAATGAATTTTTCCAAGTATGCTGACCGCGTCGTTATTCTGGTGCGTGGCGCTTCACTCGCCAGCACAATGTCACAGTACTTGATCGAGCAGATTGAGCACACGCCCAATATCCAGCTTTGGACACACGCCAACGTTGCTGAAGCACATGGTGAGACTCATCTGGAAGAAATTTCTGTACTCTGTTCAGACACAAACAAAGTTGAGCGTGTGCCTGCCAGTTCCATGTTCATCTTTATTGGCGCCCTGCCGCGCACGGACTGGCTGGGCGACGTGGTAGAACGAGACGACCGAGGCTTTATCCTGACTGGTCCTGACCTACTCTGGGAGGGCAAGCGCCCTAAGACCTGGACGCTGGAGCGCGATCCTTTCCTTTTGGAAACGAATATCCCTGGTCTGTTCGCGGTGGGCGATGTCCGGCACGGTTCGGTCAAGCGCGTAGCTTCCGGCGTTGGCGAAGGTTCCGTGGCTGTGCAATTCATTCATCAGTACCTGAGCAAGGTATAAAACATGGTAGAAAAATCAGAATTGCTCAAAGTGCCGGTTTTTGCCGATCTGCCTGACGATCAGATTGACTGGTTCATCAGCCAATGCCAGGAACTAAATATAAAAGCAGGAGAAACCTACATCCATCAAGGCGATCCTGCGGACTCAATGTTTGTGATCCTTGAAGGGCAGTTGCAGGGTCGCGGTGAATTTGGCGGCGAGACGATTTTCTTCAACAGCAAGCCCGGCGATATTGGCGGCGTGCTGCCCTTTTCCCGGATGAAATTTTATACGGTGAGCGGACGTGCGATTACTGATGGCCGCGTCCTGCGCTTTCCCGTGACTGCCTTTCCGCAGCTCATACAAAAAATGCCTGACCTGACGCAGCGATTGGTTGGGCTGATGTCAGACCGCATCCGCGAAGCCACGCGCGTCGAGCAACAGCGTGACCGTCTGGCAGGATTGGGCAAGCTTTCCGCGGGGTTGGCGCACGAACTCAACAATCCTGCCTCCGCCGCCAAACGCGCAACCAGCCAGCTCCGCGTGACGATGAAACGCATCAAGGACGCAAGCCATGCCCTGGGAGCGCACGATCTTACCGCCGCTCAACGCGCCGAGATCGAAAAGCTGGAGGCATCACTCGTCCAGCAGGACGGCCCCCCGCCGGACACGCTCACTATCAGCACCCTTGAGGAAGAGATTGATTCCTGGCTCCGTACGCATGGACAAGATGACCTCTGGCAACTGGCCTCAGATCTGGCGCACAAAAATATTCAGCCCGCCGCACTCGACCGTTTGTACGCCACGCTTGACGCCGACACAGCACGCGCAGCCCTGGTAAGAATTGCCGCGTCCATGGAGATTGCCAATTTGCTGAACGAAATTGAAAACAGCACATCGCGCATCTCTGATCTGGTCCGTGCTATCAAGGAATACACATACATGGACCAGTCTCCGGTCCAGAACGTTGACATCGTCAAGAGCCTGGAAACCACGCTCACGATCCTGAACCACAAACTCAAGCGCGGAGTCACAATCCAGCGCGACTATCAGCGTGTTCCGTTCCTGGTGAATTCTTTTGGCAGCGAGCTGAATCAGGTCTGGACCAACGTTATTGATAACGCGATTGACGCCATGGGCGGCCAGGGCGAGCTTCGCATCCGCACATATCGCGAAGACGCGTGTGTAGTCGTGGAAATCGCGGACAATGGTCCGGGGATTCCGGAGAAGGTCCTCCCTCACATCTTCGAACCATTTTTTACGACCAAAGGCGTCGGCCAGGGAACGGGATTGGGATTGGATACTGCTTCACGCATCGTGCGCAAGCATCGTGGACAGATTCAGGTGAACTCAAAACCGGGCGATACCCGCTTTACGATATGGCTTCCACTGGCGGAAGCACCGTCCAACTAGCGTTTGGGTTTGGCGGCTGCACCTTTGATTTCCGCGTAGCGAAAGCAATTTACCAGATGGTCATTCACCATGCCCACTGCCTGCATGAACGCGTAACAGATCGTAGGCCCGACAAACTTGAATCCGCGTTTGAGCAGGTCACGGCTCATCTTGTCTGATTCCTCGGTTCGTGCCTGTATCTGCGATAATCCCTTGATCGAATTGACGATAGGCACGCCGCCCACAAATTGCCAGATGTAAGCATCGAAGCTGCCGAACTCTTTTTGTACAGCCATGAAGGCTCGCGCATTTTGCACCGTCGCCGATATCTTCAGCCGATTGCGAACAATGCCCTCATTCGCCATTAGCTGCTTCAATTTTGGCGCATCGTAGCGTGCAATGCTTTTAGGATTAAAGTTGCTGAAAGCTCGTCGATAAGCTTCGCGCTTGGCCAGTATGGTTGACCAGCTCAGTCCGGCCTGCGCGCCTTCTAGGACAAGAAACTCAAACAGCACGCGATCGTCATGCTGAGGCACGCCCCATTCTGCGTCGTGATACTCGATCATGGCCGGAGTGGTCGCCCAGGAGCAGCGTGGTCTCGCATCCGCAAGCCGCGCTTGCAGAATGTTTTTTGCCGGCCATTGTCTTACCGCGCCTGTCCCGCCAAGACGTGCGCTGCTACAGGTGTCATCTCAACTTCCATGCCGCTCAGCACGGCATTGCCGGAGAGCGGATCGCGGCGATTCTCATCCATCAAAGCGTTCAAGTTCGCGCCAGGATGTGCCGCGGCAACTTCCAGTTGAGAGCCCGCTTGATCGTGGCCCCATCCGTGCGGCAGGCTGACAACTCCTGGCATCATTTCGTCAGTAATCTGTATTTCCGCTTCAATCGAGCGCCCGTCATGCGCGATCCGGCCCCTGCCGCCATCTTCCAGGCCGAGCCGCTCAGCATCGTTAGGATTGATCAGAGCAATGCATCGCGCCGCTCCTTTGGCCAGGACTGGAAGATTATGCATCCAGCTATTGTTTCCGTGGAGTTGCCGTCTTCCCACGATAACCAGTTCCGGTATCGATCGCCCCAGATCAGCCGCTGGCCGCTTGAGGTCGTCAATGAGCATCGCCGGCGCAAGTTCAATCTTTCCGGATGGCGTACGCAGCACCTCCGGCACGCGTGGGTTGCAGCGATCCTAGATCGATCCCGCCTTCCGACGCCTTGACTTTCTCCAGGTTGAGTCCATCAGTCTTCATGCCAAATTGGTCGCCATAAGGCCCTGCGCGCAGACCAAGATCAAGCAATCTCTCCACGCCGCGTCGCTTCGAGCTTGCTTTGTAAATCTGATCGGCAAACGGCCCAGCAGTACGCCGGAGATCGTCCATCAGCAATTCATCGTCAATCTGGTTGATATCCGCCGCAGGACCTTTGCCTTGAATAATGCCGATCAACCGCAAGAGCACCTGCCACTCTTCGGGATGGTCCTCTGACTGCGGGAATATCGGACTGCTGTAACGCGCATGGTTGCGATACGAAAGCTGCGAGAACGCCACGTCATAATGCGAATCCTCCAGCGGCGACGTTCCAGGCAAAATCACGTCGGCATGGCGTGAAGTTTCGTTCAGGTAAATGTCCAGGCTCACCATGAATTCCAACTGGTCCATTGCGGCGGAAAGGCGCTGGCCATTCGGCGAGGAAAGCGCTGGATTGCTTGCTATGGTAATGAGCGCCCTTAACTGCCCCTCTCCCGCCGTCTGGATTTCCTCGGCCAGGCAGCTCATGGGAAATTCGCCTAATACTTCCGGTGCGCCGGAAACGCGGCTCTTGCGCCTGCCGGTAACAACTCCCTTGCCCGTTCCCGGCTTGCCCCCGGTGTTAGCTGGGAACGTGTTTGACTGCAACGCTGCTGCTTTGGGAAACATGGCGCCGCCCGGCTCATCGAAGTGTCCGGTAAGAATGTTAAACACGTCGATCAGCCAACTGCAAAGCGTTCCGTACTCCTGCGTGCACGTGCCAACGCGTCCATAGACCACAGCATGTTTCGCAGCCGCCAGCGTACGGGCCAAAGTACGAATAGTCTCAGCGGAAATTCCGCAGCGAGCCGATACTTTTTCCGCTGCAAAGCCGGTAACAACCTGCTCCAGTGCCTCAACGCCGGCAACATGTCTCCGCCAGCCGGCCAAGACGGACCAGCTTTTCAGCAAACAGCGTATGCACCATCCCGAGCAGCAGAAATACATCGCCGCCGGGACGAATAAAAATATGCTCATCGGCCACGTCCGCCGTTTCCGTACGCCTTGGATCCACAACAACGAGCCGCCCACCACGAGCGCGCAAAGCCTTGGCCTTGTCACGGAAATTCGGCACAGTCCAAAGGCTTCCGTTAGAGACCATTGGATTTGCGCCAAGTATTAGCAGAAAGTCTGTGCGTTCGATGTCAGGTACGGGAATAGAAAGAAAGTCGCCAAACATCAGCCCGCAAGAAAGATGCTTGGGCATCTGGTCAAGGGTTGATGCGGAAAAAACATTCTTCGATCCCAGAGCGCGGCCCAGGCGCGGCACATAAAGCAGCAGCGCAAGTTTGTGGACTATAGGATTTCCTAGCGTCAAAGCAACCGAATCAGCTCCATGCTTGGCGATGATCGGCGGCAAACGGCGCTCAATCTCTGCAAAGGCTTCTTCCCATGTCGCTTCCACAAAGCGGCCATCGCGCTTGATCAACGGCTGGCGCAAACGATCCGGATCTTCATGCAGGTCCTTAAGCGCCACGCCTTTAGGACAGAGATAGCCCTTGCTGAAGACGTCGCTGGCGTGTCCGCGAATGCGTTTTACGCGGCCCTCCGCCACGGCGATTTCAAGGCCGCAGCAGGCTTCACAAAAAGGGCAAATGCGGTGGTGGATAGTCTCGTTGCTTTCGCTCATCATCGACTTATCCTCCTGATACGGCGCTGATAGAAACGTAGAAGTCACATCGCAGGATCAGACATCTCGACACGTCCAAGGTAAAGGCTTTGGCGGCTGTTGTAAACAGATACAGCCGCTGGCCGGAAACAGCCCAAAAACTGTAGGATCGCAGTAAGGATCATGGCTTCGAATGCTCAACTCGTATGCGCTGGTCTTTGGCAGTGGCTGCAGGGCCCGGGGCTGGAGCGATTTGAATTTGTGCGTGCAGGTGATGAATGGGTATTTCGCGGCACAATCCTGACCATGGCCAAAGACGCAGCCACAGAAGTGGAATATGAGATTGTTTGCAATTCATTGTTTCACACCCGCCGGGCAAGTATTTTTCTCCGCGAGTCTACTGGCGAACGAACGCTTAAAATTGAAGCACGCGATGGCCGGTGGTTTGAAAATGGCCGTGAAAACCATGCAGTCAAAGGCGCAATTGACATCGATCTGGGCTGGAGCCCTTCAACAAACACTCTGCCGATCAGGCGTTTGAACCTCGCTCTCGGCCATGCGAGCGGCGAGTTCATCGCAGCCTGGGTGCGTTTCCCTGATCTTCTCCTGCAACCACTTCCTCAGGAGTATATTCGCCTGGCTGAACGTAAATACCGTTATTCCAGTCGGGGTGGAGCATTTGAGGCCAACGTGCTTGTGGACGGCGACGGCCTGGTACTGGATTACGAGGGCTTCTGGCAACGTGCTAAAAGCGAATAGCCGATGCGACACACACGTTCAAAAAAAACAGGTATAAAGCAATTTGATGGCAGCCATCATGTTTTTAAATGTGCAGTGACGGGCGGGATGGAATATGCTAAAAAGTTAACCACTGCTCGCACGGATCCGCATTGGCCCAATAACCAAAGAATTCAGGCTTGAAGGAGCTTCATGGCAAACGAACTGCGCAATTTTCTAGCCCTCTCATATGACGAACTGGAAGACATGAACCTGCAGGCGAAGGAGCAGCGCAAGAACCGCGTTGCCATGCACAAAATCCAGGAAGATCGGCTGAAGTATCTCACTGATGAAAAGCGCATCAAGGCCGTAACCGTGCTTTTTAGCGATCTTGAAGGCCGCCTCCACATGCTGGACTATGACAAAAAATTCTTGCTTAAAAGCTGGGACAACCTGACTTTTGACGGGTCGTCGATTCGCGGCTTTACTGCTCAGCGTGAAAGCGATCTCCGCCTTGGTCTGGACTGGAGCTCATTTTACTGGGCGCCGTCAGACGTGTTTGGCTCCGGCAAGGTTCTGGTCTTTGGCGATGTCATCGATAAAGGCGGCACGCCTTACAGCGCCGATATCCGGGGCAATCTGAAAGTTTTCGCTTCGGAAATGCACCAGAAAGAGGGCTATACGCTCAACGCCGCCAATGAGATTGAAGGCTTCCTCTTTCAGGGCGCTGACGCGGAGCGTCGCTACCACGAAACCAACAGGTTCGAATATGTGAATACCGGCGGCTATTACCATTCGCTGCCCGGCGATCCACTGCGCACGTTTATTGACACAACGGCTGAAGTGCAGCGCGCCATGGGCTTCCAGAATGAGAAAGACCACCCTG
Source organism: Terriglobia bacterium (assembly GCA_963732195.1). Classification (GTDB taxonomy): domain Bacteria; phylum Acidobacteriota; class Terriglobia; order Terriglobales; family Acidobacteriaceae; genus Angelobacter. The sequence continues at coordinate 270,490 of CAVSYO010000003.1, read as the reverse complement.
AGGTAGCGCCCTCGCAATTTGAAATCAATTACAGCTATGGCGAGGTTGTGGCCGCTGCAGACCAGATCCAGCTCTATAAGCTGATCTGCCGACAGGTTGCCACCAGAATGGGCCTGACTGCTTCATTCCTACCCAAGCCTGTTGTGGGCGTAAACGGCAACGGCATGCACACCAACGTTTCCATCAGCAAAGATGGAAAGAACCTGTTCTGGGATCCCAAGGGTGAAGAAAAGCTGAGCAAGCTGGGCTGGTCATTCGTGGACCGCATTCTGACGCATGGTAACGACATCTGCCTGATGCTGAATGCCAGCGTGAATGCTTACCGACGCCTTGATCCCCACTTTGAAGCGCCCAACCAGATCAAGGCCTCAGCGGTAGACCGCGGTTCCATGGTGCGCATTCCGATTGGAAATGAAAAGAGCATGCGCGTTGAAGTGCGGTCCGTGGCGCCCGACGCCAATCCTTACATGGTGATGATGGCCGTTTTCAAGACTGGAATCGCCGGTGAGACGTCCAAGATCAAGAACCTGCGCCAGGCTGAACGTTACCTGCCAGATAACATTTATACGGCGATGGAAAACTTCCGCTCCGCCGATTGGACCAACAAGCTAATGGGTGGTGAGGACGTGAAAACGCGTTACGCTGACCTGAAGCAGGCGTCTGCTGATCGCTGCCCACGCCTGCTGGGAACGTTCGTGAAGGCGCCCGAAGTGCAGTACCACCACGACGTTTACAACCAGTTCCTGTGGAACATGTTCTAACGAGGACTCGCGCCGTAAAATCGGCGCGACTCAACTTGTCATCGTGAGCGACCGGCGAATGCCGGGAGCCGAACGATCCAGAACAGGCGCAGCCTCTCCTTTGCCTTGTCCCGACTCTCCTTTGCCTTGTCCCGACCGGAAGGGAAACCCCGCTACGTGTCCTTCGGCTCGGATGGAGCTATTGCCCAAAAATCTCACAAGTTTGCGTGATTTTGGGGCAATTTCTTTCCCATTTCCAAGATCCATTCCCTATTTCTAAAGGACTTACGGGACCTACCCCAAGATTGGCGTGGGTTTGCTTTCACCCCCACCCCTACCCCCCTATGTACACCCAATTCCACCCAAGGTCACCCAATGTCACCCAAGGCCGGGGCCCCCGACACGCGCGGTTTTCGCGTGGTGGGGTGGAAGGCTGAGAGATCGGCTGAAGGGTCGCAAGCATGCCAAGTCCCAGCTTTGGGCCAAATGCCCAAATGCTAGTTGCGGATTTTCAAAGATCACTCTTCCTGGCCGCCTGGGCGGATCTGAGGAGCTAGAGAGCCAGCACTCAAGGTGTTTTAGCATATCGTGTTATATTCGCCTTTGCAAGTGGCGAACTGTGCCCCCAAATCGTCCTCCAAGTCTGAGATTCCTTCTAATTGGTCGAAAGCTGCCGAATTCGCTAAGGGCTACATTGCGGCTTGCGCTTCGCCTCTGGCATCGCCAGATTGATCTGCGCTATTAGCATGAGAAAGCTGGTGGGCACACCATATAGCGACTGTAACGAAAGAAGGTGGATCCAATGGCTGATTCCGCCCAAAAGAATAACTTCTAACGCACGCTCGGGTCACACACCCTGTAATAACTTCGATATTGTTATTTTGAATCCGTCGGCCAGCGTTTCAAGCATTGGAAGAGACGGACACACCTTGGCATTTTCCCACTCTGATATGTTTCCCCTGTCAATTCCAAACTGGTGCGCCATCTCACCTTGGCTTAGGCCAGCTTTCTCTCGCAGATAGCGCAGCCTCTTGCCGACCCTGATTGTGATGTTTTCCCTTGACACCCTTAGATTGTCGCCTGTAGGATTCCTCCGACCTATCGGTTACTTCCGACAGGTTATCGAAGTGACTATCATGCGAAAAATGAAATTCCCTGAAGTGAAAGGCAAGACAATTCAAGCAATCGAACTCTTTGTTTCTCCCGATGAATGCATAATCGACATTGGCTTTCAGGACAGAACTTCGCTCAGCTTCGATGTCGCGGCATGCGCTGTGATAGTGCCCAAGTTGGCGGACTGGAAAACTGGCGAATACAAACCGCTCAAGCGATGGCGACCTGTTCACAGTAGATCGTCTCGCTTGTGACCGACCCGCCGCAAGGCGGGCTACTTACTTAATTTTTATTATTCGCCAGCCTTAACATTATAGGTGCAGAAAAGAGAAGTCGCGTCCGTAATCGGACGGCATCATCTCAATGGGGCTTGGCAGAGGTTTCTGCCGGTAGATCGTTTTTGCTCCATTCGAAAAATGAAGCGTCATACATGCTGGGATCGTAGCCAAGATATTTCGCCACAAAGTAATCGAAAGGATGACTGCATGCCAGTACGGCAATAAGTAACCAGCGGCTGGTCTGCCTTGGCATTCACCTCAGAGTACATGCGCCGCAATTCTGCTTCCGGTTTCAGGACGGGATTCTGGCGGCTAACCAGCATATCCATCCAAAACAGGCCCTTTGCCCCGGGAATGTGGCCGGCTTTGGCAACATCTTCTGAGCGTTGCTCCCCAGTAAACTCTTTTGTAGGCCGCGCATCCAGCAGGGTCACGCTTCCCGGCTTCTTTTGTGACAGCTCCCGCATGGTTTTTGTATCCACCAGAATTTCCGGCCGCGGTGAAACCACAAGCGTTGCGGTTTTCGACTGTGGTATTTCCGTTGACAGCGGCCGTCGTTCGGCGGTCCACTTCTCCAGGCCGCCATCCAGTAGCGCAACGCGTGCCGCCACGCCAAGATAGTCCAGGGTAAAGTAGGCTCGCGCAGCGAACAGATTGGAACGTTCCCCATATAAAACGACCCGCGACGAGTTGCTTACGCCGGCAGCTTCAAAAACATGCTGCAAAGTTTCCACCGGCGGCAGCTCATTGGGAATGCCATCGCGTGTTACCGCAATATTCTCCAGCTTAATCTGGCGGGCGCCCGGGATGTGTCCTTTGGAATAAAACTCCGGTGTGGAATTGATGCAGAGTACGATTACGTCTGGCTCGCTCAGCTTTTCCGCCAGCCACGCAGTAGTAACCAGCATTTCAGGCCGCAATTTCGGTTCCGCGTTGTTCTGGGCCGTCACAAGCGGCGCCTGCGCCATGGCGAGCAGCGCGAGAATGAGTATTCGAAGAAACATCGCGTTCACTCCCTAGCGCAGCGCGGTTCCCGCGACCACCGGCAGGTTGTTCATGTGACTCCATTGATGAATGGAACCGTCAAACATAGCCGCATCATAGCCAAGGTATTTTGCAATGAAATAATCATGCGAAGCTTGCAAGCCGATCTCGCAGTATGTAACCAGTTTCTTCCCCGGCATGATGCCCCTGGCCGAAAACAGCTCCTTGAGTTTGTCTGGCGGCAGGAACACCGGGTTGTTTTTCGCGTCCACCAGCGTTTCCTGCCAGTAAATATGCACTGCTCCAGCGATATGCCCGTCGGTATAGCGCTTGTCGGGTCGCGAGTCCACCAGTAGAGCGGTCTTTCGATGGTTGCTCGGAGAGCTTCTTTACTTCTTCCATCATAGCCCGGACTTCTGGATGAACGTGCGGCGTAAAATTGCCTCGGGTAACTTTCGGTGCATCGTTGGAGAGTTGCCGGTTTTCCTTCCGCCATTCATCGATGCCGCCGTCCAGCAATGCCGTATGATCGCCGTGGCCTAAATAATCCAGCGTGTAATAGGCCCGGCCCGCCATTGGATACCAGGCCGTGGTGTAGATCACCACGCGCGAATCATCGTTTACGCCCAATTTTTCAAAAGTGTCCTTGAGCTTTTCTGTGGTGGGAAGCTCTGCATCCTCGCCTACAATAAAATCCTCCAGCGCCAGAAAGCGAGCGCCGGGAATATGACCTTTATCGTATTCTGAGCGCTTCTGGTCCACATGCAGAATGATCACTTTTGGATCATTAAGGTGCTCGCTCAGCCACTTTGCTGAAACGATCATCTCCGGATGAACTGCTCCATCGGCAGGCGTGGCCGGCGCGGAAGAGGAAAATATTACAAAGGCTACAACGCATATGCTGAAGCTGCGAAACAACTTGCTGATCATAGTTGGTACTCTCCACGTCCATCTTCAATGGTTGGTGCACTAGCGATATAGGACAAATGAAAGGTTGAGCGCATAATATACAGTTTAGACTTCGCCGCGCTCGCACTGTTAGCGGGACGCCAGCCTGTTATATCGCAACCGTTAGAGGCTAAATGACAAAGAAATATGTGGTTGTCCTGCTTTTGGGCATAGGATTGCTTTCCTCAGTAACTCTAGCGCAGTCTCCGCTGGATGATCTCCGGAAAAGGGCCGAGGAAGCGCTGGGCAAGAAGAGGGGGCCGACCGACGATCGCATTGCAGCAGGATTAAAGGAGGCGTTGACCGTAAGCACGCGGAAGGCGGTAGCTTCCACGGGGCGCGTCGACGGATTCTTAAAGAATGCAGCCATCAAGATCCTGCTGCCGGAAAAACTGCGCAATGTTGGCAAGGGCATGCGCCTGATGGGCATGGGCCAGCAGGTGGACGCGCTTGGAAATCGGAATGAACCGCGCCGCAGAGCAAGCCGCACCCGCCGCCCGGCAAATCTTTATCGATGCTGTAACAAAGATGACAATCGCAGACGCACGCCAGATCCTTTCCGGTGGCGACACGGCAGCGACTGAGTACTTCAAAACCACGAGCACAGATCAGTTGACTACTGCCTTTTCCCCGATCGTGCACCGGGCTATGGAAAATGTTGGCGTCGTGAGGCAATACAACCAGCTGATGCAAAACCCTATCGCCGCTCGCGTTGCTCAAAACGAGGGTTTCAGCATTGATAAATATGTTGTCGGCAAAACCATGGACGGGCTCTTTTATGTGATGGGGGAAGAAGAACGCAAGATTCGCAAGGACCCTGCCGCGCAAACCACGGCGTTGCTGCGTGAGATATTCGGCAAGAAGCAGTAGCGGCAGCTTCCCTACCGTTCCGCTAATCTGACCATCCCTCATGCGGGTGTAGAATCTCTAGTATTAAAGGCCCGCAAGTCAACCGGAGGACCACCATGAAGGTCGTGATACGCGTCCTGATAGCGCTTGTGCTCTGCGGATCGATTATCGCCCAGCAGCATTCCATGCATAGCCAGCCTGCCGCCAAGAAAGCCGCGCTGATGACTGGCCTGGGAGATCTGCATCATCCTGTTTCAACCAGCAATCCTGAGGCGCAGAAATTTTTTGATCAGGGAATGCGCCTGATCTATGCCTTCAACCACCAAGAAGCTGCGGGATCTTTTGAGCGCGCCGCTGAACTTGATCCCAAAATGGCCATGGCGTATTGGGGGCTGGCGGAAGCCGTGGGGCCAAACTATAACGATCCGGCTGATCCTGATCGCTACAAGAAAGCGCATGAAGCCATCGCTAAGGCTGAGTCACTTGTTGCGAATGCCTCGCCCAGCGAGAAAGCGTATATAGCTGCAATGGCGCTGCGTTTCCCAGCCGATCCGGCGGCTGATCATCGCCTGGCAGCGGAACGCTACCGTAACGCAATGGGCGACTTGGTAAAGCAATTTCCTGACGACCTGGACGCCGCCACGCTGTTTGCTGAAGCCGGCATGAACCTTCATCCTTGGGGACTTTGGCATCCTGATGGCACGCCCGAAGGCGGAACAGAGGACATTATTTCCGCGTTGGAATCGGTCTTAAAGCGCGACCCCAACCACATGGGCGCTATTCACTATTACATTCACGCCGTGGAAGCATCGCCTAATCCTGAGCGTGCGCTTGCCGCCGCCAATCGCCTGGCGGCTTTAGCTCCTGCAGCGGGCCATCTGGTGCACATGCCCGGACACGTTTATATCCGCACCGGCGATTTTGAAGCAGCGGTCAAAACCAACCAGCTGGCAGCGGCCGCCGATCGCGCATATCTGCAAGCCAGCGGCGGGCCTGGCCTGTATGGCGCAATGTATTACAGCCACAACCTGCACTTCATTGCCGCATGTTCCAGCATGAATGGTAATTACGCTGAAGCCCACAAGGCCGCAGAGATGCTGGCAGCTCATGTTGGTCCAATGGTTAAAGACATACCGCCACTGGAAGGTTTCATGACTGTGCCCTTTGCAGTGGAGGTCCGCTTCCAGAAGTGGGACCAGATATTGGCGATGCCGCAACCGCCCGCGGGCATGCAAACCACCACGGTCTTCTGGCATTTTGCCCGCGGCATGGCTCTGGCGGCGAAGGGCAAGGTGGCGGAAGCTGAGGCCGAGCATCACATCGTAAGCGAGGCCGCGGACAAGACGCCGCCGGACCAGGTTTTCGCCATGCCCGTAAACAACAAAGCGAAAGATGTGCTGACCATCGCCACAAATGTTCTGGGAGCAAAAATTGCACAGGCAAAGCATGATCCGGCGGGTACGGTCTCACTGTTACGCCGCGCAGTCGCCGTCCAAGACACGCTGAAGTACGACGAGCCGCCGGACTGGTTTTATCCGGTGCGTGAATCGCTGGGCGCTGTGCTGCTGCTGAACGGAAACGCCTCTGAAGCGGAGAAGGTGTTCCGCGAAGATCTGGACCGCAACCCAAGAAATCCACGGTCACTGTTTGGTTTGGCTGAAGCATTGCGCGCGCAAAACCGCGCCTATGACGCGCAGTTTGTCGACAAGCAATTTCAATCCAACTGGAAGAGCACGGAGATCAAACTGAAAGTTGCGGACTTGACGTAAGACAGAGAGATAGACAACAGATTTATTTGACGGCGACGGCAATGTTTACCGTCGCCGTAAATTTTATGCTTGTGCCATCGTAGTATTCGTGAATCGCCTTCAATACCGCCGCGTCGATTTCCGGGCGACGCGCTGCCGGGATGGATTGGAGGAAAGACGCGAAGGGCACCGCGACATCTTGAAAATATTCCCAGACTTCCTCTGGCGTTCCTATCCATGTCCACGGCACGGTTACTAATTCTTCCTTCACTTGCGAAAAACCAGCCTGCCGTAGAGCTTGTGTAAGCTTGCCTTCATCAGCCAACGCAAACATTTTTCTCCCGGATTCCGGCATGACCGATCCTGACAGCGTGCGCAGCACGGTGCCGATGGTGGTGCTAAAATACGGTTGATCGAAAGGCCCCCACACCAGCAGGATGGTTTTTCCCTCGGGCCTCAGGACTCGGCGCATCTCGCTTAGAGCGAGCGGCAGGTCAACGAAAAACATCACGCCCAGGCGTGACGTGATGCAATCAAAGCTATTCTCGGCAAAAGGCAGATGATGCGCATCTGCCTGCTGGAAACAAGCGTTGGTCAGGCCGCGTTGTGTCGCGCGTTCTTCAGCAATCTTGAGCGGTGCGGAAGAAATATCCACGCCGACCACTTCGCCTTCGGCATCCAATAGAGCAGCCAGAGAAATCGCGGGCTCGCCGGTGCCGCACGCAATATCGAGTAAGCGCATACCCGGCTGGACTTGCGCCGCTTCAACGATGGCCTGCGTCATATCATTGCCCATCACGGCCGATTGCCTGCGCCATTTCTGGCTTGCGTTGGCACGGCCAAAGCTGTTCCAGTCCGCCATATCTGTGCAAATCGGCATCACACTATTATCAGGTAATTTTGATTGCTGCTGCTCACACAAAGCCAAGCTGTTCTTACGTAGCTAATTTGATGAGAGCAGGATATCTTGAACCTCATTCTGTCATAATTATGAATTGCATCATTGGAGGTAAGTTTCATGAAGGCTGAAAATCTGACGCGCGACTTAAGAGACAACGTAGCAGAAATCGCTGACCGGGCACGAGACCTCTCCGCCAAAGTTAAGGACCGGCTGGACGAAACATACAATGACCTGAATCGCACCGTGCGCCGGGCCAAGGATGCGACCGAGGATCGCCTTGATGATCTCCGCGACCATGTGAAAAGCCGTCCGCTGGCCTCGGTTGCAACAGTTGCCGCAGGGGCCTTCGCCGTTGGAATTCTTACCGGATGGCTGCTGGGCCGCAAAGGCCGGTCTTAAGCAGCGTTAGCGGCTCTTTAGTGGTGGCCAAGAACGGGATGGGGCACATAGGTCGATTCAAGCTGCGCGATCTCCTCTTGCGTAAGCTTTAGATCTACCGCTGCTAGAGCATCCTGTAGATGATGCGGCTTGGATGCTCCGACAATAGGCGCGGAGACTTCTGGCTTGTGCAACAGCCACGCCAAGGCGACCTGCGCCGGCGACACACCGCGGCCCTTCGCTACCTGGGCCACGCTCTCTGCCACGCGGTCATCAGCTTCCTGCGTGTAGAGCTTTTTGGTGTAATCGTCTTCCTGCGACCGCACCGTGCCCGTTTTGCGATTACCCGCCAACACGCCCCGCGCCAGTGGGCTCCAGGGAATGAGTCCCACACCTTCTGCCCGGCATAACGGGATCATCTCTCGTTCTTCTTCACGATAGACAAGGTTGTAATGGTTCTGCATGGTGACAAATCGAGTGAGCCCAAGCCGGTCAGAGGTATTCAGCATTTGCGCAAACTGCCAGGCAAACATTGACGATGCTCCGATATATCGCGCCTTTCCCGACTTCACCACGTCATGCAGCGCTGTAAGAGTTTCTTCGATGGGCGTCTCATAGTCAAAGCGGTGAATCTGGTAAAGGTCGACGTAATCTGTGCCCAGTCGGCGCAGACTGTCGTCAATGGCGTGCATGATGTGCTTGCGCGAAAGACCTTTCTGGTTGGGATCGTCACCCAGAGGAAAGAATACTTTGGTGGCGATCACCAGCTTGTCACGCGATGGTCCAAAATCTTTCAGCGCGCGCCCAAGAACCTGCTCACTTGCGCCAAGGGAATACATGTCCGCGGTGTCAAAGAAATTAATGCCGGCTTCAAGCGCCTGCTTGATAAAAGGGCGGCTTTCTTCTTCTTCCAACACCCACTGCCGCCACTTCTTTGTGCCGTAGGTCATGCAGCCAAGGCATATGCGGGAAACCTTTACACCTGTAGAACCAAGGTTCGTATATTTCATTTGCGCCTTTCTTTGAGTCGTTCTTAACCTTCTCAGGATGCGGCACAGCGATCTGCAGACTCATGATTTTCAGACAAACTGTCAGTCCACTTGAACCTTCTCAAAGCCCATCCCAAGGAGCAACGTGGTAACGGTGGCCCGAGCGTTATCGCGGGCGTTAGCGATGATTCCGCCCACGGCCGCTTCCTGCAGCAACTCGCCTTCGGCCTCTTGCCTGACCTGCGTCTCAAGATTGGGATCAACCCGGACCAGAAGGCCCGTGTTGCGTGAATATACTTTGGTGCGCGCGTTGTCCAGGCGCGTGATCAGGATTTGCGGATTGGGCAGGTGAACGTGAACCTGTTTACCCTCAATTCTGATGTCGCCATTTTTCAGCCGACCGAAATCGATGCCAGCCACGACTTGGCCGTGCACAATCATCAGCAACCGATCGCCGGCGATAAAGTCAGGCAGGATGGGATTATCTTTTTCGCCGGTCACGATCTTATCCATATTGAAGACCACGGTCTCCATCCGCTGCAACCGCTGGATACGCTCGATCACGCTGCCCTCACTGCTGATGCGCGTGCTGCGTCCGCTGAGCAGTGACCAAAAGGCCGCCAGCGGGCCGGACTGAACCCGCGCCATTACCACGGCAAGCAGCAGAGCGATAGCTGCGCCCATCAGAAGTCCTGGCAGCAGCGCCAGCCCACGGCGGGATAAAGCAGGTTCCATAGATGTCTCCGTCATGGAATCTATTGTAAGTTGCAGCAGGACCCTTGGAGCATGACGAAAGGCCGAAGCAGCGCTGATTGCTAGTGAAATCGTGACAAAATACTAATGGCTCGGTACGTGACGTTTCTCCAATTGCCGATAGTAGGCAGCGGCGTTGTCCTTGAAAGTGGCTTCGTAGTTTGGATATTGGCGAAAATTCTTATATGCGTCCAACGCAAGTGCGGCCTGTACGCGGTCCAGCGGCATGCCCTGACGATACATTCGGGCTACCTGATCCCGCAGGTCGGCCAGGTAATTTCTAAAGCGCTGCAACTCACTTTTTGTGGCCAGCTCAAAATGTCCAGGAACAACGTGCTCTACCGGCAGCGCCAGCATCTGGTCGAGCGCAGCAATCCAGTTCTCCATATCTCCATCATCCATGGCGGGACATGAGTTGGTGAGAAAGAGGTCGCCGGTGGCGATGGCATGTTCGTCAGGAAAGTAAACGACCAGATCACCCTGAGTATGCGCCGGACCGGGATGATAGATTCGAACTTCATGCCCACCGAGATATAGCACAAGCCCTTTTGGTCCAACGGTTTCATTGACGGAATTTTCCTGGGTCGGCTTTTCTGTGTGTGAGCGGGTGAATGCCGTGCTGATGATGATCGCATCCGGGCCAACCACGCCGTTGCCGCCGCGGTGATCGGGATGGTAATGCGTGTTAACGATCCAGCGCACTTGAGCTTGAGAAAATTTGCGAATCTCAGCCAACAGCTTGCGACCTTCCTGGGCATTCAAACCTGTATCGACGACGAGGATTCCCTGATCGCTGACGAGAAAAGTTGAATTTGCGCTGGCATCGTTGTCTGAGATGTATGCGTAGAGGTCCGGACCAATCTTGTGAACAGAAGGGCCGCATGCAGAGCTGGGAAATAAAGCACGACCACAACAAAGAACGCATAAATATTTTCTCCGGTTCAAACAACAATCCTAGTGAGACTAGACTGCAAGCCCAACTTCCTCCTGCTCCTGGTGAAACATGCCTCACCGATACGCCACGACGAACATCCGTCGGAACGGGAACAGGACTTTTCCCTGATCGTTAGGTCGATAGGCTTCCTGGATTCCTTCGAGACATAGCTCTTCAAAAAGCTCGCGCTGTTCGGCATCGGTCAGGCGATCAAGGTAAGGGCGCATGCCGGTGCTGCGAATCCAATCAAAGACAGCCTTGGGGCCGTCCATTACGTGTTGATATTCTGTCTCCCAGATATCTACGCGGCTGGCATGTTTGCGCAGGACATCGTAATAAAATGCAGCTGGATGGACAGTCAGCGTGCCAGGCACAGCGGCCATCGTCTTGGCCCAGCGAGGATCGCCGCTCAGCGCAGCTTCCCGCAGGACGGAATGGGCTGGCGAATGAAAATTGTTCGGCATCTGCACCGCCAAAGCCCCGCCCGAGGCCACGCCATTGATCATGCCGCGAAACAACGTCGCATGCCCCGCAACCCAGTGGAACGCGGCATTGGAAAAAATCAGATCGACCGCTGGTTCCGGATTCCAGGTTTCGATGTCGCCCAGCACCCATTGCCAGCCAGGATGTTTGGCCTTGGCCTGGGCCAGCATTTCAGGCGAATTATCCACTCCGGTGATTGCCGCGCTCGGCCAGCGCTGCCGCAATTGTTCCGTGCTGTTTCCCGGGACCGCAGCCCAGATCGACGATGCGGGCTGGAGATTCCAGGTGGATCTGCGCAATGAGATCGGCCGCCGGGCGCGCGCGCTCATCGGCATACTTCAAATATAGGTTTGGATCCCAGACGGGCATCTGCAAAGACTTTAATTGCGAGTAGCAGGAAGAATCAAGGCGTTACACCGAAACTGCATTTTCCTTCTCTGACTTGATGGCCGCAAGCATGGCGTTGTCCTCAGCGAATTTGAACCACAAAACACCGAGTTTCTGTGCCTGTTTTTCTTCAACGCGGGCCAGACTCTCAAGATCGGCCTTAGTAACGATCTGGAGCCCTTTGCGCTCCAGAAACGCCTGGACATCTGCAAGGCCAAAATTGCTTTCGGGTGCGGTTTCCAGATATTTCAGCACATGCACCGCTCCAACTTCAGCATCGTGCCGCGCAATGCCCACAAGGCCGTCACTAGCTTTGCGCGCCCAGCCCACGGCATACATTCCCTCAAGCACCTTGCCGCTTTGCGGATCAAACAACTCATAGGCCGCCCGCTTGGGATCGGTCTGGTCGGGGTTGATGACATAACTATCGCGGCTGTAGGGCAGACCTACCGCAGGATCCGCTACGTCACCAATGGCAAAGATCATCGTATCTAGATCAAGGTCGGCAGATTTTTCCGTGGCCTTGCAGGCAATGCTGCCGTCACGCTCAAGGAGAACATTTTCGACAACGGTTAGGCGATCAATGCGGCCTGCGCTATCGGCATGGATGGCCTGCGGCGAACATAGGAAACGAAAACGCAGACGAGGTTTGCCTGCCGGGTGTTCAGCAGCAGGAGTAGCCAACACAGGAAACGTTTCCTCGGCCAGCTTGCCGATGTCCTGGCCGATGGAGGAGAGTTGCGGCTGGATGCGACGCAGTTCTTCGTCAAATGCCTTACGGTCCAGAAATTCCTCAATGTAGTCAAATTCTTTTTTGTCGAACTTGGCTTCAAAGGGGCCGCGGCGCGCCACCACCACGACTTCTTCGGCGGTCTTTACAGGTGAATCAATCAGGAGCCAGCGCGCAATATCCACCATCACGTTGCCCATGCCGATGATGGCTACCCGCTTGCCGGTGGAGAAATCGCGTGAAGTAAAAGGCGGCAGCAGGTTATAGCTGTAGACAAAGTCCTTGGCGGCATAAACTCCGGTGACCTCTTCGCCGGACAAGCCCAGCTTCTTTGTTCCCTGAGCGCCAACGGCAAAGACGATTGCTGAAGGGCCGAACTGCTGCAGATCAGCAATGGAAACCGCCGCCTGACCCGACACAGGGACGTGGCCGAAGTAATGCACGTTGGGAAGACTCAACACCTTGGCAAACTGCTTGCGCAAGCCAATCTTCATCTTGTCTTTAGTGGGATAAATGCCGTATTCCGCCAGGCCACCAGGCTTGATGTCGCGATTCAGGATGATCACTTCATGGCCGCCCTGTGCGATTTTTTGGGCGGCAAACATCCCCGCTGGTCCTGCACCAACCACAAAGACAGTCTTCAAGGGTGTCCTCCCGCGATCCGCCGTAACTCGATTTAAGCAGGCATTACCCAAGCGCCGCTGAAATGAGTTTTAAATGCGAACAGCTTCCTTTATTATCCCTTACCGTTCGCATGCTTGCTTGCCCAACTTTCATACATTTCATCAAGCGTCTTTGTAGGTTTCTTTCCAGCAGGCAGAGTGTTACGCATAAAGCGGTGTAGAGCCCTAAATTGCCTGACGTGGTTACCTTTTTATCGGCTCGGCCGGCGCTTCTTCTGTCCTGACGGTGGGACCGCCGGAAACCTGCTCACGCAAATTGGGATCCAGTTCCAGAGCCTCCAGAATAGCGCGGGTCACACGATTATCGATCTCACCGGCATGCGCCAGGTCCACCGGATAGCGAATCACCACTTCAAGCGAGGTTTGCGTTAGATGGAGCCGGCTTTCCGGAGAAAAGGCCGCGATGGTGGAGTTCAAAGAACGTTCAACATTGCGCCGCTGCGCTTCCATCCGGTCGCGATACTCGGCAAAAACTTTGTTGACCGCCTCCATCATGCGCTGCTCAACCTGGCGATAATTGCCCTTGGAATCCAACGTGAGCGTGATCTCATGCCACAGAAAGTTGGTGCCAGGAATCTGCTTAAACATGCCGGAATTGGCCTGGAAGACCACAGAATTCGAAAAAGCGACAACGCGTCCAGTCGGGAGCGGCGCCGGACCTTCGGTAATTTCCATTAACTGAAGCCGCACCAGGCCTATATCGACAACGTCTCCCGTGACGCCCGCAATATTCACGCGATCACCCACGCGAACGCCATACTTGCCTATGAGGAAGAAATAACCTGCTATTGAGAGAATGACGTTTTGCAACGCCACAGCAATACCCGCGGTCATGAGGCCGGCAAATGTAGTAATGGCGCCGAGCTCGCTGGCAAATGCCGTCGCAATAATAATTGCCGTGAGGCTCCACAAGACAATCCGGCGAATCAGCAGAAACTGATAACGCCTACGCACATCCGGGATGTAACGGAAGGTTGCGCGTTTCCAAACCTCTGAAACTCCCAGTACTACGCCCAGAACAAGGGCAAGCACGGCCAGTCGCAACAGCAACCCCTTAAGTTCAGCTTTGTACTGGCTGTCAACGGCGCTCAGCCAGTTTGTGGTTGTCCGCTTGTAAATATCCAGCAGGATTGACTGTCTTTCCCAGCGGCAACAAGCTGGCAGAGACTTGCTTGAACTGCGCGGTCAACGCGTCGAGATCTTTTTTCTCTTGTGCCAGCACCTTCGGGTCCTGCGAATCCGGCTGGCCTGCCACATCGTCACCCTTTTGCGTAAGCTCCCTGACTTTTGCCACCAGCGGCGCGCGCAAGTTTTTCAAGCTTTGGGAAAGCGCATCCGTCTGGCGAAGATTGTCTTCCAGAGCACTCAGCTTGCGCCGCAAGGAAAATAAATCCGTAGCCAGCGCCAGAATGCCCGTGGGCGCTTCCTTGCGCTCACGCGAGGCGACTACTGCCGGCGATGTGGAATTGTTTGGGGTCGCATTTGAGCCGGTTTGTTCTTTGTTCTCAACGGACGCTACAGGGACCGTGCGTGCCAGTTCCTCAACCTGCGAGAGAAGGCCGCCTGAGCCCAGGCCGCTTGACGCAGTTCCGGTGGCAAACTGAAGCATGGAACGCAGGGTGTCGCGGCGGGTCTGGAACAACTCGAGCTCGCCTTGAGTTTCTGAGATGATGGCAAGCAAAGTAGTGCGTTTCTTGCCCGTGGCAGTCTGCAACTGCTGGTGAAAATTATCCAGCTCTTGCTGCAGGCCCTTTACCTGCTGGTCAGCCTTGTTGGCCGAATCGATGAGCCTTTGGTATTGGGACGTCGCCTGGGAGCGGCTGGCCGCGTTGTCCGTCTGATTTGCCAACGCCTGCGCGCGAGCGCGGGCGTAATCGAAAGCAAGCTTCACAACCTGATCGGCCACCTGACGGCTGTCATTGAGAAAAAGCGCATCGCTTGGCTCGTTTACAAGCTGCTGCTCAGCGGTCCGCTGCCTTGACCACACGATGGTCTGATTGAGATAGGAGATGATGTCTTCTGCGCTGGCCGGCTGAACTGCATTTGCATCCTTTTTAGACGCGTCATTCTCGAATTGCGCGCGGCTGACGATTCCGCCAGAAGCAAGGAAGACCAAAAGGATAAACAGTGCGTTGCGGATTGTGCGAGCTGCGGCCCGCGGCATCATGCGCATATATTGAAATTGTATTAGAGGGCTGCGAGAGTTGCATGACAGCTCAGGTGGAATTTTGTGAGATCTGAAATTCGGCGCAAAATGCCCAAAATAGCAATAAAAAAGGGTGTTCCGATGAACACCCGTCATAACTATTTTCCCTTGGAATTCACGGAGACTTGGCTCCGCTAATCTGCTACTTTTTCTTCTTTTTCTTGGCTGCTTTTTTCTTGGTTGCCATGAGTTGAATGCCTCCTTAAGAAGATTTAGTTGCTTTGGAGCCCGATCTCACTTTTTGAAGCCCAACGAATTGTACCGTTAGATGCTTACACACAAGATATTGAGGTACTGATGTTGCAATGTCAACAAAAAAATGCATGTCGATTATCGAGAGAGGGTTGTTTACCTGCGGATCAAACTGCTGAGGTCTGCCGCGATTTGAAAAATCCCAAGTCAACTTTCATCCAACTCAAAAACTTTCATTTGTGCAGGGGCTCCGGCATGGGATTGAAAGCCACATTTTTGTCAAAGCAGAAATCCACAAATTGCGGCGTATAGCGCTGGCTGATGGCGGCCGGAGTGTCCGACTTCTTGATCTCCTGAAATTTGAAATCAATTTTTCCATCCTGATGGACCGTTCCCAGCAAGTAACCATACAGCTTGGTGCGGGCCTCTTTCGCGCGCGGCGCGTCCGGCGGTAGCGCATAGCGCACTGCGCCGGCGGTCCCCACGATCCAGCCTGGCAGTTCGCCGCCATGGGCGGCCCAATATTCAGAATTGAAAATGCCGCTCATGTAAAAATGCGAGTGGCTAGCCAGCACGTACACATTCTTTTTAGTCTTCTTCTTGAAATCCAGCAGATCGGTATAGACGCGGCGGCCGCTTTCGACGCCCACGAGCCAATCACTCATGCTGTGGCCAATGGCAACACTGTCCGGCAATGCGGCATGCATTCCGACAAGCATGGCGCGAACATCAGGATTGGAAGAAGCGCGCTCCAACACGCCTTCCAGCCAGGTCACCTGCGTGGGCGAGAACTGGTCGAATGTGGCATTGTCCAGATAAATAAAATCGACGCCGCCCTGGATCCAATGAAAGTAAGTGGTGGGAGCCGTGGCTTTTGGATCGTCTGTGAGCCGCTGCTTTTTAAGCGTGGCAGAATCCAGCCATTGGGCAAATTTGGCAGCAAACTCTTCACGGGTCTTGGGCGGCGTTGTTTCATGGTTGCCAATGCCAACAAAGACCGGCATGGAACCGAAAGCGCCGATCTGGTGCTGGATGAAATCATCCCATGCATCTTTCAGGTATTCGTCTTTCTGGATAGTCTTGCCACGATGTTCCGGGCTGTTCTGGTAATCCTCGTCGATACCGTTGATGGCGCGCAGATCGCCAAGATGCCAGTAAAATGCCGCATTGTTCTTTGCCGCGCTGGCGGCGATAGAGGGCACCACCACGTCGCCACAATTGCGTGAGTCGCCGGAAACAGCGAAAGTCCAATCGGATGTCTTCTGCTGTTGGCGTCGAAGTCTGTGCCATTGCCACAGATGTAAGCAGCGCCGCCAGCAGTGCTAACCTGATCGTTTTCATTCATTGACCTCAAGACTGCGCCACAAGAGATTGATGATAGCAAGGTCAAATCTAAATTGCAGTCTTCAGCAGATGTGCAACTGGGCGAGGACAGATTGAAGTGAGGCCAGGAACTTCATCAAGGAAAACCGGGGCCCTCACCTTGTTCATGGAGACAAGGTAATGGTTGCACGATCCTGGAAAACCAGAGGAGCAGTACCTATGGATTGATAGCGGACCCGGCGAAAATTGCAGGATTGCGGTGTGAACGCGAAGCAGTTTGCCGCGTAAAGCGATATTCCAGGTCGCGCGATTCCATCACGTACTTGCCTTTAAATCTCACGTCGGCCACA
This sequence comes from Terriglobia bacterium, assembly GCA_963732195.1. Taxonomy (GTDB): domain Bacteria; phylum Acidobacteriota; class Terriglobia; order Terriglobales; family Acidobacteriaceae; genus Angelobacter. The sequence continues at coordinate 253,521 of CAVSYO010000003.1, read as the reverse complement.
GCGTGGGTAAAGGTGCGCAGCCACATACCATCGACCTCTGCAAAGCTCATCAAGATGTGAAGATTATGCAGCCACCAGGAAGGGTTTTTAGCGGGCGTCCCTTCCACGCGGCGAATGTTGTACGTTTCCGCATCCACCCAAAGTTTGCCGCGAAGAAGATCCTTCTCTTCGCGCCGGGGATTCATGCTCAACAGGTAACAGCGCCGGCCATCGAGCGTTTCCTCGCCTTGCAGGTCGAAGTCGTAATTCTCCAGCGAGAGTTCCTTTCGTTGAGCGTCCCTGGGCGATTCAGTTTCTTTGCTGAGAACGTCTCGCAGGACTTTTTCTCCCATACCGCCGCTGCTGCTCTCAATGTTGTACTGCTTGCTGTCTGGGGGCAGAACGGTGATATTGGCGACGACTTGTGCTTTCTGTTGGGCCTGTTTATCGAGCAGCTGATAATTGCGCTTTACGGTGAACGGACGGGCTTTGGCTTTATTTTCCTGCTGCGCCCGTAGCATGCGGTCGACAATGGTCCTTGAATCAGGCGTGGCATTTGCCTGTGCGACTGCAACCGACGCAATCAGACAAACCAAAGTTGCCAGGAGTGTGCTTCTCAGTACCACTTGAGCCCCGCCTAATCCTTCTGGGGATTTAGAAGCACCTTGCGGCCAAAAGGAGGGCCAGCACCTTAAAAGGATTGCAGTATTCCCATTCACCTGAGCCAGAAGGATGCAGCCCCGCGCGAAGCATATGATTCTAACAACAAAGCAGTAGGTCGTTTTTGTGAGAGAACGACAATTAAATCGTGCCCGTTGGGTTGCTTTGTTGGCAGTTTGTCTTCTGGTTATTGGATGTGGAGACATTCAGCGCACCAGTCCGGTGCCTTCCCCGGTTGCGATCGGCCTTCAACTTGTGGCCTCCGGTCTGACTGCTCCGCTCGATCTTGAGCAGCCTAATGATGGAAGCGGCCGTTTGTTCGTCGTGGAACAAGGAGGCGCAATCAAGATCCTCCAGAACGGCGCGCTTCTGCCGCAACCATTCCTGGACATCAGCAACAAGGTCATCTTCCGCGGCGAGATGGGATTGCTGGGCCTCACGTTTCATCCTGGTTTCCAGACAAACCGAAAATTTTATGTGAATTATGTCCGCAATGCAGGTGGGCAATTCCAGTCAGTCATTGCGGAATATTTGGCGTCTGTGACGAGCCCAAACCAGTCAGACCCTGCAAGCGAGCGCATCCTTCTTGTTGTTGACCAGGTCAGCAACTTTGTTAATCACAAAGCCGGCCAGCTCGCTTTCGGTCCAGACGGATTTCTTTACTTTGGACTGGGCGATGGGGGAAGCGAAGGTGATCCGTTCGGCCATGGTCAAGATACGCAAACGTTGCTGGGCAAGATGCTTCGTATAGACGTGGATGTCAGTAGTCCGGGGCTGCCGTACGGCGTCCCGGCCGACAATCCCCTTGTTGGCGGTGGCGGCCTGCCGGAGATTTACGCTGTTGGCTTTCGCAACCCGTGGCGCTTTTCTTTTGACCGCAGCTCAGGGCGCTTGTTCGTCGCCGACGTTGGGCAGGACAGATTTGAAGAGATCGACATCGTCACCAAGGGCGGCAATTACGGATGGAACGTCATGGAAGGCGATCACTGCTTCAATCCGCCCAGCGGCTGCAATATGGCGGGATTAATGCTTCCGATTGCGGAGATCAGCCATCCTGAAGCCGAAGCGGTGATCGGTGGCTTTGTCTATCACGGAACAGCGGTGGCAGGCATGCAAAATATGTACATCTTCGGCGACTTGAGCGGCAAGATCTGGAGTCTAAACGAGAGTCCCGCCAACACTTTTAGTCGCACGCTGCTTTTGAGCCCGGGATTTAGTATAAGTTCGTTTGGCCAGGATGCGGCGGGCGAGTTGTACGTGGTGGACGTGGGTGGAAAAGTCTTCAAGATTATTCAGCAGTGACCATTCACATAAGCTTCTCTCAGGCAACTTCCACAACAGCCCGCAACTCCGGATATAGGGGAAACGCCTCCGCCAGTTCAAGCACCTGCTTGCGAATACGGCCGAGAGCCTGAGCATCCTTATAGTTCTTGAGCGCTTCAACGATCCAAGCTCCAGTCTGGACCATTTCTTTCTCTTTCATACCGCGCGTGGTAAGGGCGGGCGTGCCAATACGAATCCCGCTGGGCTTGAGAGGCGGGTTGCTGTCAAAAGGAATGGCATTTTTGTTCACGGTAATTCCCGCCTGGCCCAGAGCATTTTCAGCTTCGCTGCCCAGAATTCCCTGGGCAAAAACGTCAATGAGCATCAGGTGCGTGTCGGTCCCGCCGGTAATCACGCGGAACCCTTCATCCATGATTTTGCGAGCCAGAGCGCCTTGGCATTGGCGACCACCTGATGAGCGTAGTCTTTGAAGGCCGGCTGCAACGCTTCATGGAAGCAAACAGCCTTGGCCGCGATAATGTGCACCAACGGTCCGCCCTGAATGCCGGGGAACGCGATCTTGTCGACTGCCGCCGCTAGTTCCTGACGGCAAAGCACCATGCCGGCACGCGGCCCGCGCAACGTCTTATGCGTGGTGGTGGTAACGATATCTGAATGCGGCACAGGAGAAGGATGCGCGCCTCCAGCGACCAAGCCGGCGATGTGCGCCATATCGACCATCAGTTTGGCGCCGACTTTATCGGCAATCTGCCGCATGCGCGCAAATCAATCACGCGGGCGTAAGCACTGCCTCCGCCGATAATCATTTTGGGGCGCTCGCGAACCGCGATCTGCTCCATCTCGTCGTAATCGATGGTTTCACTATCTCTGCGCACGCCATATGGAATGATCTTGTACATCTTGCCGGAAAAATTCAGCGGATGCCCGTGCGTGAGATGGCCGCCGTGGGCGAGGTTCAAGCCCATCACGGCGTCTCCGGGCTGCAAAAGCGCCATGTAAGCAGTCATGTTTGCCTGCGAACCTGAGTGGGGCTGGACATTGACGTGATCGGCGCCAAAGATCTGTTTGGCACGCTCACGCGCCAGGTTCTCCACGACATCGGCAAACTCGCAGCCGCCGTAATAACGCTTGCCCGGATATCCCTCAGCATATTTATTGGTAAATACCGACCCGGCAGCCTCCAGAACAGCCATGCTGACAAAGTTCTCTGATGCAATCAGTTCCAGACCTTCATGCTGGCGGTTGGCTTCATTGGCGATGGCTTGGGCGATCTGAGGATCAGATTCAGACAGAGGGCGGGACATCCAGTTATTCTTCATAACAAGAATCTTACAGTTCAGAGTCAGCAGTCGCCTTCATCCCACCAGTGGGAGCAATTGAGCAGCCGGTCGTGAAGGATGCAGAATCCGGCGAGTATGGTGCCGAGCCTGACGCTGCGGCGGACCGTTGGGGTATCGTGCGAGCTCGGGGACCCGTTGCAGTCCGGCAAAGGTGAATAGCCGTCCGACTCGTGCATTGAGCTGACAGTTCGTCCTGGCTAATCACGCATCCTGTGCAGCCGAGTACTCGCTGATTCGGGGAAGCGTTGGCTGTGGTTCTCTGAAGGGAAATGTTGTCAATGACTGCATAAGGTCGCCACATTACGAAGAAGTAGCGTCTAGAGTGCAGCAGTCTGAAACATCCCAGAGATCTATTCCTAGGACTCGTCCTGACTGCGTAAACATCCGACGATGGATTTCCATCCATGATCTGGACTTTGAGCGGAAAACCCAACTTTGGCGTAGAGTCCATGAGCGTCCTGCGTGGCCAGCATCCAGCGTCGAAGTCCCTGCAAGTCCGGATGGCTCACGATGCATTCCATGAGCCAGCGGGAAAGGCCGCGTCCGCGGTGGGACGGCAGAATAAAAACGTCGGCCAGATAAGCAAACGTCGCGCGATCAGAGATGATGCGCGCAAAACCGACTAACTGCTGGCCGTGATACACGCCGAAAGGAATGGAGTTCTCTATCGACAGCCGGACCGTCTCCAGAGGAATGCCTTTGGCCCAGTAAGAATTGGTCAGGAATTCATGCACCAAAGCTACATCGATGCGCGCAGGATCAGTGCTGATTTCATAATCACCTTGTGACCACAAGTGATGCATCAGTGACTTCCGGAAGCCCCGGCGGCATCTTCTTCTTTTTCAATGGCCATGATCTTTTCCACACGCCGCTCATGGCGGCCACCGGCAAACTGCGTCGCCAGCCATGTATCGACGATGCGAAAAGCTGCGTCAGCATTGATGATGCGGGCGCCCAGCGCGAGAACGTTCGCGTTATTGTGTTCCCGGCTCATCTGGGCTTCATATTCAGTGCTTACGTTTGCAGCCCGTATGCCCTCGATCTTGTTGGCGGTAATCGCCATGCCAATGCCACTGCCGCATACCAGAATACCCAGATCGGCGCGATGTTCACTTACGTCGTGCGCCACGGCGCGGGCATAGTCAGGGTAGTCAACGGACTCGGCTGACGAGGTACCCTCATCGCACACGCTGATACCTTGCTGTTCCAGATGCTGCTTGATCTGATCTTTCAGCTGATAACCGGCGTGGTCCGCACCTAATGCGATTTTCATGGATTCATTCTACTGAAATGCGACCGCCGGAAATGCAAAAGCCGGCAAATTGCACCGGCTTCTTTCGTGGCAAAGTTATCTGAGATCGCCAGAAGATTACTTGTGGTGTTCGTGTTTCTCGCCCGCTTCCATGCCTTCTTTTACATGGTTGATAGCCGCATCAATGGACTTGATGGCCGCTACGCGATGTCCGCCTTTATCATGCTTGGCTTCTTCCAGATGGTGCTTGGCCTGTTGCAGGGCTTCAAGAGCAGCCTGCATGTGGGGCTGATCGTCGTCATCGTAGCTGGCGACGGCAGTAATGGGAACGCTGAGGAGGCCCAGAATAATCGTTAGCGCAAACAGCCTGGAGATTTTTCTCATAGAAAACACGACCCTTTCTCGTGAAAAAATTTGCTCGGAGTAAAACTAGTCTGCAGGAACCGGGGTTGTCAACAAAGCATGAATCCAGGAGGACAACACCCTTTGATATGGCTTCCGCCATGCCGCAACATGCACTTGCGATACCTGATAAGGCGATTGCCTGCTTGTATTTAGACGGCTTTTCAGCGGATAATCACGCTCGCATCCTTCCCCACGATTCAGCAATTGAGGTGAATATGGCCACACGGCCCGCGCAAACAGAACCCGATCTGACCGGCGACACCCGCGTTCCGGCGCCCAGCTATAAATACATTCAATTCGACGTGGTGGATTCCATCGCGCGGCTTACGCTGAATCACGCGCCGCACAACGTGCTGACCGTGCCCATGATGAAAGAAATGGCCGAGGCGATTGAGAGCCTCAACGGCCGTGCCGACGTGAAGGCCATTCTGCTGCAATCTTCACAGCAGGCATTTTCGGCAGGCATTTCGCTTGAGGATTCGCGGCCGGACCGTGTGTTCCAAACGCTGGACGCTTTTACCCGGGTTTTCCAGGCCATGGGGGATATCTCAAAGCCAGTGGTGGTGGTGGTAAATGGGCCAGCCATTGGAGCAGGATCAGAGCTGGTGGGCTTTGCCGATGTCGTTCTGGCAACGCCCAAAGCCAAGTTCGCACAGCCGGAGGTGAAGCTAGGCGTGTTTCCCCCGTTTGCGGCCGTGATGTTGCCGCAGCTTATCGGCACCAAGAAGACTTATGAACTCATTCTCACTGGCGAAGCGCTTTCCGCCGAGGAAGCGCTTAACTTCGGCTTTGTGAACAAGGTGGTGCCGGAAGCCGACCTGCAAAAGCATGTGGATGCTTTGATCGCCCGCATCGGCGAATTCAGCGGACCGGTGCTGGAAGTGACCAAACGCGTGATCAGCAGCTCCATTGGGCGTCCGCTCAAGGAAGCTATGAAGACCTCGCAGGACCTCTATCTCAACGAACTGATGAACCTGGAAGACGTCCAGGAAGGCTTGCGCGCCGTGATTGAGAAACGCAAGCCTGTCTGGAAGAACAAATAAGTCCCGGTACTGCTCAAGAAGCTTTGTAGCTGATGCGGTGCTTAATGGAGTTATAGATTTCTTCCGGGACCACCATACGACCCAGCAGATCAATCTTGCTGGGGTAAGGCCGCTGCTCCACAATACGCTCTGCTATGTCCGCATCCAGCCCTAAAGACTGCATGAGTTCCTGCTGACTGGCTTCATTGATATTGATCGTCGGTGTGTTAATAGATGACCTGCGGAGACTCTCGCGGCGGCGGCGCGACGCAAGAATCCATGCTCCGGAAAAGATTCCAAGACCCACTGCTCCCAGAAAAGACAGCACCTTCATTCGACTGCTCCTTGTTGTTCTGCCTATTGGAAGGAATTTCTTGTCTGCGGGTTTGATGAAACGCCAAAATTGGCGGCACTCTCAATGCCAGCAACTCAGCCCTGTTTCAGCAGCTTTGCTCTTAGAGATTTTTTACCAGGAACCGCACCATGTGATATCCATCCATGTATTTGAATGGCGTTTCACCGGTGGTGTAATGGCCGCAAGGCAGCACCACGGTTTTTAGGTCGGCGCCGTATTTGCGGAACCCTGCTTCAGCTTCTCGGGAGAGTTCCGGCAGGAAAGTGAGGTCGTAACGCGCATAGATCAGCAGATTCTTCTTGGGATAGCGGGCGAACTTATCGAAATATGCCATGGGGCTAACGCACTTCCATGACTGGCGCAGGCTTTCCAGCGTAATGCCATCGCGCTCCAGGCCTTCACGAACATGGCGCGTTGACTGGCCTGTCCAGACCACATCCGCCATATAGGTGGAAGCGTGGTTAAAGACATTTACTTTCAGACGCGGATCATGCGCCGCGGCAAGAAATGAATAGCACGATCCCAAACTTGTACCCACAACTCCAACATGGTCTTTGCCCTGAGAGTAAAGCCAGTCAACGCAGGCGCGAACGTCCACGACGGCCTGGCGAGCCGCGTCCAGCGTGCGGCAGATGTTGGGAGACACTGCATAGTCAGAGCGGGCAGTCTCCTGCGGGCGGCGAATGTCGTGATACGGCTTGCTCAGGCGCAACATCGAGATGCCAAAGCGGTTCAGGATGGGCCCAAGCGCGTTGTAAGCAATGCCATTGGCGTTCCAATGTGGCAGCACGATCACCGCGCGATTCCCTTTTGCAGGGAACCAACGCGCATTTACCAGATCATTTTCAGGATGCAATGAGGGTGCAGGCGAAGTAAAGCGCAGGAACGTGCCATCGCCCTTGGGAACTTTGTCATTCGCGTTACTGCCGGTGGGAAACAGCTCGATCTTACGTGTCTCAAGGCGGAAGTCTCGCGGCGTCTTGTAGGCAAAAAACTCGTCGCTGTTGGCGACAATGTGCTCATTCAGCTCATGCAGATAACTTTCAAAATGCTCTTCTGAGCTGGGGAAGTTGCCATTGACCAGGGGCCAGCGGCGGGCCCATTCCATGCCCCATTCCAGCGGACGCACAACCCGGTTTGTGTCGCGCGTGGTGAGACGGGTCTCCCACGCATACATCCATTTTTGATAAATGCCAGCCATGAAAATTATGAAGAGTTCTAGTCTTAATTCTAAATGATTGAGAGTACTTTTCTGATGCCCGTCTTCATGGCCGCTGCCAGCCTTGAGTGAAATCCCGTACACTGTGCATACCGGAGCGCTGAACATTTGATTCCGACAAAGCTTGAGCGTATTGCCCATGAGATCGGTGGCGAATTGCGTGGCGCTTCTTCCTCGCCCGTTATCGTTTCTTCGCAAACAATCGATCGCATCTGCACGGACTCGCGCGGCGCTGCTCCCGGGGCCCTTTTTGTTGCCCTGAAAGGCCAGCACACCGACGGGCATCGCTTTCTTGCCGACGCATTTCGCAATGGCGCAAGCGCAGCGATTGTTGCCAAGGACACGCCGGCTGGGTCGCGCGGTCGAGGACACCTGGCCGCTGATTGTGGTACCCGATCCATTGCGCGGATTGCAGGCGCTGGCGCGCTGGCATCGCAGTGAATATTTTCAGCGCGTGCTGGCGATCACCGGCAGCAACGGCAAAACCATCGTTAAAGACGCTTTGAAGTCTCTACTTGCGGGCAGGCAGGTGCTGGCTTCGCCGGGAAGTTACAACAGCCAGCTTGGTCTTCCGCTGGCGGTGCTTTCCGCGGAGAAGCCTGAGCCGCTGGCCGTTCTTGAGGTCGGCATTTCTGCGCCAGGAGAAATGGCGGCGCTGGAAGAGATTGCCCGGCCTGACTACGGCATCCTCACCAATATAGGTCTGGCCCACGTAGCAGCATTCGGCAGCCGCGAAGGCATTGCGCAAGAAAAGATGAAGCTCTTTGAACGCGTTCCAGCAGACGGTTGGCTGCTGCTTCCTTCGCACGAACCGGTGCTTGATGCTCGAGCGCAGAACCTCCAATGCACGGTTCACAGGGTTGGCGACAAATACGAGCTGGTTTTGAGGCAGGTTTCTTTCAGCACGGAGGGCCAGCTGCTGGAGTTGAGTATTCCGTCACAAGGATCGCGGAGTGTGACGGTGAAAACGCGCTCGCCAGAGATCATTGCCGATCTGCATTTTGCTGCGACCGCAGCGCACCTTCTGGGCGTGCCGCTGGAAGAAATCGCCGCGGCCCTGGACAACTATGCTCCCACTTCGACGCGCATGGAGCTGTGGTCGTCGCCGCAGGGCATTCGCATTATCAATGACGGTTACAGCTCTGATCCCATCTCAGTGCATGCGGCATTGCGGTCGGCCACGCTGGGCGCATCGCGCAGCGGCAGAAAGATGTTTGCCTTTGCCGGCATGCGCGAACTGGGCTCCAACTCCGCCCGCGAGCATGCTCAGGTGGGCGCGCAGGCTGCCGATTGCGGATTCAGCCATCTGTTTCTTGTGGGCAATGGCGAGCTTGCCACTACCGCCGAAGGATACAAACGCGTGCGTCCTGAGGGCAACGTCCTGCAAGTGAACTCGGCCAACGAGTTGAAAGACCGGCTACTTCCGCTGCTGCGCCCCGGCGACACGGTGCTGTTTAAAGGCCCGCGCAATGCAGGGATGGTAAAAGCCGTGCGCGACCTTTCCGGCGCAATCGCCCAGCGCTGTCTCTGGGTGAACCTTGCCGCGATTGAAGGAAACATTGCGCGCTTTCGGCGACATTGTGGTGGCTCAGTCCACATTGTCGCCATGCTCAAAGCGATGGCTTACGGAACAGAGCTGGCGCAGCTTGGCTCGTGGATGTCGCAACTGGGGATCCATCATGTGGGCGTGTCGTCCGCCAATGAAGGTGTGGCCGTGCGCAAGACCGGCGCGGACCAGGAGATTCTGGTTTTCCTCTCAGAGCGGGAAGACGTGGACAATCTACTGAGTTACCGACTGATTCCGGTGATTTATTCTGCCGAACTGGTCGACTCGTTCATTGCAGCGCTGCAAGGCAGCGGGCGCACGCTCGATGTTCACTTGAAAGTTGATACTGGCATGCATCGCCTGGGCGTGCCGCCGACTGCGGCAGTGGAGTTGGCCAACCGCATTCGGTCCAGCGGCGTGATGAGGCTTACCGGCATCTGCACGCACTTTGCTTCTGCTGAAGATCCTACATCTGACGACTTCACGCACCAGCAGATCGCGGCTTTCAATCAGGTCATCGCCGCGCTCCAAGCAAATGGTTTTGAAAATCTTCAAATTCATGCCGCGAACACCGCCGGCGCGATTCGTTTTCCTGAAGCGCACTACAACATGGTGCGCATTGGCCTGGGGCTTTACGGAATTTATCCGTCGGAGGCTGCGCGCACATCTCATTGATTTGGAGCTTGCTGTGGGCGTCACCAGTCGCATTACCAGCATCCAGGAATTCTCGCCAGGCGACACTCTGGGCTATAACCGAACTTTCACCGCAAAGCGCCGCACCAAAGTCGGCATTGTGCCGTTTGGCTATGACGACGGCCTGCCCTGGCAGCTTTCCGGCGCTGGACAAGTGTTGGTGGAAGGGCGCACTGCGCCAATCGTCGGGCGCATCAGCATGGACCAGATGCAGATTGACCTGACCGACATTCCTGACGCGAACGTCGGCGCTGAAGTCCTGCTCTATGGCACTCATAACGGACGTACGCTGCGACCGGAAACGGTTTCGCAGATGGCGGGAACGATTCCCTACGAACTGCTCACACGGCTGGGCGAAAGAGTACACCGAATTTACATCGAGCCATGAGCGGATCGTGGTACAGTTCCCGACGTTCTTCAGAAATTCTCACCAACTTTTCCACCTTTATCCACAGACAAGGTTTGATATGCACAGGAAAGTCACTGGAATCGTTTTGAATCGGCAGATCACTCCTTGAAGTCCCTCAAGCCTTGATAGATATTTTCCATACTCAAGTGTGAATGTTCTCCCTAGACAGTTGAGTTCAGTTCGAAAGAACTGGCGGCACACTCAAGGGATTTGCCGAAGTTTAATCTGCGTTGGTTCTGGCTGCCGGCTGCGGCCATAACCGTATCTCATTCCACAAGAATGAGCGTGAGAGAAACTTGCTGAACTGCCAGACGCCGCTCCGGCAACAGAGCTGCGGAAGAACATCCACCCCGCTAGCCCGGTCTGTATGGCTGGTACAGGCCGGGTTTTATTTTTGTGCATTTCAGGGGCTAAAGCCCTGAGACTTTAACAATTTGTCCGCAGGCCTGAAGGCCCTGCTCCACCCCCGTTGCGATTGCGGCAATCGATGGGAAGAACTTGTCTTCTTGAGGCCGCGCTTCTCTGGGTTTTCGCCAGTTGATTATCGGGTTATTATGGGGAGAAGAAAAACCGTCTTTTGAGACTTTGAATGGCGACTACTGACCGTATTCTTGATCGCGGAATGCCCGCCAGCATGGATGCAGAGCGCGCGATCCTGGGCGCAATCCTGCTGGATAACTCCTGCCTATCCGCAGGCGGCGGAGCATCTTCGCGCGGAAGATTTCTCTCTCGACTCCCACCGCCGCATTTACCTCCGCATGATGGAGCTGGCTGAGACCGGCAAGCCCGTCGACTTCGTCACACTCACCGAACAACTGGGACAGCACAAAGAGATTGAAGCGGTGGGCGGCGTGGCTTACGTTACGTCACTTACGGACGGGCTGCCGCGCGTCAAGAACATTGAGCAGTACGTAAAGATCGTAAAAGACAAAGCGCTGCTGCGCGGGCTGATTCACGCCGCCACCAGCGCAATCCAGCAGGCGTATGAGCAGGAAGCGCCGGCGGAAGAAATTATCGACTCTGCTGAGTCGGCCATCTTTAAAGTGGCGGAGCAGCGCATCGGCCAGGGCTTTATGGGAATCCCGGAGATCGTAAAGCTGTCCTTCGGATCGATTGACAAGCTTTACGAGCAGGGCCAGCGCATCACCGGACTGGAAACCCACTTTGAAGACCTGGACGGAATGACCAGCGGCCTGCAAAAGTCTGACCTGGTGATCATCGCGGCGCGCCCTTCTATGGGCAAGACCGCTTTCGCCATCAACATTGCCGAGAACGCCGCCGTGCGCGACAACAAAGTTGTGGGCGTGTTCTCGCTGGAAATGTCGCGCGAATCGCTGCTGCTGCGCCTGCTGTGTTCTCAAGCGATGGTGGACTCCCACAAACTGCGCACCGGATTCCTGAGCCGCGAAGATTACAACAAGCTGGTGACCGGACTGGCCGCGCTGGTGGAAGCGCCCATCTATATTGACGACACGCCGGGCATCTCGATTTCTGAAATGCGCGCCAAGTGCCGCCGCCTGCAACAGGCGCAGGGCCGGCTGGACCTGATCATTGTTGACTACCTTCAGCTCGTTGCCGGCACGCCCACCGGCGGAGGCAAGCGCTATGAAAACCGCACTCAGGAAGTTTCCGCCATCTCGCGCGGCCTGAAAGGGCTGGCCAAGGAGATGCGCTGCCCCGTGATTGCGCTCTCACAGCTCAGCCGCGCACCGGAAAGCCGCACCGGCAATAACCGTCCGCAACTGGCTGACCTGCGCGAATCCGGCGCCATTGAGCAGGACGCCGACGTGGTGGCCTTTATCTTCCGCGAAGAAGTTTACAAGCCAGACGATCCCGACCTTGAAGGCAAGGCGGAATTGATCATCGCCAAACAGCGCAACGGCCCCACCGGCGTGGTGAAGCTGGCGTTCATCAAGCGGTCAACGCGGTTTGAGAACCTGGCGCATGAGAGCGGCGGCGGAGAGTATTGAGGCGGGCTCTAGCGTCGGGTAGCATCTTGTAGAAATTGCGGTTGTCGGGTGCATCTGTAATTGTGCCATGCGGCCGGCATGATGTCGGCCTCAGAGCGGCAGGGGTGCCACCATCGATTCAGGCAGGACAAATCGAACTGCATCAGGCGATTCACGTCAGCGGAACTGGCTTCCGGCGCAAATGTCACTTTGACAAGCCGACATCCGTCACATGGTCGGGCCAACCCAATAGTTGGGATGGAGCGGCTCGGGCAGAGGGGCACCGATCCTGCCGGGCGTTTCACGAAGAATGTATGTCGAGCAGCCATCAGAGTGTATTTTCGGGGCAGCAGCCTTGATGACCATCCTGGTAGGGCGCGACGTATAGGTAAACAGCGACTGAGTGCGAGTAGAAAACGCCGTTGACGAATTCAAGCTGGATCCTTACTTCCGCAAGTTGGCCACCAAGCACCATGTATAGGCGCAACAAGGGGCGGTGAAAAATGAAGAAGTTGTTATGACGGCGAACAAAGTCATTCAGAACCCCTCCTAACCCAGCACTTTCGGTTACAGTCCCCATTGATCGTTAAAGTCTGCGGCCAACGATCGAGTAACTGCCGTGCCTCAGCCGGAGTCGTGGTTCCGACTTGCATTTGGCGGACTGCGATCAGGAACCGCCCGGCATCGCGGCGGAACAGCGCTTGGTCAACCCGGATAGCAATCACGACTGAGATGAGAGAGGCGAACACACCCAAGACGAAAAGTGCCCAAAAACGGCGGGTGCGGAGCTTTTGCAAGAGCCGTGCAGTTGCTGGACGATGGGCGATATCCATCGGTGTTTTGACTCCGATAACAGCGGATTGGTTCCATTAGATTCTGTCACATTGCATCACAGCCCCGGGCGGGCCCTTTACGAGTGTGGCTGATCAGACAGTCTCGTGCGAACGCCTTGATTCGGCATGGTTGTATAGAAAGCGTCGGGATGCTTCGGCTTCGCGCCATTGAGTATGGATAGTCGATGCCGATTCGTCGCGCTTCGCTCAGCATGACAAGATTGAAGGAGATTGGTGATCGGGATGGCGATTCGATAGATAGAAGATGGTCGAACGGCGGATTTAACGTGGCACAGGTAATCAGGTCTCTTGTTCCGCACCTACGGCGCTCCACATCTCTACTCCACATTTACCCAGGGCTTCCGCACCTGGGCTAGGCTGTTTCGCCTCCTCCGGAGGCTGGGTCCTTCGTTTCGGCACTCCGCTTCGTCGCACGCTGGCCTGCTTTTCGTCTTCCGGAGCTTAGGGTCTTCATGCAGCGCTCCGCTTCGCCTTGGCGCGGGCCTGCAACGCAAATTTTTTAGCACAAAGTGAATATCATGCCGCTCAGGAATTGTCTTCCTGAGCATTGCCCAAGCGACGTAAGGACAGGGCGAGTCGAATGATCCCGGTGATGTGTCATTTACGATGACGATTCAGGGAGTTTTCTCTGTGCTGTCTCGTGCGAACGCCTTGACGCCGTATTTATGCCGCCTAACATTTTCGGGATGCTTCGGCTGCGCGCCATTGTGTATGGATAGTCAGTGCCGATTTGTGGCGCTTCGCTCAGCACGGCAAGCCCAATAGTGCAACGAATCGCACAGCCGAGGGCGGCTGTGCCACACGAGCTTGGCCGCTTCGGCAGATTGGGTTTGCCCGGCAGTCTGGTGAGAACGCCTTGAGGCGGCATGCTTTGGGTACACAATTCTCGGGATGCTTCGGCTGCGCGCCACCGAGTGCGGATAGTAAACGCCGATTCGTCGCGCTTCGCTCAGCATGACAGAATTGGAAAAGATTGGTGTTTCATTTGAAGATGCCGCGAAATGACCGCATGGAAAGGTTAGGTTGGGGCATGTCCTTTTTCGCCGTTGATTCACTGGCGAAGATACGGTAGGATACGTCAGCCCTTAGGGGTGGGACGAGTTTGATCTTTGAAAATTTAGCATTCGGCAATTCGGCACTCAGCATTCAGCCAGAAATGGAAGGCCTTTGCGACCCTCTGCCGATTCTCTCAGCCATGGGTGACGACTTGGGTGAAAATGGGTGGACATAGGGGGCAGAGGAGGGGTACGGCAGGTTTTCTCTCAAGTCATTGATTTGGCTTTGAAAGCCCGCCAAAACTGGCGTGAAAAAGGGCGTGCCATGGCACATCTGGAAAGTGGTTGCGACCCTCTGCCTACTTGGGATTGGGATTGGGTCGCCCTTGGGCCACGCTTGGGCCACGCAAGGGCCACGCAAGGGAGGCCCAAGGGTCGATTGGCGCAATTGCTTTGTTTGCAACAAGAATTGAAAAATGGCGGGTGGGGGTGGGAAAACCAAGAATCTCACCACTGATCAACACGGATGACACTGATCAGACAAAGCGACAGCGAGGGCGACTTTGCCACATGACTTTGGGCGTTCCGGCCAGATTAGATTTGTTTCGCAAAACGCAAGAACACACGTGCATTGTCAGTCCGAACCAGCACAGTGATTTACATGGCAGTGTCATCCGGCGATTTTCCCGCTACTCGGGATTCTTTAGCGTATAGTTATTGCAACTGCTGTTTTCCTGGCAGATAGCTGCCATGAGTTTTGCGCCGCTTTACCCAGACATACTGAGGAGTCGAGGGGAGTTGTGCGCACATGCTTTTGAGCTCTGATTTTGCCAGCGAGACCGACCTGCTAGACCGCGTGATGGAAAAAGGAATTGTGGTTGAAGTCTGGGACCGCGTGGAACTGACCGGCATTGACATGACCGGCATGCAGATCTCGGTTTCTTCCATCCGGCTCTTTAGTGAAGGCAGAAATCCGCCGTTCCGCGCGGGATATTTCTGGAAGGTCGAACCCTCTTAAGAAAAATCTCACCACTGATCAACACTGATGACACTGATCTGAATTGGGTTCGATTTTCTTTGGCTCACTCCTTGGCAGCAGCTCAGCGAACGAGCCCCCCTTACCACTGATATCACTGATCTGAGAGACCCGTTTCCCTCTTTATAAGTCTTTGATTGTTGTCGGCTTAAGGGTGCCTGTCGGTCGTGAGCAAAGACAAGCTAATTCAGATCAGTATGGTCAGTGTCGTCAGTGGTAAGGGTTTTGATCTGCTGGCTATTTTGGTTTCTTGCTCTTCGTCGGAGGAGCGTCCTCGGGATCTAACGGCTGGGCCAGCAGTTTGAACTCGACTTCCCGCGAGCGCGAGCTGACGGTTTTTTCGGCGTTGTTGCTGGTTAGTTCCTTGAGCGTGCCGCGCAGGATGTAATAGCCGTCGTCACCTTTGGTTTTACCCGGACCTCGGCTAAATTTGCCGTTGAATTCATACCAGACGCTGTGCAGCGGGCGGGTGGTGAACGAGACGTCGTGGCCCTGAACGTCGGCTTTGAGGAAAAACTGGTCGAGAAAGACGCCGCTATCGCTGTCAGACTCGCCCATGCGTGAGATGTATCCGGTAACGGAGTTTCGATCCAGGGTGATTTGAAGGAATTCACCTTCCTTCACAAAGCTGTACATGCCGGAGATGTCTTCAGCGGCGTGAGGCACCTTGGCGTTGGCGCTGTCTTGCAGGGCGGCTTGGTTCTGGCCGCGCGTGGCCAGCCCCGCCTGAGCGTGACATAGCGCAGGCAGCACGGCTAAAGCGAGCGGGAGCAGGGCCTTTCGGGATAAAAGCGTGAACTGGGCCATGTAGTTAATAAAGATATAATCGTTCTCGTCAGCGGGAACAAGCGAAATGCAGTCGGCAAAAAAAGGGATCCGGAATGAGGCGTTGGAGGCTTCTACCTCGGGCCTGCGCTTTGTGGTTGAGCCCGAGCCATGGCTGCGGATTTTTGCGCGGAATATTGGCGACTTGTTCCGTAAAGCTCCGCCGCCCGTGTGGGTAAGCTCTGCTCCCGGCGAATACTGGCCGGACGCGCTGGTGCATCGTCCGGTAGCGTGGAAGGCCGCGCGGCAGTCGTTTCTGGGGCATGCGCTGGCCATAGTCGGGATTTACGCTCTGAATCTGGCTTGGCTGAACCAGCCACAGGTACTGCCGCAATCGCCGCCGAACCAGACGGTAGTGCATTATGAAGTCTCTGAGTATCTGCCGCCGGTGAATACGCAAAAGGCAAAGCCTGAGCCGCCGCGCACGGGCGCGTCCGCAGAAGGCTGATCCAGAGTTGGCTCCGCAGGAGATTGTGGTGACAAATGAAAACCACATCAGTACACGGCAGGTGATTGTGCAGCCAAGTCAGTTCGTGGTGAAACAGGACCGTCCGCTGCCGAATCTAATTGCCTCGACTGGAATTCCCGGCGCGCCTATTGCGATGAACCATCCCATGCAGATGCTTCCGGTAAACGTTCCGCAGATCGCCGAGCCCGCGCAGCCGGTGGCGCAAAGCCGGTTGCGTCCACTTTTGTTTCCTCCCGCCGCGCGGCCGGATGTCGCTGCTCCAACTGAAGCGCCCGCCAATCATCGTGTGATGCCTTCTCTGCCGTTAGAAAGCGCCATTGTGGTTCCACCAGCGCCCGACATCACGACGCGTAAGCCAGATGCTCTTCAGATTCCCGCGCAAGCCCCGCCACAAGTTGCAGCGCCTGCGCCAGAGGCAGCCACAAGCCACGCACTGCAATCCATTCCTTTGCCGATGGCCGCGCCTCAGATTGCGCCGCCTGCTCCCGCAGCCGCCAGCCGAAACCTTGGCCAGCTTGGGTTGCCGATGCAGGCCTCTGTAGCCGTGCCGCCTGCTCCGCCTGTGGCCAGTGGCAACACAGCGCAAGAAAAAACGCTGGGCCAAATGCTGGTGCTCAATGCCCAGCCCGTAGCGCCCAGCGGCCCAGTTGTTGTCCCTGAAGGTAATCGCCCCGGAGAGTTTGCCGCCAGCCCTTCTGGCCACGCAGGCGCCAGTGCGCGGCCGGAAATTGCGCAGAGTAATTCCGGCAATAGCGGATCGCCCGCGGATATATATGTCTCGGCTCCGCCGGCGAAAGTACCCGCCAATAGCGTCATTGCATCCGCCGGTGGTCCGGCTGCGAGACCGCTGACTCCCGATAAAACAGATCTGCCGCATGACAGTGTTGATACGCGCGTCTTCGGAACGCGCAGGCATTACTCGATGCGGCTCAGCATGCCGAACCTCACTTCATCCACGGGAAGCTGGAGCATTCGATTTGCCGAGTTGAACGCCACGCATGGCGGAACTGACCTGAGCGCGCCTGAGGCCATCAGCAAAGTTGATCCCGCTTATCCGCAGGACCTGATGCATGACCGCGTGGAAGGAACGGTGATTCTCTACGCTGTAATTCACGCAGACGGCAGCGTAGGAGATGTGAAGGTGCTTGAAGGCTTTGACGATCGGCTGAATGAAAATGCGCGCAAGGCGCTTGAACAGTGGCGATTTCGTCCCGGCACCAAAGACGGTCAACCGGTGGATATTGAAGCGGTAGTGCGCGTGCCCTTTAAAGTGCCGCGCAGAACCTTTTAGCTATCGCGCAGCCACCAGGTTGTTTGAGACAGCTTCAATCGCCTGGTAGATCTTTGGATGCGTACAGACTTCGTAGTAGTACCGGTCAGTAACGCCTTTGGGAGAGAAATCGCGCGCGTCCACGTGGGTAATGGCACCTTCACGCACAATGATGTGATGAAAAGAACCCTGGCCGATCGGCACCACGCCGGCATAAACGCGGACGGCGCTCTTCTGCCAGATCATGGGGACTTGAAGATCATACGCTTGCAGCGAAATTTCGCCGCGCAGCTTTTGGAACGCCGCCTGATTGATATGAATGCCGCCAATGTTGTAGCGAAGCAGAAATTCGTCAGGATTGCCGCCGGTGTCTTCATCTTCAACCGACTTGAAAGAAAAAACATTGAACAGCAATTCGCGGTCTTTCATCAGTCGACGCACACCTTTGCTGCAGGAAGAAAGGCGGTCACTCTCATTCAGCGCCTTGGAGATCATGATTTTCTTGTTGCCGTCCATCAGATACATGGGCGCGGAATCCTGATATGAGATTCCGATGCCAAGCTCCAGACTGGGCAGTCCTGCGGAGAGTGATCGCTCATTGTAAGCGGTGACCACCTGGATGATTTCTTTAGCCAGTACGCACGTCTGCGCCACGCCCAGCGCCGGCTCGCCGTCACGCTCAAACAGCGCCAGGATCAGCGCGTCGCCCTCAATGAAGACTTTCTTTGCTTCATACTTTGGCAGCAGCTTGTTGATGGGATCGTAAAAATTCAAGCTGAAATAGGAGGCAGGATTCAGCCCCTTTTCCAGCAGCGTGCGCGTCAGCGTGGTCGATTCCCGAATGTCAGCCTTCAGCACCACGTGGTGGATAACTTTTTCTTCCGCCGGCTTCTGCTCTTCTGCCAGCAGAAATTCGTAGAGCGTATTGTTGATGGCGGAAAGTTCTCGGAAGCGTTCATTGGCCAGGACGTTGACGTTTTCCATCGCTTCCACCACAGCCTGCATGCGACGCAAGTCACGATGATAGCGCGTGAAGTCGGTAAAAAAACGTGCAGCCAGTTTGGCGCGCTCGGCCGGCTTGCAGCTCTCCACTTTTTTCACCGCAGCATGCAATCCACTGGGCGAAAGCTTGCCGTGCTCTTCCAGCAGCGTCTCCACTCGGCGGCGTTCTTCGCGGGAAATCAGCGCGTTCTTAAGTTGTTGCGGATTGATCGGTGGCGAATACTGCGCCAGCAGCGGCACCGCTTCATAGGACGCTATTACGCTGCTCATCACGTCTTCGCGCTCCAGCAACTCCGTCCATGCATTCAGCAGCGCCTTTTGCGCCTTGCCCTTGGGATTGCTGTCTTCAGGCGTGCCGCCCGCCATGATTTCATGTGCGTTTTCCGGGACGTTCAGGATGCCATCCACCAGCGGCGCTTCCACATCGCTGACCAGCCCAAGCGATTTCAGGTATTGCGCGGCGATACCCCGCATGGTTTCAAACCGGTCTTTATCGCGATCATAATTACCCAGCATCACGTAGTGCTCGGCATTGAGCAGATTGTCCTGGCCATCTTCGGTGAAAACCAGCCGATTCAGAAACAGTTCATACTTTGCCGTCACCGCATCGCCAAAAAGCGAGCGCCTGGTGCGTCCCAGGATTTCCTTCTCTGCTTCACGCAAGATCACAAACAAGTCCTGGCCTGCGCGTCGCAGCACCGTCTTTTTATTGATCTGGAAACCGGCAATCCGTTCACGCATCTCCACAGTGCGGCTGTTACCGGATTGGCGCGGAGCTTCGTAAGACTTCACCCGATTGCGGCAGCGTTCCAGTGCCACTGCATATTGGTGAACGAGCTCCGTGCGTTGAAATTTCAGAATGGCCAGACGAAAAAGCAGATCGAGTGAGACGTTGTTCTCGGCTTTGGCCCGGTTCAGTGAGGCAATATGCAGCTCGGTAAGTAGCCGCTTGAACTCCACCGAATCCGATTGCCGATTCCCATGGCCGTTGGGACGCATAGGCTGCCGTCCAACTGGCCGCTCGTCCTGCACCATGTCTTCCACATTCCCGTGTTTGGCCACGAGTTTCAAAATGTGTTGGCGTGCGGTTTCAGTGAATTTTGCGCTCAGGTAGACGTCGTGCCGGAGATTATCTATTCCCGTGACCAGGCCTTCCAGAACGAGCAAGGGTTCGTCGCTGGTCACTACGAGCTGACGGGCGTAATCAGGCAAACTACCGCGTTGAAGGAACGAAAACGACATTTCGGCCGGTTAAATGCGGGGGAATGCCGGAATTGTACCCCAGTTGTTCACGTTTCCTTACGTTACTAATGGCACCTTCAACGCGGCTAATAGGCTGGTTCTGGCAGGAAAACTTCTACTGCCCCGCTTTTCTAGCTTTCTCAAATTCATCGCCCTGCTGCCAGCCGGCGAGTGTTGGCTGGTTCGCCGCTTCCCAGCCCAAAACCAGTCCGAACTTTGCCACTTTGGCGTCGGCGGTAAAGTCCATATCTGGCCGATACTGGTCAGAAGGCTGGTGATAGCGGTGAGCGACATAGTCCCGCTCTTTTTCTTCACCCCAGGCCAGATCGTGTCCTTTGAACAGAACGCCTTCATTCACGCTGAATGCCGGAACGCCCACTCGAGCCAGGCTGAAGTGGTCAGACCGGTAATAGTGTCCGGCTTCAGGATGATCGTCCGGCTGGATCTCCATGGCGAAGTCCTTCGCCACTTTCTCCACCAGCGGATATACGGTTGTGCGCTCGGCTCCGGAAACCACCAGCTGCTGCGGCTCTCCCAACGGCTGGATATCGTCATAGTTCAGGTCGAGTGAAATATTTCTGGCTGGAATCGGCGGATGCTGTCCCAGATACTTTGAGCCCAGCAGTCCCTGTTCTTCAGCTGTGACTGAGGCAAAAATAACTGTACGCTTGGGCTTCTCTTGGGCTGCGGCAAACACGCGCGCCAGTTCCAGCAGGATTCCGCATCCCGTGGCGTTGTCGGCTGCGCCGTTATAAATATTGTCACCCGGTTCATCCGCGTGGATACCCAAATGATCGTAGTGCGCCGTGTACAGAATCGCCTGCTCCGCCGCCTTGGGATCGGAACCCTTCACCTGGGCCAGCACGTTCCTGGAAGTAAAGCTGCGCACCGTGCTTACGATTGTTTCTTTCACGCGGACCGGCAGTTCCACCGGCTTGAAGCCACGCGTGGTTGCGTCATGCAGCATTTTGTCCAGGTCCATGCCTGCGGCAGTCGCCAGTTTGCGCGCCACATCCAGTTGGATCCAGCCTGCCGATTTCAGCTTTGGATCTGTGTCCTCCTTGAGCAGCGACGTCTCGCCTCCCCAGGAATTGCGCACCACCTCCCAGCCGTAACTGGCCATTTCTGTTTTGTGGATCAGCACCACGCCCACCGCGCCGCGACGCGCCGCTTCTTCATACTTGTAAGTCCATCGGCCGTAATAAGTGAGGGCGCGGCCTTTAAAGAAGTTTGGATCGTCTGAGGGCGGCTCATTCACCAACATGAGCAACATCTTGCCCTTTACATCCACGCCTTTGTAATCGTCCCAGTTGTATTCCGGCGCGTTGATTCCGTAACCCACAAAAACCAACGGCGCATCGATCTCAGACTTCTGCGCGTGCGTCTGGTCATTCGCCACGTAATCGTCGGCAAACTTGAGCTGCATTTCCGGCCCTGACTTAGGCACAAAAGCAAACTGCGTCTGCTTGGGATCTGTGGTCACGCCAAAAAAATCGATCTTTTGGAAATATGTTCCCTGATCACCTGCGGGAGCCAAGCCATAGCTCTTGAACTGCGCGGCAATCCAATCTGCCGCCATGTCGCCGCCCTTCTGTCCGGTTCCGCGGCCCTGCAAAGCATCGTCAGAAAGATACTTCACTGTGGCGCGTATCTTTTCCGCGTCAATGGCGTTCATGGCCTTTTGCGCGGCTGGTGGCGCAGCATTCTGAGCGGATGCCGCAGATATACAAACGAAGACGATAGACAAGAATGTGCAAAGTCTTTTCATGATTCCTCTTTTGGTTGAACGCTGATTGCCGACTGCTGATGCTCTTGTATCCGCGACCGCGGATTAATTTTTAGCTTCTCAACCAGGCTTGAATTCTGAAACATTTTCTCCCGGCTGAAAAATTTGCGCCGCTGCCACACCGCTCCCTG
The DNA here is from genome assembly GCA_963732195.1 of Terriglobia bacterium. Taxonomy (GTDB): domain Bacteria; phylum Acidobacteriota; class Terriglobia; order Terriglobales; family Acidobacteriaceae; genus Angelobacter. The sequence continues at coordinate 231,798 of CAVSYO010000003.1, read as the reverse complement.
CCGCCAGACGCCGATTCAGTTGTTCCACGTCTGCCTTTGACCAACTTACTGTTGCAAAATCGATCTCGCCTTCAGGTGAAATGAGAAATGTTGTGGGCACATTGGTCAGCTTATAGGCGTTTGAAACAGGATACTTTCCCACTGGATCCAGCAACACCGGAAAGCTGATGTTGTATTGCCGGTTAAATGCCTTGGTATCCGCCGCATTGTCCTGTGACACGCCAACGAAAGTAAACGCCCTGCTCTTGGCGTAAGCCTTATAAATGCGGTCAAGATACGGCAAGTGCCATCTGGCATACCGGGCAGCTCACTTTAAAGAACACTGCTACCACAGGGCCTTTCTTGCGTTCTTCATTGAGTGAAAACTTGCGGCCATCCAAATATTGCAGTTCGATTTCCGGCGCCTGAACTCCGGCTTCCAGTGCGGGCATTGGGTCCCCTCCAGCTAAACCTCTATTGTAGATAACTTGTGGGCTTGGTGAAAATCCATCCTCCGCACTAGTGTGCGGGTGCGCGTGGATCTGAGATGCACGGGCCGCCGTGGTTGTCCGGCAGATCTTTGCGTGAATTGCCTCGTTCATCTCGATTATCGAACAAACAGTTCTGCGACTTTTGCGATGACGGCTGGAAGACCAGTGACATTCCAGACGCTATCTGATTGGATTGATAAATGTTATTGTGATTCGGCCCGGATTGGCGGGTGGCAGGATAATTTTTGAATGCCGTAGCGCTCGCGCCTGAAGAATTATCCGCCAGCACCTTGTTGCCCACAATGACTGCGCCTGTAACGTTCCCGCGCAAGACAAATCCAATCACTCCAGATCTGTCGATCTGTACGGTATTATCCAGAAACTTGAAGTTCGCAAAGGTAGCTTCTCCGCCAACCACAAAACCGAACCGTCGCGGATGAACGATCTTGTTTCTCTCGATCGTCACGCCGTTGTTCACCAAGCTATCGATGTTGAAGCCATAGTCAGTGTTGATGGCCGTGTTGTCGTGAAACGAGCCTCCAGCCAGGTCCCAGCCGCCGTATCCAATTTGAACGCCTTCCACCAGATTGTTCCTGACTTCCGCAATGGCATTCGCAACGCAGATGGCCGTGCAAACGAGGCAGACAGACTGCTTCATGCTGACGTTTTCAATAATGTTGTCACGGTCCTGACCCGGCCGGGAGCGGTCCACCGAGAGGATCCAAACTGGAAATGCTTCCCACCGCGGATTGATTGCGCCGATCTCCGCTGCGGCACTCACTACATTCACATCATGAATCCAGTGCCCGCCCATGTCTGAGCGCAGGTGGATCGCATCCAGCGTAAGCGCTTTGATGCCGTTTTGCCGCGCGCGCGACTTCAGTACAGGATAATTTCCATCGATCGTCAGATCTGAGATCTCAATTCCCGATGCGCCATCTGAATTAGTGCCAAAGACCAGGCCAATGCCACTGTTCAGCGGCATATGCTGAAGATTTTGTGGGTCTGTGATCGGCAGGTAGTCGCTCAGCTTCACCACAGTCGCATCTTTTCCCGAGCCGTGAATCTTCCATCCCTTCCCGATCGTAAAGCCGGCCGGGTTCGGATGCGGAACGGCGATGAGGTAATCGTAAGTTCCCAGGGTCCAGAATGTTCCTGGTCCCAGACAGACGATCAGGTTTTCCGTCCTCGCCACCGCCGCGCCAGAATTCTGCCGCTCCGTGCAGCCCTCGCTGTAGCAGCGCAGGATTGTGTCAAACCTTGTCACGGTGCTGCCGTCGCGTGCGTCGCCCATGGACGCGCCGGATCCATCTTTGCCATTGGTCAGCGCGATGTATACGCGCGTTGTACCCTGGGGAAGAGACTTGGCTTCCATGGAACAGTCGCTGGACGGGAAATTTGCCTTCTCCGCTGCTGCCGTGGGCTGTGCCGCTTCTCCGAAAGCAAACGCAGTGCAACCCTGACCGGCGAAGGCTGCCAGAATCATTGCGAATGCGAACACTATTTTATGCATCGCCTAACCCTCGAATGATTTTGCGCGTTAGTCCCGTAAGCGGCAGGCGATCAATGGAACGTAGAGGAATCCATCTGTCGCCCTGACGCTTTCTCCTTTTTTCATCGTGCACAAACACAGTGTAGTCGGTGGTGGTGATGGAGTGGCGCAGCTTCAGCAGAGGCAATTTGCTCTCTTTCTGCACCGCCTGGATTTCGGGCAGCTCCCACATTCCCGGCATCAATGAGCTACTCTTAGTCCGCTGGCACAAAAGAACGCTGCCGTTCCTGCGCGCCATCGCATAATGCAGCTCTGCTTTGCGCCGGGCTGGGCGTTCGGCCTTTTCCGTGGGCCCACGAGCGCCGCACAGGGCTGCGACTGGGCACGCATCGCACAATGGCCGGGCGGGCAGACACACCAGAGCTCCCAGTTCCATCATTGCCTGATTGAAATCACCGGGGCTCTGCCGGTCCAAGAGCTGCTCAGCAACCTCCCAGTACTGAATCTCAGTATTGGCATCTGCAGGCTGGGTCTTTCGGTTTACCAGGCGATCGATCACGCGCTTGACGTTTCCATCTACCACGGCCACGGGTTCGCTAAAGGCAATGCTGGCGACAGCAGACGCCGTATAGCGTCCGACTCCCGGTAATTCCATCAGATCTGGCACTGAACGAGGAAACGATCCGCGCCGGATGATCTCTTTTGCCGCCCCATGTAACGCCCTGGCTCTGCGGTAATATCCCAGACCGCTCCAGGCCGCAAGCACAGTGGCTTCTCTGGCATTGGACAGCCGCTCGGCGGAAGGAAACTGCGTGATGAACTTTGTGTAGCGCTCTTGCACCACCGCCACGCGTGTTTGCTGCAACATGATCTCCGACACAAGAACATGGTAGGGATCGGTAGCTCCACGCCACGGCAGCTTACGCTGAGATTGCGCGAACCAGCCAAGCAAGAGCCGGCGAAACACGGCTTGATCTAGTCCGGAGACACTTCTGTGTGGGGAGGCGGCCATGCTGGAAGGATTGTAGCGTAGTTACTTCCACTGATTTTCGCGTAGGCGCAAAAAGCCAGCCGCGCACGGCTGGCTGTTGGAATTTTGCATTCTAGCTTACTGGCTCGGAGAAGAAGACTTTTCGGCTTTCGCCAGATCGGCCTGCGTCTGGTCGATCTTGTTCTGAAAAATTTCCACGTTCTGTCTGTCGCCTTGCAGTGCTTCCTCATACATCTGGCGACGGAAATCACTGGTTTCCGTGGCCAAAAGGTCTTCGTACTTTTTGGCCGTACGCTTCCAGCCTTCCTGCTCCTCTTTATAGGAGTTCAAGCTTCTGCTTCAGCTCGGCCACTTGCAGGCGGTTCTTTCGGAACGGATTTCGCCACAGAGGAGGCCTTTTACTGTGATCCTTCGCCTTCTCCGGAGCTTTTTACAGGCGGCCTCAGATGTAGGCGGGCGCAGCCGAAGTCGCGTTGTCTGTATTCCTGCTCTGTGACTGCGTTTCAGGCCTGACCGTTGCTACGTCGTCATTGGTGAGGACCTTGACTACCTTTTTTCCCTGGCGGTTTTGCTTGGCCAGATCGCCCAAGCGACGGCTGGTCTGACTGGGCGACGCATGCGCCGCCCGCCGCCAGCAGAAAAATCAACGTCGCGTAACTCAACTTCTTCATTTTCCCAAAGCTCCTTAGTACATGATTTCGTGCGTCGCCAGCAATTGCGGCGGTGTTGACCCACCCAATCGTGTTCAAAGCGCACACGTCATAGCTGGAAGTTGATGCTGCCGCCGAAATTATCGCTCTGCGGTTGATTGGTGGCGTTCACGTCATCGCCCGCCAGGATGGCGCCATACAGGTTTGTGCTGGCTCCGGCGCCACCAGTGAATGAAACTTTGCCACGCACCAGGATCAGTCCGTACCAGTTCAATCCACCGTTGATATCAAGATCGCCGTCCACAATCAGGATGCCGGACCCGTTTGCGGCAGAAGTCAACTGGACGCTGCCGGGAATGTATTCCGTCACGGAATCGACAGATGTGGGCTCCGTTGGCAAGCCGGTGGGATATGTCCCGTAAGTCTGGTTGGATTGCGTACCACAATTCAAGTAAGACGGCGGCGTTGCTGTAAAATTCTGCGTGCCATTACAGCTTGGGCTGTAGCTCGCCGGTTTCGCAGTGGGCCTGTACTGATTAATCAGATTGTCGATATTGAGATAGCCTGGCCACGGATCCACGTTCTGCACTGAAGCGCTGCCCGTGGGATCGGACCCATACAACGTGGTGGTTGTACCCGCTCCTCCCGAAGTATCCACAGTGTTTTCCGTAAAGATCGCATGCGCGGTATTTTTGCAACCGGACTGGTGGGGCTGGTCGCAGGTTGTCGTGGTGTTATTCCCACTGCCTGTAGTGGTGCATGTACAGGAGCAGCTGTCATACGCGTTCAGGACATAGCTTCCTTGAAGATGTACGGGTGCCTGTGTGGCAATGGGCGCAGGAGGGATCACTGCGGGATTCAAAGCCACTTCCATCTGCACCATTCGGCGCGAACCAGGATTCAAGCCGATTGGAGGCGTAACCGCGAGCGATGTTACTTCCCAGACCGGCGTGGTGGTGGGTTGTAGCACATCGCACGTGGTGCCTGGGGCGATCGGGATCTGATGCTGGCCGTCCCAGCAAACCTGGTATCCGTTATTGCTCGTTGTGCCATCCACATTCTTGCCCAGCGGACCCATGAAGTTCTGTTTATTGGTAATTCTGACCCACTTATAAGGCAATGCATCCGCCCCGCCATTAACTCCGGGCACAGCAGTCATGGTCACCGTATTGAAAGGAGCTAAGGCAGTCGTGGTGGTTGGCAGCAGCTGATTCGACTGATTATTGGTACCGCACGGACCGCCCGTCGATGGAATTAGAGTGGTGACCATACCCGCGTACTTCTCCCAGCATAGCTCGTCATCAAGATTTGGATTGGCGGAGATTGTAGTCGGCGCTCCGGAGGCCCAGGTCGGGCTAATGGTCTCACTGGCGCTAGTTGGGTTCAGCACATAAATGATGCCTTTGGTTGGCAACATTTGGCCAGGCATGCTCAACGCCAGAGCCTGGGCACTAAGGCTTCCGCTGCCGGCGAGTTGCAAGCGGACATTTTCCGCACCCGCACGCGCAGCGAAGTATGCTTTTTGAGAATCCTTGTAATTGTTGTTGACACTGTTTTCAGTGTCAGCCATGAACATTAAAGCCATGCCGATGGCCGCCAGTAACACTAATGCAAGCAGCGCTACGATCATGGCTATTCCGCGCTGCTGCCTGAGGTGGTTCTTGGGTTTTCGGTTCATGGAGTTACTCCTTGGTTATTCACAAGACGCGCTATGCTGGTCATCGTAACCTGAACGTCTTTGCGCGAATCGTTGTCTTTTCCTATCCCCTGTGTAGTTAAGGTAATACGTACGCTCTTAATGGATTTCAGCGTAGTGAAATCTGTGACTGCTGAACTGAGATCAATCGAATTACCATTGGTGTCATATGCAGCAAAGATCTTTTGGCTGGTGCCAATCACTCCCTGCACCTCTGTAAAGTTTGTTGCCGTACCAGCGCTGCCTTTGTCAAGAGAACTTCGGCGTATGCATTGGCAGGTGGAGTCGTAGCTGTATTCGACCGACTCAACCTTGCCATTGCCATCCGTATCGCCTTCCATCTGCACATCACTATCAGAAATGGAGATAAGGCCATAGGTCCCGCCGGCCACTGAATTCGGCGCGGCAACGCCTGCCGCATACATGCTCGCGGCTGGGTAACCCGCCTGGTGCAGGTCACGCACAAACTGATCGATAAATTCGCGCTCCTGCTGCGTCATGTCCAACCGCTGGTCTTCTACTCGATATCGCACTTGCGCGCGATCGATCTGCGTGAATAGAGCTCCAACCACGATCGTCAAAAGCAGCACGACCATCAAAAGCTCGACCAGTGAAAATCCGGATTGCCGCCGTGCCTTAACTTGTATTTTCATGTGATCTCACATCCCCACAATCGTGCGCAGTGTAACCGGGGTAATAGCACCTATTGTCTTATTCGTTGCAATGAACGGCTGTCGCGCCGCCACAACCACAAGCTTGCCCGTGCCTCCTGGTCCTACTGCGGTAATGCTCCAGCGCACGTCGTACACAGTCTGTATTGTGTTGTTGTTGCTGCAGACTGCGTAATTCATCTGGTAGTTGGTAACGATAGCTGATCCGAAGTCGATAACTCCGCCAGGCGCCGAGGCGCCACCAGGCGCGGTTGAAACCGGCCATGTCTGCCCCGCGCAGTCGACCACATTGAATGGACCATTGTTATTCACTGGAGCGCCGGCGATCTCTTCCATCACTGCCTGTGCCGCATTCGTGGCAGTGGTATCCACTCTGTTAGAGCTGTTCCGGGTCATTCCCATCAGGATCATGGTCATCCCGCCTAAAACGCCAATTACAAGTACGAACATGGCAAAGGTGAGTTCCACCAGAGTAAACCCTTGAGTTTTTTGCTGACTCATCATCTTTTTTCTCTTCATGCCGCCACCTCTATTGCCAACTTCCGCCGGCTGGGTTTGACGTACGCCAGCTCTTGATTCTTCCTGCCGGCGTCACCGTGATCGCCTCCCAACCCCTGTTTCCGTTCTGAACAAACCATTCGTAGCCCCCGGTCGCGCTGGGACAAACCGCTGGATTCCCGTTAGAGCTGCAGGGAAGACCTCGAGCGTTGAATCCAATTGGTCCGGGGCCAAGTACCGGCTGGGTACCGCTGCCGGTATAGCCCACGTATGTATCTAATTGCGAGTGATCAGGCGCCGTATTCGAGAAGGCAAGCCCACCGGTCAACCCAACGTCAGGGTTGCCTGCGGTGTAAGATGCCGTTGACCCGTCATTCACAAACGCCACGCCTGTCGTTGTGTCGTATTGTGCATACTGCGGCTGGTTGAGCTTCACTGCCTGCATGCGTGCCTGCTGTAACAGGCTGGCCAGGGAATGGCCCGCTGCATCCAGCTTATACATCGCATTGGCCCGCATAATATTCGGAACGGCAATGACCGCGATGATCAGCATGATCACACAGACCATCGTCACTTCAACCAAAGTGAATCCGGCCTCGTCGGCTTTCTTCCGGGTTGCATCGTTTTGTTTCCCACGATTTTTCAATGACATAACTCCAATACAAATTTCATAAACAAACGCTTTCAATGAGCGTCGCAGGCAGGCCCGATGTCGTAATTGTAGCCTTCGCGCCAGCTTCGGAAAGGTAACTTAGGTACCATGCTTCCTCAGAAGACTGTCTGTGCCGGCCGTAATAGCACGGCGGCCCATTTAGCAACGGGTGTAGTTGGTTATGGAAGGGAACGTGACAGAATCTGGAGGTAATTGGACTGAGGCTGGCTTTAAGATAAATCCCAGGTTACTTAAGTAACCTCTCAGTGGCTTTGGATTGCGGTAATAGATGTCGCAGAAAGCATCCAGCGGCTTTTGACGTCTTGCCAGATTGACATTACGCGAAATCCCTCGGGAGACGCCAGCCCTGGAATAGATGCCTGAACGTGAAAGATATAAGTAACCTTCATGTCTAAGCCTTCAGGATGGACTTCAACTTCACCCAACGAAAACTCCCCCATCTGCGCACTCTGCCATTGTTGCAGCCAGCCGGCACGATCGAACATTTGACCATCAGCCATCACGCCAGTAAACGTGGGAGAAAGATGGCTCTGGACGTTGAGCCAGTCTTTTCTCTGAATGGATTGCCACATCAAGCGCTCATTCTGCTCCGCACCGGTAGCGTTCTTCCACGTAGGATGCTTGGGTTCTCCGGCGCAGCCGGACAACAGAATACTGACGCCAACCACAAAGGACACAAAGGAACACAAAGGCTGGCGAAGGCTTTTAATCTCCAAGACAGGATGCATCAGAGTTCACAATAGAGCATAACAAAAAGGCACAAAGGAATTTTGCCTTTGTGCCTCGTCGTGTCCTTTGTGGTTAATGTTGCTAGTCGCCGAAAACCTCTTCCTTCTTTTCCTGCTTCGCTTCGGCTTTCGGCGCCGCGGGAACGATAGCACCCAGCGGAATGAACCCGCCCTGCGGTTCCGGCTTGGGTTCTTTCAGGATGTGCTCGCGATAAAGTGCTTCCATGCGTGCGTCTTCGGCGCTCTTTTTGAGCTTTTGATCGCGGGCGCGCGTCTTTTCCTCACGTGCTGTCTTGGCAATGCCAAGATCATCCAGCGTGGTGTTGCGGCCCGCGTGCACGTGCTCTTCATTCAAGTTGAGTTTGTGCGCGCTCTGGTTTAGGCCCACCGCCTTGCCACCGGCAAAGATCTCGTGTCGGCCGTGCTCTTCATACCACTTGGTGAGCGTGGCCGTCATGTGCATCTTTTCAATAATGTTGCGCCAGCCCACGCCCGTGTTATAGGCGCAGAAGCTGATTTCGCCTTCCTGCGTTGCGTAAGGAATAATGCACTGCTCGGTGCGGCGGAAGTCATAGTTATACAAGTCCTGGAACCACATTCCGGCGATGAACAGGAAGTTCCAGCGGTCAGTGCGGCGCTTCTTGATGTCGTCAATCGTGCGCTCGCCATCCACTTTGCCGTACTTAGTATCTGCTTTCTTGGTTGCGCCAAACGTCTTATCGAACTTGCGCAGCAAATCCACCAGCTTGAAGTGCTTGGGCGCCTGGAACGGATCGTAATTACGGGCCAGGGCCAGAGCCATGCCGAATACCGAGAGGAACCTGCCGCGACCTGCGTCGTTCACTTTGGCCACGTCCTGTGCGATGCGGTCGCCATTCAGAAACGCCGTCACCGGAACCGCTTCTTTGGTTTCCTTGTCGATCATCACCGCCATGCCCACGCCGCAATTCGGGTGGCATCCGCAACTTAGTTGTCCCCAATCAGCACTGGGGCCATGGATCAGGTCAGCCCAGTCAGAGAAGGTGGACATAAATGAGATCGGGAACCAGTCGCGCTTGGGCTCGCCCAGTCCGGTCTGATTCTTAACGTCGTGCGCCAGATGGCTCAGCGTGTAACGCTGCGCCTGACGACGGTCGTCAGTGATTTCTTCGTCGCGGCCAGTGAATGAAACCGGCTGGAAGCTCAGGAAGCTGATCGTCTTGGGATTGTCCAGGGCAAACTGAATGATGCGGCCCACCTGCTCATTGTTAATGCCGTTGATGATGGTGGTAACTGGAACAATATCGACGCCGTTTTCATGCAGGTTGTGAATGGCGCGCAGCTTCACGTCAAACAGGTTGCCGACCTGCCGGTGCGAGTTCGCCGCGTTGCCGATTCCATCAAACTGCAGATAAGCGTAACGCAGACCGGCTTCAGCAGCCTGGCGGCAGAACTCAGGAGATTTTGCGAATTCAATTCCGTTGGTCGCTGCCTGCACTGAGTTGTAACCAACCTGGCGGGCGTAGCGAACTGCATCCAGGAAGTACGGAGACAGAGTCGGCTCGCCACCGGAGAACTGTACTGACATCTGGCGACGCGGTTTGATGGAAATCGCGTTGTCCAGCATCGTCTTGATTTCGTCCCACGTGAGCTCATGCACAAAGCCGACCTGGTTCGCGTCCATGAAGCAGGGATCGCACATCATGTTGCAGCGATTGGTCAGGTCGATTGTCAAGACCGATCCGCGACCGTGCTTTACCGTGCTGGTGCCGTGATTGTGCAGCTTTTCGTCATTGTGCGCCGCGATGTCGCGGCCAGGGAAAACATCTTCAAGATGCTTGAAGAACTCAACGTCAACGGCCATTACATCTTCAAAGTGACCGTGGATGGGGCAATCCTTCACCATCAGGATTTTGCCGTCGCGCTCTACGATGGTGGCTTTGATCTCACCGGCCTTTTCATTGAGCAGGATCTCATGCGGCAATTTGCCGTCAACAATCTGCTGCCGGATTTCCGGAACGCACTTGGGACACAGAGAGTCCGTGGAGCGCGGCCAGCCTAGCGGCGGCTTGGTCTTTTCCCACGACTTCAATATCGGCTTGTCTGACCACTTTGGCGTGAATGAAGGCCGCGGTTTAATGCTATTGATTTTTTCAAAAACAGCCCATGCGCCTTTCGCTCCATAAGTCAGGACTTTCTCTGCATACTTTACCGGCTTGTGCATTAGTTGTGCCTCTCCTTGCGCCGCTCCCGGCGCCCTCTTCCAAGCTATGAGACAGAAACAAAAAGGGATATTGATTTCGAGATTATAGTAATTCTCGGGCGGCTGTTTATTTAACAAGGTTTACGTGAACGGGTGTAAATAATGGTTCAGCGGTGCTCCTCAGCATTAAACGGTGGGTCGAAAACAGAGCTAAGTCATTGGATTTAAAAGCACTACGGGTCATGACCGCCAGTGTTATCCTGGGCTCAATTGTTTGTTCACCGCTCTTCTTAGTGCAAATTGCGCACCCGTGGCTGGGAAAAGTTTCGATCGACACGCAACTGCTAAAATGAAAACTTTGCCAGGAGCTATTTATGGAGTCCGTCCGCACAGGTTTGCGCCAGATCATGCAGGACCTGTTACGCGCACGGCCGGTTGAAGAAGCAGTGCTGCTGGCTTGGCCTCTCGTCTGCGGCAAGGAAGTGGCCGCCCGCACACAAGCTGTGAGCTTTGCCGATGGCGCTCTGACCGTGGAAGTTTCTGACGTGAGCTGGCGCAATCAACTCCAGTCTTTTGCCCCAAGATACCTGAGTGGTTATGAAGGACTATTGGGGCAGGTGGTAAAGAACGTGCAGTTTAAAGTGAAGCATTCAGCAATCAGTAATCAGCAGTCAGCCCCTAAGTAGCGTGGATAGGCTTAGAAAATCCGGAAACTCGGAGGAAAGAGGAGTAAACAGAGGAATCGTATTCAAATGAGACCAAGATCCCTCCGTTTCCTCCGTTCCTCTGCGTTTCAAAGGTTTTCGTTACCTCCACGACTCCGTCTCATGGCTGAATGCTGAGTGCTGATCGCTGAGTGCTACCAATGAAAGTCACTGAAAAAGACGTCGCCTACGTTGCCGACCTGGCCAACCTGGAGCTCACAGACCAGGAACGCCAGCGCATGCTCAAAGACTTGAACTCGATTCTCGACTACATTGATCGGCTGAATGAACTGGACACATCGGATGTCCCGCCGATGGCGCAGATCTCGGCTGGTCTCGGCAAAGTGGAGAAGTCTGCCGATGGCAAAATTTCCTCTGCCTTGCGCGACGACGTCCCTGTTACGTGCCTGCCCCACAAAGAGGCATTGCAGAACGCTCCGGTAACAGACGGCGAATTCTTTAAAGTTCCCAAGGTGATAGAGAGATAGCCTTGGATATCAATTCCCTCACCATCGAATCCACTCGCTCGGCAATTTCACAGAAGCAGTTCACTGCCGCAGACCTGACGAAGAACTTCTATCAGAAGATCAAGGCTGAAGATCCAGAAATCCACGCCTACTTGACCTTATGTGAAGACCGTGGCCTGCAGCAGGCGGAACGCATCGATCGCTTGGTGAACGCCGGTGATCCACTCCCGCCGCTGGCGGGCGTTCCCATCGGGATCAAAGATGTGATGGTAACCAAGGGCATTCGCACCACAGCAGGCTCAAAAATTCTGGATAATTTTATACCGCCTTATGACTGCACGGCAGTTACCCGGCTGGAGGCTGCAGGCGCGATCGTGCTGGGCAAGATGAATTGCGATGAGTTTGCCATGGGCTCGTCGAATGAGAACTCCGCGTATGGACCGGTGCGCAATCCGCGCGATAAGTCACGCGTTCCTGGCGGTTCCAGTGGAGGATCGGCTGCTGCCGTTGCCGCTGGCACCGCCGTCGCCACACTGGGATCTGACACGGGCGGCTCCATCCGCCAGCCGGCATCTTTCTGCGGAGTAGTAGGGCTCATGCCGACCTACGGCCGCGTCTCGCGCTACGGACTGATCGCATTTGCTTCGTCGCTCGATCACATTGGCCCGCTGACCAAGACAGTGAAAGACGCTGCGATTCTCCTTGGCGTGATCGCTGGTCGTGACCCGCTGGACTCAACGTCCGCTGACGTGCCGGTTCCTGACTATGAAGCCGATTTGGCGAAGCCCGTGAACGGATTGAAGATCGGTGTGCCCAAAGAATATTTCGGTGATGGCCTAGACGCTGAAGTTCGTGCAGCTGTTGAAGCAGGCATCGCAAAACTGCAGTCTGCCGGGTGCCAGATCATTCCCATTTCTCTGCCGCACACGGCTTACGCGATTCCAACCTATTATGTAATCGCAACGGCTGAAGCCTCCGCCAACCTGGCCCGTTATGATGGCGTGCGTTACGGCTATCGCGCCAAAGGCGCGCGCACTTTGTCTGAGATGTATCGCAAAAGCCGCGACGAAGCGTTTGGCGCCGAGGTAAAACGCCGCATCATGCTCGGGACTTACGCGCTCAGTTCCGGATATTACGATGCTTACTATCTGAAAGCGCAACGCGTGCGCACGCTGCTGACGCGCGACTTCGAACAGGCTTTCCAACAGGTTGACGCCATTGTCACACCCACCGCTCCAACTGCTGCTTTCAAAATCGGAGAAAAATCAGACGATCCTCTTGCAATGTATCTCGCCGATATCTACACCGTCACCGCCGATCTGGCGGGAATTCCGGGAATTAGCGTTCCCTGCGGCCAGACCCAAGTCAGGACTGCCTATTGGGCTTCAGGTGCTGGGCACGGCACTTTGATGAGAGCACGGTGCTTGAGAGTCGCGTCAGAGTGGAACTGCTTTTTCGGAAATCCCGAGCGCCAGCGAGGGATCCCTAGCCCGAAGACAGAAGAGTCTCTTCGGATAAAAATCATTGTTTTGCCATCTGAGCCCGTTTTGTGTCGTAACCTTCAGGGACCTTATTGGTACTCTGCGACTCGCCTAGCGGTTCCCCTCGCTGTGCCTCGGGATTACGAGAAAAACCTAACCGCTTCCCTCAATTCCGGTCTAAGTTAATCGAATGGAAGTTACAGATGCAGCCGTAGTGGCGCAGGTCCTGGCCGGCGACAGAGACGCTTTTCGTGTCCTGGTGGAGCGCCATTCACGCAGCATCTTTCGCGTGATTTACCGCATGACCGGAAACCAGCAGGACACTGAAGAACTTGTGCAGGAAACTTTCCTGCGGGCCTATAAGAGCCTGGAGCGTTTTGAGCTTCGCGCCAACTTCAGCACATGGCTCTACCGGATCGCGGTAAACCGCACGCTTGACTTCCTGAGCGCGAGAAAAACGCATATGCAGACGAAAGATACTTATCAGATCGTTGACCAGCCTGACGCCGAAGAAAGCAATCAGGTGCAGTTACCCACTTCCACTCCTGGACCTGACCGTCTTCTGCTCAGCGCAGAGATGAAGCAAAAGATCGCCGGAGCGCTGGGGCTGCTTACGCCGGCGGAGCGCGTGGCCTTTCACCATGCGCCACATGGAAGGGCGCTCGATTGAAGAGATCAGCCAGACGCTGAACCTGAAGGTCAGCGCCGCCAAGAACAGCGTGTTCCGCGCCGTGCAGAAACTCAGGCAGCAACTTGAGCCGTATGCCGGTCCGGGATCCCCAGCGCGTTCTCCGCGGTGGGGTGGGAGTGCGGTGAAATGAACCATCTCAGCGAAGAACAAATCGTATTGCATTATTACGGCGACGCCGAAGAAGCATCGGAAGTAGAACGCCACCTGGCCGCCTGCCCAGACTGCCGCGCTGAGTTTGTGCGCGTGCAAGCGATGCTGAAGCAGATCGAGCCGCTTGAAGTTCCTGAGCCTGCGGCAGGCTTTGAGGAAAAGACATGGCTTAACCTCCGCGATCGGCTCCCGGAAAAAGGTAACTTTCTGCGGCGGCTCTTCGGCGCGCAGCAAAAATGGGCGCTAGCCGGCGCAATGGTCGTGTTGCTTGCCGCAGCATTTCTAGCCGGGCGTTTCTGGCCGCGTCCTGGCCAGCAGGTTGCGCAACAACCGCCTTCTCAGGTCAATCCGCAGCGTGTGGTTTTAGTGGCCGTCGGCGATCACCTGGAGCGCTCACAGATGCTTCTGGTCGAAATCATGAATGCAGACACGAAGGGCCCGATCAATTTTTCCAATGAACAGGCAGAGGCCCGCGAGCTGCTGGATAGCAATCACCTCTATCGCGTGAGCTCACAGCAGGCCGGCGATCCGCAGGTTGCGCGCTTGCTCGATCAGTTGGGCCGCGTGCTGGCGGAGATCGCCAACGGTCCAGCAGAAGTTTCGCCCGGAGATTTAGAGCAGGTGCGCCACACCATCCAGTCTGAAGGACTTTTGTTCAAAGTACGTGTAGTTGGGTCTGAAGTGAATTCAAGAGTGCGCCGTCCGGAGCTTTCCGGCGGCAGCGTAAACCAGAGGCTATAACCAATGATAAATCGCAAGCTATTTGTAATCCTTTTTCTAAACATAGTTGTTTCCTTCGGACTGGCTTCCGCCGCTGCCGCGCAGCAGGTCCCCTCGGCTTCACTGCTGGACCCGCAAACCGCGGAGAAGAGCCAACGCGCACGAAGACGAGCTTTATCAATCCGCGAAAAACGCGCTGGATAACGGCGAGTACGATGACGCCATCAAGCAATTCGATGAGGTGATAAAGATCCGTGGCCGCAAGGCTGACGGCGCAATGTACTGGAAGGCGTACTCGTTGAACAAGGCCGGCAACAAGGCCCAGGCGCTAACGGCCATCGGCGAGCTGCGCAAGAGCTATCCCAAAAGCAACTGGCTGCGTGATGCCGGCGCACTGGAGCAGGAAACTCGCGGCGTCAGCAATCCAGACAACATCTCTGATGAAGAGTTGAAACTGCTGGCAATCCAGTCCCTGATGAATTCCGATCCGGAGAAGGCCGTTCCTCTTCTGGAAAAAATCATCACAGGAAATTACCCGCCGAAGCTCAAGGAAAGAGCGTTGTTCGTGCTTGCTCAGAGCAACTCAGATAAAGCACAGCAAATTCTGATGACGTTGGCCAAAGCCAACAACCAGCCCGATCTGCAAAAACGCGCCATCCGCAATATTGGCATGAACGCTAATCCGCGCAATCGCGCGGTGCTGAAAGAGATATACAACTCGTCGGCCGACGTGAGCGTAAAGAAAACCGTGTTCCAGGCCTGGCTCATGTGCGGCTGCAAAGATGACGTTGCGGCACTGGCGAAGACGGAGAAAAATCCGGAGCTTCGCCGCGAAGCGATTCGCTACCTGGGCATGATGGGAGGCCGCGCAGAACTGCTCGACTTTTACAAGAACTCTCCTGACGTTGAAACCCGCAAAGAGGCTGTGGGCGCCATGCTGCTGTGCGGCTGTTCTCATGAGCTGGCAGAGATTGTCCAGACAGAGAAGGACCCCGCTGTCTTGGACAAGGCCATCAATACGCTTGGTCTAGTCGGCGGCGACGAAAGCCTGGCCGCCTTGACCAAGGTCTATAACTCCCAGGCCGATGTCGCAACAAAAAAGAAGGTTATCAATGCGTTGTTTCTACACGGCGCTGGGAAAGAGATGGTCGCATCTGGCCAAAAAAGAGACTAACCCACAGCTCAAGAGGTCGCTGATCGAAAAAATGTCGCTGATGAGTTCGCCGGAAATCAGCGATTACATGATGGAAATCCTCAACAAGTAAAGGAGCACGCCGTGAAACGCTGGCAAAGAAACGCAATCGCAATTTGATGGTTTGCTGCGCCGCGATCGTGACGGCACAGGAGGCTGCGCCAAAGCCAAAGATTTCAAATGCAAAGGTGCAGGAACTTTCCGCATCGGCGGGGCTCAAGGCAACGGTGGACGGTTTGGTGCAGAAGCAGACCGCGCCGCTCTGGATTGGATACCGCATCCCGACCGCGGCCAAAGAGCGGACCATGTGCTGCTTTGACTCGGTCGACCAGTTCCAGAATTCCGCCGGCTGCTGCATGGGCTGCCGCATGGAGTCTGAAAAAGGCAGCTCGTTCAATGGCACTAGCTCAAATTGCTCGCCACCTGAGCCGTTGCCGTATGCGTTTATCTTCTTGCGGGCAGTCAGGAAAACAGATCAGCAAGATCCGCGGCTTACAGCGCTGACTGCGCGCTCGACTTCGCCAATCTTCCTCTCTATTGGCTGGAAGACGTAAAGCCGGAGCAGAGCGTGGAACTTCTGGCGGGCATGGCTACAACTGACGATTCGGAAGAACGCACTCGCAACAAAGATCCCGGGCGCCAGGCGGTGATGGCCATCGCGCTGCATGACACGCCTGCGGCTGACGCAACGCTGGAAAGCATGATTCAACCAGGACAACGGCCTTCTCTGCGAGAAAACGTCGCGTTCTGGCTGGGCGTGGAGCGCGGCAAAAAAGGCGTGGAACTTTTGCGCAAGTATGTCCGCGACGATGCCGACGATCGCGTGCGAGAAAAAGGCACCTTTGCCTTTTCCCAGAGCAAAGAGCCGGAAGCGCTCAAGGATTTGATCGGCATGGCGCGGTATGATTCAAGTCCGCGTGTCCGTGGGCAGGCAATCTTCTGGCTGGCGCAGAAAGGCAGCAAGAAGGCTGCGGAGCAGATTACTGACGCAATCGAAAACGATCCTGAAACAGAAGTGAAGAAAAAAGCGGTGTTTGCGCTGAGCCAGATGCACGACGCCGATGCGGTGCCAGCGCCTGATCAACGTGGCCAAAACCAACAAGAACCCCGTTGTGCGCAAGCAAGCCATCTTCTGGCTGGGACAGATGAATGATCCGCGTGCGCTGGATTTTCTGGAAGAGATTCTAACGAAGTAGAACCGTTAACCACAAAGGACACGAAGGAACACCAAGGAAGAGCTCAGCCGCCTTAAAGGCAAAACTCCCTTTGTGATCCTTCGTGTCCTTTGTGGTTAATTCTTGAAATACTACTGCGGCAGGAATGTCCGCGTCAGATAATCGCTCAGGCTCATGGTGATCATGATCATCAGCCAGAAAAAACCGGCGGAGATTGTCAACTTGGTGAGCTTGCTGCTGTAGTGAACGTGCATGAAGAAAAGAATAACCAGGACCGCTTTGACGACGGCAATCGTCAATGCCACCACGGGGTTCCAGACACCCAAGTCTTTAAAAGCGATGCCCCAGGTAAGGCAAGTGCCAACCACCAGGGCAAGCAGGATGACCAAGTAAAGTCCAGGAGTGGGGTGCGAATGTGTTGGCTCAGACATGTTCTATTCTCAAAAGCTCCTTAAACTCCGTGTTGGTGCCGGCTAATCAAGTACAGCAAGGGGAAAAGGAAAATCCACACGATATCGACGAAGTGCCAATACAGGCCGCCCAGCTCTATCGGCGTGTAATAGGAGGGACCAAACTCTCCGCTTTTTGCGCGCAGTAGGAGCCATGCTAATAGTCCCAGGCCGATCACCATGTGGAAAGCGTGCAGGCCTGTCATGGCGAAATAGAAGGAAAAGAAGATTTCCGTCTGCTTTGCTGTTTGCTCAGCCGCAACTTCAGGAACGTTTGGATTGCCGTGCGCTTTCGGATCGCGGATTTCCTCAGCGATGTTACCCAGGCTTTTGTCCGTGATGCTGCATCCGCCCCAAGCATTAAAGCCCTTACCAATGATATGCCCCGGAATATGGCACTCGTCCCACTTGTCGTAATACTCCTTGGCTTTTACACCCAAGAATGCCGCACCCAGGATCATGGTTCCAATCAGGAACCAGACCTGCGACTTGCGGTAACCTTTTTGCGCCGCCCAGACCGCCATGGCCATGGTGAAGCTGCTGCCGATCAGCACGAGCGTGTTGGCGAATCCCCAGGAAACGCTGATGCTGGTACTGCCGGCGACGAAACGCCGGATAGTACTTGAGGCGATAAATCAGGTAGGCGGTAAACAGTCCGCCGAACATCATGATTTCCGTGAGCAGGAATACCCACATGCCAAAGGTGGAGGCTTCCTGCTGCTGCTCCATGCTGTCAAACTGGTGCGCCAGCGCCGGATGATGCTCGGTAGTGGTTGTCTGGCTAGTGGACGTTGTCTGGCTAGTGGACAAGGGTAGCCTCCCCACCTTTTGCTTCTCCATAAGCATAGGGGTCTTGTGTGACTATAGGAATCTCATGGAAGTTATGCGTGGGCGGCGGTGAAGTGGTTTCCCATTCAAGTCCTGTTGCCTGCCACGGGTTATCGCCGGCCACTTCGCCGTACTTCAGAGACCATGCAAAATACAGCAACGGCAAAAGGAAGCCCACCGCCAGCACTGAAGCGCCCGCGCTGGAAAGCACGTTGAGCACCTGGAATTCAGGCGGATATGCCCAATAACGGCGCGGCATGCCCATGTATCCAAGAAGAAACTGCGGGAAGAACGTAAGGTTGAATCCGATAAACGTGATCAGCGCGGCCAGCTTTGCCGGCGCTTCAGGGTACATCTTTCCCGTAATTTTAGGCCACCAGAAATGTAGTCCTCCCAGATAAGCCGTAACCATGCCGCCTACCATCACATAATGGAAGTGCGCGATGACAAAGTAGGTATCGTGAATATGGATATCCAACCCGAGCGCGGCCAGAAAAAGTCCCGTCAATCCGCCGATGGTAAACAGCCCGATAAACGCCATGGCGTAGAGCATCGGGGTACTCATCTCGATTGAGCCCTTATACATGGTGGCGGTCCAGTTGAAGACCTTCACAGCCGAAGGGATAGCCACCGCGTAGCTCAACAGCGAGAACACCAGCGCCGAATAAACCGAGATGCCGGCCACGAACATGTGGTGCGCCCACACGACAAAGCCGAAGACCGCGATTGCGATACTGGAGAACGCGACGAAAGAGTATCCGAAAATGCGCTTGCGGGAAAAACAAGGGACGATTTCGCTGATTACTCCCATGCCGGGAAGAATCATGATGTAAACAGCAGGATGCGAGTAAAACCAGAACATGTGCTGGAACAGCACCGGGTCGCCGCCCAGTTTGGGATCGAAGATGCCGATGTGGAAGCCGCGTTCCAGCGCCAGCAGAATCAAGGTGATCGCGATCACCGGCGTTCCCAGAATCATGATCAGGCTGGCTGCATAGTTTGACCACACAAAAAGCGGCAGCCTGCCCCATGTCATGCCCGGAGCGCGCATGCGGTGTACTGTAACGATAAAGTTCAGGCCGGTAAAAATCGATGAAAAACCTGCGATGATCACGCCGACAGCCAGCATGATCACGTGTGTCTTCAAATAGCCAGAGCTGAGCGGGGCATAGAAGGTCCATCCGGAATCCACTCCACCGGAGACCATGGCAGCCATGGAGAATATGCCGCCGGCCATGTAAAGATACCAGCTCAGCAGATTGATCTTGGGGAAGGCCAGGTCTTTGGTGCCAACCATAATCGGCACCAGAAAATTGCCCAGCACCGCGGGCACCGATGGAATCAGGAAGAAGAACACCATGTTCACGCCGTGCATAGTGAACAGTTTGTTGTAAGTATCAGCCTCAAACAATTCGCCGTTCGGCGTGAGCAGGTGCAGCCGGATCAGAGACGCAAAGAGACCACCGACAAGGAAAAAGACCGTGATGGAAAACAGGTACAGGATCGCGATCCGCTTATGGTCTTTCGTGAGCAGCCACGATCTGATTCCGTAATTGTCGTTCAGAAAATGCTTTTCGGGCATCACTGGTTTAACGATCGCTGTTGCGGTACTCATGGTTTCTTCCCAGATGGATTCACAGGCCTCGTTCCCTGCGGGGTTTGCTGCGCCGGTTGCTGCTGGTTTTGCTGCTGAATGTTCGGCACTTCACTGTCACGGATTTCCGTTGGCGATGTGCGGTTGTTCAGCGGATTGGCTTCCTGCGGCGCCAGATGCTTGAGGTATTCGGTAATCGCGATAATTTCGTCTTCACTCACCACGCCGCGGAACGTTGGCATGATGGACTGGAAGCCGGAAACCACTTTAGCGTTCGGCTCCAGAATCGATTCGCGAATGTAATTGTCGTCTGCCAGCACCACGCGGTTGTCGACCAGGCGGACAGGACGGCCATAAAGGCCTTGAAGGTTCGGGCCGCGCGCGCCTGAGTCGGGCCGGTGGCATGTGGTGCATCCGTATTGCTGGAACGCCTTTTCACCCAGTGAAGCCAGTGAACCTTCAGCTTTGCCGCTGGCCAGCCAAGTGGAATAATCATCGGGCGTCATTACAACCACCTGGCCCACCATACCTGAATGCTTGGTGCCGCAGTATTGCGAGCAGAACAGGTGGTAAGTCCCCGGCTGCGTGGCTTTGAACCAGGTAAAGACGTAGCGGTTCGGCAGCACGTCCTGCTTGACGCGGAATGCCGGAACAAAAAAGCTGTGAATCACGTCCTGTGAAATCAGGGTGACTTTTACGTCGCGTCCAATGGGCACGTGCAGCGTATTGATTTCACGCTGGCCGCCGGGGTGCTGGAACTTCCACATCCACTGCTTGCCCACACCGTAAATTTCCAGCGGGTTTGAGGGCGAGCGTTCCATGTGGTAATAAATGACCGCACCCCAGACGAAAATGACCATCGAGATGCCGAGCGGAATTACCGTCCACACGATCTCCAGCAGGGTGGAGCCGTGGATCTGTTCCGCCTGCCGTTCCGGCGTCCTCCGGTATTTAATGGCGAAGAAGAGGATCAGAATGGCGATGAGCAGGGAGAAAAAAGTAGTGATCAGCACCAGGAACAGGTAGAGCGCGTCCACCTGCCCCGCCATGCTTGAGGCCTGCTCCGGAAAAATGGGAAAGTTCAGTTGCATCTATTCGGCTGTCCTGGTTAAGCCGCCCTTACGGGCAGCAAGCGAATCACGGCGAAACATGACCAACATGAATCCACCCAGCGCCAGAACCGTGGCGAGGGCGCTCAAACGCAAAACATTGAAAATTGCGGCGCCATACCGGCCTTGCCGGGGATCATAGTGGTAGCAATAGAGAAGGACCTGGTCCACTACGCTCCCGATCTTGCCTTTTGACGCTTCGACCAGCCCGAGCTGTATATCGCGCGGGGCGTATTCAATTCCGTAATAGTACTGGGCGACGCGGCCCTGCGGCGTGAGCAGCATAATACCGCTCGCATGCGCGTATTGCTGGATCTCCGGGTCCCAGGCGTAACGGAAGCCTACGGCCTGTGCCAGCGCGTCGATCTGGTCTTTTTTGCCAGTCAGGAAATGCCAGCCTTCAGCGGCGCCTGCGCGGCGATAGCGCTTGATGTATCGATCCTTTGTTGCGGCAGCGTCTGCCGGCTTGTCACGGGGATCAATGCTTACCGTAACGACATTGAACTCACGGCCAATGTCGAACTTGCGGATTCCAAGCATCGCGCCGGTAAATCCGCTCAATACCTGCGTACACAGCATTGGACACTGGTAGTAAACCAGCATCAAAATAACCGGCTTTTGTCCGAAATACTGCTGCAATCGGATTGCCTGGCCATTTTCATCGTTGAAAGCCAGATCAAGCGGGACTTGCTGGTTCAGGCGCTGATCGAGGCCAACCTGGTCGAGAATCGAAGGCTTCGTGTTGGACACAGAGTCGCCCGGTTGAAGCTTGGGCGCCGCCTGAGACCACGCTGAAACCGAAGCGCAGGCTGCCAACGCAATGGCTACCAACGCCTTCCGAATTGTACTGCCGTACTTCACTTCTTTACTCCTCCAGCGGGAGTGCTGCGCGGAGATTGGCCGCCTTCGGCGGCTCCTGAGGGATAAGCAGCGCTGGGCGCTCCCACGTTTGCGGGCTGAAATGGCCCGCTCACTTGCGGTAAACCGCGCTGCGCCAGGATTTCCATGGCGCGGCTGACGGGAATATGAATGCTTCCATCGGGCGACTTGCCTGTGGAACCGAGCCACTGCTCTTCTGATCCGCGGAAGATCTGCATGTCATGCTCATCGTCATACTGCAGGCGAGGAGCTTTAATCGTGCGGCTCAGATGATCTTCTATCTTACCGCGTCCATACCAGTCAGGAGCAGGCTTGATCTCGCCTTCATGGGTGGGCACAACTTTGCCTAGACCTTCTTTTGGCTGTTCGCGCTCGTCATGGAGTTGCTGCTCCATGGGCGTTAGCTTGGCTTCAGAGCTTTTTTCCCAAGGTTCCAGTATCCATTTGATCATCCCTAGTACTAGCAGGAACGACAGCAAGCCGCCAGCAGCCAGGATCACACCGGACCAGACGATGCCCTTAACGCTTACGTCGCTTTCCTGATGGCCTTCCTTGATGTGGCCGCCGGATTGAGTTTCAAATTTATCTTTATCCATGTTTCGATTCCAGCATCTGGACAAAACCAGGGTCATTTACCGGCATGAGCGAACGCTTGCTCAGCCGCAGATAAAAGAAGAACAGCCAGATTCCGCCCATTGCGATGGGGCAGATCACGTACATGGCCGCATCCAGCAAGTGGAAATTGTTGAGCCCCGCTTCCGTGCCGGGATAAAAATTCGGGGCCGTCTGCCAGAAGAGGTCCACCAGCCGCATGAACAATACCAGGAATGAAATAGCGACAATCCGTTTCCGGCTGCGCTTGTTGTTGCGCGAGAGCAGCAGCGCGAAGGGAAAAACAAAATGGACGAAGATCAGGAGCGTCCCGAAATATTGCCAGCCATTCTGCAGCCGCATGATGTACCAGCGGATTTCTGAGAGCATGTTGCCCGACCAGATAATCAGCCATTGCGAGAACGAGAGGTAGGCCCACAGCACGACGAAGGTAAACATGAGCTTGCCAAAGTCATGCAGGTAATCGATCTTGAAAATACGCGAGATCGGCTCAATCTCGGAAAGACGCGTGAACAGCCAGATAGTAAAGCAGAAGGCCGTGAGCACCTGGCCGACCATGAACAGCATGCCCCAAACCGTTGACCACCATTCCGGATACAGCGACATGGTCCAGTCGATGGAGGCAAAGGTGATCGTGGCGGCATAAAATACGATTCCGAAGCCGCTTAGATTCTGGATAGAGACAAACTGGGCCGGAGTGGTGATCCCTGCTTCTTCGCGGATCGACCAGCGTTTAAGGAAGTAGTAGAGAATCGCCCATCCGGCAAAGTAGAGCACTCCACGGACAAGGAAGAACGGGGTGTTCAGGTAATAGTGGATCTTGTCCGCGCCATAGTGCGCCATGAATTTGGCCAACTGCGCGGGGTCCTTAGGCACCGTGGCCCAGACATAGAGGCGCTTCATCCCGATGGCTATCGGGAGCCAGAACAGGAACATCAGCCACCAATTGCTTGCGCCTGCTTCCCAGATTCTGCGTCCCAGGCGGCCCCAGTTGCCGCCGCTGGCGTATTGCAGCATGAGCAACACGAGAGAGCCGGTGGTGAGCCCCAGCCAGAACATAAATGCGAACAGCCAGGAGCGCAGGAATAAATCCCACTGGCTGAGCCCGAGCGTGAGCCCCAATGCCAGAACGCTGAAGACCACGCCGACAACGAGCGAGCGTGAGCGCATGCGGTCAATAACTGCGGGCGGCGCAAAATCTTGAGGAGCAATGCGGACCACTGTGTGGCTCATCGTTTGTTCCCCTTTGGCGTCGTGTCAGGTACCTGCGTCACTGGTGTCGTTACTGCGGGCGAAATGAGAGATGTATCTGGAATTCTGATCCCTTCCTCTGTCGGCTTAGTTAATTTATCTCGATCGGCGGTCGCCACATCACTCTCTTGTGCGCTTTGGCTTAACTGCAATGCGCGAATATAAGCGGCGATTGCCCAGCGGTCAGCGGGTTTCACTTGCGCAGCGTAGTCCGGCATGCCGCCAAAACCGTTGCTGATGACATCATAAAACCAGCCGAGCGGCGCGTTCTTGAGCCGCTGCACGTGGAAAGACGGCGGACGTTTGTAGCCGCGCTGCACAATCATGCCGTTTCCATCGCCCAACTGCGAATGGCAAGGCTGGCAATAAATGTTGTAGCGCTCCTGGCCCCGCGCCAGCGTTGCAGCAACTGTTTGCGAATCCGTGCCCCCAGGAAGCTCGTTGCCATAGGTATTGCCATGCTTGCCGGTGAGGAAGTAGCTGTTGGGATCCAACTGTTCCTTGTCCACGTTCTTGTCATCCAACTGCGGGATGGTTCCGGGTACGGGATAGCGCGCCGATCTGCGATCAGAATAGAACTCGCTGGAACGCAGTGGAATAAACTTGGGCTGGTTATGCATGTCCTGCCGGCAGCCGGCAAGAACGGCCATCCCTGCCGCCGCAAACAGCAGCCATGCAACGCGGATTTGTGCCGGACAATTAATACGGCACCTCCGTGATCTCTTCAGGCTTGAAGCTTTCCAGCAATTTCCTTGTGTCAGACGGGCTGAACCGGGGGTCCTGAGATTCGATGCACAGGAAGAAGCGGTCACGGCTGGCACGCACAAAGTTCGGCGAGTTAAACACCGGATGATACGGCTGCGGCAGGCCATTCAATGCCAGCATGCCAAATACTGCCGCCAGACACGCGCCCAGCACCGCGCATTCAAACGTTACGGGAATAAATGCCGGCCAGGAATGGAACGGCTTGCCGCCGACGTTAATCGGATAGGAAACCGCAGAGACCCAGTATTCCAGAGAATATCCGCCAATCATGCCCAGCATGGCGCCCACCAGCACAACCAATGAAACGCGGTTGTGGTGCGCGCCAATGGCTTCTGCAGCTTCCTCCAGAGGATAGGGAGTGTATGTATCCATTTTGCGGTAGCCGGCAGCATAAGCGCCCTTGGCCGCTTCCACCAGTTCCGTGGGCGTTTCAAATTCCGCCATCAGTCCATAAATAGGTCCAGCTGTCATTATTCTTTCACCTTCGCCTGCGGAATCAGCGTCCGCATTTCAAAGATGGAAATTGCCGGCATGAGCCGGATAAAGATAAAGAAGAGCAAGGTAAAGAACCCCATGGTCCCGACGAAAATCATCATGTCCCATTTCGTGAACCAGTACATGCCCCACGAGCTGGGGATGTAATCGCGCTGGAGGCTCATTACCACAATCACGAACCGCTCAAGCCACATGCCGGTATTCACCACTACGGAAACCAGAAACAAGATCCACGGCGTCGAACGGACCTTATTTAGCCAGAGCGATTGTGGAATCAGGATGTTGCACAGGATGAGCATGTAGTAATAGTGCGAGTACGGCCCGTGCAGCCGGTTATTCACCATGGCCAGTTCGTACTTATCCTGGCTGTACCAGCCGATAAACATTTCCATCCCGTAGGAATAGGCCACAATCTGGCCTGTTGCCAGCATCAATTTGCCGCAATTCTGAAGATGGCGCAGCGTGATGAAATCCTGCATGCCATAGAGATAGCGGAACGGGATCGCCAGCATCAGCACCATGGCGAAGCCGGAATAAATGGCTCCCGCGACGAAGTATGGCGGGAAGAATGTAGTGTGCCATCCGGGCACGACCGACACCGCGAAGTCCAGTGACACCACGCTATGCACTGAGAGCACCAGCGGGGTGCAGAGACCGGCCAAAAGCATGTAGGCGGTTTCGTAACGGTTCCAGTGCTTGGCCGATCCGCGCCAGCCCATCGCCAGCATGCCATAGATGCGGCGGACAACCAGGGTCTTGGCTGAGTCGCGCAGCGTAGCAAAGTCAGGGATGAGTCCAATGCCCCAGAACAGGAATGATGCCGTGAAGTAAGTGGAGACTGCGAACACGTCCCAGATCAGCGGACTGCGGAACTGCGGCCAAACGCCCATAGTGAGCGGAATAGGAAACAGCCAGTAAGCTGCCAGCCAGGGACGTCCGGTGTGAATCAGCGGGAACAAGCCGGCCTGCATGACGGCAAAAATCGTCATAGCCTCAGCAAAGCGGTTGATCGAAGTACGCCAGGTCTGCTTGAACAACAGAAGAATGGCGGAGATCAGCGTGCCCGCGTGGCCGATACCGATCCACCACACAAAGTTCACAATGGCGAAGCCCCATCCGATGGGGATGGTGATGCCCCATATGCCCACGCCTTTCACAAGCAAGTAGCCAACCGCGGTTTGCAGCATGCCAAAGATCGCCAGGGAAATAGCCACAATCGCTACCCAGAAGATCGGGGTGTGCTTGGTGAGCACAATCCCGGCAATGCGGTCCGTTATGGTGCCGAAGGTCTGGCCGGGCCCAATGATGGGCGGCCTTACACCTTTAGGCGGCAGAATGTCTGGTGCTGCCATCTGTTATGCCTTCTCCGTGCCAGACGTTAGTTTAGGATTGGGGTTTCGCACCGCCGCCACATACGTGGTGCGCGGGCGCGTATTCAATTCCGCCAGAAGTTGATATTTGCGTGGACTGCTCTTTAACTTTGCCACCGCACTGTTTTTGTTATTGATGTCGCCGAATGTAATTGCCCCGGTGGGACAAACCTGCTCGCAGGCCGTCTTGATTTCGCCATCCCGTACGTCGCGATCTTCTTTTTCTGAAGCGATGCGGGCCTGGGTAATGCGTTGCACGCAGTAGGTGCATTTTTCCATCACGCCGCGGCTGCGGACTGTGACATCTGGGTTGCGGCCAAGTTTCAGGCTGGGCGTGTCATAGTCAGCAAAGAGGAAGAAGTTAAACCGCCGGACTTTATACGGACAGTTGTTGGAACAATACCGCGTGCCCACGCAGCGGTTATAGACCATGTCATTCAGGCCTTCTGTCGAATGCGTGGTTGCGCCTACCGGACAAACCGGTTCGCAGGGCGCGTCTTCGCATTGCATACATGGCACCGGCTGGAAGTAGACGCTGGGATTGGCCGGATCGCCTTCGTAATACGAGTCGATGCGGATCCACTGCATTTCACGGCCACGCTGCACCTGTTCTTTGCCGACAACGGAGATATTGTTCTCCGCCTGGCAGGCCACTGCACAAGCCTGACAGCCAACACAGGAATTCAGGTCAATCGACATGCCCCAGGCGTATTTCTCATAGAAGTTTTCTTTGCGTCTTGTAATTGGGGTAGAGCGATTCCTGCTTGTCGCCGTTGTCTTTCGGCTCTTCTTCCGGATGCTCATGCGCGAAGTTCTTGTTCTGGATAAATTCTTCCAGTGTCGCCACCTTGACCGGCTCGCGATCGTCCATGCTGAAGTGGCCCTGAGTGACCGCGATATCCCAAAAGCGGTTTGTAACGTTGATCTTGGCGCCGCCTGGCGATGTACTGCGTGCTGCTGGGACGGACTTTGTAAGCGTTGTAACCGGTGCCAGTGCCCACGCGGCCAGTCTTGGATTGGCCATAGCCCAGGAAAAGCGTTACCGCATTATCAGGATGACCGGGCTGCGGCCAGTATGGAGCTTCTACTTTGCCGGCCATCCGGGAAAACGATTTCGATAATTCGCTGCGCATCCGACTGGTGATCATTCTGGTCGCCAAGCTGGTCCAGTTTCCAGTCGCGGGCCATCTTGGGGCTGATCATGGCAACGTTGTCCCACGTGTTGCGGCTCAGCGGTTTGGGCGTTTCCTGCAGCCATGCATTGTTGATAAAGCTGCCGTCATAAATCGTGGGATCAGGACGGAACGAGACTTCAATCTCGCTGGCAGCCGCGGCAGGAGCCGGTAGAGATCCAGCTTTAGCGCTGAGCTGCTTCGCGGGCGACGCGGTGTTGGCGACAAAGCCGTCATGGACTGATGTCCGCCAGAAAGCTTCGAAGTCACCCGTTGGGTGCTGCGATTTCCAGTAAGTCTGCACCAGATCGTGCGAAGAAGTCCCTGGCTGGTCCGTGAACATGGCAAGCACTTCATGGAGATTTTTGCCGTCATAAAGCGGCATGATCATGGGCTGGATTACGCTCGCGGTGCCGTCATAAGAGCGCGCATCGCTCCAGGCTTCCAGATAATGCGCTTCCGGCACATGCCAGTGCATGTAGTCGGTGGTTTCGTTCTTATAATTGGAGAACTGTATGCGGAGCTTGACTTTCTCCACGGCGCTCACAAAGTCCAGGTCCACGGGCGCGTTATAGACAGGGTTGCCGCCGATAATTACGAGTGTATCGACCTTGCCGGCGTTCATGTCCGCAATCAGTTCTTTGATGGACTGCCCGTGCTCCACGGCATCCACTTCTACCGGATCAATGTACGTAACCGTCTGGCCAACATTGCCGAGCGAGCTGTTCATGGCTTGCGCCAGCGCATAGACAGCTGGAGACTGAAATTCGCCCGGAACCACCAGACATTTGCCTTTGTGCTCTGTCAGATCGGCAGCCACGGCACCAACAAACTTCTGCTGCTCAGGAGTAAGATTGCCTGCCGATCCGCCCGCACCAACTTTTGCCGCCAGCGCGCGCGCAACAGTCTCTACTTCTGAGGGACGCAGAACCAGTCGATGGTCGGCCTTGGCGCCGGTGGTGGAAGGCGCGCTCTCCGCCACGTACAGGCGGTTCATCTGGTCGCTATTTTCCAGCTTACGTCCGTGCATGAAGTCGCGCGCATAGCGCACAAATCCGGGGAACCACGCGCCGGAAAGGAAGTCGGCGTCCAGCGAGAGCACGATAGCCGCGTTTTCAAACTTGTAAACCGGATCGTAATATCCGCCAAGGGCCAGCTTGGAGCCGGCACGCATGTTGTCGCGATTGACAGGGTCCCAACGGTGCCACTTTGACTGCGGGAAGGCCTGCTGTACAGCCTTCATCTGCCAGCCAAACGTCGGCGAACTGATAGCCCCGGTAAGGAAGCGCAGCCCCGCACCCTGCTTCGCCTTGAGGCCGTCCTTCTCATTGATCTTGCTGTTCACCGCCGAGGCAAAGTCGCCCCATGAGCGCAGCTCGCCCATATAGGTCAGCGTTGTGGATCGGTCAGGATCATAAAGGTTAAGGATTGAGGCCTGGGCAAACAGGTCTGTAGCGCCCACGCTGGCCGCATGCAGCGGATTGCCTTCAATCTTGGTCGGACGAAATTCGTGTGTTTCTACCAGCAGCGGCAGCGCATGACCGTGGAACGGCATGGCGGTGGCATAGAAAATTGGCTTGCCGGGAATCAGCTGTTCCGGCTGCCGAACATAAGGCAGGATCTGTTCCAGCGGCTGCCGAGTGCAGCCGGCCAGCCCGGCCAGGGCCATGGACGCTCCGGCCAGCTTGAGAAAGCCGCGCCGCGAGACGGGATCGACCCATTCCGAGGCTTGGCGCGGAAACTCGCGCTCCAGCAGTTCACCAAACGCTTCCTGGTCCGCAAGCTCCTCCAAAGTACGCCAGTACTTTGGCCCTTTGGCATCGGCCAGCTTTTTGCGCACGGTTTCCAGCTCCAGGCTGGCCGGCTTGATCTCGCTGGCAGAAATCAGATTGGGTTTTATATCGCTGTTATTAGACATTCGTTTCCATTTGTTTCCACCCTATCGGTGGCAGGTGGAGCAACTGGTTATGTCCTGCTCCGTGCGCAGGTGATATTCCTTCCGCAAAGCCGTGCCGAGCACCAACTGGTCAGTAAACGATTCTTTCTTGCCGCCAATCATCACTTCAACCGGCGCTTCCGCAGTGGGCTGTTGATACTTCATGTTGAAAACTTGATTCTTGGGCCGCAGGAACTTCTCCGGCTGGCGATGGCAGTCCAGACACCACTCCATCTGCAGCGTGTTTTCCTCATACATCAGTGGCATCGCATCCACCTGGCCGTGGCAGCTGTAACAGCCCACGCCCTTGTTGATGTGAATGCTGTGATTGAAATACACAAAATCCGGCAGGTCGTGCACGCGCGTCCACTGCAATGACTGGCCGCTGGAGAAGCTATAGCGCACCGGCTCGAGCATGGGAGCGTTGGTCCATATCTGCGCGTGGCAGTTCATGCAGGTCTTGGTGGGAGGAATTCCGGCAAAGCTTGAATCCTCCACCGAGGTGTGACAATAGCGGCAATCCAGCCCCAGGCCGGCAGCATGGTGCTGATGGCTGAACGGCACTGGCTGTTCTGGCGCAATATGCTGCGCCGTGACGTAGGGAGAGCGCTGAAACTTCATGAGCGCCGCGCCTACAGCCGAGAGCAGGAGTACTACTCCCAGGATGCTGGCGCGAGCCAGAGTATTTGCACTGCGGTGAAAGATCTGTGCCATTGAATAAAGTTTTTGTCCGAAGACCGTCGCGCTGGGTAACTCTGACGCGAACCGGCAGCCTCACATTCATCGGTGATCAAGATCACTGACGAAAACGGATGATTATAAACAAGAGTTGAGTATTTCAGCTACCCTCTGTCGAACAAATGCGAAAAAAAATATTTTTGCGTTCAAAAAAATCAGCTCCTCTTTATCCTCACGTTTGTTTTTCGTTTTGAACGGTGAAGCTTCCGCTCTTACATTACCGAAATTTTTCTGGTCTGGGCTGAGTAGCGGGCACAATCGCAGACCGAGCAGCGCCGGCCCAGACCGATGGCCGATTGTGCGGTCAGTCCTGCGGCGGCTCCGTGTGTTCTTTTGGCGCATGCATTTCTTTTAGCGCCTCCAGCTCCGGCAGGACATTCAGGTCTTTGTTCCTGCCCGCGGCCCTTTTCGAACGGATGAGGGAATCGAGAGAAGCCACTCGATACTCGCCGCCGAACAGCGGCATGGAAATGGCGTCGAGCGCGACAGCCGGGAACTCTCCCAGACCGGACACGTGACCAAGCAAATCGATGTCGCCCAAATCAGTTGCAAGAGTGAAATTCATGCCATTGGAAAGCGTTTGAGTGTCAAAAACAAAAGGCAGCCCTTCAGGAGCGCCGCGCAGGCGCGGACGATAAGGGCTGAGCGCGGACACCAACCGCTCCATGTTTTCCGGCGTGCGCTCGTAACAGATGTCGAGGTCTCGTGTGAGGTACGCTGAACCATGAAGGGTCGCGGCATAGCCGCCAATCACGACGAAGTTAACGCCGCGCTCCGAAAGCATCTTGAGAGTAGACTCAAAATCGATCATCGATCAAGGTGAGCCCCCGCTCGACGCAGCTCCTCCGCGAATTTCAATGCGGCTTCCATTTCGCGAACCCGCTCGGCCGGGGTGCGCGTCAAGCTGTGTAAATTTAGCGTCAGATCCACGCCATACATCTTGGCAGCTTCCATTTTGCTGCCCGGCGGCGGGTTCTGCACCAACGCATACAGCTGTTCATGTTCTTCGCGGGTCATGGTTCTCTGAACATATTTTAACTCCTTTTAGAATCGAGCCTCTTTTTGAATTTCATCCCAATTTACCCGTCTGGCAGGCACCATTTGAGTTGATTTAGCGGGAGAAAAACGTGACCTGCGCCATCATCCAGAAAACGAGTGGCAAAAACGCGGTACTCGATGCTTGTAAGATCGGCGGCCAGGTCGCGCACCGCGCAGGACGTTGTAACGGATGAAAGCCATCGAGCCGACTGGCGCATCATTGCGCAGCCCGACTCGCCCGTTGATGTACTTCACCAGGTTCACGCTGTTGGGATCGACCATTCCGACCCCAAGCCTGCGCTCTGCTGAAGACACCCCAAAAAAGCCATTGCCACATTGCGATCAGAACCCGGCACGGGTGGAAATCCACAAGGGGTGTATATTTGTTTGCCGAATGATTAGATCATCGGGCGGCCAGGTGGATTTGAAAATCATTCCCCAACGGAATGGCTTGTGTGTTTTCCATGTTTCATTGATACCGTCCGGAGAATATTGGAGAGAAAACGATGGCGATGAATCCGCAAACTCTGATGCCCACAGTAGTGACTCCCAACAGCCAGAAAATCGTGACGGATATTAATGGCGATAAAATCAACGAGCTAATCATTCTTGATGGAGACCTGAAGCAGCTCTCGATTGTCTATCAATTCAAATACAGCGACTTTACTCTCAGCGGTATCTCCCCGAGCGTCTGGCCACCAAGCACGCCCGGCACAACCACGCCAATCTGGAATGACACTACTCCTCGCTGGATGACCGTGTGGGCGGCGCAGCAAGGATTGGTGCCCGCCTCGCAAGGATCGGGTGGATGGGGAATAGAACCGGGTGACGCGATCTCGGCCGCCGATCTTGATGGAGACGGTATTGACGAGTTATTCATTTACAACCTGACCACCTCGTGGTGGGGCGTGCTGAAGTGGCAGTCGAACCAGCTGCAAACGATCTACCAGGTGCAAGTGCAGCCGCAGCGTCTTATTCCCGTCGGCCAACTGGCATGGCGGGCTTCAGCCGGAGATCAGTATTGCATTATTCCGAATCTGCAAGGCATCATTCCAGCCGTGAACGGAGCGGGCATTCTGGCCTACAACTTTGAAACACAGGCGCTGGGAATGATGTCGTATTCCGCGGGCAAGTTTTCACAGTGGTGGAATCACCAAGGGTCTTCGCTGAATGGCTGGAATCTCATGGCCACCAGCCCGCCGGTCAACCAGTTCTACACTGCCAACTTCGCAAGTAGCACGGCTCCTTCTGTTGTCGTATATAACCCCTTGGATGCCAACATCGCTTTATTGCAATGGAATGGGTCGGATTTCCCCGCCTTCCCGGCCCAGCAACATAGCGTGGGTGGCTGGAGCCTTGGCTCTACGGACCAGATCCAGTGTGCCGATCTGGACGGAGATGATATCGCAGAAATCCTGATCTACAATCCTGACACTCATTACCTTGGTGTGTTGAAATGGGACACTGGACAATCGCAGTTTCAGGCCCCGGCGGTAACATCGCAAATCACTGGCCCATTCGTTTGGAACATTGGCGGAAACGACAAATACTTCTGCTTAAATGGCAGTGGAGGCAAACCCGGCCAAATTTATGCCTATTCATCCGATTCATCGAAAGTCGCGCTGCTGAACTACAACGGCAACTTTTCCTGTGAATGGTCCGGTCAATTCCTGCTTCCCAATAACGGATGGCCCGTGAACGCCAATGATACTTATTACGGCGCGGCCCCATCGGATTCCGCTTCACCAACATTATTTGCGCTTTCCAATCAAGGGTCAGCACTTACCCTGGGAGCAATCATCTGGAATGGAACGGAGCTTACCGTTGGTTCAAGCGCAACTTTACCAGTACAGGCCTGGTCACCCGCATTTGTGGCCAACGCTCCGGCCACTACTTTCACCCCATTTACCGGAAACCAACTGGCCATTTATCAATACATCAGCACCCTATTTCCTGACCCGGAGCAGCCAAACCCATCAAATATTGACGCCCGCAGTTGCTATACAAATGCTGCGGATAAAGGCAAGTTCCAGACCTATGCTTTCGCCCTAGAGCAATTACAGAACACGAATCCCTCCTGGAGCGCAAACTGGAATGCCGTTGTGGGCACAATCTCTGCTGAGTGCAATGCTGTTGATACGGTTTACAACATGTATGACGCAATCAGCAATTTGGCCGCTGCGTTGAACACATTTCAGACAAGCGACTTAACGACAGTCAAGCTAAACATTCAAACCTTGGCGCAGCATCCACCAGAGTCTGCTGTGGGTTACTGGTTTGGACAAGTCGGGGTGGCGGCAATCTGGGGCCTAGCAGCCGCCGGAGGCCTCATCTTTCCAGAAGCCGCAGCCGCAGCGGCGGGTTTTGGCGTCGCCATGTCCATGGTCGCTTCCATGGCGGGGTCCGCTGCTGGCTACAACCCTACGCAACAGAAGTCCTATGCCTTTGAGGATATAGAGCAGGAGATCAATAATTTGTTCAGCCAGACATACGTTTCCCAGGGGCTAGATCTCAGTTCCTATCTGGGCGACCCGGTCAAGCTGAACATTCTCATCGGACTCAGCCAAAATGAATGGGCGCTGTCTGTCTCTCTGCTCAACACTGCCAAAGCACCCTTCTCCGCGATGGACCATGTGTGGATGTATCAATTGTTGATGCCGTTCTTCTTTTCCATACAAGTATGGTCAACTGAACCAGATGTCCCACCCTTATACACGTTATATAGCTACAGCTATTACCTCAGCGCAAGTGGCGGCATTTCTGTAGCTCAGTTTCAAACATCAGATTTATACAAAGACCTGTTTACGACTATTGGTGTACCAATAGAGAACTTTTTTCTTGGGGTGGGAGACTGGACGGCCATTCCGAGAACGTTTGTCCAGTAGTCTTTAAATTTTGGGCCGGACAGGCACCATAAATCAACTGATCCTCATCTCAAGGACGGGGAGTAGTGTTTTTCCGCCGGTTCTGGCCGCCCCTCTTCTGATGGAACGCTGTATCTGCATCCACGCGCACTTCTACCAGCCACCACGGGAAAATCCCTGGCTGGAGGCAGTGGAACGCCAGGATTCCGCCTATCCTTACCATGACTGGAATGAGCGCGTCACCGCCGAGTGCTACGCGCCCAACGGCGCCTCGCGCATCCTCGACGAAGCCGGATACATCCGGCGGATCGTAAACAACTATTCCCGCATCAGCTCCAACTTTGGCCCTACGCTGCTTTCCTGGCTGGAAGGCAATGCTCCTGAGACATACGAGTCCATCATTGAATCGGACCGGAAAAGCCAGGAAAGATTCTCCGGGCATGGATCGGCGCTGGCACAGGCTTACAACCACATGATCCTGCCGCTGGCGAACGCGCGCGACAAAACTACACAGATCATCTGGGGCATCTGCGATTTTGAGCGCCGCTTTGGACGGACGCCGGAAGGCATGTGGCTGGCAGAAGCCGCAGTCGATGTGGAAACGCTGGAAACTTTGGCTGAACAGGGCGTTCAATTCACCATTCTGGCACCGCATCAGGCAGGTAGGGTACGCAAGATCGGCGGACGCAGCTGGAAAGACGTGAGCGGCGCTCGCATCGATCCGACACGCGCCTATCTGGCGAAGCTGCCTTCAGGAAAAAGAATTAACCTCTTCTTTTATGACGGGCCGATTTCCCGCGCGGTGGCCTTTGAACAACTCCTCAACAGCGGTGAGGAGTTTGCCAATCGATTGAAAAGCGGCTTCTCTGACCGTCGCGACTGGCCACAACTCATGCACATTGCCACTGACGGGGAGACGTACGGCCACCACCATCGCCATGGCGATATGGCGCTGGCATATGCGTTAGACAGGATTGAAGCCGATCCCACCATGCGGCTTACGAATTACGGCGAGTTCCTGGAAATGTATCCGCCGAGGCACGAAGTGCAGATCATTGAAAATACATCGTGGAGTTGTGCCCACGGCGTGGAGCGCTGGCGCAGCGATTGCGGCTGCAATTCCGGTCGCGCCGGGTGGAACCAGCAATGGCGTGGGCCGCTGCGTGAAGCTTTGGATTACCTGCGCGATTGCGTTGCCGATGTGTTTGAGAGCAGGGCAGGTGACCTGCTGCACGATCCCTGGGCCGCCCGCAATGACTATATAGATGTTGTGCTGGATCGCTCGCCGGATTCACTGTGGCTGTTTTTTGAAAAGCATTCCCGCCAACAGCTAAAGCCTGCTGAAACCGTTGACACTCTCAAGCTGCTGGAAATGCAGCGGCACGCAATGCTCATGTACACCAGCTGCGGCTGGTTTTTTGACGAGCTAAGCGGAATTGAAACCATGCAGGTGTTGCAGTACGCCGGACGTGTGATCCAACTGGCGCGCGAGACCGGCAACGTGGATGCAGAGCCGGAATTTCTGCGGCGGCTTGCCCTGGCCAAAAGCAATCTGCCGGAACTGGGCGACGGCGCATCAATCTACAACCGCTGGGTTGCGCCTGCATTCGTGGATCTATGCAAAGTGGGAGCGCATTTTGCCATCAGCTCAATGTTTAATGGCGATCACGTCGTCCCGCAGTATTGCTATACGGTGAAAGGGCTGGATTATCGCCATGCCGAAGCTGGAACCGCCAGGCTGGCGCTGGGCATTTCTCGCGTAACGTCGCGGATTACGCGCGAATCGCGCGACTTGAGGTTTGTCGCGGTGTATCTGGGCGATCAGGTGCTACACGCAGGTGTGCGGGAGCTCGGAGATAAAGAAGATTACGAAATGCTGGTGGCTGAGAGCATGGCTGCTTTTTCCTGCGGCGACTTTGGCGAATTGCTGCGCCTGCTGGACGATCACTTTGACGGCATGCAGTACTCATTCCAGGCCCTGTTCAAAGACGAGCAAAAGAGGATTCTGGACATTATTCTGTCCAGCACGCTGCGAGATGCCGAGGCCAGCTACCATGAAATTTACGAGAAGCATGGATCGCTGATGCGCTTCCTGAAAGAGATGGGCCAGCCCGTTCCAGACGTTTTGCGCTTTACCGCTGAATTTGTTCTCAACAACGATCTCAAACACACCTTTGAAACCGAGCCAGTGGATTTTGTCCGGATTGCCATGCTCATGGAAATGGTGAAGCGGGAAGGTGTGCAGGTGGATGAAGCCGGAGTCCGATATGCGGCCGGCAACAGCCTGACCCGAATACTGCAGCGCTTGCAGCAGAACCCGCTGGACAGCGAAACGCTTGAACGCGCCAACGTGCTCACCAGCCTTTATCCCATGATGCCTTTCTCGGTGGATTGCTGGCATGCACAGAATATTTATTACTCCATTCTGGATAAAGTCTTTCCCGGGATCGCAGGCAGAGACGATCCAGCATCGCGCCAGTGGCAGGAGCGCTTTCTTGCCCTGGGAGAAAAACTCAGGATCAGCGTTCCCGAGCTGGCGCCGGAAACCGAATTTGAGATTGCAAGCTGAAGGGCCGGATAGGACAAAGCAATGAAAAATCGGACAAAAGTTATCATTGGCAGCGCAGCCGCTGGCACCCTCATGGCCGGCGCGGCAGCGGGCATAGGAACAGTTATGGCTGTGCGCCACGGTTTGCGGAGGTTCCGCGAGCATCGCCTGCGTGAGTTGCGTGGGCAGACGGTGCTGATTACCGGCGGGTCGCGCGGACTGGGTTTGGCACTGGCGGAAGAGTTCGCGCAATTTGGAGCGAAGGTCGCAATCTGCGCCCGCGATGAGCAGGAACTGGCACGCGCGCGGCAGCAACTGGAAGAGCTGGGCGCTGTGGTTTGTGCAGTCCCGTGTGACGTGAGCAAGCCGGAGGAAGTGGACAAGCTGATCAGCTCCGTAACCCGCCACATGGGCGGCATTGACGTGCTGGTGAACAATGCGGGCGTGATTTCCGTAGGCCCGATCCTTTCACAGGAGTTGAAAGACTTTCAGGAAGCGATGGATGTGATGTTCTGGGGAACCGTCCATCCCACGTTGGCCCTCTTGCCGCAGATGCTGGCACGTGGGACAGGAAAAGTTGTAAACATTGCCTCGATCGGAGGCAAGGTGAGCGTTCCTCACCTGATTCCCTATGGCTGTGCCAAGTTCGCCGTGACCGGCTTCTCTGAGGGACTGCACGCCGAGCTGAAGCGGTTTGGCATTCACGTGCTCACCGTCATTCCGGGACTCATGCGCACGGGGTCGCACCTGAATGCGCAGTTCAAAGGCAAACACGCAGCTGAGTTTGGATGGTTCGCCGTGAGCGGCACGAATCCGCTGGCTTCCATTTCAGCGCGGCGCGCAGCGGGAAAAATTGTGAACGCGACTTGCGCCAACCGCGCGGAGCTGGTGATCGGCTGGCAGGCGAAGTTGATGGCGGAACTTCATGGCGTTGCGCCGGGACTGACGCAAGAAGTGCTGGCGCAGGTGAACCGGCTGTTACCCGATGCCTCTGGAGCTACGGAGAAAAAGGCTGGACATGAAAGCCAGTCGACGGTGACACGATCACCGTTAACGGCGCTGGGCAGGCGAGCGGCGCGCCGCTACAACCAGATGGAAGAGCCGGCATAAGTGACTCTGCCCGGCATCGAGACCACTCCGGCGTCAGGCGCATCAGCCAGCGGCCATCCATCAGCTTTTTCCGAAGTTCCGAGCGACGCGAGGAAACCCTACGGCCACGAGATTTTCTAGGTGAACGCAATAACCCGAAGATTTCTGTTGGCAATAGGGCTCCCTCACCCGCTTATTAACTCTTCGGAGTAATGGGCAGCAGGTTTCAAGGGCGGGTTCGGGATTTCAGAAAGAGCCATCTGCAATACCTCAGTGATGTGCAAGGCCTTGCGTCCGGTGAGGCCTTCAATCTGCTGGTAACAACTGAAGCCATCTGTGATGATGAGCGTGTCCGCGGCGGCAGCGCGCACGGCGGGCAGCAAAACGCGCTCGCCGATCTTCACTGAGACGTCGTATTTTTCGGCTTCAAAGCCAAACGATCCCGCCATGCCGCAGCAGCCGGAATCTAGAACGTGGAAGTCGAGCCCGGTTCGTTTCAGCAATTCTGATTCAGAATCAAATTTAAGCACCGACTTGTGATGGCAATGCGCATGGACGATGGCCTTGCGCTTGAGCTGCGGCGGGCGATAGTCGGCATGGTTGATCAAGAATTCGCTGAGGAGATACGTCTGGCTTTTGAGCTTCTGGGCTTCAACATTTTTGCCCAGCAGATTGGTCATCTCATCGCGAAAGACGGAGATGCAGCTTGGTTCCAGGCCGATGATTGGCGTTCCGGCTTCGATATCGCTATGCAAAGCAAGCAATGTCAGCTCCAGCGTGGCTTTGGCCTGGTCGAGCATGCCGAAGTCATACAACGGGCGACCGCAGCAGAGTGACTGTTGCGGAATCCTTACCTGATAGCCCGCATGTTCAAGAACTTCCACCGCTGCCTTGGCGATCTCAGGATGGAAGTTGTTGCTGAATGTATCCGGCCAGAGAATGACCGGTGGACGGCCTTGATTTCTAACCTCGCGTTTGCTGAACCAAGTAGTAAACGTCTCTGCGGCAAAGGCAGGCATGTTGCGCTTTTGCGAGATTCCGCCGAGCCATTTCGTCAACTGCGATGTCAGCGGTGCGCGGCCCAGAAAATTCACCAGCCACGGAGCGATGCGCGCCATTCCGGCCCAGCGCTGGATCAGTCCCATGGAGTAAGCGGCGCGGGGACGCGAGCGGCCTTCATAGTAGTGCGCCAGAAATTCCGCTTTGTAGGTGGCCATGTCCACGTTGATGGGACACTCGCTTTTGCAGGCCTTGCAGGCAAGACAAAGATCGAGCGCGTCTTTCAGATACTCATTCTTCCAGCCGTCTTTGAGGGTTTCACCGCGCAGCATTTCAAAGAGCAGTCGCGCGCGTCCGCGGGTGGAATGCTTTTCTTCGCGGGTGGCCATGTAACTGGGGCACATGGTGCCACCGTCATCTTTGCGGCACTTGCTCACGCCGACGCAGCGCAACGTGGTCTCAGGAAAATGCCCGTGATCTTCCGGGAAAGAAAAATATGTCTTGACCGGCGCTGGTCGATAGCCGGCGCCGAGACGAAGATTTTCGTCGAGCGGATTGGCATCAATCTTTTTGCCCGGATTCATTTTCCAGGCGGGGTCCCATATGCGCTTGAACTCGCGGAAGGCCTCCATCAATTCCGGCCCAAACATTCTGACCAGAAGCTCACCGCGGGCCTGGCCGTCACCGTGCTCGCCGGAAAGCGATCCGCCCATGGCAACAACCATGTCTGCGGCTTCTTCCACAAAAGCACGGAAATCCTTGATGCCTTTTTCTGTGACCAGATCAAAGTCAATGCGCATGTGAACGCAGGCATCGCCAAAGTGGCCATAGAGCGCGCAATGGTACCCGTATTTCGCCAGCAGCCGATGCAGCGCACGCAGATACTCACCAAGTTTTTCCGGCGACACAGCAGCATCTTCCCAGCCTTCCCACGCCTCCGGTTCTCCCGGCACCTGCGACGTTGCACCCAGGCCGGACTCGCGGGCCTTCCATACGAGAAGCGTTTCCTGCTCATCGATAAAGAGCTTCATGTTGGGCGGATCGGGCTGACGGCTTAGCTGCTCCATCAGGGCGCGCGCCTTGGCATTCGATTCTTCCTTGGTCTCTCCGCCGAACTCGCACAGCAGCCAGCCTTTACCTTCCGGCAGCATGGCAATGCTTTTGGGATGAAGGTTCTTCTTCTTCATGTTCGAAATCAGAACGTCATCCATGCCTTCCAGGCCGATCGGCCTCGGCCTTGCAAACTTCCGGAACGTTGTCGGCTGCGGCGTAAACGTCTTTGTAGCCAAGAACCAGCGTTGTACGTTTCTTGGGCCAGTCCACCAGCCGGACTTTGGCGGCGAGCGTTATTACGCAAGTGCCTTCCGCGCCGACGAGCGATTTGGCGACGTTGAATCCGCGCTGCGGAAAGAAGCTCGTCGAGACTGTAGCCGGAAACACGGCGCGGGATGTTGGGGTAGCGATTGCGGATGAGATCAGCATATTGATCGCGCAGGGCGCGCAGGCGCGAATAAATCTCCCCGCGACGGCCACCAGCGCGAATGATCTGTTCAAACTCTGCGTCTGAAGTGGGGCCAACACGCATGCGCTCGCCGTCATAGGTAAGGATGTCGAGTTCCAGGACGTTGTCCACGGTGCGGCCAGCCATTACGGAATGCACGCCGCAGGAATTGTTGCCGATCATCCCGCCGAGATTGCAGTACTCATGCGTGGACGGATCAGGGCCGAAGGTGAGATTGAATTCATTGGCGCGGTTGCGCAGCTTATCCAGCACGCAGCCCGGCTGCACCCAGGCATATTTTTCAGCGGGATTGATCTCAATGATCTGGTTCAGGTATTTGGAAAAATCAACGATCACCGCAACGTTGCAGGATTGTCCTGAGAGGCTGGTGCCGCCGCCACGCGGAAGCAATGGCGCGCCATGCTTCTTCGCTATGGCAACGGTCTGAATGACCTCTTCAGTTGTTTTTGGAATGACAACGCCGATAGGCACCTGGCGATAATTCGATCCATCGACGGCATAGAGGGCACGCGTGCCATCGTCAAAGCGGACCTCGCCGGCGATGGTTGAGCGCAAATCGGCAGCGAGGAGGTCAGCCCGAGAACGCGGAAATTCCTGACTTACAGGAACCTTGAGACGTGGATAGGCTTCCAGGGATTGAGTCAACGGGGAACCTCAGCAACACAGCAGGGCGTCATAAGAAATTCTATTCTAATGGGCGACGATCTGAGGCAAGCTGAAAACAAGACTGGGCCGGCAGCAGTTATTTTTGCCACCGGCCCGGGTGCTTACGTTGATTGAAGTGATTTTATTTAGCTCTCTCAGGCGATTCCTGAATCTTGGGCGGCTCCTCCTTTTCACTGGCCACAGATATATTCACTGTTCCAATCCGCACGGGCGATTGCACTTTGGGATGCGTTGGTTTGCCATCGATGAGTGGGCCGCTGGGAACAAACAACAGCCGCAGTTGGTCCTGACGAGATTTGAGCGCGGCCAGAATGGCCCTGTTGGCGCGGAAGGTAAATTTCGCAGGCCTGAAACCTTCATGCGCATGTTCCCGTACACCGGCGCTGAACAATGTCATGGTCCCCAAGAAGAACGGGCTTTCCGCATTTGGCGCGGCATTGGGCGGCAATCCTAAATAGACCTCCCAGACCACGCCCGGGGTTTTGGCCGCCTCAACATTGTCGAGTTCAAGAACCAGGAATTCACCTTTATTCCTGCCCTCAGCCAGCGGAGCAAGGCGCTGCTGGAATTCTTTGATATTGATCTCCACCGCAGTCTCGCGCTCATTCAGTTCCACCGGAGGACCAGGCCAGTGAATCAGGATGATGGGAATCAAGTAGTAAATGGGAATGCGGATACGAGGGATGCAATAAATATTCACCTGAGCGGGCTCACTTTCATAAGTGTAATTGAGCTGCTGCGCCGCCCGCAGGATGTCACACGTAGTCATGTTCACGGCATTACCGTTTTCATCAAAGAACGTGTAGGCCTTGTTTTTCCATGATGGTGTCGAAAGCGGATCGGTGCGTCCACCGCCTTGTGCCAGCCAAAGGTTCCACAGCCGGTCAATGTTAGAGTGATGCACATAAAACACCGGATCCGGAGCAGCTGTGCTGGGATTTCCCATGGCCCCGCCCATATCCACGTGAACATTGTCATGAGGATTACTTTCCAGGCCGGTTTGACCAGAAAAATAATCCACAAAGCTGTTCCCGGAAGTGGGGTCTACATGCGAGGCAAGATAGGAAGCTGTTCCCGCATTCCATCCCGGACCCCGATTAGCCAGATAAAGTTCGCTGCTGGGATCGCGAAACGGAACAGGCAGAGATCGTTGCGATGGTGAAATGTAATCCCAGTAAGGCAAAGCCCAACCGTTGTCACCAGACATCTTGCGTATGATTTTTTCAAACCAATAAAGATACATGCGATGCCATGACCAGAAATAAGGCGTGCCATGTTCACAGGTGTTCCACGACGTATGCAGCGACGGTCCGGGAACACCATGGATGGCAGCCTGATAAGCCCAGCTCAAAGGATTGGAATCCGGCAACAGTTTCATGGCCTTGATGGCCTTGCGGTACGAGACCAGAACCGGATCGCTGGCGCTCATCCCACCGAGATTTCGGCGAATATATGGCGCGGCCCAAACTGATTCCAGGTTAAAGAGTGAAGAGCCCAGTACAGTCGAGGCAGTAGCGCCTGCTGTAACTAAAAATCTGCGACGAGTAAAGCGGTTGCTCATTGCAGTACCCCTCCGTTCATGCTGCAAATTTGGCCGAGAGCATACATGGGGAAAAAGAGATCGGCAAGCCAGTAGTGCGATGTCAACGCCGTTCGTTACAGAATTTGCAAGTGTGCGGGTTTGGAAAATTGTCCGGGCGCCATTTTTGCCCTAATGAGCAGCGGAGCCGATCCCTCGCCTGGCTGAGTTGAATCTGTAGATTGTGCGCGGTGCTCGGCTCGGGACGGCATATCGACGGAGCGGGAGTGTGGAAAGGAGGGTGCTGCATGTAAGTTCGAAGAGGGTTTATTCCGCAGGACTCAACTCCTGGTAAATCGCCACATATAATGACAAAGCTCATGCCTACGCAAATTTCGCCGGCGTCTTCATCTGACCTGCTTGCACCCTATTCTTCCGCGAAGCGGCACAAGCTTTTTGTCTCTTTGATTGTGCTGGCCTGGGCCGTGATCTATCTTGGCAGTCTTTTTCAGCCGCCTTTGATGGACGATGCCGACACGGTGCACGCCGAAGCTGCGCGCGAGATGGTGGAGCACAACGACTGGGTCACGCTGAAAATAAATGATGGCTTTCGCTATCTGGAAAAAGCGCCTCTCATGTACTGGTGCGTGGCCGCGAGCTACAAAGTCTTTGGCGTGCAT
This sequence comes from Terriglobia bacterium, assembly GCA_963732195.1. Lineage (GTDB taxonomy): Bacteria > Acidobacteriota > Terriglobia > Terriglobales > Acidobacteriaceae > Angelobacter. Next base: position 189,044 of record CAVSYO010000003.1, on the reverse strand, counting down.
GACTGGTCAGCACGCCTGCCGATCGCGCTGGGCATGCTGGCGCTGCTGCTGGTGGTTTATCGAATCGGGCGCAGATTTTATGGCGATGAAGGCGGCCTTTACGCGGCATTGGCGCTGGCCACAGGATTTGGGCCGTTTATCTATACGCGGTTCATGATCCCGGAAATGCTGGTAGCGCTGTGGCTGGCCATGGGATTTGATTTTTTTCTGGAGTCGCTCGAACAGAGTGATCGAGGCGAGCAGCCATCTCTTCTTGTCTGCTGGGGACTGGCCGCGACGATGGCGCTGAATGTCCTGACCAAAGGGTTGATTGGCCTTGTTTTTCCCATTGGAACGATCTTCATTTATTTGCTGCTCACAAAAAACCTCAGGCACCTGCTGCGGCTGCGCCTGTTTTCAAGCTTTCTGGTTTTTCTGGCGATTGCAGCACCCTGGCATTTGCTGGCTGGCTTGCGCAATCCGGCACAGGGCGAAGCCAGAGGATTTTTCTGGTTTTACTTTGTCAACGAACATTTTCTGCGCTTCCTGAAAAAGCGCTTTCCTGCTGATTACGACACGGTCCCGCTCTGGCTGTTCTGGGGGCTGATGCTGGTCTGGCTGATGCCCTGGACGGCATTCATGGTGCAGGCGATAAAACAAGTTCCGGCTAAGTTGACTGCGTTCCGCGGCGGCCTGAGCGAGCGGCAACGCGCAACGCTGATTTTCGCCCTGTGGCCGCTGATGATTTTGCTGTTCTTCAGCTTTTCCAGCCGACAGGAATATTACGTGCTGCCCGGCTTGCCCGGAGTAGCGCTGCTGCTGGGTGGATGGTTGGCGCGAGAGTCGGCTTCTGAGAAGAACAGTTCTGAGCGACGCAGCGGAAGAATTTCATCGATAGTGCTGGTAGTGGTGGGAGTGGCAGTATGTGTGGTCTGTGTAACGCTGGCATGGCAAGCGAAAACTCCGCCGCCAAAATATGACATCGCCGAACTGCTGAAACAAAACCCACAGGATTACGCACTCTCATTTGGGCATTTCCTTGATCTCACGCCGCAAGCGATGGGAGCTTTCAAGGTCCCACTGCTGGCAACCGGGATTGCTTTTGCCCTTGGCACGATCCTGAATCTGATTTTGCGGCAAAGAAGTAGAGCGTTCGCGGCCAACATGGCGCTGACGACGATGACTGTGGTGCTACTGTATGCGACCCATCAGGGGCTGGTAATTTTCTCGCCGGTACTTACGTCGAAGGTGCTGGCAGATGCCATTGAATCCAATTGGAAACCAGGTGCAATCATTGAAGACAATGGCGACTATGAAGCTGCTTCCAGCGTGAATTACTACACGCGACATCAGATCCGGATATTGAATGGACGCTGCAACAATATCTGGTACGGATCAAAGTTCCCGGATGCGCCCCCGATCTTTGACATCGATGCGTCTTTTGAAAAGCTGTGGCACAGCGAAAAGCTTGTTTTTCTGCTTACTGACGGCAAAGCTAGCCCAGATCGCAAATCGGCTGAAGAGTGTCCGCAGAAAGAGCATCTGCCTGGCTATGTGGTCCAGGACAAAGCTTGTGTGCTGGCGAAGTGGGGCGGCAAGCTGCTGCTTACGAATGGACCGAAACCTTGTCCCGATCAGGCTTTGCCGCGCTGACATGCTCAGGCGCGCGCGGATGTGCCGGACGAATCTTTCCATTTTCAAGAATGAAGACTTCGCCGCGCCAGTGGACTGTGTGATCAGCAAAGCTGGCAAACCACACGGCGAAAGCCACCAGGTCTCTGATTGGCACCAGCCACAGATGCCGCCAAACAGCTCGATCATGCACCACGCCGATTCCCACCTTGATTGCCACCGCCACGCGCAAAGCGGCAGCCGCAGCGAGTGTTGCCCAAGACCACCAGCTAAACGGCGCAAGCAGGACCGAAAAGATCGCCCAGGGCAGCCCAAAGGTGAGAAGCAGGCCAACGTAGCCGAGGCGGCGGGAATCGCGCGTGCTGCGGGCCCAGCGCATCTGGTGCTCAAAAAATCCGCGGAAGCTATAAGCGGGCAGATGGGTTTCAACCACAACATCCGTCAGCACCACGTCATAACCTGCTTTAGCGATGCGAAAGCCAAGTTCGAAATCGTCCGCAAGATAATCAACCAGCGGGCGCAGTCCGCCGATGGCCTCAAGCGCGGTGCGCGACATAGCGAGCGTGGAGCCAAGAGCAAAGTGAATTCCGCCTTCAATCTGCCGGGCAACCAGCACTCCGGCGATGAAGTCTGTGCTGATGCCGATGGATTCAAGCTTTGAACCCAGCGTATCGGCGGCGATGCCGCGATAAGGGCAGGTGACCATGCCAACCTTCGGGCGGGAAAAAGGAGCCATCACGCGGCGGAGATAGTCAGGCGTCACGTGGATGTCACTGTCATTAATAAGAATGTGCTCATACTGCGCGGAGCCAAGCATCTGCACAAGATTGCTGGTTTTGCGATTGTTGCCCAGCACTTCAGGACACACCAGCAGGCGGATTTTGCAGCCGGGAAATTCCCGGATCAGCCGCTGGACAGCTTCCACGGCGGGATCGTCCGGCTCACTGACGCCAAAGATGATTTCGTATTCCGGATAATCCTGCACGCAGTGGCTGCGGAAGCTCTCATACATCTGCGGATCAACGCCGCGCAATGGCTTAAGAATCGTTACCGGGGGAGCAATGGCAGGGCCTTGCCGGCTGCGCGAACGGAGGAAAGTCCGGGCGCTCCACAGGCAGAGCAGGTAAAAGCCCATGCCGCACACAGCCAGACCAGCCGCTATCAATCCTGGAAGAAGGTTCAACATTCCCGCCCGCGATCTTCTTTCATTCTAAATTGCTTCTTAGCGCCTTAATAATACTTTACAAATCCAGTTTTGATGCAGGTAGCCTGCGATTCTTGCACAAATAATTTGCAAACCGTCTGAATTGGCGCTTTTACATCGTCAGGGCGGTATTTACCTGTCGCCAGTCGATCTTGCGCAGCAGTTCTTTGATGCGGTCCTCAGGGCCAAAAATCCGAACTTCAATGTTTTCAATGAACGGCGTATCAGGCTTGTGAACAAAGAAGTTCCGATACACGTCATTGACCTCTTCCCAGCGGCCGTTTTTGGTGCCGCTGAAAAATAAAACGTAGGCCACGCCGTGGCTGAAAGGATTGTTGCGGTCCTTGTGCACAAAAGTGGCGCCGGGAATTTTGGGGTCAACTTTTGGATCGGGACCGGTGATCATGGGCACCACCAGCATGTTGAAATGCACCTGTACCTGGAGATGTTGCAGGTCTTCAATCTCCGCTGCTTCCAGCTGTTTTTTTGATATGTCCTTGATCGTGGGCAATTTCTGGAGCCGGGGCTCAACGAGCGTCTTATAGCGCTTTGAATCTTTGTGAATCTCATAGGTACGCTGAAGCAGTTGATCAATATCCATGGGACGGTCGCCAAGGGTGCTCACCGTGGGATGGTCAATGGTAGCGTCGATTTTTTCATCCCAGTCAGGGCTGCGGAACTGGTCCAGCAGCTTGTTCATGGTGTCAGCGTATTTGGTGATGGCTTTTTGCTCCGCCGGAGTCGGCTCATGCGGGTTATAGAATCCAAATACTGCCGTAGAAATCACCACACACAGCAGCGCAAGCTTCAAAATATTGCGACTCTTCAATTTTTCTCGTCTCCTAGAGAGCTTCGATTCAGGCACAGCCGCGCGTCTACCTCTTCTCCGTGTCTCCGCGCGCCTCCGTGGTAGGTTCTTGCTTTTCCCGATCAGGGCGCTGCCGGTGGGGGGACCAAATCCTTTGCTGCCCAAATTCATCTTATAATATGGGTAGCTGATGTCGAACCGGATGGTCGCTGTCTGGGTCGTGGACGCCGGGTTTTCCCGGGCTGCGCGATCCAGAGAGAGGAAAGTCCGAACTCCACAGAGCAGTGTGCCGGATAACGTCCGGGAGGGTGGTTTCAAGGCCACTTTACGGAAAGTGCCACAGAGAATATACCGCCTCAGGTAAGTGAACGGCGAAAGCCGATCCGCTTTGAGCCGGACGCGAGGGCAAAGCAGGCGCAAGCCGGCGGAGCCTGAGATGTTCGGCGACTGAGGTAAGGGTGAAAAGGTGCGGTAAGAGCGCACCGCTCGCGCAGTAATGCCGCGGGGCATGGCAAACCCCACACGGAGCAAGACCAAATAGGGAAGGAATTGAGGATGGCGCAAGCCGTTTTCAATGCGTGCCGGCTCGGTGCGCCAAACTTCCGGGTAGGTCGCTTGAGCCGTTCAGCAATGACCGGCCTAGAGGAATGACCGTCAGCGGCGGCAACGCCGTACAGAATTCGGCTTACAGGTTCGACGTCACTTGCGGCCCTCATCATCGGAAACGATGGTGGGGGCTTTCAATTTTGGTCTGAGCTTGCGGCCCGTTCCGAAACACCACGGAAGTCGAATGACTTCGACTTCACCCCACCTTTGACGGCCTTTTTGCAATGCCCTCGTAAACTGCAAGTAGGAAGTACTTTTCACCGACGAGCAAGAAGTGCGGCCCTTGAAAATGCCACGCATGAAGGCATTGGCCCTGCGCAGTTGGTCAAGGAGCCGCTTTACGCCATGCCCGAGGACGACACCCGTTTTCATAACCCAGTCCGTCAAGCGTCCAACAGGCTAACAGGGCCAGTCGATTGAAGCTGTGAAATGGATGCTCGTGTCAGACGGCTGTTTCCTTCTTGATGCGTATCCGCTGGACGCCGACTGCGGCAGATGATCTGGAGCACATCAAGGACTATCTAACCGAGCATCATCCACACCTTGCACGGTCCACCGTCCTTGAGCTTTATGAAGCCATCCGTTCCCTAAAAACATTCCCGCCGCGTGGCCGCCAAGACCGAGTCAGGATCCCCGACGAGCTCGTCTTTTCTCGCCTGCCCTACATTGGTGCTACCGCGTCAAGGAACACGCCGAGTCGAGTCTTACACTCCGTCATGCCGCCCTGAACCGCCCTTGAATCTTAGTCTTAGTTTACGTAAAGGGCAGAAAAAAATTGAAGGCCTCGATTCCTTTCGAACCTGAGGGCCGTACGTGATATCGCACTTATAAGTTGAGGCGCAAGCGGGCGTCTGGCCGCCGCCGAAATCCTGAACGAAGTCCAAGGCCCCATCGGGGGCTTCGGCACATTCGGTAAAGCAAGGTTCTGCAGAGATCGGGAGCAGTCTGGCAGGATGAATCGTTCGATCATGTGGTGCAGCATGAGGACAGTCTTGAGCAGAAAGTTCTATGTGTCCGGGAAAATCAGATCAGAAAGAGTTTGGTATCAAGCCTCGAAGATTACAAGTGGCTGTGGGAAGAATCATGAAACCTTTGCGCCCCCCGGCTCCCTCGCAGTAAAAATTCAACCTCACAGCCAAGGGACGCTGTGCCGCACGAGTTGTCGAAACTCCTGGGGCATGGCTGGTCTGCACGAGGCAGTAAATGAGCGGCGATTCCAGAAACGACTCCCATTGTCCGGACAATCTGGGAATTGTTCTTGGCGGAACGCCAGACCAAGAGGCTCGGATCTTGCCAGAAGTCATGTGTTGCCTCTCCAATTTGTACACCAATCATCAGGTCCGCAGGATAAGTCTGTCCGCGCCCGCAGGAGTACTCGAGGTATCGGACAATGCCAGTTTTGACCTGCAACTTTTGATTAGCGGTGGAACCCGATCTGGATGACCCTGACTACTCGCCCATTCGAAATGGCGCGCCTAGACGTCCGCAAAAATCGGCTCCCCATAAAGAGGCAGTACTTTTGACGAACCAAGACGTGGTATTTTTAATTTGCCGCGAATCTTCCTGTTTGTGATCTAACCTAAGACTTGATTACATCACTGCAATCGTTTCGAAAGAGGACTGGCTTACAAAGCCCCTCGCAGATGCTCGCGTGGTGACTGAGCATTGGTGCGCAAGGAACTTGTACTGTGCTGCCTGCCAGAGGAACAACTGCAAGAGATGCCCGCCAATACGAGGGCCTTTGATTTCCGATGCCGGAATTGCTCGGAACCTTACCAGGTCAAGAGCCAACGGCAGTTGAACCTAAAAAAGGTCACTGCGGGGCCTCGTGCAGACTGGTTTCCGCCCTTAGGCAAAATCTCGCACCGAACATACTTGTCCGTCAACCACAGCTCCGAATGGACGTCAAGACCTTTTCCTATTCCGCCTCCGTGGTTTTTACTGAAGACGTACTGGAAAAAGAAAACCCCTGACTGAGACCGCAAGACGCGCCGATTCGGTCGGATGCAATATGTCTTCATCTAGAGCGCCGATGGAGCGCAAATTTCATTGGTATCCGCGCCGCGTCCTTCTCCACAAATGAGTGCGTGAGCAATCCAGGAAGTATAGTGCTCTAGCGAGAGTTCCATGAGCGGGTTGCGTGGTTGGACTTAGACGTGCTAAATGTGGTGAAAAGGATTAACGCCAATGAGTTTGATTTGACTCAGGTGTACGCTCATGAGGCTGCCCTGAGGCGCACCCAGGAAATAGGAACGTTAAGGCCAAAATACGCCAGCAATTGCAGATTCTTCGCGATCTGGGATTCGTCAAGTTTTTGGGGAACGGACGATATCGCGCAGCACTTGGTTCGTGAACCAACAAACGATATTGCTTAACGTTGAGCGATTGGCGTTGCCCAAAATTGCGAAAAGCTAAAAACTCTTGAAGAGTTTGGCCTGAGACGGCGTGAAGACGCATATCCTGGTGAAGACGTGACAGGCAAACAATCGTATTGCATGCCATGCCGAGGCGAGTCGTGGCCGGCCTGACTTTCATTTCTCAGGTGGGGATTGAATGTTTCCGTTATTGGCATTCGAATCATTCATACAGACGCTGTGTTCCCTTATTTCCCTTCTGCGTGACCGCTTCGCTGCGCGAGGGCCTGCGGCGCGAGGAAGGGGTTTTGCTCATTTCTTCTTACGGCCCTAAACGGCCGTTTTTTCACCGATCTTCCATCGTTTTTGCTTGACAATAAGGCGAACAAAATGGTAAAGTGGGAAATTCGCTCCAGGGCGAAAAAGTGGTGCGTTGAACGATCTTTGACAATAAGCATTCAGCAATTAGCACTCAGCAATCAGCCAAAGGCAACCCCCAAAAACCGTTTTACCGCAGAGGACGCTAAGGACGCAAAGTAGCCCTGAAGTCTGCGCCAAACCATAGGGTGATTGCGGAAACCTACGCCAAAGTGGGATGAAACGGGATGAATACCGCAAACTCACGCCAAACTGGGATGACCTGGGATGGCATGGGATACATAGGGAGGGGGTGGGATGGGGATGGCTTCGCCGATTTAGGTCCTTCATTCGCGCAAAAGCAGCCGCTCCTTCAGGATGACAGGTGGAGGCGCGGCGAATTGCGCCGCGCGGCGAGAGTTACTCCCCTGACCTCGCCAGTTCCACGGCCCGCACCAGGGCCTGGGCCTTGTTCAGACATTCCTGATGCTCGCTTTCAGGGACTGAATCTGCCACGATGCCCGCGCCCGCCTGGACGTAAGCCTTCTTGCCCTTCATCAGCATGGTGCGGATGGCGATGCAGGAATCGAGATTGCCGGCGAAGTCGGCGTAGAGGACTGAGCCGCCGTAGATGCCGCGGCGGACGGGCTCGACTTCCTCAATGATCTCCATGGCCCGGACTTTGGGCGCGCCGGTGAGAGTTCCGGCGGGAAAACACGATGAAAGCGCGTCGATGGGCGTGAGGTCGGCGCGCAACGTGCCTTCCACGGCGGAGACCAGATGCATCACGTGCGAGTAGCGCTCCACGAACATCAGGTCGCGGACCTTGACGGTGCCGTAGTCGCTGACGCGGCCAACGTCATTGCGGCCCAGGTCGACGAGCATGACGTGCTCGGCGCGCTCTTTTTCGTCGTTGCGCAGCTCTTCTTCCAGCCGGCGATCTTCAGCTTCGTCTTTGCCGCGCTTGCGCGTGCCCGCAATCGGGCGATACTCAAGCCTGCGTCCGGTAACGCGAACCAGCATTTCCGGCGACGAGCCCAGCACGGTCATCTCTCCCATGCGGAGAAAGTACATATACGGCGAAGGGTTCACGCGTCGCAACGCACGATAAATATTCAGCGGCTCAACGCCGGGCTCAAGCTCAAGCCGCAAAGACGGAACGGCCTGGAAGACGTCGCCGGCCATGATGTATTCCTTGATCTTTTCCACGGTGCCGATGAAATGCTTCTTGCTTACAGACTCTTTGATCTTGAGCTTGCCGGTTTTCGGCTTGAGCGCGCGCAGAAATTTTGCGGCAAGCGGCGCAGTCAGCTTCTTTTCGATCCTGGCGATATCGCGCAGCGCCTGCGCATATGCCTGTTTGGGAGATTGCCGTCGCACGTCGGCCGTGGCGATGATGAAAATCTCATGTCGCACATGGTCAAAGGCCAGCAGGCGGTCAAAGAACATCAGGTTGCAGTCCGGCATTTGCAGATCGTCTTTGGCCAGCACGGGCAACTTTTCAATTTGGCGGACTGCATCGTGGGCAAAAAAGCCAACGGCGCCGGCGGTAAACGGAGGCAGTCCAGGAACGGTCGCGGGAGTATGCTCGCGCAAAAGGCCGTCCAGGATCTTAAAGACATCGCCTTGCTGCTGCGTCTTTTTTCCATTGCGCTCAATGCTGATCTGGCGGCCGCGGGCGCGCAGAATCATATAAGGCCGCGCGCCAAGAAACGTGTATCGGCCAATCTTTTCGCCGCCCTCAACCGACTCCAGCAGAAACGCGTTTGGCTCGTTGGCGGCGACGCTCAAAAATGCTGAGACGGGCGTGCGCAGGTCGGCAGCAACGGTTTTGGCCACGGGAACCAGTGTTGCCGTGCGGGCCAACCGGGAAAACTCGTTGTAATCTGGAAATAGCATCAGGAGGCCTATCTTAGCCGATTCTTAAATTCTGATTAAGCTTCACAGCACGAAAGTACACGTACTCCTTTATACGTCCAAAGTACACATTTGATTACGCCAGAGCGCCAAAGCTGGTGGTTTCAGGAATACCAAATGGACTATACTTTGCGTCAAATATAAGAAAGCAGAAGCATTTCCCGCTCGAACTGTTGTGCCCCCTTGGAGTTTCGCGGGACCGAGTCAACGGCAGAAGAGGCGCCGAATGAAGCGACGGCGCCACAGGTGAAGACGAATGTTAGTCAGATTCTGGGGTGTACGCGGCTCAACGCCGACTCCCCAATCAGAAAACCTGCGTTACGGCGGAAATACCTCCTGTGTTGAAGTCCGCGTAAATGGGCACATCTACGTTTTTGATTGCGGCACCGGATTCCGCAACCTGGGCAAGCATCTCTCCCAGGAAAGGAACGGCCATCCCATCAACGCGCACATTTTTCTTTCGCACTTTCACTGGGACCACATTCAGGGCATCCCGTTTTTTTCGCCGCTGTATAACGACCGCGAGAGCTCTTTCGTCTTTCACTCTTCCAGCCGCACGCGCGGTCTGCAACAGGCGCTGGAAGAGCAGATGGCCGACCCATATTTCCCCGTAAACATGAGTGACATGGCCGCGCACCGCCAGTTCTGTGATATCGACGAAGGCCGCACCACGCTGGAAGGCTGCACCGTGCAGTCCATGTGGCTCAACCATCCTCAGGGCTGCCTGGGCTTCCGCATGGAAACCGAAGGCAAGACCATTGTTTACGCCACGGATAACGAACCGGGAGATCCGATCTTTGATAAAAGCGTCCGCAAGCTGGCTGAAGGCGCCGACCTGCTGATCTACGACGCCCAATATCTTCCTGAAGAATACGCTGCGCGCAAACAAGGTTGGGGACACAGCCACTGGCGCGAAGCCATCAACGTGGTAATGGAAAGCGGCGCCAAAGAACTCATTCTCTTCCACCACGATCCTGACCATTCCGACTCCTGCATTGACTCCGTCGTCAAGCAGGCCCGTGAGCACTACCCTAAAGTGCGCGCAGCGTCGGAAGGGATGGAGATAGTTCTGTAATCTCGACCTCGAGCGCAGCAAGAGGTTGCTACCTTCAAGGGTGAAGTGCTTTGACCGCACTTTTTCTGTAGATCACTCTGATCCCCTCCCGCCATCGTTCATCCACGCCGATCAGCGACCACTCGATGGCCGGCGAAAAGTATCGCAACACCGTGTCCGTGGCCGGATGCACGCGCAATGATGGCGCCACCAGCATCAGCAACGGCGGTTTAGGCGAGAGCTGTAGGCCGGAGAAATATCCATACTGCTGGAACTCGCCGCGGCTGTGGTGCCACAGAACGCGGGCCCAATAGTCCAGCCCCTGAAGCGGCAGATGCATGTCTTCGTCGGCCTTAAGTTCCAGGACAGCAAGCCGCCCGTCGCGGGTGCAGGTCAGCACGTCAATCATCGCGCGATCAGAAGCGGAAAATGCCGGCACCTGCGAATAAACATGCGCAGGATCAAGGCTGGAATCGACGGCGGAAACATTCTTGAAGACCAGAGATTCCAGCCAGCGCTCCGGATACATGCGCCAGAGCGGATCGCGACGGTCGCCATGCATGCTGCGAGCTTCCACCACGGTCTTGATGAATTCTTTGAAAGCAGGCGCAGTCTCGTCATTCAGCCGCGTTTCATATCCGGGCGGACCAAAGATAATTTCCTCCGTCACCTGAAACGCTCCCGGAGCATTGGTCAGCCTTGCGCGAGCAAGTTCCAATCCGTGAAGACGAAAAGATAATTCTGTCGGAGAGATTAGAGTGAGCTTCTCCGTGCGGCGCAATCGCCATGATCTTGTTTACGGTCGCGGCAAAACGTGAGCGTGCCTGCGCTGCGTCCGGCAGGCGCACAAGTCGGGTCTGTATGTTGCCATGGTCGGAAAGATCGATTTGCGTTGAAGATTCGTCGCGCTCATCGAATTCAAACAGCTGAAACTTTGCTGCGGCATGGTTGAGGTGCGCCAGGCGAATCTGGATCGTCGCTGAAGTTTTCGGCGGCACGTAGAGCCGCAAGCCCTCCACTAGAGTCCGTCCGGCTTCGCGCTCACGGCAAGCGTCCAGCCAGAGCAGACCAAACGTAAGCGCCGCGTCCACTTGCGCCTGCGTTTCCTGCTGGTTCACCCCCATCACGGCGAAGCCGCTGCGGCCTTTGCGAACCACACCGCGCGCGTACACCGGAGAAAAGCTGCGTTCCAGGTCCATCGAAGTTGAGAGTCTGGATTTATCCAGCGCCCAGCCCGGCATATCGCGGCGCAAGGCCCGTTCCAGGAGCCGTGCATAGCGGCTGCGCGCGGCTTTCTGCACGGTTGGAGGGCGGCGATCGCGGTCCCGGCATATCTCCATCTTGATGGGACGCGCCTGCCCGAAGCGTCGCACACTCAACGTCAACACGCCGTTTTTCGAATCGGCGTCAAGCACGTGGCGGACAACGTTGCGCTCCGGCGACCATAGATGAAGCAGGCATCGATCTCTTTCCGATGACAGGGAGTATTGCGCCGTCTCCAGATCAAAGAGCACCTGCCCGTCTTCCATCACGAAGCCGCTGCGCGAAGCAGCCAGAAACTCCTGAAGCGAGCGTGCGAGCAGGTCAGGACCCATTTAAGCTTCCGATCGATCAGAGCAACACCATGCCGAAACTATCTTCACGATCAGGGTTCACCGGTGTTGAGGTCGCTCGCGTTCGGGCTGACCGCATTCACCGTGACGGAATACGTGCCCGCCGGAGTACCTTGCGGATTCTGCACAATTGTGCGGGCCACTGCCTGCCGCCACCGCCACAACCGGAGAGCGCAGCCAGCAGCAGAAGCCCGCACAGAGCCAGCGCCGGTTTAAGCCTTCTACCCTGCGTCAGGCGATGGCGCAGGCTGATGGCCGCCAGTACCCTTGTGAGCAGAAGAAGCAGCGGGAAAAGAGCTTGTAGTTCCGTCGGGCCTGTGCGCAGATCGGTCACGGCTGCCGTCCGCGCAGTCGTATTAATGGTCAGGTTGACTCCCACACCGCCAACTCCGGCAGGCACGCGTGGCAGGGCTGAAAGTGCAGGTTGTAGCGGTCGGCAATCCGCTGCAGCTCATGGTGGCGGGGCCGGCGCTCGTCAATGGGTTCACATAGGATCGAATACATAGCCGGTGATTCCAGCGTTGACCGTCTGAGGGTCCCAGAGGAGTAATGCTCAACATGGGCTGGATATTCACGAACTCAGAATTGGTGTTTGTTGGCGCTGGTTCCATCGCCGCCACCGGAAACGGTCTCGCTTACAGTGCCATTGGCCGGCGCATTCTTGGCGAAATCCACAGTCACGTTGATGATAAAGACGCCAAAGGGTATCAGAGCATCCGAGCGGGTACAGGTGAGGGTACTGAGCGTGCAAGTCCATCCGGTGCCGCTGATCGCGGAAGCAGTCAGTCCAGTAGAGAGAGTCGTAACGGCAGTCACAGTCCCGTTTGAAGAAACGTTTCCATTGTTTTCAATGAGGATGGGGTAATTGACCCCGGTCTCTGCCTGTGCGGCAAATGCTGTTCCGTCAACTATCGGCGTCAGGTCTACCAGCGGTGCGGCAATCGACGTGGGATCGCTGAACGTATTGTTGGCGATATTGGTGTCACCGCCGCCGGAAACTGTTACCGTATTGACGACGTTGGTGGGTGCATTGGCGGCAATAGCCACCGTAATAAAGATCGGTGCATAGCTATTGTTGAATGTCAGAGGCGTCGATTGCGTGCATGTGGAGGTCGCGCCCACCGTGCAAGTCCAGCCGATTCCGCTCACGTCTGTCGCCGTCAGGCCGGTGGGCAGCGTGTCTGAGACAGTGACGGTGCCGGAAGTAGTGGCCGTTCCCACGTTGCTGATATCAATCCGGTAAAAGCCGCCGGTCTGGCCCTGCACAAAGTTGTTGAGTGAATGGTCCATGAAGGGAGCGAGGTCTGGCGCTGGTGGCGGCAGAATCACCGTGGGGTCCTGGGTTACGTCGTTGGCGGTATTGACCTCGCCGCCACCAGAAACCGTCGCCGTGTTAATTACATTCGCCGGTGCACCCAGAGGCACATCCACGGTCACGGTGATCTGCGGATAGGAAGAGAATGCAGCCAAAACATCACTACGCGTGCATGTAAGAGTTGCCAAAGTGCAACTCCAGCCCGTTCCACTGATTGCTGTTGGAGTGAGACCGCTAGCTGGCGGTGTGTCCACCATGGTTACCGTTCCGGAGGTCGCCAGATTTCCCGGGTTCTGAACAGTGATGATGTAAGTGGCGCCAGTTTCGCCCTGGAAGAAGTTCCCATTAATAGGGCCGAAGTGACCCTTGGCCACCATGAGATCAGGTGCCAACACGGTGGTGGGATCAGAAGCTGTATCGTTGGCGGTATTTGTCTCACCGCCCCCGGAAACAGTTGCCGTATTCGTAACCGATGACTGAGCATTGGCCGCCACGTTTACCGTCAAAGTGATGGCGGGATAACTGTTGCTGGCGGCCAGCGCGTCGACGCGAGTGCAAGTCAGTGTTCCCAGGGTACAAGTCCAGCCTGTCCCGCTGATTGCGGTGGCCGTCAGCCCGCCGGGCAGCGTATCAACCACAGTGACGGTCCCGGATGTCGGACCATGGCCCACATTGGAAACCGTGAGCGTGTAAGTAGCGCCCGTCTGTCCGACGGAAAAGTTTCCTGTGTGGCTCTTGCTGATCGTCAGGTCTGGCGTAGTGTTTACATTGATGGTTGCGGTGCCGGTAAAGCCCGCCGAATGCGTATCTGTAACGGTGATCGTCTGGTCGCCGAGCGTCTTCAGGGTAAAAGAGAATACGTGCGTGCCCGCATCGGACGGACAGGAAAGTGTAATCAGCCGGCAAAATGGCCTGCGGATCCGAACTGGTGAAATGGACCGTTCCCGTGTAGCCGGTCAGCGTGAATGGGTTTGCGCTGCTCTGGATCGTCAGAGTCACGTTAAAGGGCAAGGATGGTCCAACGCCACTGGCCGGAGCTGGTCATGTTGAATACCGGCGGTGCGTCCACGCAGTCATTTTGCAGGTTGGAAAATTCCTGCTGGACCACGTAAGTATGTAGTACCGGCATTCACGGTAACGTCCTGGCCAACGCAGATATCCCCAATCTCCGCCAGAGGATTGGCAGCCGGATTAGGGTCATACCATGCCAGTGGCGGCCCAAGTACCGTGGCGGAACCAACTTGCGCGTCCGTAACAGCCTCAGACATTTCGTGGCTGGTAACCTCAGTGACGTTATCGAACATCCGTGCCGCCCCGCAGCCGTTCTGCGCACCCGCTTGGTGGAGCGAAAGTCCGGCTGGACGCCGTAGGGCACCAAGACTTGGAAGTGTTGGAGTGGTAGGCGCAGAACTGTACGCGGCGTAACTCGGTAACTCAATCAATGGCAATGTGGACTCCGGGAGGAAAATAAATCATGTAAAAGGAGTTCACGTTGCCCTGGGTATCCTTCACCGGCGCGGCAAATTCCCGGCAGTAATCTGGCTCGTCAACTCAGCTTCCACCTGATCATCAGAGAGGGTACAGCCGTCGGCCCGGGACAAATCGATGGAGTAATGGTAAATTTTCCGTCAAATTGGCCTCGTCCAATAGTCTGATTGCTGCTCGTCACCGGCGTTCCAGCCCCGTGACGTCCACCGTGCTGTACTCTGAAAGCAAATCGTAATATCTGCTGGTAGTGATATCGGTAAAGAACTGCCCGATGCCCGGAGTACCCGTAATGACTGCGTTCACGTTGGGTCCCCAAAACACGGCCACCATGTGGATATTTGAGATGACCGGCCCACCCCAATACGTCAGGTGCGCTCCCCCTGGAGCGAAGCCTTTTTCAAGCCGCTCCCACCCTTTCCAAACGGCACAATGTGGACTAAACGCTGCTCCGGCCCTGCGTCGGCTACGGGTGCTGCCTGTGTCTGCGATGAGTCGCCGGATTGAGTCTGTCCGGTTGCGGCAGAGTCGCTCGGCTGCGCATCAGCCGGCTTGTCCTGGGCTGAAGCGCTGCCAGAAATCCCGAGAGCACAACGACTTACAAAGCAAATCAACGTGAGGCGTCGAGAACGGAAAAACTGCGGCCAGAAAACGACCAGAAACCGGTGTTGGAAACAAGGGCTTGAACACAGACACTCCTTTTAGCTTCGCCGCGAGACAGGGCACAATTTAAGGCAGGTTATGAAGTGTACGAAGCAGAGTTCCTGCTCGTCAAGAAAAACTGACATTCAGGGCTTTATTGTAAGCGCATGTAAAAGGCTAGGTTTTAGCCTGGGAATCCTTTCGGCTCCTTCAGACCTATAAAGTATGGTACGTAAACTCCTAGATTCCTGTTTTTTGGGATTTTTGCCGCTTCGCGGCTTCACCGCACAGCCTATACGAATAGCTAAAACCTTCCCAACTGTGGATGGCAAACTCAATAAATTATCTTGTCTGCCTTGGAGTTCCATGCCTCAAAGGGCGCCAGGGCCTTGGCATCTATAAGCTGCTCGATTGGCAACTCCTGCTGTGAGAAAGGCAGGCAAACTTGCTCCTTGATGAATGAATCATCGAATCCTGCATCTGCGGCCGCTGCTGCAGTGGCGGCAAAGTACACATGGGCAGGCCGGGACCAGTAGATCGCTCCCAGGCACATGGGACACGGCTCACAACTGCAGTAAATCTCACATCCGGTAAGCTCAAAGTTATTCAACACGCTGCAGGCGGCGCGTATAGCCACAACTTCTGCATGGGCGGTGGGATCAAGAGTTGCCGTAACCTGATTCACTCCGGTGGCAATGATCTTGCCATCCTTCACCACCATCGCGGCAAAGGGCCCGCCTTCACCATGCATGACATTCTCAATCGCCAACTGAATCGTTTTCTGGATGAGTTCGTTTCTGTCCATCCTGCTCCTGTGCTGCTTATATTTCTATTAGCCGCCTGCTCAGATAAGGTCACCCGTACGGATAGAAAACAAAGAACAACAGACAAAGACAGGTAAGCACATAAAGCCCGGGCTTCACCTGTCGGATCTTTCCTGCCACAAGCTTGCAGAGTGGATAAAGAACAAAACCTGCGCAGATTCCGACGGCGATATTAAACGTAAAACACATCAACGCAACCACGGCGAACGCGGGGACCGATTCAGAGTAGTCGCTGAAATCGATGCGTGCGATCGGCTCCAGCATGAACAGGCCGACGATGATCAGTGCGGGGCCGTAGGCCTGCGGTGGGATCGACGTTACAAACGGCGCAAAGAACAAGCGTCAAGGCAAAACAGCCTGCAACCACCAACGCCGTTAAGCCGGTGCGCCCTCCCGTCTCAATTCCCGTGGCTGATTCCACGTAAGCGCCCGCCGTCGTGGTGCCCACGGCGGGAGCCAGGCAGGTAGAAAGCGCGTCCACCAGCATGGGACGCTCAATCTGCGGCAGGTTGCCGTCTTTATCCAGAAAGCCGGCGCGCGCGGAAAGCCCGATCAACGTTCCCATGGTGTCGACAAACGCCATGATGAAGATGGTAAGCACCACGGGAAAAGCGCTCCATGAAAAAGCGCCGCGAAAATCAAGCTGCCACAGAATTGGCTTGAGACTTGGCGGCAAGCTAAGGAAGTGCGCTGGCGGAGCAACGATCCTGGCCGCAAAGGCAATCACGGCCGTCGCAACAATGCCCAGCAGAATCGCGCCGCGCACTCTGCGGATCACCAGAATTGAAAGCAATAGAAAGCCGCTGATCGCCACCAGCACAGGAGCGCTGGTGAGATGCCCGGCGCGGACAGGCGCACCGGCAACTCCAAGCGCAACAATCCCGGTCTGATTCAGGCCGATGAAAGTCAGGAACAGGCCAATCCCTACAGCAAAGCTATACCGCAGAGACAACGGCACGGCTTCCACCACCCATTGCCGAAGCCGGAACACGGTCAGCAGCACAAAGAGCACGCCTGCAATAAAGATTGCCGCCAGCGCGGTCTGCCATTTATAGCCCAGCTGCCCGCATACGGTGAACGCGATAAATGCGTTCTCACCCATATACGGAGCGATAGCAAAAGGACGATTCGCGTACAAGCCCATCAGCGTGCAGCCAAACACCGCCGCCACTACCGTGGCCACAAAACTTGGTCCTGCCGGAATGCCTGCGTTGCTCAGAATGGCCGGATTCACCACCACTATGTATGACATGGTGGTAAATGTGGTCAGGCCGGCAATCACCTCACGCGAAAAAGTGGTGCCGTGCCGATCAAACTTGAAAAACCGCGCCAGGGCGTTCATTCAGAGTGCTGCCTTGGTTTCAGGCTCTGGTCCAGATAAGCCAGATAACCGCACAACAGCCGATACGTATCGTAATAATTGTTGGGACGGAATTGCGTGGTCGCGCCCGTCGCTCACGTTCTGCTGCGTAAGCGAATGGATTGTGATCTGCGGGATGTGGCGCGCCGCAAATGGGTCGGAATCCGTAGTGCCCACGGCCGCTATGTCAATCTGGCTGGCGGAAAGCTTCAACGCGTAGACCATTACGATCAGGGAATGGACCAGGTCTTTATCGGAATGCGCGGTCCAGACTTTTGTCGGCGACAGGCCAAGCGCGTCCACATTGACCATAGCTACTGCGTGTTCCAGCTGCGCACGGACTAAGGTGGTTAACAAAAAACTCAGCGCCCACCGGCTTGGAGCCGTTATCGGCAAATGCCACGAAAACAAAACTGTGGCTTGCGCTTTCTGTTCCCGCAGGCTCTGGTAGAGCGCCGGCAGAATTGCGGCTCCACTCCAGTTGTCCAGCGGGCGCTGCGCGGAGGAATTGCGGTCATAATGCGCGCCCACAATGATATTTCGCCTTCCCCAGTTCCCAGGCGGCAGATAATGTTGGGAGTATCAACGCCGTCGACCTTCTGCTCCATCAGTGAATTTCCATTGCATCCGGCGTCGCTGAACAGTTCTTTCAGCTTTAACGCGCGGGCTGCATTGGTCTCTGGAATGCTCTTCATTCGTTCCAGCACCGTGGCTTTTTCCGCTGGGGTGAATTGGACTCTCTGCGCCGGAGAGGCCCCGCATAAGATAAGGATCAGGACTTGGTAGATCAGAGCCTTCCCGCGCATGGTCAGGCTATCTTACACGGCAAACGGGAATGTCTTGAAATCGGAAGTGCGCGGGCCGGCAACGCTTTATCCCATAAGCCCGGCAGTCTGTGTTCCAAATGGACATTTGATTACGCTGCTTTGAAGGTCATCTTACCCTCAACTTTATCCAGATAGGCCCACGGTACATTGGGATCGTGGGTAAACATGGTCAGCCACTTTTCCGGGATGGCGCGAGCGTAATAGCGCTTGCGATTGTCCAGCACTTCCATGGGAAACAGGTCATAGGCCATAGACCAGGTCGGTTCCAGATGCCAGGTGGTAGGAATCAAGTCTGAGATATAGCAGGCGGTCTTGCCGTCGCTGCGGACGAACACCGCCCACATATTGCGAGTGTGCCCGGGCCAGACTTCCACGGAAATACCCGGCACAATTTCCGTTCCTGGTTGCCGCCAAGCAAAGTCATCTGTCCGCTATGGATGAGCGGATCATAGTTATCACTGATGTAGCTGATGCGGTCGCGCTCGGTTTGCAGCGCGCCATGTTCCCACTCGCCCCTGGGGGCGAAATATCTGGCATTGGGAAAGGCGGCCACTGCCACGCCGTCTTTGTACACGGTGTTCCACCCGCAGTGGTCAAAATGCAGATGCGAATTGATGACCACGTCAATTTTTTCCGGCTTGGCGCCTGACTCGCGCAGGCTGTCCATGAGTTTTTGCTCAGGAAGAAAGAAACTCTTGGTCCTTTCGCCGAGCTTGTTTCCAATCCCGGTTTCAATCAGCACTGTCTGTTTGCCCGTCCGCACCAGCACCGAGTTGCAGCTCACCCGGATGCGGTTCAAATCGTCTGCCGGGACTTTGCGCTGCCACATCACTTTTGGGATGATGCCAAAAAACGCGCCGCCATCGCCCACATATGTTCCATCCGAGACCGCCGTGAGTTCAAAATCACCCATTGTAATGGTCTGGTTCTTCAATGCTGTTACTCCGTGCCCAAAAGCTCGTGGTGGAAAAACGATTGTATGTGGGTAAATAGATGGACGCGCGTCCCCGGCCCGGAGATGCCGTGCGTTTTCCGCGGATAAAGTTGTAGATCGAACTGCTTGCCCGCGTTGATGAAGGCATTGATCATCTGCATGGTGTTCTGCATGTGAACATTGTCGTCACTGGTGCCATGGACCTCCAGCAGATGGCCTTTCAGGTTGGCCGCATAGGTAATAGGCGAACCCTTCTTGTATCCTTCTTCGTATTGCGGCACCAAGCCTGCATAACGCTCGGTATAAATGGAATCGTAATCTCTCCAGTCTGTCACGGGAGCTACGGCAACGCCTGCTTTAAAACGATCAGAGTGCGTCATGGCCTCAAGCGTCATGTATCCGCCATAACTCCAGCCCCACCAGCCCATGCGCGATCCATCCAGCTGCGGGAATTTCTGCAGGGCCTGATCGATGGCAGCGAGCTGGTCCTTCAATTCAATTTCGCCAAAGTTGTGCATCAACGCTGCGGCAAACTTCTTTCCTCGCGCGCCCATGCCGCGATTGTCGACCTGGAGCACGGCGATGCCATCGCGCATCAGGATCTGGTTAAAGAGAAAGCCGGCTCCTCCCCAGGCATTGCGGACGACCTGCCCATGCGGGCCTCCGTAAGGATTGTTGAGCAGCGGAATTTTCTTCCCCTCGCTATTGGGCGGAAGGAACAACAACCCGTGCAGTGTTGTGCCATCTTCAGCTTTAAAGTCGACAAATTGCGGTGCAATCAGGCTGAGGGGATCGATGCTCTTGGATCGCCAAAAGGTATCGCAGCTTCCACCCACACGGCAGAAGGCGAGCTCGGGCGGCGTCATCAGCGCGGAAAAGTGGTCGACGTAGTTCCTGGCATTGGGGGACAGCGCGGCATCGTGCATCCCAGGTTTGCTCTGAGTAAGGACCTGGAAGTTGCTGCCATCCAGTTTCACACTGCAAAGATGTCCCTGGCGATCATCCCCCGCATTCGACGTGAAGTAAACCGTTCCGGCCTCGTCGTCAAATCCTTCGACTTTTTGCACTTCAAAATCGCCTTTGGTGATCTGATTGACCAGTTTTGCGTCCGCGGCCAGAGGATTTGCTTTATCAAAGGAATAAAGATAAAGATGCGTGTGTCCGTCGCGCCAACTGGGCCAGGTAAACTTGTCGCCGGATTTCAGGAATTGCAGATTGTTGTCGGTCTCAATCCAGGTGTCGCTCTTTTCTGTAAGCACCCGCCGGGCCTTGCCGCTGGCCGCGTCAACAAAATAGAGATCAAGCTCGTTCTGCGCGCGGTTGAGCACCGTGGCCCAGATCACGTGGTCATTTACCCAGCCGAAACGCGGCATGTAGATATCTTTGTCGTCAGTCAGGTGAAACCATTTCACGGCTCCGCCGCCCGCGTTCACCACGCCAAGCTGGACCTGAGGATTGGGATCGCCCACCTTGGGATACTTTTCCTGGTAAACGGTGGGATGCTGCGGGATGAAGTCCGTTATGGGATATGTTGGAACTTTGGTCTGGTCCATTTGCAGCAGCACAATCTTCCTCGAGTCAGGTGACCAGAAATAATTGCTGCGTACCTCCAGCTCTTCGCTATAGACCCAGTCCACTTCGCCGTTGAGCAGATTGTCATCGCCGTTTGTGGTGAGCGCTTTCTCCGCGCCGCCATCAATATGCTTCACCACCAGGTTGTGCTTGCGAATATAAGAAACACTTTTGCCGTCGGTTGAGAATTTGGGATCCGTTGCCGATTCGCCGGGTTCGCTCAAGGCTACGTACTTGCCGGACGACAGCGTGAAGTACCAGAGCTGGCCATTGGCGTCGAACAGGATATGCTCGGAATCAGGCGCCCAGTGATAACCCGCAACGTGGTAGCGCTCGCGATTATCTTTCTCGCGATCATCCTTGGAGCCGGTAACAGGCGGCTTCATGGCGGCAATTTTCTCTGACGCCACCAGCACCGCCGGCTTGCCCGATGTCACATCAATGTAATAGAGATCGGCCTTATCACCCTGCTCCTGATGCAGGAAGTAGGTGACCTTCTTGCCGTCAGGGCTCCACTCAATTGTGTCTGGCACGCGCCCGGTCAGCCCGGCAGGGGCATAGATGGATTGGATGGTCAGCTCTTGCGCGGCTGCGGCAAAGGCGGCCGCAATCAGGAAAACAGAAAGAAAGCACTTCTTCACGGGTGGTCTCCAGGCGGTGCGGTGAAACCAAGAAGTTTAACACTGGAAATCGGCTGCCAGCATGCTTCTTGACCATTTACCCGCAACGGGCGCGAAGGACGCAAAGGAATGAGAAAAACTAAAACCTATTTCTTCGCGCACTTTGCGGCCTTCGCGGTGGAAACGCTCTGGCTGAATGCTGAGGACTGAATGCTGAATGCTTGTTCACGACTGCTCTTCCATCCGCCGTCTCAGCCTGCGAGATTCATTCAGCAATCCCATGCTGTGCATCAGGTGCTGGAGCGTCACAATCCCCACCAGCCGCTCCTGATCGACTACCGGGATCAGGCTAAGGCCGCGCGACGTGAGCTTGCGAAAGGCCGAACCCAGCGATTCCGTGCGTGAAGCGATCTCAAAAGCCTTGCTCATGGCGCCCTGAACGTAGCCATTTCCTTCTGCGCGGAGCCGGTCAACGATCGTCTGTCGCGTGATCACCCCGACAAGATCGCCGCCGCTGACCACAGGAAAATCGTCCTGCAGGCAATGGACAGCCTTGTTTAGCGCGTCCTCCAGCGTGTCTGCAGGTGAGAGGATAGAAAATTCCGTGAGCATGATGTCTTCCATCTGCACCGCGTCCACCACAGTCTGGAACATCACGGTGCGCTCTTCCATCTGGGCTGCAATGAAAATGAAGAAGCCAATCAGCATTAGCCCCTGGATATTCAGCGCAGCTCCGGCCAGCATGAAAAGTCCCGCAAATATCTGGCCCACGCTAACGGCCCGGCGCGTGGCCAGACGGAAATCCATGCGTCGAGCCAGCACCGCACGCAGTATCCGACCGCCATCCAGCGGGAAGGCCGGCAGCAAGTTCACGGCAAAAAGGCAGGCGTTGATCCAAAAAAATGTGGTGACGAGGTTGAACGGTGTAAGCAGGGGTGTGAGCCGAAGGGTGTGGGCGGTCCCTATCGCGAGCATGACGGCTGCCGTCACGGCCGCCAGAACTGCATTCACCAGCGGTCCGGCCAGTGCGATGGATATCTCTTTGCGCAGATTGCGGGCGCTTTCTTCCTGGGCGCTTGGATCGCCCATGGTAAGCCCGCCGATGGGCAGCAGCACAAAACCTTTGATAGGAAATCCCTGACGCGCGGAAACCCATACATGACCGAATTCATGCAGCATTGCCGACAGCAAAATGAGGCCGGTAATGATAAAAACGCGCGTGATTACCCGCGGACCGCTGCGGTTCACCTCAACCAGCAGCAGGAAAAGCAGCAGGACCACAAACGTAAGATGAATGCGGATTTCTCTTCCGCCAAACCGCGCAGTAAATATTGACCAGTTTCTCATTTCTTCCTGTCGCTTCGCTCCACACCGCTAAACTGCAACTGTGGCCCAGTAATCGTTCTGCGCTTGTGGCGCGGCAGCTCGCCGCGCAAGCCGGGCTCGCTGCTGGTGCAGGGAGCAAATGCCTTGTCGCTTCGTTCCACACCGCTAAACTGCAACTGTGGCCCAGTAATCGTTCTGCGCTTGGGCGCGGCAGCTCGCCGCGCAAGCCGGGCTCGCTACTGGTGCAGGGAGCAAATGCCTTGTCGCTTCGTTCCACACCGCTAAACTGCAACTGTGGCCCAGTAATCGTTCTGCGCTTGTGGCAGGCAGCTCGCTTCGCAAGCCGGGCTCGTTGCACCTGTGATTCTATACGGTAGATTAGATGTCAGACAGTGGAGCGCTGGCCATGCGTGTGATCGCTGGAAAATTTAAGAGCCGGAGACTTGAAGCGCCATCCGGCATGCAGACCCGGCCGACCTCTGACCGGCTGCGGGAGACACTGTTCAACGTGGTCGCGCCTGCGGTTGCCGACTCCGTCTGGCTTGACGTGTTTGCCGGAAGCGGAGCTGTCGGGATTGAAGCGCTGAGCCGGGGCGCCCGGAGCGTCTACTTTATAGAGTCAGCGAGCGCCGCAGCCCGTACAATCCGCAAAAACCTGCATACCCTGGCGATCAATGAAGGCGCAGAGGTGATTGAACGCGATGCTGCCGTTGCGCTGCGCATGCTGGATTCACAGGCTGTTACGTGTAACTTCGTCTTCCTTGATCCGCCGTACCGCAAAATGGGCGACTATGAGCAGGTGCTCGGATTTCTGTCGCAGTCACAGCTGCTGGCCCCGGAAAGCCAGGTGATTGCCGAACACGACAAGCACTTTGATCCGGGAAATGAATTTGGTTCACTGCGGCGGCATCGGACCCTGCGGCAAGGCGATGCCGTCCTGAGTTTCTATAGGCGCTAGACGTGTGCAATCGGTTATCACCGCTGTTCATGCCTGTTTTCCACAGGAAGCCTTAGAAAAAGCCGCATAAAATCAGGTGAAAATGCTTGCATCGACCCTTTGCTGATGTAATATACCCAATGAGTGCAACAAAAAGTGCTCATATTCCGACGCAAGTGTTCAATTTTCAAGGAGGAAAGATGGCAGCAGGCATGACCAAGACCCAACTCGTCCGCCACATGGCGGAGAAACTGGAAACGAACAACAAGACCGCAGCAACGTTCCTGGAAACGCTGGCGGAGACCGCGATCAAGGAAACCAAAAAGAACGGTGTGTTCGTGATTCCTGGCCTGGGACGCCTGGTAAAGTCCAATCGGAAAGCGCGCATGGGACGCAATCCGCAGACCGGAGAACCCATTAAAATCGCGGCCAAGACCGTGGTAAAGTTCCGCGTTGCCAAGGCCGTGAAAGACGTAATCGCTCCCAAGAAGTAACTTCTCTTCACACAGCAAACAGCAACTTCCAAAGGTCAGCCGATATGAGCTGGCCTTTACCTTTTTGTGGCACGATGCTTGCAGCGCATGCGGGGCTCACTGCTAATGGCGCGGGGTTGAATGTCTATTTGCTGGTATCAGTGATCTCAAATGAATCGGTAAATTTCTTGATAGTGGGCGGGTCTGACGGACTGGTAAACATTACCATCACAGCATAGGAATAATGCCTGCCCCAGTACAGATTTCCGACAATCGTCACCGTGACATTCATTTCGCAGCTAAGGCGATACGCGTGGCTGATGTAACCCTGGATCGCGTGAGAGCCCGTCTTGTCAGTGATGACATTGCATTTCGGCAGTTCCTTGAAGACCGCATTCTTGAAGGTCTCATAGGTGCTGTCATTCACGGTCTGCTCTTGTGTCATCGTCGTATACACAACGGTATAAAGATTGGGTTGCACCGTTGAAAGCAGGGTGTGCGATTGTATCCCTTATTCACTTTTTGTTTTTCGTGTCCGTGGGCTCGGTGGGGAAGAGCACAGAAAAGTTGCCTTCGGCGTTCTGGTATCTCTTCCATTCGTCGGTTTGTCCGGCAATTGGGGCAGCCACGCAGAGCAGCAGCAATACACGAAGAGCAAGAGCGCGCATTTTTAGAACTCCAATTGTGAGCGTATTTTCCCGGCGATTCTGCCACAGGGCGTAGGCACAAACAAGGAACAATCACGAAATTCAACCCAAAAACGATCCGCGAGTGTCTAATTAGTCCACAATCGCTTCCGCTTCAATCTCCACCAGCATCTCCGGCGAAATCAACTTTGATACTTCCACCATGCTGGTAGCCGGACGAATCTCGCTAAAGAATTCGCCGTGTGCGCGTCCAACTTTCTCCCAGTCAGCGGCAATGTTCGTCACATACATGCGCGTTCGCACCACATCTTTCATGCTGGCGCCGGCGCGCTCCAATGCCGATTGAATGTTCTTGAGCGTCTGCACCGCCTGCGCGTAAGCATCGCCCACGCCGACGATGTTTCCGCTCGCGTCCGTGGCCGTCGTGCCGGAGACATGAATCGTATTTCCCACGCGCACAGCGCGCGAGTAGCCGACCACAGGCTCCCATTTTGTTCCGCTGGAAAAGTTCTGTCGCGTGTTCGCCATCAGCGTGCTCCTCTTCCCCGGCTGTCGAGCACCTGATTGACCAGTGCGTCGGCCTCTTTGTTGTACTGCCGCAAGACGTGGTCGATAGAAAAGTGGTCAAGCTTGCGCACCAGCGCCCGCGCACGATCATAAAGATCAATCAGCCCCGGACTCTTCACCTTGTATCGCCCTTGCATCTGCCGGACCAGCAGCTCAGAGTCGCTCAGCACCTTTAATGACAAATGTTTTTCCCGCACGGCAAAATCAAGCGCGGCCAGCAACCCGGAATATTCCGCATAATTGTTTGTCTGTATGCCCAGATAATCAGATAGCTCGGCAATGATCTCGCCTTTGGCATCGCGGACCACCACACCGTAAGCCGCAGGGCCGGGATTGCCGCGCGCGCCGCCATCAATGTTGGCTTTGATCGCGTTCGCGGCGGGGCGATGCGCAGGCTTTTCAGCCGCGGATTTCTCAAACGTGGGTTTGTCAAACTCCGGTTTGTCAAATAACGATTTCTGGGTCAATGGCCTTCCTCCAGCCGAATGGCAAGCCGTTCCGGCAATCCCGCCGCAAAGATTTTTTCCTGCGCGCCCTGAATGTTGTAAGGCACACGATAAAACGTAATCACAGCAGCATCCGTGTCATACAGCAGAAATGCGGCCCTGGGATCACCATCGCGCGGCTGGCCTATCGATCCAGGATTCACCATGTAAGTCGTCTTCGGCTTTATCTCCAGCGTGGCCAGTCTGTTTGCCTTTGGCGAGATTTGTAATCCGGGAGCAAAAGATTTCCCTTGTCCGTTGTCTTCCAGCAGAAGGCAGCGCTGGACATGCGTATGGCCAAAGAACGTCAATGGAACCGCAGCTTCCTGCAAGATCGCATAAGCGTCACTGGCCATCAAGACGTACTCGTCTTCATCGCGCGGCGAACCATGCACCAGTTGCAAGTTTTCCATCGGCGAAATTGGACCGTGTGGCAGTTCGCGCAGAAACTGCAAGATGATCTTCAGTCAATTTCTCCCGTGTCCACAGCGCTGCCAGTCCTGCAATGGGATTGAAGTCGCTCAAGTCGCTCACGCCGGAGCAGGCTTTGTCATGGTTTCCCGCGGACAAAAATCGATCCCAGCTCGCGCGAGCGCGTGGTCACCTCATTGGGATTTGCGCCGTAACCAACAATATCGCCCAGGTTATAAACCTGGTCGTATTCGGGAGCGGCGTCCAGGCAAGCCTCCAGCGCTTCAAGGTTGGCATGGATGTCAGACAGAATCAGTACGCGCAAGATGCTTGCAGTCCTCAATGAGAAATGTAACAACTGAGTGTATCAATATTTGTCGCGACATCAGTCTTATGGCGATACTCGCGCCCAATGTCCCGGCGCAATTTCCAGCAAAGGCACAGCGCCCGCCGGACGCGCATCCTTTTCCACCATCGCCAGCGGCCGCGCGCGATCAGTCTTCAATGTCGGGATGGCGCTGATCAGTCCGCGTGTGTACGAGTGCCGTGCCGAAGAAAAAATCTCGCCGACAGGTCCCATCTCCACGATTTCCCCCGCATACATCACAGCCACCTGTTCTGCCACGCGTGAAACCACGCCCAGATCATGCGAGATAAAGAGCACGGCCAGCCGGTGCTTCTCTCGCAATGCCGCCAGCAGCTCCAGAATCTGCGCCTGAATCGTGACGTCGAGCGCCGTCGTCGGCTCGTCTGCGATGAGCAGTTGCGGATTGTTCACCAGCGCCATGGCAATCATCACCCGCTGGCGCTGCCCGCCGGAAAGCTGGTGCGGATAATCACGCGCACGCTTGTCCGGATCAGGGATTGCGACCTCGCGCAACGCTTCCACTGTGCGCGTCCATGCCTCAGCTTTGCTCACGCGATGGTGCGCCAGAACCGCTTCAGCCACCTGATCGCCCACGCGCATCACCGGATTCAGAGCGGTCATGGGCTCCTGAAAAATCATGCTGATGCGCGCGCCGCGAACGCGCCGCATTTCGTCGTCGGGCAAAGCGAGCAGGTCTGCTCCGGCAAAAGTGATCTTGCCCGTGGTGCGCGCCTGCGGTGGCAGCAGACGCATGATCGCCAGCGATGTCGCTGATTTGCCTGAGCCTGATTCTCCCACCAGCCCGAGCGTGCCTGATTCAGGGATGGAGAAGCTCACGTCGCGCACCGCGGCCACTTCGCCGGTCTGCGTGGCAAAGCTGACGTTCAGGTGCTCGACTTGGAGAAGAGAGGAGATACGAAATATCCTCGCAGATGGATTTGAAGTGATGGCTAACCTGCCCTAGAATTCGAGCGTGACTAACGAAGACAGCAACCTATTCGCCTGGGACCAAGAAATAGCTCGCCGCATCGATGAGCTTGACTCCGGCAAAGCCAAAACGATTCCGTGGGATGAAGTCCAGCGCCGGATTGCTGCCAAGCTGAAGCCGCGCCCGAGCCATTCCGTTTCAGAAAATCCGTTAACGGAATAGAAAGACATGCTTACGCGCTGACCTTGTTCGCAGCGATCCCTGCTTCAACGCCCTTGTGCATTGCCGCAATAAATGCCGGCTCTTCTTTCAGCAGCGCCGGAGTTGCGGTGGCAAATTCGCTTTCCACGTTCAGCCAGCCTTCGGCGGCAAGCTGCTTTGCCAGTTCCAGCATTTTTTCCCGTGAGAAATTTACGTACTGGCAATCATACGGATGCGCCACGCTCACCGGCGCGCCCTTGCCCGTCTTGGCGCTCAGCCAGAAGATGCGGCGCTTCAGCATCTCTTTTACGTCCTGCTCCTGCTGTCTGGGGAACTCGATTCTCTTTTCTCTAAAGCTGTAGAAACGGCTGGTCACGTGCACCGGTTGTAGCTTGCCTGATTTCACAAACGCAAGCTGCCCGTTGTCGATCGTCTTGCGAATCGAGTTCACCACCAGGCTTTCTGCATGTTCCGGCTCCAGCGAACCCAGCGCGTCTTTCATCGTCTGCGTCATTCCCACGGCCACTTCCACGTGCAAGCCATCTTCATTCCCCAGCAGCTCAGCGCGGCCGTGCAGCACATGCCAGTCAGCGCCAGAGGTGGACGGATGAAAAGGCCATTTCAATTCGGAAACGTGCATCGGCACGCCCGACAAAGTCACAAAATGTAAAGGACGGTTTCCCATGAATCAACTCGCATCAAGAAGTTTCTGAATAAATAAATTCTAAATGAAGCGCCGAATGAATCGACCGCAGAAATGCCACTTTCAGCCCTGCTGCGCAACTGCTAGCTTTTTCCCGACCCCCGTTGCATGCACGCTCCAAAATACAAAAGCGAGGAGCTTTGAATTTTCTCCCCGCTTTGCACAAACATTCGCATCAAGCCCGCGCAGTTCTTTACGCCGACTTCATCATAAAGAACGTATCCACATCGGCGTCCACCGTCGGCAGGTTCGCGGCTTCGTCTTTCAGGTTCTGGAACAGGATCGTGCTCAGGTAGCGCTCGCCAAAGTCCGGCACCACCACCACAATCAGCTTGCCGGCATTCTCTTCGCGCTGCGCCAGCTTCACTGCCTGCGCCACCGCTGCTCCGCCGGAAATACCGATAAAAATGCCTTCTTCCTTCGCCATCCTGCGCGCCGTCTCCAGTGATTCATCCAGAGTCGCCGTCATTACCTCATCGATCAGGTCGGTCTTCAGCACGTCCGGCACAAACCCGCCGCCAATTCCCTGGATCTTATGCGGCCCCGGCTTGCCGCCGGAAAGCACCGGCGAATCGACCGGTTCCACGGCAACAATCTTAAAGTCCGGCTTCTTGGGCTTGATGTATTCGCCCACGCCGGTCAGCGTGCCGCCCGTGCCCACGCCGGAAACAAAGATATCGACCTTGCCGTCGGTATCGTTCCAAATTTCCGGCCCGGTCGTCTCGCGATGGATCTTCGGGTTCGCCGGATTGGCAAACTGCTGCAGTATCACCCCGTTCGGCGTCTGCTTCAGCAGCTCATTGGCCTTGGCAATCGCGCCTTTCATGCCTTTCGGCCCCGGCGTCAGGATAATCTCTGATCCCAGCGCCAGCAGCACCACGCGGCGTTCCTGGCTCATGGTATCCGGCATCACCAGAATCAGCCGATAGCCTTTGGCCGCGGCGGCAAACGCCAGTCCAATGCCCGTGTTCCCGCTGGTCGGCTCAATCAGCACGGTCTTGCCCGGCTGTATGCGTCCGGACTTTTCCGCTTCATCAATCATGCTCACGCCAATGCGGTCTTTCACGCTGTGGCATGGATTGAAGCCTTCCAGTTTCACCGCCACTGTCGCCTTGGCGCCCTGGGTAAGCTTGTTGAGTTGAACCAGCGGCGTCCGCCCGATGGTCTGCGTAATGTTCTTATAAATGTTCATCTCTCCACCTTTCATCGCTGTACTGAGGTACGAAATCAGGCGTCCCGCGAGAGATGTTTAGATTAAACAAAACCGCCTAAAGTAGCAAAATCATTGGGATCCGAGTTTAGCTGTTTTAACTGTATCTGGTCATCCGTAATGAACTTGCTCTCGTTTGCCCTTCGATTCGGAAGTGCATCTTGGAGCGCAGGCGCCCTCGTCTGCGATTCTCCGATCATTCTGCGATTCTCAGCTTCGATGATCTCACCCCCACCCGGCCTTTTTTCAACTCTCGTTGCAAACAAAGCACTTGTTCAATTCGACGCTTGGGCGACCCCTGGGAGACGCTTGCGTGACGCTTGGGAGGCCCTTGGGTGACCCAAGGGTCACCCAAGCCCAATCCCAAGCAGGCAGAGGGTCGCAACCCCAGAAACACAAAACGCAACGGAATCTCCGTTGCGAAGTAAAGACGTTGCGCGGCGCACAATTTCGCCGCGCTACCAACTGTCATCGTGAGCGATCGGCATTAGCCGCGAGCCGAACGATCCAGATCCGGCGTAAGCCGATCAATACCGTTCCCAAATACCAAGTACCAACTACTAACTACCTGCTGTTCGCTATCCTACTGCATCGCTCTTGCGCAGTCACGCGCGAACTAGTTCACCAGCAGAGGACATGTCTTTTGCGACCCTCTGCCTAACGCGGGTACATGTTTTTGGTACAAGGCTGGGACAATTGACAGAGAGCTACGCGAAAATCGAGCTGTTGGCTAATCACCGGAGATCAAAGGCCGCTGGAACCACTTCCCAAACTCCGCCCGAATTAACGGCTTGATTCCCTCTCGCCCCGTTAGTCGCCAGCAGAGCTTGTCATGTTCCTCTCAATGCGAATGCTGATATCGAAAAACGGACAGCACGCGTGCTCCAACGGAGTGATCTCAGCCAGCGCAGCGTATGTATCCGGGTTCCATGGAAATTCAAATTCATAACCATCGGCCAATTCGTGAATCGCGCGAAGTGAAGATTGCAACAAACCGCCAGCTCATGATGCCGCGACTCTCTTGCTCGCTGGAGAGCACTGTCATGTCGCAAAAGATGGGGCTGAATTACTCATCTGCCGCGTGCAACCCTACTTCGCCTGCAACCACGTCTGCGCCACCACCTCAGGACTCAACTCGCGCAGCAGCCCATTGATCTGGTCGATCACAGCTTCCGGCTGCGTGGACTTGATATTGAACTTCAGCACGCCTCCCGGCGAGAACTGTGCGCCCCGGGATTGCGCCACAAAACGCGCCAGCCGCTCCGGCTCAATCGATGCCTGCTCGGTGAACTTGATCGTCACTGAATCGCGCTTGCGGTCAATGGCCAGACACGCCCACGCGTTCGCACAGCAGCTTCAAAGCGGACGCCGCCAGCAGATAGCGTACCGGCGCAGGCGGTTCGCCATAGCGGTCCTGCAGTTCTTTGCGGACGTCATCCAGTGCGGCTTCGCTCTCTACGCCTGCCGCGCGCTTATACATGCGCAAGCGCTGGTTCTCTTCCGCGATGTACGTCGGCGGAATGCGCAGGTCGATGCCCAGATTCAGCTGCGTGCTGACCTTGTCGGAAAGTTCTTCGCCCTTCAGCTCGCGGATCGCGCGGTCCAGCATGCCGGTGTACATCTCAAAGCCCACGGCGTCGATGTTGCCGCTCTGCTCGCCGCCCAGCAGATTGCCCGCGCCGCGCAGCTCAAGATCGAGCGCCGCAATCTTGAATCCCGCGCCCAGATCGGAAAATTCCTTCAGCGCCGCCAGCCTGCGCCGCGCCACCGGCGTAAGCTCCTGCTCCGCCGGCACCAGCAGATACGCATAGGCCCGGCGATTCGACCGGCCCACGCGTCCGCGCAACTGGTAAAGCTCAGAAAGACCATGCCGGTCAGCGCGATTGATGATGATGGTGTTGCACAGCGGAATGTCCAGGCCGTTTTCAATGATGGTGGTCGCCACCAGAATGTCGGCGTCATGCCGCACAAACGCAAACATCACCTTTTCCAGCTCGCCTTCAGACATCTGTCCGTGGCCCACAATCACGCGCGCCTTCGGCAGCATCTCCTGCAGCTTGGCGGCAATCTCGTAGATCGTCTCCACGCGATTGTGAACAAAATACGCCTGGCCGCCGCGTTCCAGCTCATGCTCCAGCGCTGACTTCACCAGCTTTTCATCGTACGCCGCAACCACCGTCTGGATGGCCATGCGGTCTTTCGGCGGCGTCTCAATCACGCTCATATCGCGCAGCCCCACCAT
The DNA here is from genome assembly GCA_963732195.1 of Terriglobia bacterium. Taxonomy (GTDB): domain Bacteria; phylum Acidobacteriota; class Terriglobia; order Terriglobales; family Acidobacteriaceae; genus Angelobacter. The sequence continues at coordinate 157,444 of CAVSYO010000003.1, read as the reverse complement.
GGACATGTGCAGCGTGCGCGGAATCGGCGTGGCGGACATGGTGAGCACGTCCACTTCTTTCTTCAGCGTCTTCAGCCGTTCTTTATGACGCACGCCGAAGCGCTGCTCTTCATCCACGATCACCAGACCCAGGTCCTGGAACTTGATGTCTTTGGAAAGAATCCGGTGCGTGCCGACCACGATATCGACTTTGCCCTGCTCAATCCGCTCCACCGTTTCTTTCTGCTGCTTGGCATTGCGGAAGCGGCTCATCATCTCAATGGTGATAGGGAAAGCGGCAAAGCGACGCTTGAAATTTTCAAAATGCTGGAAGACCAGCACAGTTGTCGGCGCCAGCACCACAGTTTGTTTGTTGTCCTGCACGGCCTTGAACGCCGCGCGCATGGCGACTTCCGTCTTGCCGTAGCCCACGTCGCCGCAGAGCAGGCGGTCCATGGGCAGCGTCGATTCCATGTCGCGCTTGATGTCGGCCGTTGCAGTCAGCTGGTCGTCCGTCTCGTTGAACTCAAACGCGTCTTCAAATTCTTTTTGCCATTGCGTGTCCGTGGGGAAAGCATGGCCCTGCGCGGCTTTGCGCGCGGCATAGAGCTTGAGCAGCTCGTCCGCCATGTCTTTCATGGCGCTCTTTACGCGCGCTTTGGTCTTGGCCCAGGCCGTTCCGCCCAACCGGCTCAGCGGAGGATGCACGCCTTCACTCGACCGGTACTTCTGGATCAGGTCAAGGCGCGTGAGCGGCACGTAAAGCTTGGCCGCCTCAGCAAACTCCAGCACCATGTACTCGCCGGTAATCTCGCTCTGCTCAATTTCCTTCAGCCCCTGGTACATGGCAATGCCGTGCTCCACGTGGACAACAAAGTCGCCCATCGCAAGATCGCGGAAGTCTGACATGAACGCCGCAGTCTTCGACTTGCGGCGCAGCGGCTGCTGCGGCTCGATCTCTGAATCGTCAAACAGGTCGCGCGCGCCAAAGATCACCAAACGCGCGTCGGAAAGCGCCACCCCTTCCGGCACCGTGGCGCGGACGATGGTCGTAGTCAGAAGATCGCCGGAAAAATATGCCGTCTCGTCGAGATACGTTTCGCTGCCCGGAACCGGTGTGCGCGTGCCCAGCCGGAACGGCACTTGATATTCCGTGAAGATGTCCGCCAGGCGTTCCATCTCACCGGTATTGGGCGCGGCAAACATCACGCGCTGGCCCTGCGCGGTGAGCTTCTTTACCTCTTCCACCATCGCCGGCACCGATCCATGAAAGCGCGAGGTTGAGTGCGCAGGAAACTCGATCAAAGATCTGATCCGGAACCTGCGGATCGGCCAGCCCCAGCTCTTCTTCTGCGCGCGCGATGCGCAAAACATTTAAGTGCTCCAGGCTTCCGCCGGGCAGCCGCGCCACCAGCGCATTCCATTCATCGGGCGGAAGATAGATATCTTCCGGCGTGGCCAGCTTGCCCACAAGACTCTGCTCATGGCGCTGGACAACTTTTTCCCACCAGTGTTCCTGCTCGGCCTCGATGGCGGTAGGCTCGTCCATGAAGACCACGGCATTGGGCAGCAGATCAAACAGCGTGCCTGCAGCTCCGGCGTTGGCGTAAAACTCCCAGCCCGGGAAGACCGAGACGCCGGTATCGGCCAGCGCATGGCGGACTGCGTCGCCTTCACCTTCCAGCCGCGCGCCGGAAAGCCGTGCATGAATTTCCGTAAGCAGTTCTTCGCGGACAGGCGTCTCAGAGAGCGGCAGCAGCACGACCTCATCCACCGCGGAAGCCGACCGTTGCGTGCCGGGATCAAACTTGCGGATCGATTCAACCTCGTCGCCGAACAACTCAATGCGCAATGGCCTATCCGCTTCCGGCGGATAGGCATCCAGCAGTCCGCCGCGGACTGCGTATTGCCCGGGCATTTCCACCACGTCCACCGCGGAATAACCAATCGTATTCAGGTGCTGCACCAGTTCTTCCAGGTCCAGCATGTCCGTGCGGCGGATGATTCGTGCCAGCCCGGCATAGTGCTCAGCCGAATGCAAACGCATCGCTGCCGCGTTGAGCGGCGCAATCACAATAGAAGCAGCGTTGGTGGCAATCTTCCACAGCGCCGTAGCGCGTTCTTCCTGGATATCCGGATGCGGAGACATGTTTTCAAACGGCAACACGTCATAAGCCGGAAACTTCACCACCGACTGCGGGCTGCATGCGCCCGTCAGCTCGCAAAATGACTGAATTACGGGGCAGATTGCCTCAGCGGCACGATTGTCCGCCACGATCAGGATCAGCGGCACTCCGGCGGCACGCTGCAAATATGGAATCAGAAGAGATTTTGCTGATGAAACCAGCCCGGACAGACGGATACGCCCCGCAGGGGGTTTTGACTCCCCCCTCCGCTGCTTTAAATATGAGGCCGCCTGCTGGAACCCCGGGCTTTTTTCCACGTCCGCCAGGACTTCGCGGACGAATGGAAGGATCACCTCCCTATTCTAACAAAGCTCCTGCGCTATCCCCGGAATACAGGCGGCCTCTCCCAAAAGAGGTTCACGCTGCCGCAGGCATTATTTTGCCGCTGCAGCCTGCTGCGCCTCTCTTTGCGCCGGCAGAGGATCGCCGCGCAGCACTTTCATCTTGTGTACAATCTCGTCCGCGATCAGCCCGTACACCGTGCCGGCCAAAGAATCCACCTTGCCGGCCATTACGACCGTCTCGGTTTCGCGATCGGTAACGGTATACGTAAAGTGATTGGAAAACGGGATGCGATGGACTCTGCATCACCAGATCGGCCAGGTCTCTTCTGCCGGTGATCTGCAGGTCCCAGGCTTTGAATTCATTCCGGCCCAGCAGCGAACTTTGAAGCGCTTCGCGCTTCATATAGAAAGTATCGGTTTCCACGTAATAACTGCGGGCCTTTGTGACCAGTTCCTTGTTGTCCGGCAGCCGCGAGCCGTGCTGGGCAAAGCTGACGCTGGAAATCAATGAGATCAAGGTGAGAAAAAATAACCGTTTCATACTGCGCCTCCTCGGGTAATTAACCACTGGTTTCGATCAACGAAGCGATCTTGTCACGAGGGCTTATCCGGCGCGAGCGGCAAAGTGCGGCATAGGACGGCAAGTCACCGCCAGAAAAACTGGTTAACCACAAAGGACACGAAGGAACACGAAGGGATTGGTCGAAGTTTTAACTTTCAGCGGTGATCAGATTGGCTTTTTCACGCCGAGGCTCTTTCAACCAAGGCTTTTTCAAGCAAACCAGTGTCATTGGGCGACATCTGCTTGACTTGTCTTTGTGTCACTTCGTGTCCTTTGTGGTTCATCTTTTTGTTGGTTATATTCATGATCGAATGAAATCAGCGAACCAAATCCCAGGAACTGCACGCGCGCGCCTGCCGAGTGATCCCCGGCGGCGTCGATTCGCCGGTGCGGGCGTTCAAGTCCGTTGGCGGCGAGCCTCCATACATCGTCCGTGGCAAAGGCTCTCGCATATGGGACGCCGATGGCAACGAATACATTGACTATGTCGGCTCGTGGGGACCGCTGATTCTGGGTCATGCCTTTCCCAGCGTTGTAGAGGCTGTGGAGAAGGCCAATCGCGATGGCGCAAGCTTTGGCGCGTGCACTCCCGGCTGAAGCGGAGCTGGCCGAGGCAGTGATTGAAGCGTTTCCATCGATGGACAAAGTTCGCTTCGTCAGTTCAGGGACGGAAGCCACGATGTCCGCCATCCGCCTGGCGCGTGCATTCACCGGGCGCAAATACATCGTGAAGTTTGAAGGCTGCTACCACGGACACGCAGATTCCCTGCTGGTAAAAGCCGGCTCCGGCGTGGCGACGCTCGGCATCCCCGGCTCAGCCGGCGTGCTGGATGAGCAAGCCAAGTTCACCCTGGCGCTGCCCTTCAACAGTCAGCAGGTCGTAGAAGAGGCGTTCACCAAGTTTAAAGAACAGATTGCCTGCGTGATTGTTGAGCCTGTGGTGGGCAACATGGGTTGCGTGCCGCCGCTTGAGGGCTATCTGGAGTTTTTGCGCCGAATTACCGCGCAGCACGGCACGGTACTGATCTTTGACGAAGTAATGACCGGCTTTCGTTTGAGCTTTGGCGGCGCGCAGCAGCTTTACAAGATCAAGCCCGACCTCACAACGTTGGGCAAAATGCTGCACTGCCATTCAACAACCAGCAGGCAGTGCAAAAGCGTTTCCAAGTTCAATGAACAGATCGCTTGCGTCATCGTGGAGCCGGTCGTTGGCAATATGGTTGTGTGCCTCCGCGTGAGGGCTATCTGGAATTTCTGCGCTCCATCACCGCGCAGCACGGCACTGTGCTGATCTTCGACGAGGTGATGACCGGCTTCCGTTTGAGCTTTGGCGGCGCGCAGCAGCTTTACAAGATCAAGCCCGATCTCACCACACTCGGCAAGATCATCGGCGGAGGACTTCCCGTCGGCGCTTATGGCGGTCGCGCGGAACTCATGGACATGATTGCACCACTCGGCCCCGTGTATCAGGCAGGCACGCTCTCCGGCAATCCACTGGCCATGGCTGCCGGAATCGCAACACTGCGTGAGTTGAAAAGCGCCCAGAGATTTACCAGCAGCTGGAACAGCGCAGCGCAGCGCTGGTCGATGGCGTCCTCGCCGCGGCAAAAAAGAAAGGCGTGCCGCTTACCGCGAATCGCGTGGGCTCAATGTTTACATGGTTCTTCCAGCCCGGCACGGTCCACGATTGGGACACCGCCGCCAAATCAGACACGCAGGCCTTCGGCAAGTTCCATCGCGCCATGCTCGAACAAGGCATTTATCTGCCTCCCTCGCAATATGAAGCCATGTTCATGAGCGCCGCGCATTCCGATGCGCGATATACAGGAGACAATTACTGCCGCTACAGAGTCGCTCTGATGCGCTATAGCACCTGCGCCTTATCGTTTGACTCGCATGAATTCCCGCACAAGCTTTGCAATTTCATCCGCTGCGGTGTCCAGGGCAAAATGGCCGGCATCGAGAATGTGGACCTGGGCTGCGGGAACGTCGCGCCGATACGCCTCCGGTTCAGTCAATTCAAATGACTGATCATATTTTCCCCACAGCACAAGCAGCCTGGGCTGCGTTTTGCGGAGCCACGCCTGCCAGGCCGGGTAGGAGGTCACGTTCGTGCGATAGTCGTAGAAAAGATCGCTCTGGATATCGGCCTGCCCAGGCTGATTGAGAAAATAGAACTCGTCGGTCCATAGGTCGGGATCATAACGTTCCACATTCGGGTCGTTGCCCACATGGCGCGTGCGCGTCGTGGGCAATGACAACAGATTTGTACGCAGAGCGCTTTCATAGGCCGCGCGATCAGTCCAGAAGGCACGCCGGGTTTTCCAGTTCGCTCCCAGACCTTCATTGTGGGCCACGGCGTCCTGCACAATAAGTGCTTCAACGCGTTCCGGATGCGCCAGCGCCATGCGAAAGCCCACCGGACCGCCATAGTCCTGCATATAGAGCGTGTAGTGAGAAATCCCAAGGGCCTGCGTAAAGTGGTCGATGATGGCGGCAATATGATCAAACGTATAGGCAAACTCTTTAGGGTTGGGCCAGTCACTGTGGCCGAAGCCGGGATAATCTGGCGCGATCAGGTGATACGTGTCGGCCAGGCGCGAGATGAGCGGCTCAAACATGCGCGACGAAGAAGGGAGTCCATGAAGCAGAAGAATGACCGGAGCGTCTTTGGGACCGGCTTCGCGATAGAAGATTGAAATTCCATCCACTTTGATTGAGCGGTAAAAAACATTCTGCGCCATAGCGCTCTCCTTTCTTTGCGCATTCGACCGTAGAGGAATAACTGTAACCACGAGCAGCAACACTGCCCAGGCTGATGCGTTACGACCGAACACTGGGATCCTCCTTTCTTTCAGCAGCGAAATCAGTTTACGTGAATGTGAGGAGGAGAACACAATGCGATCTTTACCACCGCTGCGATAACTTTCTCTTCAAGGGATGAGTTGCCGCTCACCTCACTTCCTCCACAACGTCTACTACCACATTGCGTCCAGGAGGGGACCATGAGCCGATTTGCCGCCAAGTTTCCCTCTTATAGTCTGATGTTTCTCTGGCTGATCAGCTATGGCCGCGCTGCGGATTTCGGTAAGGTCACCGGCCAGAAAGTTGCCGAAGGCGTGTATCTTTTCACCACCACTCCTTACGCGGACGTCGGCTTGAGCGGAAATTCGATCGCCATCCTTACCGATGAAGGCGTTCTGGTTTTTGATTCCAGCGCCACACCGGAAACTGCAGCGACCGTGCTGGCGGAAATCCGCAAGCTCACTGACAAGCCGGTGCGCTATCTCGTCAACTCGCATTGGCATTGGGACCACTGGGGCGGCAACCAGACATATCTGGCCGCGTTTCCCGGGCTGCAAATCATCACTCATGAAAAGACGCGTGAACTCATGCTGACCGTCGAACCACGCTGGAACGATAAAGGTCTGAAGCAGGATCTGCCGCAATTTCTGGATGGCTTTGAAAAGCAGATTGCCGCTGCCAAGGCGAAGAATGCGTCTCCGGAGCGCATCAAGGCGGCGGAAGAAAGGCTGGCTGTCGATCGCAACTTTCTGGCGCAAAAGCTGGCATTGCACAAAACCTATCCCAACGTGACGTTTTCTGGTTCCATAACGATCCTGTTGGGCGGCCGCGAGATTCAGGTGCTCCACGCGCAGGCCATTACTACAGGTGACACCTATCTCTATCTGCCAAAAGAGAAAGTCTTGATCACCGGCGATATTCTGCTGAGCCCTTATCCATTCGCCATTGGCGGCACATATCCGGCAGAGTGGCTCAGGACTTTGCAGAAGTTCGCCGCGCTTGAGCCTACGTTGATCATTCCAGGACACGGCGATTCACAAACGAACACCGACTTTCTCCGCGGCAATGTTGCGATGTTTCAGGAAGTGATGCAGCAGGTGAAAGACGACAAAGCCAAAGGCATGACGGTTGAGCAAACTTTGGAGGCTGTGGGAAAGCAGAATCCGGAATTGGCAGCGAGAATCGGGATTAAGGACACGGAAACGGCGGGCGCGTTCAAGGAGTACTTTTTGGATGTGTTTGTAAAGAGAGCGTATCGAGAACTGGATGGGCCGCTGGGTGATTTGCCGGATGGTCTACATCCCGAGCGTTAAGTGAGGGAACCCTATTGTCTAAAAGAATAAAATGAATTGAAATCGATTCGTGGAAAGACTAATTCACGAGGCTTACGCGCCGCAGCAACATTGCTATAGGGTTCCCTCACTGCGTTCGGGATTAGAAAAGAAAAGCTAAATCCCTACCGCCCCGTAATCCGTCCCCGTTTCGGTATCGCGCACTGTGTCGCGTTCATAGGCGCGATAAGGATTGCGCGGGGTGCCCAGTCGGCGCTTGCGCAATTCAAAGCCGGCATACAATCCGCCGGCGAGCACTGCCGCTGCAAGAGCGGCAATGGACATGATGCGTCCGGGGTTATCGAGCAGAGGCCGGGCAATATGCGAAGCAGTCATAGCCACTCGCGCGGGTAGTCCCATGGCCTGGCGAAAATCGTTCAGTGATTCTTTGCCGCCGCGCTCCAAAGCTCGATAGGCATACAGCGAGCTGTATGGCATGGGCATATCCAGGTCCTGGCCGCCATGCACCACGGCATGGTTCACGCCACGTTCTTCCTGAGTTTCCAGCAGTTCCTGGATTGCCTGACCAAGCCCCGCAGGCTTGGACCAGAGTGAAAGAAAAGCCACGCGGCCAGATTTATCAATCAGAAACGCCGGATTAGGCAGCTTGGAATACTTGCGATGGATGGAGCCGCGCAGATCGTCCACCAGGATCGGCATGTGCATGTCTTCTTCGTCACGCAGAAGTCGTGCAGCCTCAGTTTTCTCACGCATGGAGTTATGCGCAGGAATCACTTCCCCGGGATGGGCTTCGCGCACATAGATAAAAAGAAATTCAATTTCGTCGCCGCGAAAGCGGTCATAAAGCTCATTGACCTGGCCAATGGAAGCCGCGGTCATGGGGCAAGTGGCTGAGCCAAACACCAGCAGAACGTTCTTTTTCCCGGCGTAATCGCTCAAACGGACAGTTTCGCCATCAAGGGTCGTGGCCTTGAAGTCGGGCGCTTGCACGCCGGGCCCGGGGCCAGAAAATGAGCTGCGGGCCAGTTCATGAAACAGTTCGCGGGAAAAGTGCCCGTAATTGTAATTACCCAAACCCAGCATTTTCACTCCTATGAGGGCGCGTTTCGCCGATATAAATCCTGCAACTTGCCACAACAAGGGACAACCGGATTCGATGCCGCTGGCGACCCCGCTGTTTTCTTTAAGCTACCCTGTCTTAAATTATTTGACCACGATAAAATGAATGGTTTCTTGGCAAGGGCCCGGCGCTTGCAGTATAGCCCGGTGAAAGTTTACGTGGAGGAATGAATGGCGGCTTTGAAAGCTGGAGAAATGGCCCCGGAGATCGAGCTTCCCGCGGTAACGGGAAAACAGAGACACAAGTTTAAGCTCAGTGATCTTCGCGGCAAAAAGAACGTGGTTCTGGCCTTTTACCCGTTGGATTGGAGCCCAACTTGAACGAATGAAATGTCGGCGTACGGCAAGTACCTGCCAAAGTTCGCCGAACACGATGCCCAGGTCGTGGGCATCAGCCCGGATTCAATTTACAGCCATCTCGCCTGGCAGGAGAAGTCGATTGGCTGGCTCGAATATCCACTTTTGAGCGATTACTGGCCTCACGCCGGTGTGGCCCAGCAGTTTGGCATCCTGCGCCTGGGAGAGCCGCTGCCCGGAATCAATGACCGCGCCATTTTCATCGTGGATAAACAGGGAAGATCGCATTTTCCAAGACCTACGAACTCGGTCAGGAGCCAGATTATGAAGAGCTGGTGACAGAAGTGGGTAAGATCAAATGAACGAGCCCACAAACTAAGAAAAAAGAAACGCCCTCGCGAGAGAGGGCGTTTTTATGCTTCCAGAGATCGGCTTACTTCTGCGCTGCTTTCTTAGCTGGCGCTTTCTTGGCCGCGGGCTTCTTAGCCGCCGGAGCTGCCGGTGCTTTTGCCAGCATATCTTCAATAATCTGGTCTAGCTTGGTACGGTCCTCAACTTCAACGGCGGGAGTTGCAGGGCCACCATTGCCTACAACAAAAATAGTAGGCGTGTGTTGCAGGCCGATTTGTGTTCCCATCTGGCGGTCGGCCAGGATCTTGGCTTTAAACTGTCCGTCGGGATCCAGTACAAAAGGAACCGGCGCCTTATTGTCATTGGCAAACTTGTCCACCCATTGGCGCAGGTTCCCTTTATCGATCTGTGTCTGGTTCTGGAAAATATAGCCGCGGAAATCGTCACCCAGCTTCTCTGATTTGGTGTCAAAGTAGCGGGCAAATACCGCTGCGTCAAAAGACCAGGGATGCTGGGTCAGAGGAAAATCGTGCAACACCACCGGTATGTTGTGCTTCTTCGCTGCTTCCCACACCACGGGGTAGGCGCGGGCGCAGTCAGGACACTCCAGGTCCTCAAACATCACAATGGCCACGCGCGCGCCCGCCGGCGGCTTAAGTTGTGAACCGTCTGCCGCGCGCGAAACCACTGGAACAAGCGCAAAGGCGAGCCCTGCGGCGATATAAATAAGACGTTTTGCCAATATATTCATTTTGCTGGTCATCCTGCCTTCTTTGGGGTTTTGACAATATTTTTCTTGCGGACTGCTGCCTTTGCCGTGGGATCTACTTTGGCAGCCGCCACGGGCTGTGCCTTGTTCAGCACGTCTCCAATCATCTGCTCCAGCTTTTCCCGGACTTTCACTTCTTCCACCAAAGGCTGAGAAACTCCGCTATTACTTACAACCCAGATCGTGGGAGTATGTTCCACTCCAATGCGCTGCCCGAGCAAGTAATCTGCCTTCACCAGATCAGAGAGTTTGCCTGCTGGGTCTTTTTCTGAAGGGACGGCTATCTTGTTCTCGGCAGCGAATTTCTGTGCCCACTGGTGGCAGGTTGTCTCTGGTGATTTGTATCTGGTTGGCATAAATGAACTTGCGAAATTCATTGCCCAAATCTGGCCGATGCCTTATCGAAATAGCGGGCCCACACTGCTGCATCAAAGGCCCAGTTGTGCATGGGCAAGGGGAAGTCATGCAGCACTACCGGAATTTTATGGGCGTCGGCGGTTTCCCACACCACAGGATAAGCCTTGGAGCAGTCCGCGCATTGCAGATCTTCAAACATCACAATTGCAACAGCGGCTCCGCGTGGTGGCTTGAGCAGAGTGGCATCGGCGGCAAACGCGCTGATGGAAAGCGCGAACAGGCCGATTACCACAACGACATTGAAGAATAACTTCATGCAAGAAAATTAGAGGTTTCGGCTTCAGGGGTTTCCTGATGCTCGAAAACACTATTCTTTAATTTTACTTAGAAAAATCGCGATTCGCGGAGATGTTTTCGGCCACCCCATCCACACCTGAAATGGCCATAGATCGCTAGCGCACAAGCGCTTCCAGAGCCTCATGTACCCAGGGAAGTACCGCGCTTATAGCAAGCAGCATAACCTGATGGCCGCTATCGCGAGCGGAATTACGATTTTGCCTATGCGGTTTCGCGGAGGCGTGTCCGGGGTAGAGTTATAGCCTGCCAGGATTTTCTGCAGGTTGTCCACTCGCGCGTGCAAACAAGACCCAGATTCAATGGGCACAAGGTGCGAAGCAGCCACGGTCTTACCAACCACAGCATGGGTTGTTAGGGCGGCTACCTTGATCAAAGCGCTGGAGAGGTCCAGTACCGAGATTCCAGATGCCAGAGCAGCTTCGTCGGCAGCGATTTCAGAAGCATTGGTCCACGCAGAGTCCGCTCCGCCGAAGACCCTCAGCCAATGGGGGATGCGCGTGACCTTCAAGACCAGTTGCTTTAAATTGTCGAATGAAGTTACATGGGCCCTCTCATGTTCCACTGCCGCCATGAGTTCGGCCGGTGTGAGCGTATCCACAATCTGCTTCGCCACGAATATCTTTGGCCGGAGAAAACCCAATACCGCGAGCACGGAACCGGCACAGTCCAGGCAATAAACCGGTACATCGGTATTCTCCAGGCGCAATTTTTTAGAGTGCCGGCGCCACTTCGCTCCCACTAACCGCGTTGACAGGAGAATGGTTGCCGCCCGGACCAGCATCAGTATGAGAACCGCGCAACCCAGAATCGCCAGTCCAAGCAATGGCCAGCCCACAAGTTCGCCGGTAGAACGCGGCTCAAACTTCAGCAAGGCGGGAAGAACGAATCCAAACGTCGCCACCGAAGCCAGGAACGCCGGCAGTATGCGGATTGTGAATAGCAGGTTGGCGGCAGTTGTCGGGGCAAGAGATGAGACTGCAGCACGGGAAAGGCGGCCTGCCCACATGCACAACGCGGAACTACCCGCCAGGACAACGAAAAAGACCGCGCAACACAGCGAAATGGAAAGCAGATAGAACATCCCTTTTACTCCGTCCGCCGCAGCGTGCGCCGTTTGGCTTTCACCAGTTGATCCAGCTTGTCCAGCATTTCTCTATCGGCCTCGCCCACTGCGTCCACAAAACAGGAGAGCACAGCGTTGTTATTCGCTCCATCGGTCAGGACCATGCCAAACAGATGTTGCGTAAGCAGCTCCTGATATTCCTTCTGAGTAAAGGCGGCGGCATAATGGAACGCTTTGCCCACCTTGCGGCGAGTCAGCAGGCCTTTTTTGTATAAACGGTCGAGCGTGGTCATTACCGTGGTGTATGCCAGGCGGGGCGCGAACTCCAAATGCAGGTCGCGGACGCTGAATTCGCCGCGGTCTCCCACTCGCTCCATCAACTCCGATTCCAGGCTTCCCAATTGTTTTAGGGCGGCCGCGCGAGTCCCGTATTGACGTTTCAGCCACATATCTGGAAGTTCCCAGTTAAATGAAGACAGTGACACTCTATCAGAAGGTTGAGCGGATTTTGAATCCTTCTGTTCGGCCATTTGTGTGGGCGACATGGGAGGGCTGCCTGTGCAGCGGGAATGACGTTTGCAGCGCAGTTTGGAGTAAAGTTTACCTTCTGACGGCTTTTTGATCAGACTGCCAATCCGCAAGTGGATCTCTAGAAAAACCTTTGCGGCGAAAGCTCGGCTATCTTCTGGCGGCCTTTTTTAATCAGGCTTCCCACCCAATGAAACATGCCTGTCTTGGGCTGCGCTTGGCGGACTGCAGGCAAAGGATAAAACTCATCGTAAAAAGAGCTGTCGGCTGGGACGGCGGTTATCTCCAGAGCCGGACGGCCTTGCGTTGAACTCGCAAATTGCGGATTCGCGTTACGGTTCAGAGTGGCTGGTCTGTTTACTGACGGAACGGAGGCATGCAGGCTTACGGCAAAACTCGCGATAACGAGAGAGCAGAGTAGGCGGCGCACAGCTTTATTATACGAGCCCTTTTTTACCGGCGAAACTGGCAGACACGGAGAAAATTACCCTAGTTCTTTAGTGCTATAAGCTTGGGCTGTCTCGTTTAAGGCCAGTAATCGTAACAAATTGTTTGCTGGCATAGCGTTCCAGCAGCTTGCGAGTGGCGTCGATTGTAAATGCACGATCTGTACCAAAGGCCAAATGCCCCCCATCGTGCAACAGGACAATCTCCCCCTGCGCTTTAGGACGAGAGTCAACCTGTCGCGTTACCTTTTCCACGATCTGCTCCGCAGATTTGGCGCTCCAGTCATAGCCGGTCACTGACCACATGACAGGTTTAAGTCCCATGCCGCGCGCCGTTCGCAGAACGTTAGGCCGACGGCCGCCAAAAGGCGGTCGAAAAAGCGTGACCTTGCTTCCAATTGCGTCTTCCAGGGCCTTGCCGCAGTCGGCAAGTTCCTGGCGCAGCCGCGCCGCTGAAACCAGAATCAGGTTGGGATGGCTTTCAGTATGGTTGCCAATTTCATGGCCTGCGGCCACTATGGCGCGGGCAATATCCGGGCGCTTGCGCACATATTTGCCGATGAGAAAGAACGTCGCCTTGGCGTTGTGCTTGGCCAGCACGTCCAGTAAATGCATTGTGTGCGGATCGTTAGGTCCATCATCGAATGTGAGCGCCATCTGCTCGGGATCGCTGCCATGCGTGAGCGTGCGTCCGTAAAGTTGCGACGCGGGCGACATGGTGGCGTATCCGGCATAACTGATGCCGGCCGCAGCGGCAGAAGCGAGCGTAATGTAAGGCCAGAGCATCGGAAAAGAATTTGAGTAATTGGGTAATTTGGTAAATGCGTAAATGAAGAATCTACGCCTAAAGCGGCTGGCGGCACAACAGCCTAGTTTTCCCTGGGCTGTCCAAACGTAATCCAGAATCCATTGTTGTCGCGAATGATGAACTCCCGCATGCCGTAAAACGCGTCGTAAGGAACCTGCACAACAGGGACCCGATCCTTGAGCTGACCATACAACTGATCGAGGTTCTGCACATGCAGGTACAAATCAACTTCGCGGCGATGCGCGGCGCTTGATTTTCCGCCGGCGCTAAGCATGAATTCACTGTTTCCGTATGTCAATGCCGCCCAATTCATCTCGCCGTCCTCTTCATTGATTGCTCGTACCCTGAACCCGATTGATACGTACCACTCAACAGTGGCTCGGACGTCCGGGACACGAATCATGGGAACGATTGTCTGGGGCATGGTTCACCCTCTTCAAGTTCAAGCACAAGTTCGCTCTCGCGCTCCGCTTCATAATAAAGCACTTCGTCAGCTTTCCACAGCCTGTTAACTGATTGCACATTGCCAGCGGACGGTTTGCCATATATGCTGCGTTTTAAGTCAGCCGACTTGTGACGCATTTATCAGTGACGCGCTTATCAGAGACTCGTTCATTAGTGACACGTTTATCAGAGACTCGTTATCAGTGAAACGTTAATCAGAGAAACATGGCCAAGCTTTTTGAACCACCACAATATATAGCAGTGGAAGGGCCCATCCGGGTGGGCAAGAGCACGCTGGCCAATATCATCGCGGACCGGCTGAACGCGCAACGTGTGATTGAGCCGGAAGACAATCCTTTTCTTCGCGCGTTTTATGAAGGTGAGCGCGGCGCCGGCTTCCAGGCCCAATTTGCTTTTCTGGTCCGGCGATTTGAGCAGTTGCGCGCGCTTGAAGTGGGGCCCAAGTCGCGCAAGACCGTTGTGGCGGACTATATCTTTGAAAAAGACAAGATTTTCGCCTACATCAACCTGAGCGATCCCGAGCTGGAAATTTATAACCGCTATTACCAGCTCTTCCGTGAGCAGCTGCCCGCGCCGGACCTGGTGATTTACCTTCAGGCCTCGCCGGACGTGCTGAAGAAACGCCTGCGCAAGAAAAACGTTGCCGGCGAAACCTCTGTGAGCGACGACTACATTGAAGAAGTGGTCAAGGCCTACGAGCACTTCTTTTTTCATTACACGTCGTCAGACCTGCTGGTGGTGAATACCAACGACATTGATTTCGTGGAGCGCCATACTGACCTGCAAGAGCTGCTCCGCCGCGTGAGCGAGCCCATCCGCGGGACGCAGTATTTCCTGCCGCTGGGATCCACGGGCGCAGCCAGCGTGTAAGAGCTTTACCGCGGATTTGCGCGGATGATCGCGGATTGGAAGTTCAGCGTAACAGCTTGATGAAGGTTGCACACCACCCGCCCAAGGCATAACACATGCAAGAATGGATGGACCAGAACTTTCCGACCTTCTTCCCTAATTCCATCGGCATGTGGATTCTCATCGCCTATTGGATTGCGCTGATGGGCGGCTGGAGACTTCTGGCCAAACGGTTCCGCCTTCAGGAAACTTTCCTGGGCAAGAAATGGCATATGCAGAGCGCCGGCATGCGATGGCTCACCAATTACAACGGTGCTTTGACCATTGGCGCGGACACGACGGGATTGTTTATAGTACCCGTCTTCTTCTTCCGAGTTTGGATCCTGCCCTCTTCATACCCTGGACTGAAATCACCGCTACTTCCAGGACGCATCTCTACTTTTTAAAAGTGGTCGAGCTGCGTCTCGGGCGTGCGGAAGAAATTCCTTTCCGGATCAAAGCGACGCTCGCCGCTAAGCTTCAAGCCGCCGCCGGCCCAGCTTGGCCCCAGGGATACACTCGCGCTGCGGAAATGCCACCTCCGCCGATTGGGTGATGAGTAGAGTTGAGGCTTTGATATTTCCTGCGGGTGGGATCGGCGGGAGAGATGGGGCCTAAGGGGAAGCTGCCCTTGTCTTTGTTACCATTCCGCACGAAAAGGCACGTCTTTTGACAGGTTCCGCGCCAGATATATCATTGAGTTTCCCCTTCGCAATGACCACAAGGGGCTTAGGAACATGGCGGAACTGACGTGTCAGGAGCATACTCAATCCGGGAATCGTTGCAAGGAGCCCTTGCGGACTTTGTACGCGAAAGCGGGTTCGCGTCCACCGATTTGGAGGACATGATTCGCGAATTTGTCGGTGTTTTAGCCGCATACCGCGAAGAAGGCTCTCCTTTGTTTCCTGAAGTGTTTGTCTTTGCGTCATCCGCCGGTCTCAAAGCCCTGGCGCCCAGCGGCGCATACATCACGATTGGAACGGCACAATTAACAAGCTCAGCTGCCTCTGTGATCGTTAATAACTGCGCAACTCTGGCCCGCGCTGGATGGGGGATCTTCGTTGTGAAGGAAAAAGAGCAGATCAGATATGGAATATTTCGAGCTACAAGACATTCGCTTTCGACCGGCGCCGAAGAATCAATGGGTGATCTGGGCAAAGAGCTGCCGGTCATCCTGATACGCAATCGAGGCCACTTAGTGGTGGAGTTGCGGTCAACCGTGAACAAGCGCTTCACTGCCGCGCTAACGACCGTGTCGGCTCAAGCTTCCACCATTGAAAAGCATGTTCAAACGCTTGTCGAAGCGGCAACTTCATCTCTGGCTGATTCCACCCATATTTCGCCCTACTTACGCCGTCTTCTTACCGAAATTTTGCAGCATTGCCATGGGACTTTGCTGGCGGTCGTTGATTGCGCGAGCGGCGATGAACATAAAAGCTTGAAAGACGGGGTTTGGCCGAAGCCGTACATCAATCTTGCTGCCCTACATACCGCGGCCGTTTCGGCCAACACAGCCGATGCATTGGCCGATCTCCACGCCGCCGAAGCATTGGTTAAAGGCATGATAAATAGCGATGGCGTTGTGGTCTTCGGTACAGATGGCGAACCGTGCGCGGGTACCGTGTGTTCTTGAAGCCAGCGGCAAGGAGCGGAGTAAGCTCCCGGAGCGTGGCGGGGGCCGGAGGCGCACCTATGAGCTAATGAAACTGCGGCTCAATGGTATTTTTAAAGCAGTTTTTTTCCGCTCCCAAGACGGCGAGACCGAATGTCAAAAGGTGGATTAATGGCAAAGAATGATCAAACGATCACGATTTGGTCCGGGACCGAAGCGCTAACCATAAAAAGTTCCGATCCAGAACAGATCGTGACATATGCAAAGCCACAATTGTCCATACGTGACATGAAATCAATTGTGAGTGCATTCGAGGCAGAAAGCTATGAAATGGTCGCGACTTTTGTCTGGACAAAGGCGTCGGCTATCTTGAAACGACAAATCGCTATGTTGGGGATGGATTTCGTCGGTGAAATGCTGGGAAGACCGGATCTAGACGAGAATTCTGATCCAGCGAGTTCGATTGCGGACAATGAAGCCATCGCATTGGCAGAAGATCTTCGCATCATAACGAGCACGCAAGCGGTTCGCCTTAAACATGCGCTTGAGTTAGTAACCCACTTCACTAAATTGGAACACGCAGCAGCAGATGAAGAGATGATGGAGCGTGAAGAAGTCCTCAGCCTGCTGAAGACTTGTATTACAAGTATTCTGAGCAAACCCAATTTTGAAGGCGCAATACGATTCGCAGACTTCCGGAAAGCACTAGGAGAGCGAACCTTAAAGTCTAATGATGGCGATTTACTTTCTATTGTTCAATCTCCTTATTTCTTCATTCGCACCACGCTAAGCGTTCTCTTATCTCTTGCGAAAACAAGCAAAGGTGCCATTCAAGAGCATGCCCTCGGGAATGTCTCCGTTCTTTTGCCCATGATGTGGCCACGGCTTCGAGAACCTGAAAAATGGCAGGTCGGCCAAGCGTATGCGGAAGTAAACTCAGAAGGTAACCGCGTGGCTTCCGCGGGACTAAAGAAAGCACTTTTGAGAGTGCACGGTTTCGATTTTGTACCGGAGTCACTCAGGTCTAATACCTTCTCGGAGGCGGCGGCGCGTGTGCTGGCTGCACATTTTGCGTTTGACAACTTTCATAATGAACAGGAGCCAATGTCAACCCTTGCGGGCTTAGGAACTGCCATTCCACGGCCTGCATTCGCAAAGTGTATGGAAGCTACACTGGCGGTTCGGTTAGGAAATGCATGGGGGCATTCGTATGCGGCCGAACCGTATGCCAATAGTGTGCTCGAATCCCTTCGCGACGAGCAATGGGAGTATTACTTCAACGAGTGTTTAAGACGCGATCGCACCATTCTTGATAAGCTGGCATACGACGACAAGCCAATCAGGTTTTGGATAGCCCTCGCAAACAAGTATGGCTTTTCTAAGATGACGCTAAAGGACCCGCAAGTGCGGCGGCTCGTCGAGGCATCTCATCGACAAGACAAAGATAAGATAAAAGAGAGAGCAGGTAAGATCCGTGAAGGGCTGATGACGGCGCGTTGAGACGCTAGTTCGAACCTCGCGCTCCGCTGTGCTGCGCGTTTGCCTGCGGCAGCCAGGGAGGAATTCTTTTCTTCCTTCCCCGGCACTTATTCCTCAGCGCGCAAGCGCGCCTCGGAAACGTGGCCGGGCTATTATCGGTCGTCCCGCCAAGGCGGGACTGGGTTCTGGCAAGGGACGAAGGATCGTAGTTATCGGGATGGCCGTTGCCGGGGCTTACAAAAGGGCGTGCACGCCAGGACACGTGTCAGACGAACGACTTGAGCGGGGGCTGCGAAGTCATGGCGTAAAGACCGGGAATCAAGATCCTCTCTGCCGATGGCCGTCGCGCAGCATAAGCGGAGCGACATGGAAAAATCGCGGGTCAAAGCTGATCTGTAAATTTCTTTGATCCTGGCTTCACCCTGGAAACCGAGCATGCCGACTGGAAGACCGGCAACTGGCGTCCGATCAAGCGCTGGCCGCTGATCCCACAACGAATCCCACAGGGGGTAAACCGCAATCCACCCACCCTTTGCGTCCGTTGGCACAGGCGTGTCCGACGAAGGTTCGCGGGACGCAAAGAGTGGGGCACCCACGGTATGGTGGAACCCACAGTTTGCCAAAAATGAAGTCAAATCCCCGCTCTTTGTGCTTGACTTAAAGGCGAACAAATGGTATAGTCGCATATTTCCTTTCAGTGAGGAAAAGCAGTATAATGGACGATCTTTGACAACCTAGCAATCAGCGCTCAGCCATCAGCATTCAGCCAAAACATGAAGCGGTTGCGACCCTCTGCCTGCTTGGGATTGGGATTGGGTGGCCCTTGGGTGGCCCAAGCGTGGCCCTTGGGTGGCCCAAGCGTGGCGCAAGGGAGGCCCAAGGGTCGATTTACGAAAGTGCTTTGTTTGCAACAAAAGCTGGAAAAAGGCCGGGCGGGGGTAGGGATTGGGTGGTACAGACCGGGCACATCCCTGACAGGATGAGCTGAGTTAAACTCAATTTGATGGAGACCCACGATTCAGTTGTCAGCATGACTGAGGCCTACGCGCAAAAGGCCGTGATGATTGCCCGCGAGTTCAACGCCCGGCTGGACTACAGCGAGAACTCATTGATGGAACTGGAAGGCATCCTGAGCCAGCTTGCGCTCGACCTGCCGCCGGGCGGTCCTGCCACCGATGAGCTGACGGAAATGTGCAAGATGTGGGGCTGTTATTTTGGTGAGGTAGTGCGGCGGCGCTTTGGCGGCGACTGGAGCATCGACACGTACCCGGGCAAGCAATTTGCTACGTTGACGCTGACTGTGGCGGGTAACAAGCTTTTTCCCTCCATGAAAATTCATCGGCGACTCATCGAGGGCGAAGCCGACAATGTTTGGGCGTTTTACAAGATGGTGAAAGCCAAGCTGGAGCCGGCGCAGAAATCCAAACCAAACTAAGGTTTACCAAACCGGTTGATGATGTCTCCAGTCGTGAGCTGAGCCCCAAAGGCGCTGATGAACACTGCGACCCGAGATCTGCATCGGTGATACTATTCTGAAAAATATGCTCGTAAAATTCACGATTTTTTTGCTGTCAGTAGTTGCGGGAAGCGGTATCTCCTGGGCACAAGACGCGGAGGCAGCACTCAAGCAGTTTGAGGACAAGACTTTGATTCTCCGCCATCCTCTGCAGGCAGACTTCCAGCGATATGACGCAGAAGGCAAGGTGCTGAAGGGAGGAAAAGATGGATCATGGACAGTCTTTGGCGGCATCCTCATCGACCGCGTAACTCTCACGCCCGACAAACTCCTTCTTGAAGGCCGCCGGATATTTTTCTTATTCCCAAAGCAGAAGCTTGTTCTTTTCGAATTTGCACGGCGCAAGGATCATGGTGCTCCGCCGTTTTCACCTTCCCTGACTGTGGAAATCAGTCTTGATAGGCCCATTGACTCTGCGGAACGGGCTCGGAGCATTCTTAAGCACGTGTTTGCGCTGAGCACCTCAGACGTCCTGAAAACACTTCCAGACTTTTGGCGCGATTATCTCGAGGACCATCATTTCAGTTATGACCCGGCCCTGCCGAAGGATGCCGAATATCGGTGGCGGGAGCAGCCTGTAGTGAGCAGCCAGCCCGCGAAATACGTCCATCCTGACGCAACAAACGATTCTGGAAACAATGACACGAGCGAAGCTATCTTCCACATTGGTTCAGACACACAGGTGAACGCTCCCAGTCCCAAGCTCACCTCCGCACCGGAATATTCAGCGATTGCCCGGTATGAAGACTATCGCGGTATTGTCGTAGCAAACGTAATTGTCGGCACCGATGGCAGGATTCACCGATTTCGCCTTGTTCGCCCATTGGGAATGGGATTGGATGAAATCGCTCAAACCACGGTTCAGACCTGGCGATTTCATCCGTCTACACACAAGGGGCACCTTGTTGCCGTAGAAATGAATGTGGAGATCGCGTTCAACTTGAACTAAAGCGCAGCATTCGTTTTCGAATAATCCGCCAGCTCTTCTGCGCCTCCGTGGTGAACTTTCCGCCGACTGTGTTTAGATAGATAGAGATGATCCAGCTCACCGCAGCCGGCAAGCGTTTTGGCCCAAAAATCCTCTTTCAGGAATTGGACTGGCTGATCACGCCGCACGATCGGGTTGGATTGGTAGGCGCGAACGGCACCGGCAAGACCACGCTGCTGAAAGTCCTTGCCGGGACTGAGTCGCTCGACTATGGCGCGATCACGCAGCAACGCGGCATCCAGAGTGGGTACCTGCCGCAGGACGGCCTATCTCTATCTGGCCGCACTGTCTTTGCCGAATGTCTTTCGGTTTTTGAGCATGTACACCAGATGCAGCGCGAGCAGGAAGAGCTGGCGCGCCGCATGGCTGAGGTCGATCACGCCAGCGCGGAATATCAGCAAATTGCGGAGCGATATCACCGCATACAGGCGGAGATGCAGGCCCGCGATGGCTACACCATTGATGCTGAAGTTGGCACGGTACTGAATGGCCTGGGCTTTAAGAAAGAAGACTGGCAGCGCCGGACAGAAGAATTTTCGGGCGGCTGGCAGATGCGGATCGCTCTGGCCAAGCTGCTGCTGCAAAAGCCCAACCTGCTGTTGCTGGACGAGCCCACGAACCATCTTGACCTTGAAACCCGCAACTGGCTGGAGCAGTATCTGGTCAATTATCCGCACGCCTATGTGTTGATCTCGCACGACCGCTATTTTCTGGACGTAACGGTAAAGAAGACCGCAGAAATTTGGAACAAGCAGGTCTTCTTCTACTCCGGGAATTATGAGAAATATCTGGCGCAGAAAGCGGAACGCCGCGCACAGTTGGAAGCCGCTTATAGCAACCAGAAAGAAAAGATTGACCAGCTTGAGGCGTTCATCAATCGCTTTCGTTATCAGGCGACAAAAGCCAAGCAGGTGCAGAGCCGGATCAAAGAGCTGGAGCGGATGGAGAAGATTGAAGTTCCTCCGGAAGAGAAAGCCATTCATTTTTCTTTTCCGCAGCCTCGTGCCAGCGGACGCATGGTTGCCGAAGCCAAAGACCTGGGCAAAAGCTACGGCGCTAAGCAGGTTTTTGGCGACGTGAATTTCGTGATCGAACGTGGAGACCGCATTGCTCTGGTGGGCGTGAATGGCGCGGGAAAATCGACGCTGATCAAATTACTGGCCGGTTCAGAGCAAGCTACTTCTGGCGAGTTGCGGCTGGGCCACAATGCTGATGTCGATTACTTCGCGCAGGACCAGTACAAGGCGTTGGATCCCAACGCGCGCATGCTTGACGACCTGTTTGAAGCCGCTCCGCGTTCCACGCAGACCGAACTCCGCAGCTTGCTCGGCTGTTTTCTCTTTTCTGAAGACGATGTTTTCAAAACCATAGGAGTGCTCTCCGGTGGAGAACGCAATCGTTACGCGCTGGCCCGCATGCTGCTGCATCCATCGAACTTCCTGCTGCTGGACGAGCCAACAAACCACCTCGACCTTCGCGCCAAAGACGTCCTGCTGGATTCCACTGCAGAAGTTCACCGGCA
This sequence comes from Terriglobia bacterium, assembly GCA_963732195.1. Classification (GTDB taxonomy): domain Bacteria; phylum Acidobacteriota; class Terriglobia; order Terriglobales; family Acidobacteriaceae; genus Angelobacter. The sequence continues at coordinate 135,771 of CAVSYO010000003.1, read as the reverse complement.
CGGTCGTTTTCGTTTCGCACGATCGCTACTTCATTGACAAGCTGGCGACGCGCGTCTTTGAAATTGGTGATGGGCATGTGGAAGTCTTTCCCGGCAACTACGAAGACTATTTGTGGCGCAAGGAGGGAAAGGGCACGACTGCGGACGGTTCTCTTTCCTCCGCTCCTGCTCCGCTAGCAGTCCCGATGATACCTAACCATCAGGAGACTGAGGGTCAAGCCGTGCCGGAAGCAAAGCTGAAGCGCCTGAATCCGATCAAGCTTAAGCAGATGAGGGAACGATTGGTGGAAGTGGAGGAAGAGATCGCGCGCCTGGAGGCAGCCATTGCCGCAGCGGAGACCGCATTGCAAAACTTTGTGAGCGTGGAAGAGACACAACGGCAGACGGATTTGCTCAATCGTGCAAAGGCGGACCTTGAGCATGCCATGAGCGAATGGGAAGAACTCAGCCAGGTGCTAGAAGCCCAGATCGAAGTCTAGCTGCTCCTTCTTAGGGCACCACCACCTGAGCGCTGGCTGTGCCGATTTTGTTCGTGGCCCGATCCAGCACGCCCATGCGCAATGCGTACGTTCCTGGTTTCAAATCCAGTTGGCGGTCGCAAGGCAAGAAGCGCTGTTGCATCATCTGCTGATATTCGCTGGCCTTCAGGTTCGCATTCACCGTGCCGCTGGACATAGTCGGTTTGTCCTTGTCTTTGCCATAAGCCCAGACCGTACAGCTCAAATGCGCGAACTCATTGCCGCCCTCTTTCTGCTCAAAGGCCAGGGTTCGCGGATCGATATGGAAGGTCACCACTACTTTCTTGTTCTTCTCTGAAGGAGGCTGCACCTGTGCCTGGAAAACTATCTGCGTGGCCGAAGGCGCGTCCAACTCCAGTGACCGGCTGAAGTTTTCCGCTACCGCGTCGGAATCCTCTTTGTTGATCTTCTCCGGATCCAGCGCATAGTAGCCTTCGCGGTAGCGTAGGCTTACATTCCCCTTGCTGCTCTTCACCTGAATAGTACGGAACTGTCCATCCCACTTTTTGTTCTCCGGATAATACGTCAGCGTGTAGTAGGTTGATCCGTCTTCAATACCGCTGCGAAGGCCCAGCACCAGGTCATTGCTGTTCTTGAAGGATTTGCCTCCCGTGCTCTCGGCCATGTTGTCCATGGTGTGCTGGGAAGCCAGATGGTCGTCTTTGCCCACGGCCCCTGCATCCACCGGATAGACCGCCACCTGCGCCGCCATCAGTGCATCAGAGACTTTTTTCATCAGCTTCCGCATAGCTCTTATAACGAGCACGTGTCAGCAGGTTCGAAGCCGTAGACCCGAATCCTGTCAATTTCTCAGCGCCTGTGCCATTCCCATTCAGTTGGCCAGTCGTTTCCGGGTAAAGCATTAGTGGAAAGCTTTCAGACAGCCAGATCAGGTTTTTCCTTCCAGGATATCCAGCCAGAACCTTTGCCAGCGCGTTCAGTTGGTTCAGTGTTGTCTCAATGCCGCGCTCACTGGTGTGATAGTCCCCCCGCGTGGAGAAGGCGGAGGCCGCGACTCGATGCTCTCGCTGTTGATTGTCGTAGCAGGTGGTCGATATTTGGCCACGGCCGCGCTCAATCGACTTATTGTCCGTGCTGAAATCATGCAGCAGCTTTAACTGGGTTTGCAAGGCGAAGATAGCGACCGGGCGTTCCAGGTCCGCCGCATTCAGAAACTTGAGCAACTGGTCGCGGGCGTAAGCATGTTCGGCAAAATCGCCATTGACGGTATCAAACAGGATTACGTTCAGGCTGTTGGACTGAAACTTTGGGGCGTTCGTCACCACAGATGGCGGCAGATTCACTTGCACGACTTGGGCAGACGCTCCGCCCGGGTGCTCAAAGTTGAAGCCGCTGATCTTTTGCGGCTTGCCATCTTCAAGCAGGGTAAAGTCGGCAGCCTTCAGGTCGGTCACCGGCTGGCCTTTGCTGTCCGTCGCCACCACATCCACTACAACCAGACGCGTGTTCGTGCGCAGCGTCGTATCGGAGTGCAACACGTCTTGCGGCTGATTTGAAGTATTGGTTTGCGAATAGACGCTCAGGAAGAGCAACGCGAGCAAAGAGAAGGCGAGCGCACGTAACCGCGTAGTCCAACGCATAGACAGATTGACCTCTTAGAACGAATTAGCTACGCAATACCCCAGTTGCGGGCCATTCTAGCCTGTTTGGCGGTAAATGCAACTAATTCGCAACTTGTACCATTCAGCCAACCAGAGTACCTCGAATAAGAGATTTCCTAAGTACAACCTTGTAAGAGCGGGTGTTCTCCTATTGGGCATGAACAATCTGGGCCTGCGCAGGGCGGAGCTACGCCACGCATTCAGGTCCCAGACTGGGCGTTTTTTGTTCGAGCCTTATTTCTTCTGATCCCGGGGGCCTCAGATGATCTCATTTCGCGCTTTTCTGGCTGCAACTCTCCTTCTCGCTTCGGCAAACGTGGCTTCGGCGGTATGCACTGCTACCGTCGACAAAACGGTCAAGATCTGCTCCCCCGCCAGCGGCGCCACAGTGACCTCTCCCGTGACTTTTTCTGCGGGAGCACGGGATACTGCTCACACCGTCACTGCGATGATCATGTATATCGACTCAGTAAAGAAGGCCCAAAGCTCGAATGCGTCGCTCAGCGCGATTCTGTCTCTGCCAGCGGGAAAGCACGCCATCGTTATACGCGCGTGGGACTCCACAGGTTTCTTCTTTTCGTCTTCAGAAAGCATCACCGTCACAGCTTCCCCAACTCCTACTCCAACACCCGCGCCCAGCCCGACACCCACTCCAACCCCAACCGCGACCCCCACGCCAACTCCCAGCGCGACGCCCACGCCGACTCCGGGACAGGGCATCGCCGCTGTCAATCACATCATTTTCGTGCAGCAGGAAAACCGCAGCTTTGATAGCTATTTCGGAATGCTGAATCCTTATAGGCAGGCGCGCGGCTGGAATATTGGCGACGATCAGCGCCAGTATGACGTTGACGGCATCGACGATAAGTTGACTACGATTTTCAACAAGAATGATGAAGGCACAGTGTTCCAGCTCTTCCATACCAGCAGCAGCTGCCTTGACGACATGAGCTCCGCCTGGCTGGAAAGCTTTGGCGATGTGAGCCGCTTTGATTTCACCACCACGAGGCCAATCCTGATGGATGGCTTTGTTCACACGGCAGAGGGGTTCGCAAAATCCGGTAGCGGCAGCGGCTCGTTTACCGATCTGGCCGGGCAGCGCGCCATGGCTTTTTACCAGGACACCAGCACCACTGGCGCAGCCGAATTAAATTATTACTACTTCATGGCGTCGCAGTTTGCGCTTTCAGACCGCTGGTTCTCGCCCGTGGCCAGCAAGACCATCCCGAACCGGCTGGCTACTATGTCCGGCGGCACGACGCAGGGATACGCATATGATCCCGGTAATGACGATCATGCGCCTCAGCTCACGGCAACCACCATTTTCCAGTTGCTGGATCAACACAATATTTCCTGGAAGATTTATTATTCGACCACCAATGCCAATGGCGCTCCATCCACCACCTTCACGTATTTCACCTATAGCGGCAAATACATTTTCAGAAATTCCAGCGGCGTTCTGACAGTTGACGCCACTCACATCGCTCCTATCAGCCAGTACTTTACTGACGTGCAGAACAATGCGCTGCCGTCGTTCGCCTATATTGAAGCCAATTTCGGCCACGGCGATGAACATCCTGGCTCCGGCCAGTCGATTCTTTCCGGTCAGGCCCAGATTTCGAACATCATCAACTCTCTGATGTCCAGCCCGTCATGGCCGGATTCGGCCCTGTTCTTCACCTTCGATGAAGGTGGTGGACCGTACGACCACGTGCCGCCTGTTCCCGGCCATACCAACCAGAACACCAGTTCAACGCTGGCCGGCCTTGAAGGAGATATTGCGCCCATCGCGGTAAATGCTGACGGATTCCTGCCTTGTCCGCCCACGACTGCGGGTGTGTATACCAACCATTGCGATTTGCGTCCTGACAGTCCAGGGGCACATCCTGCTGACGCTGCCGCCGCGGGACATTCCGGCTTTGGCGCGCAATTGGGCTTCCGTGTGCCAAATATCATCGTTTCGCCGTTTGCCCGTCGTCACTATGTGGGGCATACAGCCATGGACCACACTGCTGTGATCCATTTTGTGGAACAGCGCTTTGGCCTGCCGGCGTTGACGAAGCGGGATGCCGCTCAGCCCAACCTGCTCGACTTCTTTGACTTTACGGGCAAGCCCTGGGCTACGCCGCCGACGGGAGTTCCAGTGCCGCCGGGGGTGGGCTCAACCTGCCATCCCGCGACGATGCAGTAGTAAGTAATCATGGCTCACCAAGACAAGTGTCAGGGCACGACCTGAGTCGTGCCGTACACGCCTTCTAAGCTGGGGATTCAGCCACTGAAAAAACAATGTGCCGATTGCAGCGGCTAGCGGCAGTCTGTGCTCACGGCACTTTGCGGCGCAGCGGCAGCGGCGGCAGAGATGGGGCTCCGCTTTGCCCAGAGTCGCCGCGAATGCCTGGATCGCCTCAATGTAGCCCTTGGCCAAGTCCATATCATTGTGGTCGGCATTTATTGCCCAGAAGGAGTGCTTCGGCTGATTGGCCAGATCGAACAGCTTCTGTCCGTGCCAGAAAAGAATCACCGAATCCGCGCGGCTGTGCATGATCAAAATCGGGCTATGAATGTGCCGGACGTATTTGTAGTTGGGAAACTTATCGAACGGCAGCAGTGGGATTCGCGTGAGAACGCGAAACGCGGAAACAAACGGGCTTTGCAGAATCACTCCGGCTGAAGGTCTTTTCGCCGCAATGTATGCCGCCGGTCCTGCGCCTACAGATCTGCCAAAGATAATGATCCTGTCCGGAGGCGTCTTGAGATCGACCGCCAGGAACTCATAGGCTGCGGCCACATCTTCATAGCAGGCTCTCTCACTCGGCTTGCCCTCGCTGGTGCCGTATCCTTCATAGTCATAGGCAAACACGCTGAAGCCTGCGTGCCGCAGATTGTCCAGCCAATACTTGTCGTCTCCCAGATCTTCAGCGTTTCCGTGGCTTATCAGGAGGGTGAATTTGGCGCTGGGATTGGGAAGGTAGACAGCGGAAATTTTCTTTCCGCTGGCCGTGGCGATCTTCAGGATTTCCGCCGAATCCCGATAAGAAGAAGGATGCGGCAGGAAAATCATGCTGTCTGCCAGGAAGTACGCAAACAGCGCGAATCCCACGTAAAGAGCGGCAATGACCAGCAGCCGCGGGCCTGTTTCAGCAATTTCCGCTTATTTCCGCGATCCGGATAATTAGCTTTTTCACTTGCAGACTATAGCTGGCACAAACTAAAAGACCCGCCGACCCTCTCTTATCCAGGCGAGTTCCGCTGCCTCTCAACTGCTCTCGCGCTCCCGCGCAGACAGCACGTTTTCTTATCCGGACTCTCCAATGATCTCGACCAATGCACAGCTCCTGTCTGCTATCTCACCTTGTAGCACTGCGCCAACACGCCGCCCCGTCTGCATGCTATGACGGCTCACATTCAGAGCTGACAACAGCACTCAGGCGGCACGCGCATCGCCGAACGCCTGAAATTTACTTCCACGTGCAACGGTCACGTTACGGCGCAAATCAGTTACGTTCCTGCTCCTACCATAGCACGGAAAAGAGCGCAGAACCCCCTTTGTCAGTACTCTCGCCGAGAAAACCTATCGCCTTGCCGGCATCTTGGCGTGGGCTGCGGCTGCCTGTTTCTGCTCAACCGAAGGCGCAGGTGGCTCCTGCGCCACGATATGCAAGCCCAGCTCTTTCCTCAGTTCAGCTTCCAGCTTTGCCATCATGTCTTTGTTGTCTTTCAGGAACTGCTTCACGTTCTCGCGTCCCTGGCCAATGCGTTCCCCTTTGTAGCTGAACCAGGCTCCAGACTTCTCCACGATTTCCTTGGCCACGCCCAGATCAAGCAGGTCGCCTTCACGGGAAATGCCTTCGCCATACATGATGTCAAATTCGGCTTCGCGGAAGGGAGCGGCGGTCTTGTTCTTCACTACTTTGATTTTGGTCCTATTGCCAACCACCGCATCACCATCCTTGATGGCGCCGATGCGGCGAATATCGACACGTATGGACGAATAAAACTTGAGTGCCCGGCCACCAGTGGTGGTTTCAGGATTGCCAAACATTACGCCAATTTTCTCGCGGATCTGGTTGATGAAGATCAGGCAGGTGCGCGACTTGGAAACGATTCCGGTCAGCTTGCGCAGGGCCTGTGACATCAGGCGGGCCTGAAGACCCATGTGGCTGTCGCCCATTTCGCCTTCCAGTTCGGCTTTGGGCACCAGCGCAGCCACGGAATCGACCACCAGCACGTCAATGGCATTGGAGCGAACCAGCGCTTCGGCGATTTCCAGAGCCTGCTCGCCATAGTCCGGCTGGGCTACCAGCAGGTTATCAACGTCTACGCCCAGCTTCCTGGCATAAATAGGATCAAGAGCATGCTCGGCGTCCACAAAGGCCGCCATGCCGCCGGTCTTTTGCGCCTCGGCGATGACCTGTAATGCGACTGTGGTCTTGCCGCTCGATTCGGGGCCAAAAATCTCAATCACGCGCCCGCGGGGAAAGCCGCCCACGCCTAGAGCAGCGTCAAAGGAGATGGAGCCGGTAGAAATCACCGCGATGGGGACAATTGCTTCCTTGCTCCCCAGCCGCATAATGGACCCCTTGCCAAACTGCTTTTCTATTTGAGAGAGCGCAAGATCTATCGCCCTGGTTTTTTCCTGTCTTTCATCGGCCATTCTTCTCTCCATGCGTTAGTCCCTTGAGAAAAGGGACTCCTGCTTTTAGTGTAAGTGCGATTAGATCTCCCTGGTATTGGGAACCCAAATATATTTCTACCATATGGCGAATAAAAGGGGAATTTTATTTTTGAGTCGCACGAAAAAACTCCCGGGCCTGAAACCCGGGAGCGGAGCCGACAGGAACAAACTTTTTACCAGTAAGTGAGCTTTACGTTGTCGAGCCAGGTCTTGTAAGCCGCGTGGTTGCCTTTCAAGTCTTCCTGGAAAGCCACATTCAGCTCATTCACGCTGGAGTTCCGGGCCGTGTAGGTGCGATTCACGTAGTGCTTTACGCCATCAAGCGTGACCGCAATATAGGTCAGGGTCGTGGAGGTCCGTTTGAACTCCCATGTCAGATGGTGCCACTTGTAGGCTGCAGGAGCGTGGCAGGCGATGCCGGTAGAGATCCAATTGCCGTTTGCGTTGCCCCAAACGTCAAAGTGCCCAGCGGCGATGTTGCACTGTGTGCCAAAAATCCATCTCTTGTGGCCGTTGGCCTGGTTGCTGTCGAATTCCAGCGCCTGAGAGTTCTGGGGCAGTTGGATATAGAAATCGAGGTCATAGCGCAGGTTGGTCGCCCAGTTGGCAGCGCCAAGCTGTTTCCACCACAACGCATCGGCATAGGGGTTGCTACTGGCGATGGAGAAAACTCTGGATACGCCGCTCTTAGAGGGCGATGAGGTAGTCGCTGTATAAATGGATGCTCCCGGACCGGAGGCGTTGGCGCCGGCACAGGTCACACAGGCTTGCCATCCACTCATTCTCTGGATCTGGCTCTTGACTGTCTGGGCGGATGAACGAAGCGAAGACGCCGCCAAAAGGAACAGTACAACTGCGAGAATGGAAACGCTTTTGGTTATTTTATCTACTGTCACTACTTTTACTCCAGGGGATTTGTTTGCCGCGCGATTTCCAACGGCGAAGCTGAGAGTAACGACGCATCTACTCTGCTTCAACCCTTTTCAGCCGCCTGCGCGAGAAACCAAAAATCGCGAACTACTAGGTGATTAAGACAAATACTTAGTTCCAAAAACAAAAGGAGCGGATTTGAAATCCGCTCCTTTTCGTATTCATGAATATCAATCGTTATTTCACATTCACCTAAGGTTTCTGAGGCAAGTTCCCTCTGGATTGCGCAACCTTAGCACTATCGGAGCACTACCAATATGTGAGAGTGACTTTGTCCAACCATGTGGAATAGGCGTGCATCGCGAAATCACCATCCATCTGGAAGGCCACATTCATTTCATGCACGGTTGAGGAGCGCGCCGGATAACTGCGGTTTACATAGTGAGTGACGCCGTCATAGGTGAAGCCGACGAAGATCACGTTGGTGGAAGTCCGCTGAAATTCCCATGTGAGGTGGTGCCAGACAAACGCGGTCGGAACGCCGCAGGCAATACCGGTCGAAATCCAGTTGCCGGCTGCGTTACCCCACACATCCCAGTGGCCGCCCTTGATGTTGCATTGCGTACCGTAAATGAATTTGTGCACGCCGTTGGATTGGTTGTTATCAAACTCCAGCGCCTGCGACACGCCGGGACTAGTGATGTAGAAAGCCACGTCGTACTTGAGGTGGGTGGCGGTATCGGCTGCTCCAAGCTGTTTCCACCAGAGAGCGTCAGAGTAAGGAGTTGTTCCGCTGATGCTGAATTTGGCGGCCAGGCCATCGAGCGAGGGGGACGCCTGGTTCTCGACCATGGAATAAATGGCTACCGGACCATTGGCATTGGCTCCGGCGCAAACCGTGCAACTGGCCCAGCCAGTCATCTGGTCAATATTGCTTTTGACCACTGCTCCTGCCGGAGGCGCAGGCAGAGCCGTCGGAGTGGGCGAGGGCGTTGGTGTTGGAGTCGGAGAGCTGCCGCTTACTGTCAGGCTCAGCGGGGCCTTGAAGAACGCTCCCGTAGAGTCCCAGGCTTGAACAACAACGCTGTGAGTGCCGGCCGACATGGTCACAGAGGTGTTGAGACTGCTTGCAGAAACCAGGTAAACGCTCAGGTTGTCCACATAAATTCTCATGGAGGTGATCGGATGAGTGGATGTTGCAGAGGCGACGAAGTGGACTGGGGACCCTGCGGTGGATCCGGCTGCGGGGGAACTTACCGTGACTCCCGCGAAGGATGCGGTGGCCAGAGTCAAGGTCGCAATCAATAACCGAATAGCGTTTCTCACTATCGTACTCCTTCAGGTCTAGGGTGCTTGTCTTGAGGAGCAGAGGTTACGAGTGCATCTACTCTGGATGTATCAGGAGACTACTTAATTAGGTGAGATTTGACGCTTAGACTGGTACTACGGTTAGGAGGCGAGGGAAAGCCGCTAGAAATGCATCCGAAAATGAAAATTGACGCGAAGAACTAAGTAACTTACCCGTAAAAAAGCCACCCCGGAGCAGGGACGGCTTGTGCAAAACAACGGAAAGGGAGATCTGGATTACGCGACGGAATCCTGAACGGCGGCGAGCACTTTGTCCGTTTTGTAAACCAGTACGCCCTCCGCTTCTGACCGGTGAAGCTGGTGGACCAGATAAAGCGGACGGCGGCGGACCTCGTCGTAGATCCTGCCGATGTATTCGCCCAGCAATCCCATGCAAATAAGCTGGACGCTGCCCAGAAAGAGGATGGCGAGAAGAGTCCCGATGTGTCCTGAGCCCGGTATTATGCCGAAGTATTTCAGATGGAAAACGGTGTTACCCAGATTCACGAGCGAGAGAAACAGTGTGAACGCCAGGACGATTCCGCCCAGAACCATTCCCAGGCGCAAGGGTTTATAGCTGAAGCTGAAAATCGCGTCCATGGCGTATTTAAAGAGCCTGGGAAGCGTCTGTTTGGCTTCGCCCGCAGCTCGTCCGGCACGCTCGTAATACACGATCGCCGTCGGAAAGCCGACCCATGCGCGTAAGCCGGGGAGATAGCGGTTCCCTTCTGAGAGATTATTGATGGCATCGGCTGCCTGACGGTCCAGCAGGCCGAAGATTCCCGCGTTTAGAGGAATGGGGAAATCCGAGATCAGGCCCATGACTTTATAGAACAAGGGAAAGAGCTTGCCGCGAAGGCCGGTTTCCGCGCGGCTGGAGCGCTCTGCGATGACCACTTTCGCGCCGTCTTTCCAGGCCTTTACCATGCGAGGCAAAACTTCGGGCGGATCCTGGAAGTCGCCATCCATGAGCATAATGGCGTCGCCCTTGGCAATCTGAAGTCCAGCAGTGAGGGCCGCCTGATGGCCGAAGTTGCGCGAAAACTCCACTACTATCACGCGTGGGTCGCGCCTTTGGATGTCTACCAGCAGTGAGAGTGACTTGTCCCGGCTGCCGTCATTAACGTAAACCACCTCCCAATGCTCTTCCATACTCTCCATTACGGAGCGTATCGCGGAGTGAAAGGCAACGATGTTTTCCTCTTCGTTATATATAGGAACTACAACCGAAAGCATGGCCCAACTCCAAAAAACCCTTTTGCTGATGTCCGTTCATTACCTGAGTCTCAGCGAAGGGCCGTGAACCGCGCTTCACGGCCTCAGAAAAGACTAGGCTGCTTCATTCTGCTTTGCTGCTTCTGCTTTCAATGAAGCCTTGATCGCCACGGCGCGCTCACCCACAACGTCAGGACGTCCCACACTGTAATAATTAAGGCCTGCGGCTTCCATTGAAGCCGGCTTGAAGAGGTTTCTGCCGTCCACCACGATCGGGTAGTGCAGTAACTTCTTCACACGGTCAAGGTCAAGAGCGGCAAAGTCTTCCCACTCTGTAAGAACCAGGCAGGCGTCAGCGCCTTCCAGGGCTTCATAAGGACCGCTGGCGAATTTTACCGAGCTGGTCGGCCCGAATTCCTCTGCGGCCCGGTCCATAGCGGCCGGATCATAGGCGGTGACCGAACAGCCTTCTTTCAACAGTGCCTTGATGATGGCCACGGCGGGGGACTCACGCAAATCGTCAGTGCCATTCTTGAATGCCAGGCCAAGCACACCGAGCTTCTTGCCTTTTAACGTCCAGAGCGCCTTGCGCACTTTGCGCAGGAAGCGGTTACGCTGTTCTTCATTCACTCTTACGGTTTCATCCAGCAATCCAAAGTGGCAGCCGTTCTCGCGGGCTACGGAACGGAATGCCAGAAGGTCCTTGGGGAAGCAGGAGCCGCCGTACCCCACTCCGGGCGATAGGAAACGCCGTCCGATGCGTGAATCTGTTCCGATTCCCTCACGCACCTGCTCCACGTCTGCTCCTACTGCCTCACAAACACTGGCGACAGCATTAATAAAAGAGATTTTCATCGCCAGGAAAGCGTTCGAGGCATGCTTGATCAGCTCTGCGCTCTTGGCGCTGGTACGGAGCAGGTTTGCCTGAAATGGGCCGGTCACGGGACCGGGAATGGCATCGGGCTTTTTGAAATAGCTGCCATCCACCAGAGGCTGATAAGCTTCGGCCAGCATGTCGGCGCAGCGATCGCTGTCGGCGCCCACCACGATGCGGTCAGGATAGAGGAAGTCGGCCACGGCCGTTCCCTCACGCAGGAACTCCGGGTTGGAAGCCACATCAAACAGCTCAGCGGGCGCGCCATTCAGCAGCATGATCTTTCTCACCCAGCTGTTGGTATAAACCGGGACCGTGCTCTTTTCGACTATGACCTTGTAGTCGTCAATGGCGCATGCAATTCCCTGGGCAACTGACTCGACATAAGAAAGGTCGGCGTCACCGTCATCTTTGGGCGGTGTGCCTACGGCAACGAAAATCAGCTGGCTGCGGCGTACAGCGTCGGTCAGATCGCCTGTGAAGTCCAGGCTTTTGCCGCGGTGACGTTCAAGCAGTTCAGGAAGGAATTTTTCATGGATAGGGCACTCGCCGCGCTGGAGCTCGGCAAGTTTGCGTTCATCGTTATCGACTAAAACAACTTGATGGCCTAATTCAGCGAAGCAGGCGCCTGCTACCAGCCCGACGTAACCTGATCCTACTACTGCAATTCTCATTACGGGTCCTCAGGGTCCTTAAACGAAGTTTGTCCTCAACCAAAATTTGGGTCGAGAGCAGCTAAAAACCTTCGATGTCAGAACACCTGCTTGGGATGTCAAAACTAGGTAAATCCAGCAGCATCCAACTTTTGACCTAAGGGATGACATCTCACGTTGTGGCCTGAGCTGCTGCTTTTTATGCCGCTCTGAGCCTCAGCAGTTGCGGACAACTTGTCCACGCAAGGCCTTATGACCCAGCTGAAAAAAGTCGTATTCGCCGCCGTTTTTGCCGTACTGTCTCTCGCCATGCTAACAGGCTGCCAGGGACTTGGCGCCAGCGCAGATCCCACTCCAACACCGGCAGCATCTCCCACTCCTGCCGGTTCGCTCCAGAGCGTGAATCACATCATTTTCATGATGCAGGAGAACCGTTCTTTCGACTCTTACTTCGGAAAGATTAATGATTATCGTGCCAGTTTGGGCCTGGGGCGAGACGCTGACGACCTGGAAACCGATTTCACCAATCCCACTGATTCGCCGGACACTCAACAGATAAGAACTTTTCATCTGGCGACCAGTTGCATCTACAACACCTCGGCAGCATGGCTGGAGAGCCACGGCAACGCCAATCGCTTTGATACCAGTGACAGTGCTCCTCTCCTGCTGGATGGCTTTGTCCATACGGCCGCAGGCCTGGCAACTTTTGATGGCGATCCCGATACCAAGGGCGTCCGCTCGATGGGTTTTTACAATCAGTCAGACTTGCCATCGCCTTACTGGTTCGCCACTCAATTTGCCACCTCTGATCGTTTCTATAATCCTGAGCCTGCACAGACGGAAGACACCCGGCTCTACGCCATGGCGGCAACCTCACAGGGACTGGTGCATCCCCCGCAAGACACCAACACTCAGTTAACGGCCAAGACAATTTTCCAACTGCTGGATGCCGCAGGGCATTTCCTGGAAGATTTATTCCGTCGATCGCCAGCCCGACGGAAAACTGATTACGACGCTACGCAACTTCCAGCCTTATGGCGCGACCAAGGAAGACCACATCGTTCCCATCTCTCAGTTCCTGTACGGACGTGCAGAACAATACTTTGCCGGCATTCTCATACATTGAGCCGGGATTCTGCATCAGGGCGCGACGAGCATCCGGGAAAGACCAACAACATACAGCCCGGAGCGGCCTTCGTGAATTCGCTGTTTCACAGCGCTGATCAACAGCCCTTCATGGAAAGATTCGATTTTCATTGAGACCTTCGATGAAAACGGCGGACTGTTTGACCATGTGAGTCCAATGATCGACGGACGGCCTATCCTGGAACTTGTCGGTAGGAGCATCCGGGCAGGCAGTCGGCTCGGGTAAATATCCGACCGACGCGGCCATCATGCACGTGCCAAGTCCAGACGGCATCAAGCCCAGAGACCTCATACCAAAAACAGACCCTGAAGACGATTTCATCCGCACCGGCTTTCGTGTGCCGTTGATCATCGTTTCGCCGTTTGCCAAGCCACACTATGTTTCTCACACGCCCATGGACTACACCGCCGTCCTGAAGTTTGTGGAGAAGCGGTTCAACCTGCCAAATCTTACAGCCCGCGATGCAGCCCAGGCAGACATGGAAGAGTTCTTTGATTTCTCCTCCCCGAACCTGAATCCGCCTTCGCCGGCAAGCCAGCCGATCAATTTGCCTTGTAATCCGAATCTGGCGTCCGGGACTAAGAATGTGCCGTTCCCGCAGTAGGAGCAGTCAGCGTTTGGCAATCAGTATCCAGCCAGAATACGAGGCCTCGAGAGATCGGGGCCTCGTTCCTTTTGGGCAATTTCGAAACCTCTGGGTTAAAGGCCGGGCTGTCTTAATCGGGCAAAAGTGGGCTCTGTCCAAATGGTTTAAACTCAAACTTCAGGGCTTCTGCCGGAATTGCGGGGACTTACCTGAACCTTTAAGGTAAATAACCGACATGCACTAACGATTGCCCCATGTGGCTTGGGTTTCGCCGTTTTTCTGTGGTACTTTAGCCCCAATTACACTTGTGCGCGGTTTCCCACGGCATTTGGAAAGGCTGCCCCTTCGGATTGATTGATTTTTTATGGCACTCGGGTTTGGTTTCAACAAAGTAAAGGTACTCGCGCAGGCGGAGAAGTTCGTCCAGCAAGGGAAGCTGCCCAACGCGATTTCTGAATACGAAAAGGTCATCAAGGAAGACCCCAAGGACCTGACGGTCCTGAACACGATTGGGGACCTCTACGCACGCGTGGGCAACAACGATCAGGCCACATATTACTTCAAAAAAGTTGGCGATCAGTATGCGCAGAATGGCTTTGCCGTTAAGGCCATTGCCATTTACAAGAAGCTGACCAAGATTGGACCTTATAACTCCGAGAACACAACAAAGCTGGCGGAACTTTATGGACAGCAGGGCCTGTACAACGACGCCCGCGTCCACTATATGCAGGTCGCCGACCATCTTCTAAAGTCGGGCGACAACGCGCAGGCGGCCAGGGTGTTCCAGAAAATTCTGGAACTTGATCCTGAAAATGCCCACACACAGGCCAAGCTGGCCGATCTCTACACGAAACTCGGCAAGAAAGATGACGCCCGCAACATTTATTCCAGCGCGGCCGAGTCGCTTTATGCGCGTGGTTCCTATACGGCAGCCGAAGAAGCCCTGGGCAAAGTGCTTGCTCTTGATCCCACAAATACCGGCGCGCTGATGCTTCGCGGATTAATCTCCGTGGAGGCCGGCGACAGCCAGGCTGCGGTCGGGTACCTGGAACAGGTCACCGATCTCGATTCGCAAGCCAGACGGCCTGCGCGCTCTCTTGCGCGCGAAACTTCACACCGGCAACGCCGATGGAGTGGAAGAAGTGGCCGAGAAGCTGCTGGCGAAACACAATGACATTACGGGCGTGACCACGGTGGCGCAGTGGTATGTGACCAACAATCGCGAAGAGAGCGCCCTGCGCTTATATGAAAAACATTCTGAGCGCCTGTTCGGTAGCAATCCGGCGGCCTTGCAGGAAACGCTTGCCCCGCTGGCCAACCGGGTGAAGAACAACCCAGGGGCGCTGGCTATTTTGAACCGCCTGACAAATCAATCAGGCGGCCACGCGCAGACGGCAGAGGTGATTGAGATTCAGGCGCACGCGGCGGCGCAAAAAGGCAATTTCACTGAGGCCCGCGATCTCTACCAGAAGCTCACGGAGATGGAGCCGGAAAATGCGATCCATGCCCAGAATTACAAACAAATGCTGGCCAAGCTGGGAGAAGATTCAGCCACGCGCATCCTGACTCCGGAGGAAGCCGCGCAAGCCTTCATGGTGGAGGAGCTGGACGAGACGGCCCCGGCAGTACAGCAAAGCTACGATCCGCCCACGGAAAAAGCAATTGAATCCGCTCTGACGGATGCCGAACTGTACGTTTCCTACAACGTTCCTGCAAAAGCGATTCCGCCGCTGGAAGCCGCTTTGCCGCTGGCCCCGCATGATGTGAATCTGAACCAGCGGCTGGCTAGTTTGTATGCGCGGGCTGAACGCTATAGCGACGCGGCACGCATGTACCAGAACCTGAGCAAGATTTATGACGAGCTGGGCCATCCAGCCGAGGCGGCAAAGTATCTTGAAGCGGCAAAGAAATTTGCCCTCCGAGTGCCCGCGACAGCAGTTCCTCCAGTAACGCCGCCCGCACCACAACCTGCTCCAGCCGCCGCTAAAACCACATGGCCGCCGACTGCCGGTGGAAACCAAACCCGCTGCTCGTCCGGAACCGGTATCTGAAACGCCAGTAGAAATTGAAGCCGAGGCCGCGCCTTCAGTACAGGAATTTTCATTCGATGCGGCTGACATTGTCGTTGAGCCTGAACCAGCGGCGAGTGCGCCAATCGACGTTACACCAGCGGCGGCAGCATCATCAGTCACCCCGGCGACCCCGCCTGGAGAAATAAGTTTTGAGCCGGTTGCGATGGATACACCTGCCCGCGAGGCTGCCCCTGAGGCCGCGGAGATTGATATCTCCAATGAGTGGGAAGAGATGATTGAAGTTGAGCCGGACGAGTCCCCGGCTCCTGCGCTTGAATTGCAGTCCTACCAGGAAATAATGGCAGAACCGGCGATGACGGCGGAAGTGCCGCTGGAACCAGTGGTCTCGATCGAGCCCAAGCAGCCTGATGTTTCCGCACAAGTTGCCGACAAGGTCCAGGAAATCCGTTTTTATATTACGCAGCAAATGTGGGAGCAGGCCAAAGCCGCGATTCTGGATTTGACGGAGCTTGCGCCGGATGCTCCAGAAGTTACTAAGCTTATTGCCGAAATTTCTGCAGGACAGGCGAAAGGAAGGGCTGCGGCCGTTGAACCCGCGCCAGTGGAAGTTGAAGAAGCTCCTGCTGCATTTGCTCCCATAGAAGTTGCGGAATCTTTTGCCGCCGAACCGCTGCCCGCGGTGCCTGTGATGGAAGATCAACCGATAGCTGCACCGGCTGCTGCGCTGGATCTGGAAAATGTTCTCGATATCGCGGAGCCGCCAAGCCGAAGCCGACGTCGAAAAAGGTTCCACCGCCACAGTCAGCGGTACAGGCAGCACAGTCGACAGAAGACATACTTGGCGACTTTCTTCAGGACCTGGAACAATCCGACCTCGCGGATTTTGCACCGAAGCCGACTTCAAGCGCTCCTGCGCACACTCCAGCACCTGCCATGGCAGCCGCTCCGGCGCCGGTCATCGATAAGCGCTCCAATGGCGACATGAAAGACAATGAGTCCGCCAACGTGCTGAGTGACATTCTTTCTGAACTACAGGAAGAGACTGCAGAGGCTGCAGAGCCTGAAGAAGATCCGGAAACGCATTACAACCTGGGCATCGCCTTTAAAGAAATGGGCCTGCTGGATGAGGCCATCGGCGAATTGCAGAAGGTTTGTCACGCGGTGGACCGTGGCGCACCGTTCTCTCAACCCATTCAGGCGTTGACATGGCTGGCGCAGTGTTTGGTGGACAAAGGCGCGCCGGAAGCAGCCGTCCGCTGGTACCAAAAAGCTTTGCAGCTCCCGGGACTGGACAGCGGAAGCCGCTGCAGCATTTATTATGATCTGGGAGCGGCTTATCAGGCCGCCGGAGATAACAAAGCCGCCCTGACGAATTTTATGGAAGTGTATGGCTCGAATATCGATTTTCGCGATGTGGCCAGCCGGATAAAGGCGCTAAAAGCATAAAATCTTCTATTGCATCCAACTAAAAATAACTTAACAACAAATCCCTAATCGCTTGAAAACTACTTCCACGAATCTCGAAGATCCCACTCCGGCAGAGCCGACTGGACCGGCCCCGGATGACAGCGCTGAAATGCCGGTGTGGCTGCAGCGGGTCTTTGTGGTGGTGTATGTTTTATTCTGCATCGAACTAGGATTGGTGCTGATTGTTCTTCCCTGGACGCGGTTCTGGTTTAGCGATGGATGGACATCACAATGGGCTGGCTTTCAGCATCTGGTGCAACTGGGCTTTGTTCGCGGTGCGGTCTCCGGACTAGGCCTGCTCGACATATGGCTCGGCGTGGTGGAGGCAGTACGCTATCGTGACCGGGTTTGAACGCGGCCTTTTTAAGCACATTTATTTTGCAGATAGATTGAATGGCAAACAGTAATAAACATCCTGATGGTGAAGAGCCAATGCCGGAGCTGCTTCCTGCTCCCATGGCTTATTTTAATCCGGAGTTCCTGAACAGTCCGGATGGACGGATCTTGCGCATCCTTTCGGAATACCAGGAGCCATTGTCGCGATTTCGGCGCGAAAAGATCCAGGACACTGTAGTGTTTTTTGGCTCGGCACGCTTTGCCAGCCTGCCCGACGCGCAGAATGCTCTTACGATCCTGGAAAAACCCGGCTCAGCCAAACCAGCTTCACCTCAACAACAGCCTGGGGCCAAAGATGGCGATGCCCTGCAAGCAGCACTGAAACGCGCCCACGCTGGAGTGGAGATGGCGCGCTATTACGAAGAAGCGCGCCGGCTGGCTGCCATGCTTACGGAATGGACGCTTACGCTTCCCGGCAGACGGCACGGTTTGTAGTGACCTCAGGCGGCGGCCCGGGAATTATGGAAGCGGCGAACCGTGGCGCGCGAGAAGCCGGCGGAAAAACGATTGGACTGAATATCCGGCTACCGTTTGAGCAGTATCCGAATCCGTACATCACTCCGGAACTGAATTTTGAGTTTCATTATTTCTTCATGCGCAAATACTGGTTTGCGTACCTGGCTAAAGCTCTGGTGGTCTTTCCCGGAGGCTTTGGCACGCTGGACGAATTTTTTGAAATCCTCACGCTGGCGCAGACCCACAAGCTGGCCAAGAAAATCCTGGTGATTGTCTATGGCCGGGAGTACTGGAACCGCGTGCTGAATCTGGAAGCGCTGGTAGATGCAGGAACCATCTCTCCGGAAGACGTGAACGGCTTTACCGTGGTGGATACACCGGAAGAAGCGTTTGAAGTGCTTAAAGAGGGGTTGACAAAGTACCATCTCCAACCTCAGCCCGCGAAGCACGCAGCGGAAGAAGGCCCGGAGATAGCGAAGACGCTGCCGTAAATTATTCCGACCGAAGAAAGCCTCACACGTAGAACCGGCTACTGCATTCTCCCTGCTTTAGCTTATTGAGACCTTGCTCGCAGGCTCCAGACCACGCTTAGACCCAGACGAACACGCCCCTGCCCTGAGTTGGCGAAATGAGTGCGCAGAAAACTGAGGTCAGGACGAATGGTGAAGTGCGGATATATCCTGAAGTCGGCGCCACCGCCAAGCTCCCAGACAAATGCCGTATCTGCGGCCTGCACCGCGCCGAGGCTAGCTTGCTTAACATCCGTGTGCAGGCGGGCTTCCCCGAATCCTGCATCAAGATAGGGAATCAGCCTACGCCCCTGGATGCGTCCATGACCTTTCCATACTCCTGGCAGGAAAAAACGGGGGCCAGTGAGCAATTCCTGCAAATGACTGTTCACGAAGGTCGATCCCACCGAGGTCAATGCGAATGTACCAATGGTGGAATTGTCATAGGTGCCATCGTAACTCAAGTACAGTTGGAAATCGGGAATCGGATTCCAACCGATGCCCAGAGTATATCCATCCAGGCCCTGATCGCCGGATATGTGGCGATACCCGCCACTGAATTCGATGTTTTCTTGTGCGAATGCAGAGAGTTGTGCTAATGCAGGGAGAGAAAAAGCAAATACAACCAACAGGACATACGTGCAGTTCTTCATTTGGGTCCCTTCCAAGGCCTCTGGATAAGCGGACGGGATCGCCGCTTCCGGGGTCCTTAGTGATCTGGTATATCAAACAGCCACAACTGGCATTAAGAAGGAATTAGCTGGCAATGAAAACGGTCAAAAGTAACAGAGTCGAATCCAAGGCGGGCCTGGACTGGCGATAAGAGCAGATTTTCCCTTAGAAGTTCGAGATGCCGGATGGCAGAAAGGCGCGTCAGCAGGTATTGGGACTTATTTGCGGCTGGACTTTCTGCCCTGTTTGGCAAGCTGCTTCCTTCGTTCTTCCGCATGAATGAAAACGTCGTCAGGGTCTCTGAGTCTCTTTTCCATAGCGATGCGGACTTTGCCAAATGTGCCCCAATCCTCATGTTCTAGCGAGTCCAAAGGACCGAGCAGCATAGTATTGATTTCGAGCTGGACTTCTTGAGTCAGTCCGCTCACTTCTCGCATATTGTGGGAGCTGAAAATTCGGGTCTGAGCCAGCTCGCCTAACCGCTGGACAATCAAATCAAACGAACGGTTGAGTAGGAAGATTTGCTTGTAAACCACTGCCCGCTGGCTGCTTGTAAGCCGGATTGCCATGCGTCACTCCAGAGTGTCGTAATTGGTGCGGAATCTACTATAGTAGAAACTGAATGAACGCGCCAGATTTGATCCTTAAGGGGTGTCCACGGAATTTCGCAAACGCTTTGGCGCGAGGGTGCGCGAACTGCGCCAGGAAAAGAACATGCTGCAAGGCGACTTAGCCCACAGAGTCGGGGTTCGGGAGTCATTCGTCTCGAATATAGAGAACGCCAAAAAGGAGCCATGCCTGGAAGTGATAAAGATGCTGGCCCAAGGCTTGGGCGTCTCGCTCCGGCGCTTGTTTTGGGATTTGTAGAAACGAATATAATTCCCGAAAAGCAAAGCCTGGATGCCAGTTCGGGCCTTGAATTTCTGTGCTTGTCAGGAGCCCACAGAAGGAGTGCGCTCCAATGGCATCGCGAACTCAATTGCATATCGATTATAAGAATGCTAACGTGAAACGCGACATGGATTCGTAAGTCGGCACAATTGTTCGCAAAACACAAGTTCTAGGTTTGCTGGAGCTTTTCAACTGTGATCGGCAATCTTCACATTCTCTTTCCCGTGGCAGCAAAAATGGCGTTGGCGATAGCCGGCGCAACTGGGGGTACGGCGGTCTCGCCAAAGCCTCCCGGCATTTCCGAGCCTTGCAGAAAATGTCGCCGCTCTGGTGTGCGAAGTTTCAACAGAATGAGGACAGGTTGGAAAAGCTTCGGCCAACAGGCGCAGGCGTCGACTTCTCCGGAAAGTCATCCAAGGCAAAGGAAGTGCACCCTCCTGCTGGGTATTTCAAAACTAATTAGTTAGCTACCTTCCGGGACCCGCGTTGCGTGGATCGTTAACAGACGAGTGGAATGACCGGCGGCGTCGGTCGAATCCCCTGTTTGCGTAAATGAATTTGTAGTGATCTCTGAGAACGCCTCCTGCCAAATCGACTTTTTGCCGTTGTGGGTTTCCTGCTCAGTAAGGACCAGTTGCTTGCCGTCCCATTGCAGAGTGATGTCAGTGAGGGCCCCCTTTAGATCGCACACATAAGCGAGTGCGTTATTGCACTCCATGCCATGGAAGCTTTTAGTGTTGCTGTCCCACCAGGAGAAATAGGTCGTGACCGGGAGTATCGCCAACAGCGGTAACCAGAGACTAGGCCGCGTTGCGATTGTCCATCTCTTCCACCTGCTTCTCCACTTTTTCCACCTGCCTTTCCACGTGTTTGATTTCGACGCGGTCTTTGCGGATATCGAGCCGCAAGTGGGCGTAAATGCTCATGTACTGATTGGCAATCCAGACCAGCGCGAAGAGGGCGATGAGGTAGCCGCGCCAGTCGTCAAACAGCAGTTTGTAACGCGTGATGACCAGAAAGAGCGCCGTCACATAGTGGCTAAAGCAGAATTCGCAGGTAAACAGGAAGAAAAACTTGCGGCACGCCGGATTGGGGTGGACCTCACTCTGGCGAACACAATATGCGCGCGGCTCGCGGAAGACCTCTTCATGCGTCACGGTCCAGGCGACGCTGGCGATAGGGAGCGCAAGAGCAAAAAGCCACACGAGTTGCAGGGTGAGAGGCACTCTGTAAAAGAGTAGTTTTACAGGTTCCAAGTTGCCTTGCTGCACCGGTGGTAGCGGCAATTACAATGCTGGCCAATGGACTTGCAGCTTTACTACATCACTGATCGGCGGCAGTTTCCGGGCGATCGCCATGAGCAGGAACAGCGGCTGCTGGCGAAAATTGCGGAGTGTGCCGCGGCAGGGATCGAGTATGTGCAGCTGCGGGAAAAAGACCTGGAAGCTCGAGCACTGGAACATCTGGCGTGGAAAGCAATGGCAGCGCTTGGCGGATCGAAAACTCGGCTGCTGATCAACTCAAGAACCGACGTGGCGCTGGCTTGCGGGGCACATGGCGTCCATTTGCCTGCGAATGATCTTGCTGCCAGCGAGGTGCGTGCGATCTTTGCTCGCACGGGAAGGAGCGAGCCCGTGGTTGGGGTTTCCACGCACTCTCTTTCCGAGGTTGGAAGCGCTGAAGCGCATGGCGCAAACTTTGCGGTGTTTGGGCCGGTGTTTGAGAAAAGTGGATCGGCTAATCGTGAAGGGCTGGAACAATTGCGACGGATTTGTCATCGCACTGAAGCAGCTCAGCCGCCGATGCCCGTCTTGGCGCTTGGCGGCATCATGCTGGAAAACGCGCAGAAGTGCGCTGCGGCGGGAGCGGCGGGAATCGCCGGGATACGGTTGTTTCAAGAGAATGACGTCCGCAGAATTGTGGCGATGTTCAGGAACTGAAGCCCGGACACTTTGCAATGTCTTACGCGGCGCTAAAGTGTGAAGGATGTATTGAGAACGATCTGTGAAGAATGTCGTGGAACTTTACACCTAAAGAGCCGATCTTCCGTCAGGGCCAGCGATAACTAATAGCGCGCCGCTTCCGGCCGGCGATTGTCTTTGATCAGCCAGTGCAGAAAAGTTGAGACCAGGCTCAGCACAATCGCGCCTATCAGTGCGGCTGTCCAGGTATGGACAATAAAGCCAGGTGTAACCGACGCAGCCATCTTGAGCATGATGGCGTTAATCACAATCAGGAAGAAGCCAAAAGTAACGATCGTCAATGGGAAGGTCAGAATTTTCAGGAAGAGCCCAAGCGTCGCGTTTACCAATCCGAAGACGATAGCTGCGATCAGCGCGGCGCCTATCCCGTGCAATTCGAATCCGGGAACGATGTAAGCGACGATCAGCAAAGACACAGCATTGATCAGCCAACGGACCAGAAGCCGCATAACGCACGTCCTCTCCGGCAGGATGCCTGAATACATTATTGCAAAGAATTACTTCACAAACACGGCTTTCGGCATCATCACATGGACGCCCTTGTTGCCGTCCACCAATTCGGTGATGTCCACGTCGCCGGCGACGCTGGTCAGCATGTAAGCGTCGTCGCGGCTGAGATGCTTGGTGTTGACCAGAAAATCAATCATCTCGCGCACGGCAATGCGCGTGGCCTCATGCAGCTCAGGATGAAAGCCCATGCTGATGTAATGCGTGGGCGTTTCGGCGCGCGGATATTTCTGCCCCGTGCCTTTGTGCACGATGAACTCGAGCGTGCCGACCAATGAAGTTTCCAGCGCCGTGATATCAACTTCGCCATTGCCCTGGCCGGCGTGTCCATCGCCAATCTCAAACAACGCGCCGCGCGCATGCACCGGCAGAAACAGCGTTGTTCCGGCGACGAGTTCTTTGTTGTCCATGTTGCCGGCGTGCAGGCTTGGCGGAGCGCTATCAATGCGGCCAAAGCCTTCCGGCGGCGCCACGCCCATGCTGCCAAAGAACGGATGCAGCGGAATCTCAATGCCCGGCGCAAACTTGGCCACCATGCGGTCTTTATCGAGCGGAATGATCTTCATCTTGCGATAAGGAAAGTCTTCCGGCAGAAAGCCGCGCGTGGGGCCAAACGCGTTGTAAGCGTAAGGAATGGCCAGATCGATCTTCTGTATGCGGACTTCCAGCGTGTCGCCGGGCTCGGCTTCTTCCACATAAACCGGGCCGTTCAGGATGTGTCCGCCGGGACCTTTATTGGTTACTTCTTTATAAACATCGCGCAGGCTCTGCTCCACCTGATCAGGCGCGACTCCGGCTTTCTCCAGCCCGGTGGGACTGTTGGTGAGCAGCGTATCGAATTCCACAGTGTCACCGGAATGTATGCGCAGCACCGGCGGGGCGGCAGCATCGTAATAACCCCAGGCAACGGTCTTGGGCGTGGCCGGCAGCTTGAAATGCTGCGCAGTGCTGAGCGGCAGGCCGGGTTTCATCTGTGCAGCAGCCAGGATCGGGACAAACAATATGAGGAAGAAGCGAGAGCGCATGTGCCTCCAAAAATAAGTAAGGGGAGAATGCTTACACATGCGGCGGGGAAAGGGCAAGAAGCAAAACCTACCACCGAGGCACGGACGAAGAATCAGTGGTGCTCGGAGAACTCCCTGACGCGGCATGGCAAAGGAGACTTCTCGGGTTCGACTCGCTCTCCCGCTCCGCGGACTCGTCGGCCGCTCACCATGACAGATGAAATGGTACGTTATCGCAGGCCAGCCACCAGCTTGCTCAATTCCAATACCTGTATGTGTGGCGGACAGTTCTTCCAGTTGTGCCGCCAGCAGACGATCAGGTCGCATTGGCTCGGGTCGTGTCCGTGCTGTTTGAAGCCGCGACTTTCATATTCAAACTCAATGCGGAAGTGCTGCCAGCGTCCGGGCTCAACCTCGATCTTGGCTTCGCAGTCGGGAAATCCCGATTGCACCGACTCAATGACGAATCCCAACTGGTGGGCCATCATGCTAAAGAGCACCATCACTCCCATTTCATTGACGGGCTCATAGGCCATTGCGGGCCAGTGTGTGGGATTGACCGGCATGGGAGCGCCTAATAAGGGACGGTCCCTGGAGAGGACGGCGGGGAAAGCAGGCGGCGGTGATCCATTGCAATCCGGTAGGCGCAAGCTCGGCGATAAAGACAGCGAGCATGGTGTCAGTGACGCATTTCATGCCGTGCAGAGGCGGCGGCAGCATTTGCGGGTTGGCGGTATTGAATTGAGGATTCAGGCGGTTCGGATTGCTTCGGCGCCAGCTCTTCACTTGTCTGGGCTTCATAGGCCAATCGCGCGGCTTCTCTCTTGGCCGCCAATCTCTTCTTTGGGAGATCAGGGCACCCGCCACGGGTGGGTATGGGGCCGCGCCGGATCTTCTCCAGCACATCCGTCCAATCGCCCGCGAGTCCGCCAGAGGCCGCAAACCGGGAAAACGCTGCCGGAACTTGCGACCATGTTTGAAAACGGTTGGCGAGGCAATCGTACCAGTAGGTTCCAACGCGCTCATATTCCCTGCGCGACGGCACTCCGCCCACCTGGCGAACCGCCTTACCCCAGTCCTCAAGCAGGGCAGCGGTCTCCACCCTTAAGCCCCACTGGCGAGGCGTGAGTCCGGCGGCGCGTACGGCCAGGCGATAGCCGCTAAAGCGCTCCCTGACCTGATTGATAGTGATACCGCTCAGGCGGGTGAACTCATTGCTTGTGGGCGCATGGCCCAGCTTGCGCGCTGCCGCCTTGAGGGCGGCGACGATCTGTTCTTTGCTGCGACGTGGCTTTGGGGTCTTTGGGCATGATAAGAGCCTCGCGGGAAGAAGACACACTTCTCCCTGGGTTTGAAATGCATGTTTTAAAAACAGATTGCCGGGAAGCCTGAAACAGCCCGCCAGCGACGGCGGACTGAGCATTTTATAGCACGAACAAAGTACGAATGCAAGAGTTATGTGGTGGGTCGCGTCGATTTAGGGAATTATTTTTGTAAGACGGACGGACGATGCGATTAGCGGCTGATAACAAGCGGGGTTTGTCAATTGCGCGGATTATGGAAGAGTCTAGTCCTTGCGTTGGACGGCAGGGTATCTTGACAAATGAACCGTACGACTAAAAATCATACCCTATTACGTGTGATGGCCCCTTAAGAGGTGGTTTGCGCGGGCGATGAAGGAGCGTGGCTAAAGTGTTGCGACTGAAGGCCGGGCAACCGCAACGCTCCACCCAAATATTGCGGAAGAGTGTTTGAGTGGGAGTGATGAGAAAAGGAAGGCGTTGCTTGTCTCAAGTGGATAAACTCAAATTGAATTTCCAATGCTAGATTTCTTATCCAACCCGAAGCGAGCCGCGTCGCCAGCGATTGCCGGATATGTCTATCAGGTAAATGTCACTATTCTGCGTTGGCTTGCGCTGCAGAACGACGAAATACTCGAATTGGAGCGTGGAGAAGATATCGACATCATCCAAACCGAAATCGTAGCTGGAACTCCGAAATGCACCAGGACCCTTGAACAGGTAAAGAACCGGCCCAAATCAGTAGTCACTCTAAGTGGCTCTGATGCACTCACAGCAATCGCATCATTCTGTGAGCATCGTGCTCTAAACCCAAGCAAGACACTGAGGTTCCGGTACATTACAACAGCTCAAGCTTCGAAAGAGAGGGATTGGGCCGGTGCAAGCAGCGGTATTGAAACCTGGGAGGCCTTGCGAAAAGGTGAATTCACACCGGTGGAGGCTGAGTCTGCAATCAATCATTTGCGCAGCTTTCTATCAGCAAGATCAAAACCGACTAAGCTCAGCCCCAATACTTGGCGGCGCTTTAGGCGCGCGGTGGCTGGATCCAATGATCAATTGAGTTCGCTAGTCCAAAGCTTCGAATGGAGCATTGCGGCAGGTGATCTTGTTACTGTCGAGCGTAAGATAAAAAACTTCATCACCTCGTGGAGGCCACAACTCAAGCCCGAAGAGGTTGAGATTCTGTATGGCAGCCTTTTCTTGCACGTTTTCAAACTGCTCACTACGAGGAAACAAAAACTTCTTAAATACTCAGATCTCGAGGATCAGTATGTTGGGAAACTGACTCAGGCGGACGTCAAACTTCTCATCGCCCTGGCAGAACTGCGGGACGTGTCTACAAGAGTCGGTGCGGTGGAATCGCAGCTCGCACAAATCGAGGATACCGTTAGAAAGAATCTTCAACTTGCAGCCGCAGCTGCCGGCCTCAACATTTTTCCGGGTCTTGCCTCTTCGCAGGTTGAATATGGCCGGGTCGCCATTTCGTTAGAGGGACCTGATCTGGCTACACCATTTCTAAATCGCCTTTTAATTACACAACAGCTTGTAGACGAACTACAGGCAAATAGATTTGTTGCGGTAGTAGGTGAGCCAGGAAGTGGCAAGACGCAGGCATGTGCACTTGCCAGCAGCAAACTGACGAAGAAACCCATTTGGATCCATTTGCGATCCGCTGTTACTGAAGAGAGGGCAAGCGCAACGCTTGATGCTTGTATCGAGGCGGTAACGAGCGTCAAGAGCACGCTACGGATAGGTGATTGGTACTTAACCGCGATGTCCGCTCTCGCAGAACCAAGGATTTGTTATATTAGACGATTTGCCGCGAATTACGTCCGCGAGCGTTTTGGGACGGCGTCTCGAATTGCTAAGTAAGGCCTGTTCAGCAAATGGCCACGCCTTGGTATCGACTACCTACTACTCGTTACCTAAAAACTTAGCGAACCGATGCGGCGCCTCAGAGGTGCATGTGCCTCGATTCTCAAATGCAGAAGTTAAGGCTCTTCTGCAATTGCACGGTGCGCATTCAGAAGTCCTCAACGATAAGTTTGTTGAGTTCATTGGCACGATCACCGGGCGACTTCCTGTCCTTGTTGCCGCGGTCGCATCTTTCTTCTCTCAGACTTCGTGGAAGGCGGACTGGCAGAGCTTTAAAGGCGCCATTACGGGACAGTTTGCCCAAGAACATCGAGAGGCATCTACGTCGATTATCGAGGCAATGTTGATTGATGCCGAAGAACGAGAACTTCTTTACCGGTTGACCCTACCTTTCGGAATGTTTTCCCGAGAAACAGTTGAGGAGATCGGCAAAGCGCCTCCCGTGATAAAGCTCGTTAACGAAAAACTGGAGAGGCTTGTTGGCACTTGGGTGCAGCAGCTTGGGAGCGAACTGTTCACCCTATCGCCGCTGGTAGATCGCACCCTAGCAAATCGATTGGACAAAAGAAGCCGCTTAGCGATCCACGCGCGACTAGCATTCGGAATACTCCGACGCAAAAAGCTGACGTCCTCGGACATCATTGCTGGATTTCATCATTTCACATCGGGCGGGTTGATGAATCAGGCTGCAATCCTATTGATTCAGGCGTTGATGAAGCTCAACGAGCAACCCGCCGAAGGTCTCGAAGACTCGGGGGTGTCAATGCTTTGGGCTCGCGAACCACTATCGACGGAAATTGAATTACCGCTCCGCATTTGGCTGCGCGCGCTACAAATCGTGTCTGCTGAGAAGCGCGGGCGAGAGATCGTTATGCTAATAGACGATTTCTCGGCGCTTGTGTCCCAAGCGGATCTGCAGCAAAGGTGGGGGGTACTCCTCGGAACGACATATTTGGCTATCCGCTTTGCCTTCGAGCGCCCTAGCCTCGCTAACCGTTTCATCATTCAATCACTCCAATCAGCCGGAGATGCCCGAATGCCTGATGGAACGGAAATTCCAAATTTACCGAAGCGGCAGATTTCGATGATGCTCTGGGCAACCGCTCTCCACTCCCAAAGTGACGCAGATGTGGAGAATTGGTTGGAGAGTATAGCAAAGCTCAGTCAGATTGATCGCGAGGGCCTATCTACTTCCGATTTTGCGTTTGATAACAGCGTCGTCTTCACCGACGGGATATGGATGAGGGAATACCAAAAACCGGATGACGAGCGCGACTGGATCAGGGTTGAGAACCTACTTCTGAAAATCGAAGAGACTGCAACAGGCTTGAACGTTCCAATTCTTGCCACAGCGGCAATGAGGACTCGTATCATGATCGAGGCGGAATGGCGACATAACATCGATGGTGCCGTTCACATTGCTGAAGAAGCACTTGCGAAGCCTTGTGATTCCATCGCAATGTTCCTTCTGATGGAAGTGACCGGCAGGCAGTTGGTTTACGCTAAGAGGTGGGAAAAAGGGCTAGAGTGGATGGATCGAGCATTAGCTAGCCCGGCCACAAGCAAGTATCCTCTCCTCACCCGTAATCTCCTCCTCACTATCGCCGAAGGATTTAGCAAGAAAAACGCACTCACTTCACTTGAATATGCGGAGAAAGCAGTCAATGTAGTCAAGACTTCAGATCAACGGCTGCAGCTGGCAGAAGCTTGCGGTGAGCACGCGATTGCCTTGTGGAACGTGGAGCGACGATCTGATTCGTTCTTGGTTTGGGAACAGGCCCTTAAGCTGTATCAAGAAAGCCGCCCGGGTGGTGCAACTTGGGGTAAAAGCTTTCGCCTCTTCCTACACGCATCAGGTTATTTCGGAAGTGTCGCGCTGCTTGGCAATCCCCCTTCTGAATCTTATGTTGCACCGTACCAGGGTATGTTTCTCAATACAGCTGCTGTAAAAGACGAGAATGTGGAGAGTGTTCACGACGCGTTGACGTTCATGCGTATGGCAATGTTTGCGGACGGCGTTGGCGAAACAGAAAAGGCTTCCGAATGGGCACAGAAAGCGTTAGCCGCATCCCCCATTGGCGTCCGAGGGGCCTTGCTTATGCTTTACGGTTGCCTGGCTACGCCGTGCTATATCCTGCAGAAAGACTATGGGAAGTCGCTTGAGATCGCTTGGACCGCATCGGGGGCCAGCAGTTTCGATCCAAATCTGTTAGGGATCAGTCCGGATCTGGCCGAGAAGCACAAACCAAAAAGTCTTAAGCTGGATAATGCGGGGCGATCTGACCTGACATTAATGCTTTCGATGGTCCCTGCTTTCCTTCAAATTATGTCCGATGGGTTAAAAAGGGATGCGCAGGAGTTTGATCAACTTGTTGTCGCTTTGGAATCCTCCGCGAATGAACAAGCAAGAACATACTTTGGCGAGGCAGCCGCCCTCCTGCGGGAAATCTCTGCCAATCCTCCTACCTGGCAAGCGTTACATCTCCGAGGAAAGGAATATTGGGATGGTGGAAAAAGGTCTCTAGGGTTTGTTTGCTATTTAGCGGCCAGTCTTCTTGCGCCGCTCAAACAATCTCTCGCAACCCAGATTTCGCTTGCGATGCAGTTGTCGCAATTCTTTAGGTTCAGCCCATCCGTTAAAAATAAAATATTAAATCCGAGTTTGGAAGAATTTTGGCGTTCTGCTGCCGAGACCCGCTCTGAAGAATTCAGGACTGCTAGGACATACACCCAGAAATGCATCGCTGATTCCTTCGTGCATGCAGAGCCGGTTAGATTGCGCATACTCCTTTCCTCGATGGCATTCTGCATTGGACTTGGCTTGAAAGATGAACAGCGAGCCTGGCTGGATGCCGACACCTAAGCTGCTACGAATCACTTCCCCATTAACCCATTGATCTCCTCATACGGCACTGCGCCTTCTGTCAGCGCCTGATACGTTCCGGGGGTTCTGGCTTCCAAGGCGATGCGACTGAGCAGGCCGGCACGATGCGGACGGTCCTATCTTCGCACTACGCTTCGCTCCGCGCGGGCCTTCGGCAGAGAGGAATTTGATTTTTTGATGGCTTAGCGGCACGAGTAAACTCGTGCCCTGACACTTGTATCGGACCTGGATGCGGCGCATCTAGGTGTCGGCGGCATGAGAAAGCTCGTGACCATTGGAGGCCGGGAAAAGCAGCCACGCAACTTGTGATAGGTCTCTCGCATGGGAAAGCTCAAACACAGCCGAGGGCGATCGGCCACCCCAACAAGCCAAAACCGGGCTCGCCGGGGACCCCGAGCTGTGCCACACGAGCCTCGTCAGTCACACCATCTTCGCCGGCATGAGTAAAACGGATGCTGGGCGGCGATTTTTGCTTCACTAGAAATATGGTTTTTGCCAGGTTACGAAGGCGGTTTTTGCTTGACATAAAAGCGAACAAATGGTAAATTTATACCTGTTAACATCGGTTTCCCCGGAGGCTCCGCCCAAGCCGAAACTGTCTTTGAAAATTCAGAAAACAAGGGGCTTAGCAAGGAACCACGAGGGCCGGTAAAGCCGGGACGTGCAACTCATGTCCTGACAGTTGGTTTGTATTGGAAAACATCAAACACAGCCGAGAGCGGCTGGTGTCACACGACCCTCCGTCATTTGAAACAACGCCTTCACTCTTGGAATAACCCATTGATCTCCTCATACGGCACTGCGCCTTCGGTCAGCGCCTTAAATGTGCCGGAGGTTCTGGCTTCGTCGGCGATGCGGCGCAAGCAGGCCCATGGCTGCGCGATGCGGGCCGGAGCCGTAGCTCACGCGCTTGACGCCGAGCTTTGCGAGTTCTGGGATCGACGGGACGCCCGGGCCGGCCAGAATATTGATCGCGGGTTCCCCATGATCGCTAGATAGGCGGTCGGCAGGCAGAGGATCGCAGGCGGAGGATTGGCGCGCAGATAATCGATGACAGTCCGGATGTGATCAGGGTTGCGCAGGCCGGGAATAAAGATGCAGTCTGCGCCGGCCTGGAGATAAGCTTTGCCGCGCTCAAGGGTATTGCGCATGGCTTCAGCGGGCTCGACGCCGGCTTGCCAATAAGCGTCAGTACGGGCGTTGATGACGAGATGAATTCCCGCGGCCTGGGCGGCGCGTCGGGCGGCCTGGATGCGCGCGATTTGCTCCGGCAAAGGAAAGAGCGGGCTGCCGTGGCGGACGGGATCGGCATTTTCAGGGTCGGCATTTTCAGATCGGCATTTTCTGGGCCGCTATTTTTGGGGTCGGCATTTTTAAGATCGCCATTTTGAAGATCGGCGATTCTGGAGCGCGGGGTTGGCGGACATTACGTCTTCAAGGTTCACGCCCACGGCGCCTGCCTGGATGATCTGGGTGATGGAAGTTTCAAGGGCTGTAACGTCTGGGGCAAAGCCAGACTCAATATCGGCGGTGACGGGCACTTTGACGGCGCGGCAGACGCGGGCGACAGCATCAAGCATCTGCGACCAGGGAATGTATTGTCCGTCTGGGAAGCCGAGGGCGTTGGCCATGGCGGCGCTGCTGGTGGCGATGGCGGGCAGTCCGCAATGCTCAACCATGGCGGCGCTGGCGGCGTCCCAGGCATTGATGAGGACGAGCGGTTGCGAGGCGTGATGCAGCTCAAGCAGCCGTGAAGCTTTTTGTGCGAGCGACATGGAAGACTGAAGCTGGGACGGGCGGCGAGGTCGGAAGTCATAACGAAGGAATGATAACGGAATGTACGGCGGGATTTCTTGCGGCGAGAGGCGAAGGGGCGGGCCAGAAGGACTTCAAACATACAGATTGGCCAATGCAAGCAAACACAAGGTCCCTCCGGCCTACTCGCACGCTGAAGACCGCGCGTGCTCGCTTCACGGCCATCGGGATGACGAACTATAAAAAGTTTGCGTTAACACTAAAACTGCTTTAACCGAGAGTGCCTTTCCATCCGCAGATAACGCCTTTGGTTCGCCAAAGGTCGAGATCAGAAAAACAGATATAATGGATAAGTAGAATGAATACGCCGGGAAACAGGAGCAAGAGCGATCCGTTGATGCGAGGATCGTGAGACGCAGCAAGACTGGCCGATGCTGGATTCCCACGGTGCATAACATAAGGTACGCCCGCACTTTTTCGCAATAATCCCTTTGGAGCAAAGATGAAAACCGTATCGCTTGAGCAGGAGCTGAATCCCTGGGAGGCACAGGCAGCTCGCTTTGATTTTGCCGCACAGAAACTTAACCTGGATGATGGATTGTGGAAGATCCTGCGCTATCCGCAGCGTGAAATTATTGTGCATATACCGGTGGCCATGGATAACGGCACGCTGGAAGTGTTTACCGGCTTCCGCGTCCAGCACTCTATTGCGCGCGGGCCGGCGAAGGGAGGCGTGAGGTACTCGCCGGACGTGACGCTGGATGAAGTTCGCGCCCTGGCCAGCTGGATGACCTGGAAATGCGCGGTCGTGAACATTCCTTTTGGCGGCGCTAAAGGCGGGATTATTGTCGACCCGAAGAAGATGAGCCAGTCAGAGCTTGAGAAAATGACTCGCCGCTATACCGCTGAGCTGATCGAGTTTTTAGGCCCGGAAAAAGATGTCCCTGCCCCTGACGTTAATACCAACGAACAGACGATGGCGTGGATGATGGACACGTACTCGATGCACATGCGCCAGACCGTGACAGCTGTTGTTACTGGCAAACCAATCAATATCGGCGGATCACGCGGACGGCGCGAAGCCACGGGCCGTGGCGTGATGATCAACTGCGATGAAGCTCTGCGCAAATTCGAGATGAGCCGCGAGTCGACGCGCGTGATCATTCAGGGCTTTGGCAACGTAGGTTCCAACGCGGCCAAGCTCATGCAGGATTCAGGCTACAAGATCGTCGGCATTGCGGAATACGATGGCGGCTTGTTCAACCGTACAGGCATCAATATTGACGCTCTGCTGCAGTATCGAGATCGCAACAAGACAATCGTCGGCTTCCCAGACGCTGACGCCGTCGATCCCAAGGAGCTCCTGCTGGCCGACTGCGAAATCCTGATTCCCGCAGCCACTGAAAACGTGATCACCAGCCAGAATGCGGCGAGCATCAAGGCAAAAATTATCTGTGAAGGCGCAAATGGTCCCACCACGGCGGCCGCAGATGAAATCCTTGCCGACAAAAAAGTCTTTGTGATTCCAGACATTCTTGCCAACGCCGGCGGCGTTACCGCTTCATACTTTGAGTGGGTGCAGGACCGCCAGGGATATTTCTGGAAGGAATCCGCCGTCAATGACCAGCTTGAATTCATGCTGCGTGAGGCCTTTGAAGAAGTGGTGCACTTCTCAGACACGCACGACGTCAACAATCGGATTGCGGCTTACATGCTGGCCATTTCGCGGGTAGCGCATACCATCAAGCTCCGCGGAATTTACGCCTAGCGATGCGCATTGAGGGCAAGGGCCGGCTCGTGCGCCCGCGCCCTTTGAAACAGGAGCATAGACTCGCTTAGGGCTCGGGACTGAAGGCTGAGCGCTGGCTTCTGATTGCTAGTTGTCAAAGAACAATTTCAGCATCGCATCCGCGATTGCCGTGCTCATTCGAGAGCTATACTGCTTTCCCCTGCTCTCGGGCGTGCCTTCGATTCTTTTGCGATCTCTGCGTCCTTTGCGGTAAAACGGCTTTGCTTTTCGGATACGCGCGACGCAAGCCGCCATCTTTACTAGATGGCCAGCATCTAGGCTGCCGAATAATAAACTTTACCATTTATTCGCCCATACTGTCAAGCAAAAAAGCAGCATCAAAAGTGTGATTGAGATCAAGAGCTTCATTGCAATCGCCACGGCTTGAAAATATTTTATCTAGATTCAAACTATGCTTGAAGTATAAATGACTAAAGAATGACAAACGTCTGAACTAAATACTTCTTGCAAATCCACGCTCCAGCCTGTAGTCTCTGCCAATCTGCAAATTTAAATTTGTGCCCAAGATATAAAAGAGAAGGTAGTCCACATGTTCTGAGGATAGCGACTACCATGGTAAGAAGTCTTCGGTTACGTAGTGTTGTTCTATTGATCCTGGGCCTTTTGTTCGGCTCCTTTGCCTTTGCCGCGCCGGCCATTTCAACAATTTCGCCTACCGTTGGTCCAGTAAACCCGGCCGGTTCGCCTGTTACTATCAATGGTTCCGGTTTTGGAACAACACAGGGTAGCAGCACGGTAACCATCGGAGGAGTAACGTCAGTTCCTACTTCTTGGACTGACACCAGGATCATAGCTCCCGTGCCCAGTAGCCTCCTGCCCGGCTCCGCAGATGTAATTGTTTCTGTTGGCGGAACGGCCAGTAATGCTGCATCGTTTCTTGTGATACCCACAATTGGGGGGCTACGCCTCAATCGGCGCCCACTGGAGCAAGCGTAACCATCACGGGGACGAGCTTTGGAGATAGCCAGGATTCTAGCACTGTGACGTTTCAGGATATCCCGGTCACCCCCTCTGCCTGGAGCAATACCAGCATTACTTTGTCGGTACCGGATGCAGCATACGACGGCGCAATCGTCGTCACTGTGAATGGTATTGCCACAAATGGATTGTCCATTGACATAACTCCGACAATCACCGGCATTTCACCTGCTTCAGCTTCCGTCGGCACGCTAGTTACAGTGAGTGGAACAGCTTTTCAGCCCAATCAGAATTTCAGCCCTGTGACCTTCAACGGGGTGAGTGCAACGCCAACCACATGGAGTAACACCAGCTTTACAGTGCCTGTCCCCAGCGGCGCGACAACAGGGCCGGTAGTGGCGACCGTCAACAATGTCGCCAGCAATGGAATGCCGTTTATCGTTACACACCCCACTTCGTTCTATTTGACTTCAGACGCATCCACAACTTCCGGCTTGCTGCAATTGAGAACCTGGGGTGAGCCGCGTCCGGCGGTAAGTTACCCATCAGTGGACCTGATGAATCAAGCCCCTGGAGACTATCTGATCCAGGCTTTTGATACTCCGTCGGGCGTGCCCAATAGCTCTGACACATGGCAGTCAACCCTGCCGGCTTTTTTTGCGGTGTTCATGAAGCAAACTGCCGGCACACCTGGCACTTTGTTTCCTAAGTTTGAATTATTCTTAAACGGGCCGTCAGGGACCCCTATCTGCACGGCAACCGGCTCGACGGCGCTGACTACAGCTCAAACAAGTTATTCTCTGATCTGCACGCCGAACGCTGATATTACCGTGTCGCCCAGCGACCGCTATTATCTTTGGGTTGGAGTCAATTCCACTGCAACGCCGACCACAAGCACGCAATTTCAACTCACGATTGGACAAGGCGGGGGGCGCGGGTCTGGAGATGTCTTTATCAACGTGCCCATTGCGGCACATATTCCGACGATTAGCGGAAGCGATTCGCAGTATTACACGGCGGGAACGTCTTTTACCATCACTGGAACCGATTTTGGCGCCACTGCTGGAACAGTTACCTTCAATGGCGAAACGGCTGTGGTGTCAAGCTGGTCGGACACCAGCATAACGGCAGTGGTTCCGAATGATGTTTACGGCGAAAGCAGCACAATTACCGTCTTTAACGCCATTAATGTGCAGAGCAACCCCTGGCCTATTAGCGTTCTTACGGCTATTAATAATTTGACGCCGACGGTGGGTGCAATTGGTTCTTCGGTTGTCATATCAGGCAGCGGTTTTGGCCCCTCAGTCGGCTCCGTGTTTTTTGACGGTGGAACCGCTGGAATTGTTACCAACTGGAGTGATACCAGCATTACGGTCACTGTTCCTTCAGGTGCAACAACCGGCAGCGTTTATGTCCAGCCTGCAATTTTTGCCTTCCTAAGTAATCCGTTCACATTTACCGTGGTGCCGCCACCCACCATCAGCAGTCTATCTCCAGCGTCGGGCCCAATTGGATCAACAATCGTAATAGCTGGGGCAAATTTTGGATCAGCCCAAGGTATCGTTACATTCAACGGTATCTCCGCGGTGCCTTCAGTCTGGAGCGACACCAGTATCACCGTGCCGGTGCCGGTCGGAGCAACCACTGGGCCAATTCTCGTTACCGTGAATGGGGTCGCCAGTAACAGCTTGAGCTTCACAGTTCTTCCTCCACCGCCAACAATCACCGCATTAACTCCAACCCAGGGCATTGCGGGTACCCAGATCACTGTCACCGGAACCAACTTTGGAACCACGCAAGGGGACAGCCAAGTGCAGATTGGCAGCCTACAGCTCAATGTAAAAACCTGGAGCGACACCTCCATTGTTGCAGCGATCCCGGCAGGCTCCACAACCGGCGATATTGTTGTGACAAGTGCAACCCAGCAGAGCAATGGCACGTCGTTTACAGTTGTCGTAACGCCAGTTCTGGCTGGTTCTTTCGGCCAGACCGTAACGGCAGTAACGCTGACCTCTCCGCTCGCTTTAGACTGGGAACACTGGGGCGCGACGGACGATCAACCGCTGGTGAGGATGGCGGAGAGTCAGTTCCTGCTCAGCGATTTAAGCGTGATCGGATCGAATTCGCCTACGCTCTTCAGCGACGGTGAGATTGAGTACCTATGGACAGATGGTGATGTCCTTACCACCGCAGAGCGAACCACGACCGGCATTTCTATAAGTGGGACTGGAAATGGGTTCCATTTGAGTGTACCCGCTGACGCGATTCCCAAAACCCTAATGCTATACGTTGGTGCGAGCAGCGCTCAGGGGCAACTGACAGCATCTATCAGTGACAACAGCAGTTCACCTTACGTCGATTCGTCGCTGAATGCTGCGCAGGGCAATGATCTAAGCGGCACCTACAGAATCGATTTTCGCGCAACCCAGCCCGACCAAACACTGAATATTGACTATGTCGTTCTTGCGGATCATGGCAACGGTGCTGATCTGACCGCTCAAGTAAGCCTCGAATCGGCGGAACTCTTCCCGAACTTACCAGACGTTGCCATCACTTCTCCGGCAGACGGTCAAATTTTCACTTATCCTTCCCAAGTCAGTGCAGCCGTGGATGCTTCGCAAATTGACTTCACTGTTGCGCAAGTTGATTTCTTCAATGACGCACAAAATCTGTTTGAGATCACAACGTCCCCGTATTCCTTCAATCTCGTCGATATGACGCCGGGCGACCACGTCCTCACTGCAACTGCTACCGATGTGAATGGTCTGGTCGGAACTTCCGAGTCCGTGATGATCAGCCAGATTCAAGGCGGGGGATCGCTCAGTGCAAGTGTTGACGTGCCCGTCGATGTTGATCTGAGCGCCGGAACGACGGATTGGGTCCATTGGGGCAATCCTGACAGTCCGGATAACATTGATCGCAAAGCTGGCGTCTCGCCGCAAATCAGTGATCTCACCACATTGGCTAACGGCGAAGCATACACCTCTGATGAAACGGGTCATGGCAGCGTCAATTACAGCTGGTC
Source organism: Terriglobia bacterium (assembly GCA_963732195.1). Lineage (GTDB taxonomy): Bacteria > Acidobacteriota > Terriglobia > Terriglobales > Acidobacteriaceae > Angelobacter. The sequence goes on along the minus strand of CAVSYO010000003.1, from coordinate 98,779 downwards.
GGGCGGGGCACCTACTGACTCTCAAGCAGCCACCGGCACCCAAATCTTTATGCAAGGGTACAGGAACGGTTTCACAATCACCATTCCAGCAGACACCACCCTGCGTACAGCAAAATTGTATGTCGGTTACGGCTTCGGTACTTCAAAGCTCCGGGCCAGTCTCAGCGATGGCAGTGCAGTGCCTTGGGTCAATACATTCACGACAAATGATTTTTACAATGAGAAAGTCATTACCCTCCAGTTCCAGGCGGCGTCGCCCGGGCAGACCCTGATAATCACTGACCAGGTGGTCAACGATGCAGGTTTCGCTTATGTTGACTTGGAATCCGCCACTGTTTCCGATCAAAACCATCCTGTTATCAACACGATCACTCCTTCTACCGGAGGCTCAGGAACTAATGTCACCATCTCAGGGTCTAATTTTGGTGATAGCCTCACCGGAACAGTGACATTGAATGGGACTGCCCTGACCGTGAACTCGTGGACCGATACATCGATTACCGCAACCCTGTCTACCGGCTATAGTAGTGGACCCATTGTTGTAAGCCGTGGGCTTGCGAACAGCAATTCTGTTCCATTCACATATCTTGGGCCTTCCATCACCGCCTTGATGCCCTCAGCTGGCAGCCCAGGCACAATCGTCTCCATTCAAGGGCAGTTTCTCAGCAACGGGCCAGGCACTGCCTCAGTTAGCTTCGGCGGTATTCCAACCGCTGTTATCAATCAGAGCGCTACTTCTGTTCAGGTTGCAGTCCCTGCCGGAATCAGCTTTGGGCCGGCATCGGTGGTTGTCCAGGTTGGTGGTGTCTCGACCAACGCTTTTCAGTTTGACGTTGTGCAGTCACCGGTGCTCATATCTCTCACCCCTAATATTGGTGTGACCGGAAAAATAGTGAAAATCCTAGGCTCAAACTTTGGTCGCTCGCAGGCAGATAGCGCAGTATTCTTCGGGGGTTTTGAAGGAACTCCGATTTCCTGGAGTGAAACGCAAATTGAGGTGCCGGTGCCGTCCGGCTTCTTTGGTGGAGTTGTAATGGCCCTTGTGGCCGGTCAATGGAGCAACGGGCTGCCGTTCGAGGTTCCCGCCCGTTGCATGGTTGATTGCAATGCCCAACGTAGCGGCATTTCCCTTTCGCCGCAGAATCTCTCGGTGGTTGTTGGCGATCAGGTTGATCTAGGTGTGACCGACAATCTGGGCGAATCAGTCCCGTATGCAGCTTTCACCGTGAGTGACGCAACAATTGGTACCGTGGAAATAACGAGTGGGAATGGCAGCTTTACTGCACTTGCACCGGGCACTGCCACTGTCACGGCAACCTCCGGCTCATTCACCACTTCCACAACGGTTACCGTTTATCCCGGCCCTGCCCTTCCCGATGGCACAATCAAATGGCAGGTGCCAGTTTCACTGGTTGGGACTTCAGCGCGAAATTTCATCCAGGCACAGCCGGCCCCAGGTTCTGCAACCGCAACGTTCGTGGAAGACGTTTCGAATTCTCAGAGCGTGATCATCCGGGCTCTTGACGCTAATGGAAAAATGTTGTGGGCATGGCCGACGGAAACAAACTTGTTCACGCTGTTCTTCAACCCTGTCGCCCCTACTCCTTCCGGCGGTTTTGTTTATACGACACCGTTCTCCATCAACAGCATTGACGCCAACGGTCACCCCTTGTGGAGTTACCAGTTCCCACAGTATAGATTTCAGCCACTAACCGTTGGCTATGACGGTACTGTCTACGCCCTTGTAAATTTTGACTTTCTCAATGTCCTGTTTAACGAAGCCGCCTCTCATCTTGTTGCGCTGGATGCCCAGACAGGGAGGGAGAAATTCCGTGTCCCGCTGCCCAAAGGACAATCTGTTGTCAGCGGTACAGATCACGACTCCTCGGGAACGATCCGCCCGGAGAATATCAGCAGGCCGATGGTTCTCGCGGATGGATCGATCAACGTAGCGGTGTCGAATAGAATCAGCATGCAAATTTTTTCACCGAATACCCATCAAGCAATCCCGCAAAATAACTCCCATGATCCCAACCTCTCGGGTTCTGCTATTTACTGCCCTTCGGAGATTTTGGAATGTTGGGCGCCGGTGGATAGCTCTGGCAGCTTCATGCAGAAGGAAATAGACTCGACGGAAGGAAAGCAAATCAGCCTTGTCAACATACAACCTGATGGCAGCTACAAGCAGTACCAGATAAGCAGTTCGCTGATCGAATGTGATCAATTCGGGTCACATTTCAAGTACGTATTGGATGACGGCTTCCTGCTGCCATTTTCGCACGTAAGCGGAACTGTAAGGAATGGTAATGGGGACACCATTCCTGATGGGCACCAGTATGCGCAAGAAAACTCTCCCTGGTTCACAGGAACATGTGGTCGTGCGCCTTTCGGTCCTGATGGGTTCGACCTCATGGTTGTGCCCAACGGCTCTGGCGGGCTGTTGGTTGCTTCCGAAACAGCTGACGACCAAAACCCCGTATGGATCAAGAATATTCCGCAGCCATCCGTATCAGGGAATGGCACGGAAATCCATATCGCGTCGCTCAATACCATAAACAACCTGGTCATTGGCGAGAACGGCAATGCCTTCGCCGCAGGCAGCTTCGAGTTCTTTGATATTCCCCGGCTCGTCTCATTCAACCTGGCTTCAGGTACCCCCAATTGGACCTACGATTCTCCTTTCCACGCGTCTGACGATCCTGGCTACGTGGATATTGTTGCCGCCGGCCCGAACAACTCTCTCTATGCGGTGGAAGGACTATTCTTCAGCCTGGAGCCGAAAGTAGCGTTCACTCTGGATGCAAACGGGGTTCGCACCGACAATCCCACCAGCAACCAGGAGGTGACTTTCGTTGCCAGCGCAGGTCTAGGCAGCAGCACTTGGCTTGGCGCAAACGTTACGCAAGTCGCTTCCCTAAATGTATCCGGCCTGCCTTTCGGCGTGCCCTTTGTACTGCAATCTTCTCCTCCGATTGGTTTGCAGGGAGTGACGGCGATTGCATCTACGACGGTCTCGGGCATTCATAGTCCATATCCGTCATCATCTGGAATAGAGAAGGTTGCCATCCCTGTGCATGTTAGCGAAATAGATGGTGCGAATATCGACCCTAATGTGATCAAACAACAGGTCAATTCGGCACTGACTTATTGGGAATCACACGCAGGACTGTTATTCAGCTGGCCCGACAGTCATATCGAGATCGCTCCGAACTGCTTGAGCATAGATCCGTCTTTGTGCGGCATCTCTTCTCCAAACTGGCTCCTTGATATCGTTTCGAGCAATCCATTTGACGCTGTCGTAAATGCGACCGAAAAGGGAAAGAAACTTCAAGTTGCTTATTCAAGGTTCCACACAAAAACAGGAATCGATGTAGCGTACGTGCGTCAAATCGATGGAGCTCTTGCTCTTGACGTAGCAATCTTGTCACCCCAGATTCAGTTTACCAACGTGATCCTTTCCCAAAGCAATCGACCATCGCTCATGGGATCGACCGACCTCGTTCTAAGTCACGAGATTGCACACGGGTTCGGTTTATTTCACAATCGTAGGCCGGGAAACCTGATGTGCAGCGGCGATTCCACTTCAACTGGTAACCCATATTTGGATTTGTTTGTAGCTGCTGGCGATTGGCTAGCAGAAACTATTGTGTGCGAAGCGACCATCGAACACAGGCTCCTAACAGACGATCAAATCCATGAAGTCCATAAGAATGCCCTCAAATATTTTGATTTCGTTTCCTCGATTCACTAACTGTTGGTTTTGCGGGCCGTATGGGTACGTGGGACCATTTAGATTGGGAAAGATTTCTCGTACGTAGTGCTTGAAGAGAGTCCTTAAGAGCGGCTTTGCGCATTTCATGCAAGAAAGGATTGCAGGATTATGAATCTGACCAGGATGATCTGGATCAGAAGGATGATTTTGTTGTGCGGCCTTGCATTTTTCGCTACTGGGGCAACATTCGGTGGATGGTATCGGGTTCGTTTCAATCGGAGCTGGCCTTGGCCAGCAGGTTACCAACCGTACCCTAACACGCCGGTCTGGCCAAATGTTATGTTCTGGAGTGGTATTTTGCTCGTGGGAGTGTGGTACTTGAGTAGTCGCCGGAAAAGATCCCGTCCCGGACAATAATGATCTGTCAACTGATGGGGACTTTTGCAAAGGTCTCTGCCTGTTTAGCATCTGCTATTCTCCTCCCCCTGTGTGACTTGGCAATGTTTTTTGATGCTTTCAAAGGAAGGGGTGGCAAACGCTTAGTCAATCCGAGTGGCTTATAGCGACCCGCCCCATGTCATTTTTCTGATATTTGACTGCCAATGGCTCGTTCGAGAAGAATCTCCAGCGGATTGGAGCACAGCGACAAAGAAAATCAAAAAGGCCGCGATCATCTCGCGGCCTTTTCAATCTCGCTTGAAAGTTCTAAGTGGCTACTTCTTTTTCTTAGCGGACTTCTTCTTGCTGCCGCCTTTTTTCTTTGCTGCTTTTTTCGGGGCTTGCTTACCGCGAGAGCCGCCGCCTTTTTTGCTGGCGCTTTTCTTCTTGGCAGCTTTCTTCTTTGCAGCAGGTTTTTTCTTGGCAGCTTTTTTCGCCGCAGGTTTCTTTTTGCCGCCGCCGCCTCCGCCGCTCTTGCGCGCGGGAGCAGGAGTGCTTACTGGAGCTGGAGCTTCGCCGCCCATTGGCTCTTCAGCCCCGCCGCCAGTTTCGGCGCCGATGGATTCTTCTTCTTCTTCGTCATAATCCTCTTCGGTTGAACTGCTGCCATAGCCGCCGGGTTCGCCGAATTCATCATCATCGTCCTCATGTCTTGCCTTGAGGGTTTCGTCGTAAAAGCTCATGTTTCCTCCAGAAAATTAAGGCCGGAAAACGCACATCAGTAAAAGAATAACAGGCGCGGATTATATCAAGCCGGATGAATTGCTTGTCAACATTCGCACAGCAAATAAACAATCTGATGGAGAATTATGCTGATTAGTCGCTTTTAGCGTTGAGTGAAGTCTGCTCTTTTCCTGCGGCAGCAGTGCTCGATTTCGGCTTTGTTGCTGCATGCGCCATCTTTTTGCGCCTTCTCGCCGGCGCTTTGTCGGCCTCGCCAGGTGCCAAAGGCTTATAGACGATCAGTACGCGCCCATGACGTAAGTTGTTTGTTTTCAGTCCATTCCAGCGTCTCAGCCGGTCAGGAGGCACGCCAAAATCTTCTGCCACGGTCAGCACCGTATCACCTGTATGGGTCTTGTAGTGTGAGGGATAGCGCGAGTAGACGATCTTACCGGCGCTGGCGCCATTCACAGGGATGACCAACTTGGCTTCGCTGGCCAGCGGCCCTGGTTCCAGATTGTTGGCCTGTGCAATGGCGCGTTCTGTCGTGCGATATTTGCGCGCAATGCCGGCCAGTGTGTCTCCCGGCTGTGCTTTGTAGTATCGCCATGCCACGCGCTTTTCTACCGGAATAGTCGCAATGGCGGCTTCGTATTTCTCTTTTGTCCCTGAGGGCAACCGAAGGTCAAAGGGCTGGTCCTTAGGCGTGGTGCGGCGCAGTAGACTGGGGTTTAAATCGACCATCTGTTCTATCGGCACGTCCACGCATTCCGCCACCAGCCGCAGGTCCACCGGATAATTGACCTTCACCACGTCATATTTCATGGCCGGATCAGGCTGTATGGCATCCAGCCCATATTGGGCCGGATTCTTTGACATGATGGTCATGGCCAGAATGATGGGAACGTAATTCTTGGTCTCTGCCGGCAGCACGTTGCGCTTGTAAAGCTCCCAGAAATCGGCGTACCCGGTGCGCCGGACCGCCTGCTGCACATTCCCCGGTCCGGAGTTATACGCCGCCATGGCCAGGTACCAGTCGCCAAACTGGTTGTAGAGATCTTTCAAGTGCCTTGCCGCGGCGCGCGTGGCTTTTTCCGGGTCCTGCCGATCGTCCACCCACCAGCTCCGCCGCAGGCCATAACCTACGCCTCGGCTGGCCATAAACTGCCACATGCCGCGGGCGCGGGCGCGTGAAAGCGCCAGGGGCTTGAAGCCGGATTCAGCCTGCGCCAGGTAGATCAGGTCCTGGGGAACGCCTTCTTCGCGGAAAACCCGCTGAATCATTTCTTTATAGCGGCCTGAGCGCACCCACGCGCCTTCAAAAACGCTGCGTCCGTGCGTGGAAAAATAATTGATATAGCCCGCCACATATTCATTGATCATCAACGGCAGATCAGATCGGGTATTCTTCAGGTCGGCTTCGGCTTTGGCGGTCACACTGGCGTCGGCCGGAAACGTGACCTGGTTCGCTTCATCAATCGGGGCAGGCTCAGGCTGCTGCTCGGCAAAGCCATCGCCTTCTTTAAAGGCCACCATCTCCAGCTTATTGATTTCTTCAGTGATCTTGTCGAATTCCTGCTGCAACCGCTCATCGGACTTTATGTCCACCGGGCCTTGCATCAATATGTCCACCGCGTGGTTAAAGTCCTGTTTGGCCGCATCCAGATGGCCGGCTTTGTAGTCTTCCTGGCCAGTCGAGTAGGCTTTTTCGGCTTCGGCGATCATGCCGGGAACCGGATCTGGTTTTTCCGGCTGTGGGGTCTGCACGGCTGTGGCTTTCGGTGCCTGTGATGCAGTCGACAAAGAGACGGGTGTGGCTTCCCTCTGCTGGATATTTGGCGCCAATGCCTGCGCGGGAGGCTGCGCCGACTTTTTCGTGTCCTTGCTCTCGCACGCAACCAGTGAAATCAATCCAGCGGCAAGAATAACCATTTTCAAACGATTCAATCAGCACTCCATGTCAGCACAGGCTTGCCCTCATCATACATTTCCGCCATTTCCGTTGGACGGATCTAGTCTCTTGGACGGATCTGGCCGCCGGAAGGCAGCATCTGGTCCGCCGATCGCCGGGAACAAGGGCCGATCTCATTGTCCCATGAATACCTTAAAAAGACCTGCAAAACCGGTGGAACCGAAGGTTACTTTGGGCAAAGCACCAGGTAGATAGGGTCGCGCCATTTTTCCCCGATTGGACCAAACGGTCTTTTAAGGACGCCCTCACGTAACAGGGTATGACTTTTCATTCGTACCGTCCCCGACCCGCGCGCGTGGGCCGTCTAACCTGTAGACTCAAATTGCGACGGCTTTCTTTCCTCATAAAGGACTCATAACAGGTTGCGATCCCGGCTCGTTATCTTTGTCAGCATCGTACAGGCGATTCTTTTTCTAGCGCACTGGTTCGTGTATGCCACCGTTGCTCATTTGTGTGGCGGCGTGGCCGCGTCCTGGGGCGTCAAACTGGCATTCGCGCTGCTTTCCGTGAGTTTTGTGGCGGCGTCTCTGCGCGGCTGGTACTCGTATCGGCCTCTGGTCCGTTTTTTCTATCTGATCTCCGCGCTCTGGCTTGGATTTGCCAGCTTCTTTATGCTCGCCTCGATTGCCAGTTGGATCATTTACGGAGTAAGCGTTGCCGCGGGTTTGGGCTGGCGGCCGGCCTGGATCGCCGATTCGACATTCGCCGCCGCGATGGTGGCTGGTTTTTATGCGTTGCTGAATGCGGCATGGCCACGCGTCGTCCGCATCAGTGTGGCGCTGCCCAACCTGCCGCCGCAGTGGCGCGGACGAACGGCTGCGCTGGTCAGCGATCTTCATCTGGGACATGTGCGCAATTTTCGCTTTGTGCGGCGCGTGGTAAATAAGCTGCTGACGCTTCAAAGCGACATCGTCTTTGTGGCGGGCGATCTTTACGATGGCGTTGCCGCCGACTTTGAAAAACTGGCGCGTCCGTGGGCGGACCTGGTCGCGTCTCCTCAAGCGGCTGCGCTGGGCGTCTATTACATTGCGGGCAATCATGAAGAGTTCTACCGCAATGCCGAATACCTGCCGCCGCTGGTGCGGGCAGGTATTACGAGTGTTGAACAATGAAAAAGTTGAAGTCGACGGGCTGCAGCTTATTGGCGTCCACTATGGTGATGCGGTCAATGCCGACCGGTACCGCTCGATACTGCGCAACATGAAGCTCGATCGCACGCGCGCCAGCGTCCTGCTGCTGCACGCTCCAGTACGTCTCCCCATCAGTGAAGAAGAAGGCATATCTTTACAACTCTCCGGCCACACCCATGGCGGCCAGCTCTTTCCCTGGACGCTGATTGCAAAGCGCGTTTGGCACAAGTTCAATCACGGCCTCCAGCGGTTCGGAACTCTTCAGGTTTATACGACTTACGGAACCGGCTCATGGGGACCGCCATTGCGCCTGGGAACGCGGCCAGAAATCGTGCTGATAACGCTTGAAGCAGCCGGCAATTAGCAATTGGCTTTGCACAAAAACCCCAAACCTCACCACAGATAACACTGATTTACACGGATCAAAAAAATTCAAATAGGACCAGTTTTGAATTTGTAAATCCGTGTCATCCGTGGTGAGATTTGCTTTTTGGTCAAAGCAATTAGCAGCTGGCAATTAGCTTTGCTAAAGCCGACCGATGCGGTGTGGGCTGAAGGCAAGGGTTGAAAATCTAATGGCCAAGAGCCCATGCTAATCGCCAATTGCCATTTGCCGCTGACTGCTGATCGCTGCGTGCTCTATACTTATCCAGCATGCCTGCTTACAAACGCATTCTGCTCAAGCTCTCCGGTGAAGCCCTGGCCGGGGACAAAGGTTTTGGGATCGAAACCAGCCGCATTCACTCCATCGCTGCGGAAATCAAGGACGTCAACGATCTCGGCGTAGAAATAGCGCTGGTTGTGGGTGGCGGGAATTTCTTCCGCGGCGTGGCCGAGCAGGCGCGCGACATGGACCGCGTCTCCGCCGACCACATGGGCATGCTGGCCACGGTGATCAACTCGCTGGCCTTGCAGGACGCGCTGGAAAAGCAGGGTGTGCATACGCGCGTGATGTCAGCGCTGGAGATGAACCAGGTGGCCGAGCCGTTTATCCGGCGCAGGGCGCTGCGGCACATGGAAAAGGGCCGCGTGGTGATTTTTGCCGGCGGCACCGGCAATCCTTATTTTTCAACCGACACGGCTGCCTCACTGCGCGCCATGGAGATCAAGGCTGACGTGATCATGAAAGCCACCAAGGTGAACGGCATTTATGACGCCGATCCAAAACTGGTGAGCACCGCGACGATGATTGAATCCATCAGCTATCTCGACGTGCTCAAGCGCGGGCTGCGCGTAATGGATGCCACGGCAATTTCTCTCTGCCAGGAAAATAGTCTTGCCGATCGTGATCTTCAACCTGAATGTCCACGGCAATATCAAGCGCGTGGTCACGGGTGAAAAAGTAGGATCGCTGGTTACGGCGTAGCGCCTCAGCATTCAGCAGTGACTCAGCCAAAGCGTCTGTCAAATAGCCAGAAAATCAGCCGCGAATTAACACGAAATACGCGAATTGTAACTTGGTCTTGGATTCGTGTTTATTCGTGAGATTCGCGGCTACTTCTTGATCTGCGTCCATCTGCGGAAATCTGCGGCGATGTTCTTCGGCTGATGGCTGAGTGTGGGCGGCTATTTTTCCACGAACGTTACAATCTCATCCTCGGTCGAGAAGGTTGATGCATAGGTGTCACGTTAGAGGACCCGGGAAATAAGCTTCAGAAAAAATCCCAAGAGCAGCAGGCAGAAGCCGCCGACGAAGAGCCGCGCCATCCATGTTCTTCCGCTGCCTTTGGCCACCAGCGAAAGAAACAGCGCGATAAACCACATCAATAAAGCAAGTTTGAGGATCACTAACGCGGATTATACAACCAGCGACCTCTCAACATGCGTGAAAGGAAAGCAGGATTTACGCGGAAACAATGCTGTTGTAAACGAGTGTTACTCGCCGCGCAGGTTCCAGGTCTTGCCGCCATCGGCGCTTGCCCAGGTCTGGTTGTCAGAGGTTTTTACCTGCACGCTCATGGTCCCGGCAATAATGCTTACAATCGTGCCGCTGGCATTGTCGCCTAGCTTCACCGTCTCCCAAGTCTGGCCGCCATCGCGTGAATGGATCAGTGAAGCATGGCTGCCACCGGCCCACACGTCATTTCCGCGCGCATTCACGAAAGAAAATTCCATGGTGGTGCTGGCGACCGGGTAAGCGTCTTCCCATTGGGATTGGCCGCTGGATTTCATCAGCTTGCCATCAACCACCTTCCACGTTGGCGCAGGCAGAGTCAGACCTTATGAAGCGATGGAGCCATCGCACTGGCGCTCAGGGAACTTGAAGCGGCGAAACTGTCAGCGTCGGCCCTTGCTGGCGCCGCGGAAATCTCAGCTGGCTGGCTCTTTTCTATTGCCCCGCTGAACATGCCCGGGCCGCCTAACGCGCTGCTGCTGAGAGCGCCCGCGCGGAGAGCCGGAGTCCTTACAGGAGAATGGAACCCCAGAGTATGCGCCGTGGACTGCACGATTTTACAGACGGTGCAGCCCAAATGCTCGGGTGGCGGAGCCGGAGTCAGCAGCCGGACATTCGAATTGCCGGCGGCATTCGCGGGCAGGTCAGCAAACATCGTGATCTTGTTGTTCGCGGTGTTAAAACCTGTATTGGCAGCGCCAAGTTGCGGCTGGGGAGCAGGAGGCAAATTGTTGCCCTGGCTATCCAGCACAACTTTGTCAGAGCTGCTTGAATTAAAGAAATTCGTATTGACGTAGTCTTTCCTGGGCAGGGCGGCTGTCAGGACGGGCGCCTTCGCGGGCAGAGCCGCCGGGGCAGAAGCCATTGATACTTCGGCGCCAAGCTTTTTTGCTGCTCTGGTCCTTCCGGAATCTTCAAGCCTTGCTTCTGTGTCTTTGGCTGATGTAGCCAAATCGCGTTGTGCTGAACTTAGTCGCGCATCTGCTTGCTGTGCTGGCGTCGACGCAGCTGCTTTCGATTCGGCTGGCGCAGCCTGGTTCCCCACGGTCGCTTTTGCCTGCTGCGTTTCTTGCGCAGGTTGTGAGTTCGGGAGGTTCGCCGGACTATTCGTCGTTGCACTACTTGTCGTCGCACTAGTTCGAAGACTGCTGCGAATTTTTCTGTGGAAGCTGAAGCACCATAAACGCGATGGCCGCTATGGCTACAACGCCTGCAGCCGCGCCAAAAACCGGGGTAAACAGCCTTCGCCAGCGGGGGACCGGGAGCCGGCGTAAGGACGGTTTGCGTGGCCGGCTGGAGCCATCACGCGCCTGGCTCAACGCCACCACTTCGCGGCAGGGCTCGCACACGGCAAGGTGCGCAACCACGGTTTTGCTCTCCGCCGCGGGCAGAGACTGCTCCATGTAGGCGGTTAGCGTGTCGGCATCGGGATGCGCCTGGGTTTCGCCGTTTTCCGTCGCGGCGAGCCTCTGGCGCAACAAGTTTGGTAATTCAGGCATTGCTAATCTGATCCCTTATCCTGTTGGAACGCAGCAGGACGATTTTCTTGCAGTTTTCTGGTCACATCCACTTGCAAATAACGCACATCGGCATCCAGGGCCTCTTCCGCCTGCACCCGATTCATACCCCTTGAAACCAGGCCGGCCAAGACCTGTTTTCTCAAGCCTTTCAGCAGCTTTTCCAGCCTCCGGCTGATGGTGGACTCATGCACCCCCACCATACGGCCTATCTCGGTCAGCGTACGGTCGTCAAGGTAATACGATGCCAGAACCAGCCGATCTTCGCCGCTCAGCTGGCCCAGAGCCTCGTCCAAGGCAGCCCCAAGGCGGCTATCCAGCGGGCTGCTGGGTTGAGACGAGGGCGACTGCGGAGAACTGTACCCCTTCTTCCGCCTGTTCTTCAAGGCTTACCAGGCGCTTGGTCTTACGGTACCGATTGACAAATTCCTGGGCCAGGACCGTCCGTAACCAGCCTTCCAGAGATCCTCGGCCCATATAAAAATTCAGCCGGGAAACACGACGGCCATCCTTCTCGGACGTGCCGTAGAGATCGGCGTAGAGGGAATCTGCCAGGTCGCGCGCGCTGGAGTCTTCTTTGGTGATGCCGCGCGCAATGTCATAGAGCTTTTCGCGAAAGCGCGTAAGAAACGCCTGCCATGCGGCATCATGGCCGGCGGCGCATGCGCGGGCCAGCGCCAGCTCTTCCAGTTTGAGATCGCGCCAGAACTCCAGCTTCTGCTGCGGAGATGCTTGAGGTACGTACTTGACCGCCACCTGTTCCAGCACCACGCCAAAAGCTTGCAGGGTAAGGCCATAGCGCTCGCCTCCGCTCTTCTCAAAGAGTACCCGGAGAGAGAGTACGTTTGCTTCAGCCGGCCTGGGCCCAGAGCTCATGGTTCGGATAGTACCAATTTTAACCGCAAGAATACTGCCATTTTACATTCTTATAGTGAAAACAAGGGCCCTGGTTGTGAAAGGGAGTTGATATGAAGCGCTCTTTTCTACCCATGCTGGCGGTTCTTTTAGGTGGATTTGTAGCCATCTCAGCAGCCAATGCAGGAGATGCTGGAAGTCTTGCCGGCCACGTCAAACGACTACAAAATCCTTGCGCCTATTACTCATGGCGATTTAACGATCTTTCCGGTGGTATCTGCCAAATCTCACGATACCAGCGATTTCATTACCCTGGATGAAGGCATCCGCTCCGGTGATGTAGTTGTGACTGAAGTGGGCAACCTGCATTCGACGATGCGACGCCGCCCGCCCTATCAAACGCGTCCTTACCAAGGTGCTGAGGTCAATCGCCTGGTGCTGGTGAATAACTCAAAGCATCCGCTGATCCTGCTGGCCGGAGAAGTTGTGACCGGAGGCAAGCAGGACCGCGTCGTCGGGTAAAGACCGCATTGTTCCCGCCGAAAGCGACCCGGTAGATCTTTCAGTTTTTTGCGTCGAGCACGGACGCTGGACTGAATCATCAACAAAGTTCGATACCCATGCATCCGTAATGCTGCAACCGAGCGTACGTATGAAGGCGATGGCCGATCAGGACCAGCAAAAGGTGTGGGACGAAGTAGCGAATTCCAGGAAGAACATGTCCGGTGTAATGCTGCATGCTCCGAGTGCGAGTCTCAGCACACGCGAGAGTGTCACAAGCGCACAAGCTCAAATCGACAGCACTTCATCCTATGCAAAGGCGCGAGAGAATGGCTGTTCGTGCAGAAGCAGGTTGAGTCCATTACCGAGCCGATGCAGAAATCGTATGAAAGCGTGATCAAACAATTGCGGAACCAGAATGCGGTTGGCGTCGTAGTAGCGGTGAAGGGACATATTGTCTGGGCGGACATGTTTGCCAGCAGCGCATTGCTGGCGAAATATTGGCCCAAATTGCTGGAGTCCTACGCCACAGAGGCGTTAACAATGCCGGGCGAACGCGGCGAAATCAGCATCAAAGAAGCAGAGAAGTTCCTGCAGAATTGGCAGGCCCGGCATGAAGTGGTGGATAGTGAGCCGGGATTGTATCGGCAGCGTGAATTGATTGGAGATAAGTTCAAGGCGTTTCAATTGACGTCATTGTTGGCGAAAGAGGCGTTTGATCTGCATTTGAGCAAGATGGCAGACTAAGGCTTTGCCAGTAAAATCGGCGAAAAAGTTACGTTAGGAAACGTGAAGAAATCGTTGTGCTCGGGTCTGCAATACGTTGCAGGCCCGAATTACTTTCGTCGTGTTACCTACGATTTAGAACAAATAAATATTTCTGCAACAAACCCGTGAGAATATGTGTCTAATAAAGTAACGGTATAAAGGTCGGAGGTGACCTATGGGAGAGAAATTCTCGGTGGCTGAAGTAGCGGCGCTTCGGAATGAACTCCTGCAAGGCGGACTTGATTCATTCCAGACAGCGGAACTTTTGAAAATGTTTTTAGCCGGGCGCGGATACGGCGTTTCGCCGGAATCGGCACTCGATGCGGCAGGCCGGATTGAATGCGCCAACTGCAACGTGGAATCGCTGCACAAAGAACTTGAGAGTTTGGCATTAGTGATGTAACCGCATCATGAACGCTGAAGAAGCCGGGCAAACCAGCCCGGCTTTTTTGTTTTTCTGAAATCCCGACCCTGAGCTTGCCGAAGGGGAGGGAACCCTATAGCTGGGCAAACCGCGAATCAACGCGAATACACGCGGACTTTCTTCTTGAGCCAATTCGTGTTGATTCGTGAAATTCGCGGCCAGTTTTTTGCGACCTGAACGATTTCGCGGTGATAGGGTTCCCTCCCCTTCGGCAAGCTCAGGGTCGGGATTACAGAAAAAGCTGAGTGCTTATTCGTAATGCAAGGCTTCCACCGGATCTAACTGTGCCGCGCGCGTTGCCGGCAGCGTTCCGAAAATCACGCCCACCAGTACGGCCACCACAATCGCGATAATGGCGGAAAGCCCGGAAATCGGAATTCGATACTCAGTAAGAAAGCGCACAGAGAATGGAAGAGCCAAGCCGAGAATGGTGCCCACGATTCCACCCGCCAGAGAGATCAGGACTGCTTCAGTCAAAAACTGCAGGCGGATTTCACGGCTGGTTGCGCCGATGGCCTTGCGTATGCCGATTTCGCGAATCCGCGTCCGCACGTTGGCCAGCATGATATTCATGATCCCCACGCCGCTCACAATCAGCACCAGCAGGGAAATTCCCAGCAGCATCAAAGTCAGTCCATTGGCCGCGCGTGCCGCCACCTGCAACAACTGCGTGAGGTTTTCTACCCGATAAACCGATGCTGCGCGATGCCGCGCTTGCAGCACCTGCTTGATCATGTCCGTCGCGCGCGTTACTTCGCCTGCGTCAGAGACGGAAAAGAAGATCTGCTTTACCGCGTCATTCCCGGTGAAATACCGCGCCACGTTATAAGGGATAAGAACGGTGTCACCCGAGATTTCCGACTGGCCAAAGGTTTCCACTCGCTCACGGAACGTGCCGATGATCACGAAGGGGAGACCGTTGATCTTGATGTCTTTTCCCACTGCGGCACTCTGGCTCTGGTAAACCCGCTGCGCAAACTGCTGCGTCACAGCGGCAACATGCGCGCGAGACATGGAGTCTTCCTCATCAAAGAAACGCCCCGCCAGGATTTCCAGATTGCGTACCGTGGAGTATTGCGTAGAAACGCCCAGCACCTGTATGTCGCGCTCCATGCCGGCGCCTACGCTCACGCGATCATGAATTTCCACCATCGGCGAAGCAGCCTGGATTCCCGGCACTTCCTGCTGTACCGCCTTCAGGTCTTCCATGGTCAGATCGTCTCTGGTGCCCGTGCTGATGGAAGAATTGCTGCCGCCTTCGTAATATGCGTAAACCATGTTGGCCCCGATTCCCTGGATCTGGTTCATAACGTATTGCTTGCCCGTGAGGCCAATTGTGACCACAACGATCAGCGAAGCAGTCCCGATTACCATGCCGAGAGCCGTCAGCGCGAAGCGCCACTTGCTGGTGCGGAAAGAGTCCACCGCAAGCGTAACGATCTCACTAAAGAGCATCGTATTGCGCGCGGTTTCCACCAGCGGACGTCCAGTCATAGAGTTATTGTACGTCTCCTGTTGTTTAGACGCCGGTTACTGAAGTTGGGCTTCTGTCAATTCCGATTACTTCTCTGTAATCCCGAGCGCAGCTCTTTCTGTAATCCCGACCCTGAGCTTGCCGAGGGAGGGAACCCTTTCACAACAAGGAACTCTAAGGCCTACAAACCTCACTCATAATTCGCGTCAATTCGCGGCTGAATTCTCATCAGCGTTCATCTGCGCAGATCAGCGGCAAAGGAAAAAGGCGATCGCTTTTCAGCAATCGCCCTTGGTCAAAAGCTAGACGCTAGCAGCCATGAGCCAGTAGCTACTCGGCTTTCGCGTCCTGCTGTGGCTTGGTGATAGCGATTGTCTCTCCCACATCGCCTACTTTAAAGCGGGCAAAGCGCCGGACAGAGATGTTCTCACCCAGCTTGCCAATCTTGCTGGCGATCAGTTGATGGATGCTGATGCCTGGTTCCTTCACAAAGGGCTGGTCCAGCAGACAAACCTCTTCGTAAAATTTCGACATCTTGCCTTCGACGATCTTCTCTACCACATTGGCAGGCTTGCCGGTCGCCGCAGCCTGAGCGCGATAGATTTCTTTTTCCTTCTCATAGGCCTCAGGCGTGACATCTTCCTTGCGGACAAACTTCGGGTCTGCCGCGGCAATGTGCATCGCAATGTCCTTGATCAGGTCTTTGAAATCGTCCGTGCGGGCAACAAAATCGCTCTCGCAATTGATCTCCACCAGCACGCCGATCTTGCCTCCGGCGTGGATGTAGCTGGCAACCGAACCTTCGCTTGTCATGCGGGCCGCCTTCTTTGCCGCTGTGGCAATCCCTTTCTTGCGCAGCCAAACCAGCGCGCCTTCAATGTCGCCCTTGGCTTCAGACAGCGCATTTTTGCAGTCCATCATGGGTGCGCCGCTGCGCTCGCGCAGTTCTTTTACCTGTGCCGCTGAAATGTTTGTGGTCGTCTCTGTACTCATTCTCTTGTTTCCTTCTATAAAAGCTTTTCGATCTATAACATTTTGACCCGCGTGGCTCTTCGCCTGACGCGGGCCATAAATCTTCCGATCACAAAATTAACGCCGCTCGCTTCAGAGTAGGAGGGGCTTCCTTGTGATTCGCTTCCACTCTTATCCGACTCGCGGCGAGGCCGGGGCCCCCGACACGCGCGCGTTTCGCGTGGTGGGGTAGGAGGCCGACTTGCGCGCCGAGCCGCCTGCTTCAGGTGCTAGAGAATCGCTCGGTTAAGAACACTCTCAAGCGGTTTGGAGCGAAGCGACAACAGTGAAGCTTAAACGGTCTTGGCCACGTCCGCTTCAGGGACTTCAGCCGGTGCCGCCGTTTCAGATTCCGGTGCCTTGCGCACCTTGCCGCCCAGGACCTCTTCCATGTTCAGCTGTTCTTCTTCCGCCAGGTCGGCAGAAGTTGGAGCAGCCTGGCTCGGACTGGCCGCTGCGGCACGCGCTTCACCGGCGGCAGCAGCGCCAGCCATTTCAGCGCCCTGCTTGTCGGTGGCGGCTTGCACGCCTTCAGCAATCGAGTCGGCAACTTTCGAAGCAAACAACCGGATCGCTCTCAGCGCGTCGTCATTGCCCGGGATGACCCAGTCAACTTCCGTGGGATCGCAATTTGTGTCCACGACGGCAACCACCGGAATACCCAGCTTGCGGGCTTCTTTCACCGCAATGGCTTCCTTGTTCGAATCGATCACAAAGACCACGTCAGGCAGGCGCGTCATGCTCTTAATGCCGGCCAGGTTGGCCTGCAGATGCTTGCGTTCACGCTCCAGCTTAATGACTTCTTTTTTCGGCAACAGCTCATAGCGGCCATCCGTGGCCATCTCATCGAGCTCTTTCAGCCGTTTCACAGATTTTTGTACGGTGACCCAGTTGGTCAGCAATCCGCCCAGCCAGCGGTTGTTCACGTAGAACATTCCACAGCGTCCGGCTTCTTCGGCGATTGCGTCCTGGGCTTGCCGTTTGGTGCCGACGAACAGCACAGTCCGTCCGTCCGCGGCAGCGTCCTGCACAAACTTGCTCGCGTCCTTGAACATCTTGAGCGTCTTCTGCAGGTCGATGATGTAAATGCCGTTGCGTTCCCCAAAGATGTACTCTTTCATCTTGGGGTTCCAGCGCTTGGTCTGGTGGCCAAAGTGGACACCCGCCTCAAGCAGCTCTTTCATGGTGATGTTAGCCAAAATACCTCCTTATTGAATTGCATCCTCCGCGACAGATCTTGCTCGCTCGGGATTTATTCCCTGCTCCGCTCCCGTTTGGTGCGGGAGGGAAGATTTAACTACACTCGTGTGGCACAACCGCCCTCGGCTATGCTTTGAAATCTGCTGCGTGGACCGCAGCCGCTCTGGCTTGCGTGTCCATACAACTTGCTTTTTGTGGCACAGGCACTCTTGCCTGTGCGCTTCAAAACAAAACAGTGACAGCCCGATGCCGTCCTGCTGAAAAATTATCGCTTGCTGAACTGGAAGCGCTTGCGGGCTCCCTTTTGTCCATACTTTTTGCGCTCTTTGCCGCGAGCATCGCGGGAAAGGAAGCCTTCGGCCTTAAGCTTCTTGCGCAGTTCCAGGTTGAACTCCAGCAGCGCGCGGGCAATGCCCATCTTTAAAGCGCCGGCCTGGCCGTTGATTCCGCCGCCTGAAACGGTGGCAGTAATGTTGAAGGTGGAGCTGGTCTCGCTGGTCACGAGTGGCTGTTTCACTTCAACCCGCTGCGCGCCGGTCAGGAAATATTTGTCAAATTCGCGCCCGTTCACCACAAACTTGCCGTCGCCCGGACGCAGGAAAACCCGGGCCACACTCGACTTGCGGCGTCCGGTACCGTAATACTGAACTTGTTCAGCCATCTTTTCTCAATCGCTCCAAAATTCTTGTGGACTCTAATCTTGTCGACCACAGCCGCCCGGCTGCGATTTCCAAAACCTACGTGGATCGCAGGCGCCCTCGCCTGCGATCAAAAACTTAAGCCTGCTTCCGACCAGCCAGTTCCAGAGCCTGTGGCTTCTGTGCCTGATGGTCGTGCTTGTCGCCTACATAAACTTTCAGCTTCTTGCCCATGGCCTTGCCCAGCTTGTTCTTGGGCAGCATGCCCAGGATCGCCTCTTGCACCACGCGGTCCGGACGCCGGTCAAAGAGCTTACGGAATTGCTCTTCGCGCAGCCCGCCGGGAAAGCCCGTGTAATGGCGATAAATCTTCTGTTCGGTCTTCATGCCGGTCACGCGGATTTTGCCCGCGTTGATTACGATCACATGATCGCCGGCGTCAATAAACGGCGTGTAAAGAGGTGACTCTTTACCGGCCAGAATACTGGCTACACGCGAGGCCAACCGACCCAGCGTCTGCCCTGAAGCATCCACCACAAACCATTTGCGCGCAATGTCCTGCCCGCCTGGAAAACGGGTTACCATTTCCAAACTCCTGAGAATAAAAGCACTAAGAAAGACCGCTCGATGACGCCACTTACTTCCATGAAGGGAAGACACAAGGCGGGCCAACTGCAGAGCAGTGAAGGTTTAAGAATACCCAACTTGGCCCAAATATGTCAACGCCAGCACCCAGGAAAGCAACCCAGGCACTCGGCCAGCAACTTCTATTCTATCTGACCATGTCCTTTTAAACGATCTGTTTGAAACGATCTTTTCGTGCACTCGACTTCTCGTCCATGGAGCGCGCACGCTGATACCCACTCACCTCCACTTATGGAAAGCAGCCCTCGCCTGCGGTACTCCTGTTTAACTCGACCCATGGACCGCAGCCACCCTCGGCTGCGTTCTAGAATTTCTGTCGCACAGGCACTCTTTCCTGCGCTGGTTCTCGAACAGCCTTTCCGATCCCCGGCTTTGGCTGTTCTCAGTGCCTCAGTGGTAGGTTTTGCTTTTCCGACTACGCGCGATTTCGGCGATCACGGCGACCTCGGCGATTCCCCTCACCCTAGGCAGAGGATCACAATCCGCGATCACCCGATCTTTTTCACCCCCACCCGGCCTTTTTTGAACTTTTGTTGCAAACACAGCACTTCATCCCAATCGACCCTTGGGCCTCCCTTGCGCGACGCTTGGGTGGCCCTTGCGTGACCCTTGGGTGACCCAAGGGTCACCCAATCCCAAACCCAATCCCCGGCTGAGAGACATCGGCAGAGGGTCACAACCCATAAAGCACAAAACGCAACGGAA
This sequence comes from Terriglobia bacterium, assembly GCA_963732195.1. Taxonomy (GTDB): domain Bacteria; phylum Acidobacteriota; class Terriglobia; order Terriglobales; family Acidobacteriaceae; genus Angelobacter. Next base: position 79,232 of record CAVSYO010000003.1, on the reverse strand, counting down.
ATTCCGTTGCGCTAACGATAACTCGTGTGGCACAGTCGCCCTCGGCTGTGCTCTTTGTTCGCTCACTAGAATAGACCAGCGTTTTCTCAAAATCAAGCAAGATTTGGAGTATGGCTCAAGACCGTCCGCCTCTTTGGGAGTACCGCCTCACAGAAGAATTATTGCGGACAAAATTGGCCGCACTGAGCGCTAAGGACGGAGTGAGCTCTACGAGCGGCCTGCGAAATCATGCCGAAAATGCATGGGAAACCTATTCCTTACTGCCGTAGGCTGCGAGCAGGCCAAAGCCGGAGCGCCAAAAATGCGAGCGTGTCCCGGGCCGCGCCCCGGGACCACGCTGGTGAACATTATTGAATGGACGAGCAAAACGAATTGTTGTGGCTGGAAACGCCCTGGCAGAACAGCTGGTCATTCGTGTTGCTGATGGAGTTGCATTGCGATGCATCGTGCAGTGCCATGCCGTTGCAGAGCGCCCGGCTGTCAGGATCGACGACGCTGCTGCAATTGGGTGCGGGATTCGTGCCGCCGCTCGAGACGCCGTAGCAAAATGCCTGCATTTGCGGGTTGGTAATGTCACGGCAGTTGGTCGGAAATTGCGGCTCCGCAGCGATGCCGAAGCAGGAGAGTTGCAGGTTCCGGTCCGTCATGGAGCTCGAGCAGAAGGACTGCGCGGTGCTGACTCCTTGTGAACTGTTGGAGACCGCGCGGCACATTTGCCGGTCATTGACGTCGCTTACGGTATCGCAATTGGATGGGATCTGGCCGGCGATGCCGAAGCAGGTCAGGAACTCGTCGCGCGCATTGGTGAATTTGAACGGATTGCCAGTGGAGGAAATCGCGCATCCGCCGCCGCCGTCATTCAGCCAGTTCTGCTGGACCAGGAAATTCCGCCCGTTCAAGGTAACGTTGGCCTGCGTGCCGTTGGGAGCGGTGAAGGTGCTGCCCATGTTGAAGTTGCAGAGATCGCCGTTCTCGCCGCTGAGGCTGTTGTGGTACCACGCGTTCAGGTCAGGATCGGTCACGGTTTCGCTCAATTCATGCGCAATCACGTTGGCCATGCCGTCGGCGCCGCGGTTGTCATTGGGTCCGTTGGACTGGTTCAGAAATGAAATGCAAGCACTCGGGACAGCGGTCAGGATTGCCCACGAACGCATACTTGATATCGACCCCCTGGGTGAAGAAGTTGCTGAAGTGGGTGTGCCATCCGCAGAACGACGTGCAGAAGCCGCTGCTCTCGTTTACGTCGGCCGAGGTAAGCACGAAATAGATACCGTTGGCATCGCGAGGGAGCCCGCCGCTCAATATCGTGTTTTGGACGACGCTCTGTACCGTACCGTCAGAAAGCGTGCTTCCGTTCGAGTAGTTATTAAAAGTCTGCCCGGACATGGTCACGCCGCTGCCAATGTTCGAGTTGCTGCCGTTCTCATAGGTGGTGTTGATGCTGAAATAAGGCGAGTCGTTCAGTCCGGTGATGAATGCCGGAAGAATCGTGGTGGCGGTGTTGCCTGACCAGTTTCCGTACCAGATGAAATACACGTTGTGCGGGCTGATCATTAACGGCCCGCCGTGATACTCGATTCCGTTGCCTGTGGCAGCGAACCCGGTTGGCGCCGTTCCAGTAAGTTGGGTGGTTGGCATCACTGACCGGGGCCTGACTCGCGGGCTTGCGAGTTGCCGCGGCGCTCTGCGCCTGAGTAAACGAGGAACTACAAAGGATTATCAGACAAAGAAACAGATTTGAGCGGATTGCCGACTTGCGTGTGTTCGTGCTCATCGTGTTCTCCCGTGTTCGGTATGGATTGGCCAGGCGAGCACTCTACAATGAGATCCGGTGGGCACAGCCCTTATGCTTCGGTTGTTCCGATTCCGCAAATGGGACTGCCGCGCCTTAAAGTGTTTATTTTCGGCGTCTTCTGCCCCAAGCGGCTAATTAGAGCTGTTCAGGAGATAAACAAAGATGGGCAGGAAGAAACGGCTTCCTGCTCCATCCATGCAGGAAAAATCATAGCCTGTTTTCCTGGCTCTATTTACACTTAGTCCTCGCCATGACTCGCAAAGCAATCTTTTGCCTATTGGTTCTTTTTTTAATACAGGTCGCGCACGCCGACAGCATCAAGGACGCGCTCAGCCACAAATACAAGAACCACGTCCTTGCGCTCCGCTCTCCATTCACCGCAGGCGACCAGAAATTTGATTCCGCCGGCCACTCTCCCAATGGCGCGCCCAACTCCGGCTGGCTCCTTTACGGCGGAATCTATGTCGAAAAACTAAACCTCTCGTCGGACACCTTGCGTCTGGAAGGTCCCCGTGCGGCACTCACCAACAAAAATGGCCAGCCAGCTGGTACGCTTCAGCAAGGCCCAGCAAATAGAAATCCATCTCGACCAGCCGCTCAAATCTCTTGACGACGCGGAAGCCGTGATGGGCCGCGTCTTCTTCCTCGGTGCCGACGCCGCTGAGCATGCGTAGCCTGAACTTCGTCGCGCCGACGATACCACTCCGGACGATGAGATCTATCACGTTGGCAACGGAGCCGTCGCCCTCCCAGGCCCACGTTCACACCCGAGCCTGAGTTTTCCGAAGTCGCTCGCCACGCAGGATTTCAGGGAACGGTCGTGTTGACGGTCGTGGTGAACAAGACAGGCAACATCGTCCGGATCAGGCTGGCAAGAGCTCTTGGCACGGGACTCGATGAAAATGCCATGGAAAAGTTGAAGCCATGGCGTTTCGAACCTGCAACCCGCAACGGGGAGCCTGTCGCTGTAGAGAGAACATCGAGGTGGCATTCAATCTTTATTCGAGCCTGCACTTTCTTGCTGGCCAACTTATTCCCTCCAAACTTCGCCTTCCGCTTCTCCACAAACGCTCTGATCCCCTCCTGTCCGTCCGCGGTCCCGCCCGCTTCGGCGATGGCGCGGCTTTCCAGTTCCATTTGAGTTTCCAGTGTCTGGTTCCATCCGCCGTGCAGCAGGCGCTTGGCCGATCCGAAAGCGCCTGTTGGGCCTTGCGCCAGTGATCGAGCCAACTCTTCCGCACGCGACTCCAGATTTTCCGGCGCAACAACTTCCGTCACAAGGCCCCAATCACACGCTTCCCGCGCTGACAGCACGCGATTCGTCAACGTCAGCTCTATCGCGCGCTTGAGTCCCACCAGGCGCGGAAGAAAATACGTTGATCCGCCGTCTGGCGCCATGCCGATCTTGGAATATGCCATCAGAAACATTGCCGACTCAGCGGCAACCACCAGATCGCAGGAAATCGCCAGGCTGAAGCCGCCGCCTGCCGCCGATCCCTGTACCGCCGCGATAACGGGCGCATCGAGCCGGGCAAAGCGCGAGATCGCCAGATGCAGATACGAAGTAATTTCGCGCAGGTAGGCCGGCAACTCTTTTTGCGCGACAAAGACCTTCACATCGCCGCCCGCACAAAAACCTTTGCCCGCTCCCTTGAGCAAGACCGCGCGCACGCCCTGATCGGCTTCACAGCGCAGGGCCACCGCCATCAACTGCTTCGCCATCTCCAGATCAAGCGCGTTGCCCGGCCTGCGGACGGTTGAGCGTTACGTGGGCGACATTGTCACGCACTTCAAAAAGCACAGGATCGTCAGGCATGTTTACTCCTTGACCGCTTCCGAAGCGAATTCAACTGTGTGGATTGACCACTCGTTTCAGGTTGATTAATGTTGCTGTCATTCACTCATTTCAAAGTATGCGCTCGAAGACGACGATGAATTATAAGGCGATGCTTTTGCTTCTTGCCCTGGGCGCTATCGTCTCATGCACCAAACATGAACAACCGGCTCCGCCCGATCATCCCCGCCTCACCTCCGGCGTAAAGATGATCGACGTAACGTTTCACTCTGCCGCGCTCAACCGCGACATGCCGTATCGAGCCATAGTCCCAGCGAACCATCCCGCCAAACCAGAAGCTCCCTGTCCTCTATCTGCTTCACGGCGGCGGTGGCGGATTTCGTGACTGGTCGAATTACTCTGATGTCGCTGGCTATGCTGAGCGTGGCTTGATTCTGGTGATGCCCGAAGGCAACAGTTCTTACTACACAAACTCAGTCGATCGTCCGCAGGACCGCTACGAAGATTACATCGTGCATGACCTGATCGCCGACGTGGAGAACCGCTTTCCTGCCGCGAGTGATCGCGACACATCGCGCCATCGCCGGCGTTTCCATGGGAGGATTCGGCGCGGTCGTGCTTGCGCTCAAACATCCTGATCTATTCATCTTTGCCGGTGGCCTCAGTTCTGCGCTCGATGTTCCCAGCCGGCCGTTCTCCATCAAGCGCATGGGTCAATATCGGCAGCACAGCTCTATTTTTGGCCCGTGGGGAAGCCAGAGCCGTCGCGCCAGTGATCCGTTTGTCCTTATCCGATCCACCGATCCTGCTCAGGCTCCATATCTCTTTCTCACCTGTGGCGATCAGGAAGGCCTGTTGACAACAAACCGCAGATTTGCCGCCATGCTGCAAGCTCGACATTTCAGCTATGAGTTTCACACCGTCGCTGGCGGCCACGATTGGAACCAGTGGAATCGCAATGTTCCTGCACTGATGAAGAGTGTGCATGGACCACATAAAGCCCGACTGAGAACCACATTTCGTCCCTTGCCTTCCTCCCGCCGATGGGTGTCCAATAATCGAGAAGCGAATCTAAAGAGGAGACGACTGATGAATCGCAGACAGTTCCTCAAAGATGCCTCCACCACCCTGGGCGCCGCCGGTTGCTTCTGCGCCTTCTCTGCTGCACGGGTTTGAAGCAGCGCCTTCCGTTTCTCACGTGGCTTTCGTCAAGACCACTGACCGCGCCGCCGGCGTAAAGCGCGCCATCGATCTGCTGGGCATGGATAAATTCCGCGGCAAAGATATTTTCATCAAGCCGAATTTCAACAGCTCTGATCCCACTCCCGGCTCCACGCATGAAGACACGCTGGTCGCTTTGCTGCGCCAGCTCAAAGCCATGGGTGCAGGACCGCTCACGCTGGGCGACCGCAGCGGCATGGGCGATACGCGCGAGGTCATGGGCAAGAAAAGCGCGTTCCAGATGGGCAAGGAACTGGGCGCGAAAGTCGTGGTCTTTGACGAACTCACTTCTGACGATTGGGAACTGCTCAAGCCGCAGGACAGCCACTGGGAGCAGGGCTTTGCTCTGCCGCGCGTGGTGCGCAAGGCCGGCGGCGTGGTCCAGACCTGCTGCCTCAAGACGCATCGCTATGGCGGACACTTCACGCTGTCGCTCAAGAATTCTGTCGGCTTCGCGGCCAAGCTGGTTCCCGGAAATTCTTACAACTTCATGCGTGAGCTGCATTCCTCGCCGCACCAGCGCCACATGATCGCGGAAATCAATACCGCGTACAAACCTGACTTGATTGTGCTGGATGGCATACAGGCATTTACCAACGGCGGTCCCGATCAGGGCAAGATGGTGCAGTCCAACGTGATTCTTGCCGGGACAGACCGCGTGGCCATTGACGCGGTTGGCGTCGCCCTGCTGCGGCACTTTGGCACCACGCCGGAAGTGAGCCAGGGCGCGATCTTCGATCAGGAGCAGATTGCGCGCGCCGTGCAGTTGAAAATCGGCGTGAGCAGCCCAAAGCAGATCGAGCTGGTCACCGGCGACCGCGAGAGCGCGGAGTACGCAAAACAGATTCGCGCCGTGCTGGATGGCGGCAAAGCTTAGGTGTCGGCAACTTTGAGTACCAGCTTGCCGAAATTCTCGCCGGTGAAGAGCTTGAGCAGCGTTTCCGGAAATGTATCCAGTCCGGCGACCACGTCTTCACGCGACTTCAATTTTCCGGCGGCGCGCCAGCCGGCCATTTCACGCAAGGCTTCCGCATAGCGTGCGGCGATAATTGAAAACCACAAAGCCTTCCATGCGCGCGCGGTTCACCAGCAGCGACATGTAATTGTCCGGTCCTTTGAATCCGCTGGTGGAGTTGTACTGTGAGATCGCGCCGCAAATCACCACCCGCGCGCCACGCGCCAATTGTGTCAGCGCTGAGTCCAGTATCTCGCCGCCCACATTGTCAAAATACACGTTGATGCCATTGGGGCAATGCTGCCGCAGCGCAGCTTTCACGTCTTCCGTTTTGTAGTTGATGCAGGCATCAAAGCCCAGTTCTTTCACCACGTAATCGCATTTTTCCGTGCTGCCGGCCAGACCCACGGCTCGCGCGCCTTTGATCTTGGCAATCTGGCCCACGGGCATTCCCACTGCGCCCGCCGCGCCGGAAACCACCACGGTGTCCCCGGCTTTGAGCGCGCCAACTTCCAGCAAGCCAAAGTAAGCGGTCAGACCCCGGCATGCCTAGCGTGCCCAGAAAAACCGGCAGCGGCGCCAGCCTGGGATCGACCTTGTTAACGCCCTTGCCGTCTGAAAACGCGTACTCCTGCATGCCAAACATTCCCACCACGTGGTCGCCCACGGCAAAGCGCGGGATTCTGTGATGCGATCACCCGGCCCACAGCGCCTGCGCGCATCACCTCGCCAATGCCAACCGGGGGAATATATGACTTGCCTTCATTCATCCATCCGCGCATCGCCGGATCCAGCGAGACATAAAGAATCTTCACCAGGATCTCTCCAGGGCCGGGATCGCGCACCGGTTCTTCCGTGTAGTTGAAGTCGCTGCGTTTGGGCAGACCCACGGGGCGGGCGGCAAGACGAAACTGATGGTTGGTGGCAGACATAGTGGATGATTGTAATCACAAAATTTCAAATTTGCATTCACGCCGAAAATGTTTTAGTGATTGTGCAGGAAATATTGTGCCCGCGAAACCTGCTGCGGGTTGCCTAAAAATAAAAATGCAATCGTCGCTCCATAGCACGGGCGCTCCAACTTGCGGCTATTCAGAACGCATCACATCTGCGGGAGCCGAGTTGCTCTCAAGCATGGCGCGCTGTTGCTGCCCAGGAAGGAACACAACAAGAGAAGCATGGTACCAAGAAACACTACAACCTTTGACCAGACCGATTGCACGCTGGCTCCGGGAGAGCTGATCGAGCAATCGGGGATCTACGAAATCTGCCATCAAGATGAGCCGCGCGCCAGCGTGATCCTGATGCGCAACAGCATTTTTCCCTTTTGCCGCCGCTGCGGAGACATGGTGCGTTACAAAATTCTGGAATTGGTCCCGCACATTTCTGAAGATCCAGACTTCCAGGAAGATCCGCCGGAAACGGACAACCCGTCGCACAAGATGATGATTCCAACTCCTACGTTCCCCATGCAACTCGGTCGAGCGCATGGTTTCCGATTCCAGCAAGACTGTTTACAAACCTGGTCAGGCGGTCCCCAAGGCGGGGATCTATAGAGTCTCGCACGCTGAACATCGCTTGCCGCACAAGGCAAGCTTCAAGGCGGGAGACCAATTCCCGCCGTGTTCAAAGTGTGCTGATGAAGTGCGCTTTGAGCTGATGGTGGCCGCGGACGTTGACAACGGCAAAGGCGGCTAGGGAAAGGGGCGCAGTCTGTTCCAGTTGTTACCCTACATCGAAATGATGTCACCATCGCCTGGAACATAGCGCAATCTGCCACAACCAACCACATCGCGAACGCGAATCAATCACTGATCAGCAGGGTTCCCTCGCTTCGCTCGGGACAAGGCAAAGAAGCTACTCTTCCACTTCCACCAGTTCACCGCGCTCGGCCTTGTAGTGCGCGATGATCTTTTCCTGGAACACTGCCGGCACGTAATCGTAATGAGACATTTCCATGTTGAAGCTGCCGCGGCCCTGCGTCATGGAAGTCAGGTCAGCGCCGTAAGTCAGCATCTCCGCCATGGGGCACTCGGCTTTCACCACGGTCTTGCCCGCCTTGTTGTCCATGCCCTGGATGCGTCCCGCGACGCGAGTTCAGGTCGCCCATGATGCTGCCGGCAAATTCGTCCGGAATGGTGATCTCCACTTTCATGATCGGTTCCAGCAGCGTGGGCTTGGCCTGCTCCATGGCTTTCTTGAAAGGCGATGCGGCCCGCCGTCTTGAATGACATTTCGTTCGAATCCACGTCATGATAGCTGCCGTCATAGAGGATCACGCGGAAATCCACCACGGGAAATCCGGCCAGATAGCCGCGCGCTGCGGCTTCCACAATTCCTTTTTCCACCGCCGGAATGTAGTTCTTGGGGATCGCGCCGCCAAAAATGTCATTCACAAACTCAAAGTTCTTGCCGCGCTCCAGCGGCTCCATCTTGATCTTGCAGTCGCCGTACTGGCCGTGGCCGCCGCTCTGCTTTTTGTGGCGGCCCTGCACGTCGGCTTTGCCGCGAATGGTTTCGCGATACGGAACTTTCGGCGCTTTCAAAACAACTTCAGTGTGATAACGGCGCTTCAGCTTCGATACCATCACTTCAATGTGCTGCTGTCCCGGTTCCGGCGATCAGGAATTCCTTGGTCTGCTCATCGCGGAAGAAGCGCACCATGGGATCTTCTTCCATCAGCTTGTGCAGGCCGTTAGAGAGCTTGTCTTCATCGTTGCGGATCTTCGGCTCAATCGCAAACGTAATGGCCGGCTCCGGCAGCGTAACGCCGGCAAAGCGGATGGGATTGGTCTTGTCTCCCATGGTGTCGCCAGTAAGCGTGTCACGCAGCTTGGCCACCGCGCCCACGTCGCCCGCATGCAGTTCCGGCACCGGCACAAGGTTCTTGCCCTGGGGAACGGAGAGATGCGCAAGTTTTTCTGAAGTGCTGCGAGTAAAGTTCTGCAGCGTGGCGTCATTCTTTACCACGCCGGAAAAGACTTTGAAGAAAGTAATGCGTCCGGCAAATGGATCGTTGGCGGTCTTGAAAACATAGAGCGAAGTGGGAGCTGAGTCGCTTACCTGCAGGTCGATTCCATGGCCGTTGCCGGAAGAAGTGGCGGGATCGGCATGCACTGCGGCGTGTTCCGCAGCCGTGGGGAAATAATCGACGACAAAATCCAGCAGGTGATCGGTACCGATGTTGCCCAGTCCGGAAGCAAACAGTACGGGGAAGATCCTGTCTTCCTTGATAGCTTCATGCAACGCGGGAATCAGGTGCTCTTCCGCGATGGTGCCTTTATCAAAGAACTCTTCCATCAGCTCGTCTTTGCCTTCAGCAACGATCTCTACCAGCTTCTCATGGGCTTCCTTGGCTGCTGTTTCCAGTTCGGCGGGAATCGGGCCCTTCTTTGCCTTTGCCGCTGCCACCCATTTCGTATGTGTAAGCCTTCATGGTCACCAGATCGACCACGCCCTTAAGGCTCTTTTCACTGCCAATGGGAATCTGCACCGGGACTACCAGCCGGCCAAAAGCGTTTACCAGGCTTTCCAGCGCGGTTTCCCAGTTGGCGCGTTCGCGGTCCATGCGGCTCACGCAGATCACGCGCGGCAGAGCGATCTCGTCGGCATATTGCCAGACTTTTTCCGTCACCACCTCAACGCCGGAAACGCCATCGACGACAACCAGCGCGGCCTCGGCGGCGGACATGGCGACCTTGGCCTCATGCGCGAACATGGTGAATCCGGGCGAATCGAACAGATTGATCTTGGTGTTGTGCCACTCCACGGAGGCAATGGCAGTGGAAATGGTCATCTGGCGCGAGATCTCTTCTTCGTCGTGGTCAGTAACGGTTGAGCCGTCGTCAACGCGGCCCAGTTTTTGCGTGGAGCCGCCGGTATACAACATCGCGGAAACCAGGGAAGTCTTGCCCGAGTGCGAGTGCCCAATCACCACAAGATTGCGGATGTCCTTGCCTTCGTAAACCTTCAAAAGTGCCTCCTTCAACAAGCGGGGCCCGGCCAGATTAGCAGGCGATTCGAATCGGAAAGTTCTACTTGGACTGCTAGCTGTTGGTCAAGAGGGTCCGGGGCTCCAGCGGGACAAGATAAGTACCTGTTAAACAGATATTATCCCGCCGGGCGCGGGTTTTGGGAAGGGCTGGCAAGAATTGCCAAAATAGCCGAAATAGCCGGAATTTGCTGTTGTGCAGCGCAGCCGGACACAAATTCCGTGTTAACAACCCCACATTGCAAATCGTCATAGAAAAAGAACCGAATCCTCAATGGAACTCCCGGAATTCGGCTGCGTACTGTTAATGAGATCGCTGGTGTCGATTCGCTCGCCCGCGCCGCTCAATTAAGGCCCATTATTACTAGACAGCAATCGCCTTATGCGCTCACAATTCTGTGTAACCACATCTGACTGCCCGTAAGCTCTCTTTGAGAGAAAGGATGTTCCTGCCATGAATAAGTTGTTCAAGAGCCTGCTCTGCCTTGTGCTGCTCGTTGTCACCCTGAGCGCGCAAAATAATGACAAAAAAACTAGCGCCGCGAGCGCACTGCCGCCGGTGATTGATCGCGAACTGATCTTCGGCAACCCCGAGATTGCAGGCGCACAGATTTCTCCCAATGGTAAATACCTCTCATTCCTGAAGCCGTGGAAAGACACGCGCAATGTTTATGTCAAGGGCGTGGATGAGCCCTTTAGCGCGGCTCGGTTGATGACCACTGAGACCAAGAGGCCGGTGGCGGGCTATTTCTGGAGCCGCGACAGCAAATTCATTCTCTATGTCAAAGATAACGATGGCGATGAGAACTTCAACGTCTATGCCGTTGATCCCACGGCCAAGCCGGCTGCCGGCGCTGATGCGCCTCCTTCACGCGACCTGACCGGGTTGAAGGGTGTCCGTGTACAGATCGTTGATGTTCCCAAGAATGATCCTGACACTATCTATATCGGGCTGAATGATCGCGACAAAGCGTGGCACGATCTCTACAAATTAAAGATTTCCACTGGCGAGAAAACGCTGCTCCGCAAGAACACTGAGAAGATTTCCGGCTGGCGATTTGATCTTAGCGGGCAACTGCGTCTGGCCACGCGCTCCGCGGAAAATGGCGATAATGAGATTCTGCGCGTCGATCCCGATAAATTCACTACGATTTATTCCTGCACGGTCGAGGAAACCTGCACGCCGCTGGAGTTCACCAAAGACGGCAAACGCGCTTACATTGAAACCAACAAAGGTGCGGACGTGGACCTCATCGGTCTTTCCCTGTTCGATCCCGCCACAGGCAAGACTGAAGCCGTGGAATCCGATCCTCTCAAGCGAGTTGACTTTGGCGGCGCAGTCTTTTCCCAGGCGACAGACGAACTGGTAATGACCTCTTATCTTGACGACAAGGAAAGAGTCTATTTCAAGGACAAAGGTTTTGAGACCGACTACAAGTGGCTGCAAAGCAAGCTGCCCGGCATGGAATTAGCGCTGGGCTCACGCACGCGCGACGAGCAGACCTGGGTGGTGACTGCCTATAGCGACGCTGAGCCGGGCGTGACGTACATTTTCGAGCGTAAAGGTCACAAGCTGGCAAAGCAGTTCACCGTGCGAGAAAAGCTGCCGCGTGAATCGCTGGCCAAAATGGAGCCTGTCCGGTACAAGTCGTCCGACGGACTGGAAATTCCTGCATATCTCACGTTGCCCAAGGGCGTTCCCCCAAGGAACCTCCCTACGGTTATCTTCCCCCACGGCGGCCCTTGGGGACGCGATATCTGGGGCTATAACGGTTACGCGCAGTTCTTCGCCAACCGAGGCTATGCCGTGCTGAGTCCTAACTTCCGCGCTTCCACCGGCTATGGCAAGAAATTCCTGAATGCCGGCAATAAAGAGTGGGGCAAAAAGATGCAGGATGATATTACCTGGGGCGTGAAATACCTGGTCGATAAAGGCATTAGCGATCCGAAGCGCGTTGGAATCTTTGGCGGATCGTATGGCGGATATGCCACTCTGGCCGGCGTTGCCTTCACGCCGGACGTTTACGCTGCGGCGGTCGATTTGTTTGGGCCTTCCAACCTGATTACACTGCTCGATTCAATTCCGCCCTATTGGGAGCCGATCCGGAAGATGTTCCACGTCCGTATGGGCGATCCCACAACCCCGGAAGGCAAAGCGTTGCTGGTAGAGCGTTCTCCCCTCACTTCCGCCGGCAAGATCAAGACGCCGCTGCTCATTGCGCAAGGCGCCAATGATCCTCGGGTGAATCATGCTGAATCAGAGCAGATCGTAATCGCCCTGCGCGATCGCGGTTTCCCAGTTGAGTATCTGTTGATCCCGGATGAAGGTCATGGCTTTGCGCGGCCAGTCAACAACATGGCAAGCATCATGGCCACAGAAACGTTCTTCGCCAAATACCTGGGCGGTCGCGCACAGGAAGGCGGAACGCCAGAGGTTGTTGCGAGATTGAAAGAAGTGACAGTCGATCCTAAGACCGTGATGCTGGCCAAGAAGGTTGACGCGAACACTATTACTTCACCCAAGCCGGCAACGGACCTGCAGCCCGGCGCTTACAAATACAAAGCCATGATTGAAGTGAGCGGCCAGCAAATTCCGCTGAGCATCTCTACGACAATCGCAGAAGCAGGCGGCGCGTGGTCTGCTACGGACGTGATGACCACGCCCAACGGCGATGTGACCACAACTTCCACGCTGGAAAAAGGAACGCTGATTACTCGCAACCTCACACTGAAAAGTGGGCAGGGATCCATGGACCTCAACTTTGCCGGCGACAAGGCCGCCGGTAATGTGAACATGGGCGGGCAGGACAAACCTGTTTCAGTCGACCTGGGCGGCCCGTTGTTTGCGAACGCCGCTGGAGCGAAGCAATCCATCTCATGCCTGCCGCTGGCTGAAGGCTATACCACGACTTACCGGAACTTTGACGTGCAGAAACAAACGGTAAAGCTGATGCAGTTGAAAGTAACGGGCGTGGAAAAGGTAACAGTGCCTGCCGGAACGTTCGATGCTTACAAGGTTGAAATCACATCGGCCGATGGCAGCGCTGACAAGGAAACGCTTTGGGTAGCACGCGATTCCCATAAGCCGGTAAAAGAAACCATGGTGCTGCCTGCCATGGGCGGCGCACTGCTGACGCAGGAGTTAACGCAGTAATCTTGGTTCGCGAGGTTCCTCAGCAAAAGACAACAGAAATGGCCTGCCGCGAGGCGGGCCATTTCTGCGTTTGGATAAACTTGCATGCATGGATCAAGGTCGCGGAAGCATTCTTGCCGGTATGGCGATCTGCTGGCTACTAAACGTGGCGCAGCTCGGCATCGGCTGGTTGCTGCTGGTGGCGGACGTGCGCATGCTTCCTGCCTATTACGTGCTAGTCGGTGCGATCGGCGTGGTGCAGGTGGGCTACGTTGTCCCCCTCTGGCGACTGCTACGGCGAAAAGGAAAGCCAGGAACGGCCCAGGGACTCATGATCGCGGCGACTTTAACGCTCATTTGCGATGTGGTGGTTGCAATGCTGATATATCTGCGGCGGTGAAGATCACGGTGAAGATCAAAGTTCGGCGGTCCAAACGGAAGCGGGTCGGTTGAGCGCTCATCCCTTATACTGGAGTGCTCTTTATGTCGTCGTCGTCGGCAGGCCCAGAGACAACCGAAAAATTTCGGTTCAAGTTGCTTCCCACGCTCAAGCGCGGCGAGATGTGGCGGTACTTCGGCCCGGCGTTTGTCGCCAGCGTTGCCTATATCGACCCGGGAAATTTTGCCAGCAACTTTGAAGGCGGAGCCAAATTCGGCTATACGTTACTGTGGGTGCTTCTGTGGTCGAACGCCATGGCGATCCTGATCCAGTATCTTTCCGCCAAGCTGGGTATTGCCACGGGAAAAACGCTGCCGCAAAATTGCCGTGCATATTTTTCTCCGAAAGTTAATTTTGGTTTGTGGGTGGCGGCTGAGCTGGCCGCGCTGGCCACTGATCTGGCTGAATTTCTGGGCGCGGCGCTCGGATTCTACCTGCTTCTCCACATTCCTCTGTTCCCGGCGGCGCTGATCACTGCGGTCGTCGTCTTTCTGATGCTGGCCGTGGAGCTCTATGGCTTCAGGCGGCTGGAACAGCTGATCATGGTGTTCGTCTTCGCCATTGCCGCATGCTATGCGTTTGAAATGTTCCTGGTGCGTCCGGACTGGGGAGCGGTCGCCCACGGCGTGCTTGTGCCAAAGATAAATTCAGACAGCATTTACGTTGCCGTGAGCATGCTGGGCGCCACGGTAATGCCGCACGTTATTTATCTACATTCGGCGCTGGTGCAACACCGTGTGAAGGAACACGCGCTCAGCGACCATCCTGAAAAATGGCTGCTCACCATGCGGCACCTTCGCTACGAGCTGTGGGACGTGCTGGCCGCGATGAACGGCGCATGGCTCATAAACTCAGCCATGATCGTGATGGCTGCAGCCGTGTTCTATAACAAAAGCGTCGATTTCACATTTGATGAAGCCCACCTCACGCTGCATCCGCTGTTGCCTGCGGTTTCAGGAACTGCGTTCGCTCTGGCGCTGCTTTTTTCAGGGCTGTCGTCGTCCACGGTTGGCACCATGGCAGGTCAGGTGATCATCGAAGGATTTTTGGATATCAAGTTCAGCGTGTTTCTGCGCCGGCTTTTGACGATCATTCCCGCGCTCATCGTGATTGCGCTGCGCCTCGACGCCCTTAAAATTTTGTTACTATCACAGGTTGTGCTTAGCTTCGCGATTCCATTTGCTCTGGTCCCACTGGTCCTGCTGACCCGTTCCAAGGCCGTAATGTCTGACTTGGTGAATAGCCGGCGAACAAACTACATGGCGTACCTGGTTACGGCAATTATTGTAGGGCTGAATCTTCTGTTGATTTACCGCATGATTGGTGGCGAGTTCTAGCTGGCCTGGGCCACAGGATTGTGAAACGTTCGCCGAGGCAAATGAATCCAAATAAGAAGGTGAACTCATGAATAGTTTCGGCAGCCGCTCAAAGTTGCGCGCCGGCAATCAGGAATACGAAATCTACCGTTTGGACGCGCTGGAAAAGCATGGTTGCACGCCGCAACGGCTCCCCTTCTCATTAAAAATCCTTCTGGAAAATCTTTTGCGTACCGAAAATGGCCGCAGCGTTACCGCAGATGACGTGCGCTTCCTCGCCGGGTGGAAGCCTCAGGCCGTGCCCGACAAGGAAATCGCATTCACCCCGGCGCGCGTGCTGATGCAGGATTTCACTGGCGTCCCCGCGGTGGTGGATCTGGGCGCAATGCGCGACGCCATGAAGAAGATGGGCGGCGACCCCAAACTGATCAATCCGCTTCAGCCGGCAGAGTTGGTGATTGACCATTCCGTGCAAGTCGATGAGTTTGCCACCATCGGCTCGTTCGCCGTGAACGCGCAACTGGAGTTTGAGCGCAACAAAGAGCGCTACGCATTCTTGCGGTGGGGACAATCAGCGTTCCGTAATTTCAAAGTCGTGCCGCCGGACATGGGAATTGTCCATCAGGTGAACCTGGAATATCTGGCGCGGGTGGTCTTCTCTGAAAAACGCGATGGTGTGGCCGTGGCGTATCCGGACACCCTGGTGGGAACAGACTCCCATACCACGATGATCAACGGCTTGGGCGTGCTGGGCTGGGGCGTTGGAGGCATTGAAGCTGAGGCCGCTATGCTTGGTCAGCCTGTTTCCATGCTGCTGCCGCAGGTTGTGGGATTCAAGTTGAAAGGGCAGTTGCGTGAAGGATCAACCGCAACGGATCTGGTCCTTACAGTCACCGAAATGCTGCGCAAGACCGGAGTGGTAGGAAAGTTTGTGGAGTTCTTCGGCCCCGGCTTATCGTCATTGCCGTTGGCTGATCGCGCCACCATTGCCAATATGGCGCCGGAATACGGCGCAACGTGCGGCATCTTCCCCGTGGACGAAACAACGCTGGCGTATCTGCGCACCACTGGCCGTCCTGCCGACCAGATTGCACTGGTGGAAGCCTATTGCAAAGAGCAGGGTTTGTTCCACACGGCTCAAACTCAAGATGCAGAATATTCGCAGGTGGTAGAGCTCGACCTGAGCACCGTGGAACCGAGCGTCGCCGGACCAAGGCGTCCGCAGGACCGCGTTCTGCTTTCCAAGGCCAAGGAATCGTTTGAAGCCGCATTGCCCACATTGATAGGTCCACGTCCTTCGCAGCCCGCGCGTAAAGTTGCTCCGCAGCAGGTGGAACGGTTTGAAGGTGAAGGCGGCACGCCAGTTGCGGTGGCGGAAGATTCCAACGCTCCCGCCGCGCTCAAGGACGTGGGAGAAAACGTTTTTGAGTATCTGCATGATGGTTCAGTGGTGATTGCTGCCATTACAAGCTGCACCAACACGTCGAATCCATCAGTGATGATGGCTGCCGGACTGTTGGCGAAGAAAGCCGTAGAAAAAGGCCTGAAGCGCAAACCCTGGGTAAAGACTTCTCTGGCTCCCGGCTCGCGCGTGGTAACTGAGTACTATCGCAATGCTGGACTGCTTCCTTATCTCGAAAAACTTGGTTTCCACGTTGTGGGCTACGGATGCACTACGTGCATCGGAAATTCCGGCCCGTTGCCGCAGGACGTTTCTTATGCCATCGCCGAAAAACAACTAGTCGCCGTCTCGGTGCTTTCCGGCAATCGCAACTTTGAAGGCCGCATCAATTCTGAAGTTCGGGCAAACTATCTGATGTCACCGCCGCTGGTGGTGGCGTATGCGCTGGCCGGTCGCATTGATCTTGACCTCACCAATGATCCCATCGGGACTGGCAAGGAAGGCAAGCCGGTTTATCTGCGCGATATCTGGCCCACGCAACAAGAAGTGCAGGACGCCGTAAGCCACTCCATCAATTCCGGCATGTTCACCACCAATTACCAGACCATTTTTGAGGGCGATCAGGAATGGAAACGGTTGGCGGTTCCTGAAGGCGAAACTTATGCCTGGGACAACGATTCCACTTACATCAAACGTGCCCCGTATTTTGACGACATGCCGGCGCGTCCGGCGGCGGTGAAAGAAATCAAAGGCGCTCGTGTGCTGGCGAAGCTGGGCAATAGCGTGACCACCGATCACATTTCGCCTGCAGGCTCAATCAAAACCAACAGTCCTGCGGGAAAATACCTGCAAGAGCACGGCGTGCCGCCAAGCGATTTCAACTCTTACGGGTCGCGCCGTGGCAATCATGAGGTGATGGTACGGGGCACGTTTGCTAACGTCCGCCTGCGCAACCAGCTTGCGCCGGGTTCGGAAGGCGGCGTGACTCGGCATTTTCCCGATGGCGAAACCATGTCGATCTTCGACGCTTCAGTAAAGTACATTGCCGATGGCGTTCCGACGATTGTACTCGCGGGCAAGGAATACGGGTCGGGCTCGTCACGCGACTGGGCGGCAAAAGGCCCGTTGTTGCTGGGAATTCGCGCCGTGATCGCCGAAAGCTATGAACGCATACATCGTTCGAACCTGGTAGGCATGGGCATTCTGCCGCTGCAGTTCCTTGCGGAAGAAAACGCAGAGTCGCTGGGACTCCAGGGTGATGAGATCTATGAGATCGTCGGGCTGCCGGCGCTGCTGGCCAGTAAATTCGCCAACGGAAAACAAGTTCAGGTAAAGGCCATCTGCGCCGATGGAACCGTGAGCGAATTCAGCGCGCTGGTCCGCATTGATACGCCGCAGGAAATTCTCTACTACGAGCACGGCGGTATCTTGCAATACGTATTGCGGCACCTGCTGGCGACAAAACCCACGCCGGCGATGGCGGGGTAAAGAACTTTTTCGCCGCAGAAAGGCGCAGATCAGGTTTGGCCGCAAAAGAATCTTAGCCGCGAATTAACGCGAAAGGGCGCGAATCAGGACTTGGGGGACCTTTGCGGTGCAAGTCGCCACATTGCCTGAGTCTCTCTAGTCCTTAGTTGATTCTTCATTCGCCTCTGACAGAATCTCCCACAGCGCTTTTCCGCAGTCGATGATCTGCGTGCGGCCACACTTGGGGCATTGATATTCACGCATGTCACGGCCAGTGAACGTGGTCTTTTCTATTTGCTCCATCTCGATCGCGCAGTCCGGGCAAGCAGTATCAGCCATGGCTATAAGTCTAGATTATGCCTCCAGAATTCGTCTCCTGTGCTGACGAATCTGCGGCAAATACTATATCCTCACTGGTCTGGCTTTTAAGCAATTCTGGTACTACTCTTTCTTATATCTATGAAGGTCCTGGTAATTGGCGGTGGAGGCAGGGAGCACGCGCTGGTTTGGAAGCTGCGCCAGTCGCCACGCGTGTCGCAGGTGTATTGCCTGCCCGGGAATGGCGGCATTTGTGACGAAGCCACATGCATGCCCGGCGATCCCAAGAGCCTGGCCAGCCTGCTTTCGGTCGCGCACCAGATACAGCCGGATTTGACGGTGGTCGGACCAGAAATTTCGCTCTCAATCGGCGTGGTAGATGAATTCATGCGCCGAGGCCTCAGGATCTTTGGTCCAACGCAGCGCGCCGCGCAATTGGAGACAAGCAAGAGCTTTGCCAAGGAGTTCATGCAACGGCACCAGGTACCAACCGCACACTATGCCGTTTGCACATCGGAAGAAGATTTACGCAAGTCACTGGGACTTGTTCTCCACGCCGGTCGTCGTCAAGGCCGATGGCCTGGCCGCCGGCAAGGGCGTCGTGATCGCCGCCACCAAGGAAGAAGCTGCCATTGCCGGTGTTTCAATGTTCAACGGCAGGCTATTGGGGACGCCTGTGGCCAATGTGGTGCTGGAAGAATTTCTGGAAGGCGAAGAGGTTTCCTTTCTGGTGCTGAGCGATGGCGAACGCATGGCCGCACTGGTGCCCGCGCAGGACCATAAGCGCATCGGTGAGGGCGATAAAGGCGCCAACACCGGCGGCATGGGAGCTTACTCGACCGATACTTTGCTGGACGAAGGCATGACCGAGTGGCTGCTGAATCACATAGCACGACCGGTGATCGACGGCATGAAATCAGAAGGCGCGGAATATCGCGGCATTTTGTATTGCGGCCTGATGATGACCGCACGCGGGCCCATGGTGCTGGAATTCAACTGCCGCTTTGGCGATCCGGAAACGCAGGCCGTGCTGATGCGGCTGGATAGCGATCTGCTCGACGCGATAGAAGCGTCGGTGGAAGGCCGGGTTAGCGACGGCGATTTCAAATGGTCGCACGAAGCTTCCTGCTGCGTGGTGGTCGCATCGGGCGGCTATCCGGGAAGCTTTATGACAGGAAAACAGATTTCCGGCCTGGATCGCGCTAGCAACTTGAGCAGTGTAAAAGTATTCCACGCCGGTACCAGCAAGCGCGATGGCGTTTTCTATACCAGTGGCGGACGCGTGTTGGGTGTTACAGCGCGGGCGCCACGCCTGGAAGATGCGATCTCCCGCGCGTATGAAGCCGTGCGGCTGATCAGCTTTGAAGAAATGTACTACCGCAAAGATATTGGGGCGCGAGCGTTGAAAGCGCCGAAATAAACTGACAGGAAAACTAATTCTTATGGCAGAAAGCCCTCTTGTATCGATAGTGATGGGGTCGGATTCCGACCTCGAAATTATGAACGAAACGGCCAAAGCGCTGGATGACTTTGGCATTGCCTATGAAATCGACGTAACCTCGGCGCATCGGTCGCCGGCGCGAACTTCAGAATTTGCGCGCAACGCCGCTGGCCGCGGCATCAAGGTAATCATCGCCGGAGCAGGCGGCGCAGCGCATCTGGCAGGCGTGATTGCTGCTGAAACCACTTTGCCGGTCATCGGCGTGCCCATCCCTTCCACACCGCTGAATGGCATGGATTCACTGTTGGCGATTGTGCAGATGCCCGCAGGTATTCCCGTGGCGACAACGGCAATCGGCAAGGCCGGCGCGACGAATGCAGGAATTCTGGCGGCGCAGATTATCGGGCTCAGCAATACCACTCTCGCCGGCAAGCTGAAAGAGATGAAAGGAAAGCTGGTGAAGAGCGTTGAAGAAAAGTCACAGAAGCTGCAGCAGATGAGGAAGCGGTAGGCGTCTGTCATCATGCCCAGCTCCTTCTCCGCCATCGCCATTATCCCTGCCCGCCTCGCGTCCACGCGCCTCCCGCGCAAGGTGTTGCGCGAGATTGCCGGCCAGCCGATGATCGCACGCGTATATGAGGCGGCGAAGCAATCTCCTCTGCTGAGCGACGTGATTATCGCTACGGATTCAGAAGAGGTGATGCAGTTTGCGCAAGCACGCGGGTGGAAGGCGCAGATGACCTCGGACAAACATCGCAGCGGAACTGACCGAGTGTATGAGGTGGCGCAGCGCATTCCAGCCGATGTCTACGTAAATATCCAGGGCGACGAACCGCTGGCCCGCCCGGAGCATCTGGACGCTTTGCTACAACCCATGCAGGATCCCAAGGTGATGGTTTCGACCATCAAGACGCCGTGCCCGCCGCAGGATGTCGATAATCCAAACGCGGTGAAAGTTGTGACCGATTTCAACCGCCGCGCGCTCTATTTTTCCCGATCGACAATCCCTTTTGATCGCGACAAGACCGGCGGCATCAGCTATTTCAAGCATTTGGGCTTTTATGCCTATCGCCGGGTCGCGCTCGACCGATTCTGCAATTTGCCGGAATCCAAGCTCGAAGCGGCGGAGCGGTTGGAGCAATTGCGCTTCTTAGATAATGGCATCGATATTTATGTGGCGGAGACGCCTTTCAACACCGTGGGCGTGGATACCGAAGAAGATTTGCGTCGGGTGGAAGAGATGGTGCGAACGTCGGGCATGTAGCGACAAAAATCTTTGCCGCAGATTACGCTGATGAACGCTGATCGAACCAGTTTGTAGGCCTTATCGAAAAACTTGCCTTTTCCTGATCTGCGCCGACCTGCGCAATCAGCGGCGACTTGCTTAGGTAGCCAGACCGGGCTGACGGTTTTTGGCCCAGGCTTCTGCTGCCGCGATGCGCTTGGAAATCGGGGGATGAGAGTGGAAGAGCAATTCCACCAGCCGCGATGGATGGCTTTCACTCAGGTTCTGCCGCGCCAGCTTTTCCATGGCGGTGATGTAAGGCGTAACATCCGCCACGCACTTCCAGCAGTAGAGATCGGCCTGGCGCTCAGTAAAGCGCGAGTAGGCGTTGAGAGCCGGCATCAGCAGCAATGAGAGTCCGCTGGCCACCAGCGCGAGCAGCGGCAGGTTGGCAAAGTCCGCCAGGTGCTGGAACATATGTTGCTCGTCTATGGCGTAGCGCAACACGTAATTGGCTGCCCAGAATCCCGCCAGCGTGACCAGCGCCTGCACCACGATCATCTTTACCATGTGGCCATGCACGTGATGCCCGAGTTCATGGGCCAGAACAGCTTCAATTTCATCGTTGCTGTAGTTCTGCAGGAGCGTGTCCGCCAGGATGATCCGGCGGGTGTTGCCCAGCCCGGTCAGCGCCGCGTTTGCTTTCTTACTTTTTTCCGACAGCTTCCATTCGTATACGCCACGCACGCGCGTGCCAGCGCGCTCGCCCAAGCGCATAAGGCGGGCTTTCAGCTCGTCATTCTGCAACGGTGCAAATTTGTAAAACAGCGGAAACAGGACCACGGGTGCAATCTGCGCGAAAAAGATGAACAGGCCCATAAAGATCAGCCAGCCGATGATCCACCAATATTGCGGTGACGTCCTGATAAGCGCATAGACAATCTCAGCCAGCAAGGTTGCCATTACCAGTCCCAGCACCCAGCCCTTGAATTCATCTTTGAGCCAGGAGAATAGGCGCTGGTTGGAAAGGTTGAATCGGTGTTCCAGGCGGAAGCCGTAGAAGTCCAGCGCAAAGCCCAGGGCCTTGCTGATTACGCTGAGAAACATCACGTAGAAAAACAGGTCCAGCCAGTAGTGATCGGGAGCCATGCGGGTGGCCAGGCCGCTGAGCGTTTTCGTCCAGCCAGTGGCCAGCAGCACGATGAGGAAGCCGAAGCTAATGGTCAGGTCGCCAAGTTCCACCCAGCGCCGAGCACGATTGTAGTCGCGTGCTTCTGGAGTGTCAGGATGCAGGTTGGCCTCTGTGATGGTCATGGCTTTTGCTCCTGCTTAAACTCCAGGGTGACGAATTGGATTGGTTTCGAACTCTTATTCGAAAGCGTTTGCTTTGCGCTGGCGGCAACCCATAGCAGTCCACCGGGTTCGAGTTTGATGCCCTTGCTGGCCGTGCCATTATCACTTGAAAGATCGAGATCGGAAACAGCGATCATCAGGTGCGGCGCGGCTTGCGTTTGGTTTACGATTTGCCTGGAAGGCGGCACGGTAACCATGCGCAACAAGCCACTCGTCAGAAGATATGCGCCGGACCGTGTTGGGACAGAGGGGATTGGGAGAAGCCACTGCTCCAATGCATCCGCCGAGGATATCGCAGTTTTCAGTGCAGACTTTTACTGAGGTCGATGGTTTCAACAGCTCAATCGTGATGTTATGAAATGGCCGATCGCTCTGGTTGATGGCCGCGTGAGCAAAGTTTCCCGGCGTAAATCGCACTTCACCGTCTTTAAGTTTCAGCGCGACGGGCTTTTCCCCCGGACGCACGCTCACCACGTCTGAGTCGCCCAGCGTCACAAAGAGATAGTCATAATTGTGCTTGTGGACCAGCGTTGTTGCCCGGGGCGCAACCGTCACATTGAACACGCGCACGTATTCATTTTGAAAAACCAAATGATGACTGGGTTCAGATGTGATCTCCACGGACTGTTGGTGCTGGGCCAGAGCGGCTGTGGCCAGAAACAACAGGCCCGCGACGCGGGACTTTCTCATATAAAGATTGTAAGAATAACCTCCAATGGCCGCAAGTGACTATTGTCTCTGTCGCTTCGCTCCAAACCGCTTCAGGTCTCTCTCGCCTTGAGCTTATGCTGCACCTGTTGCGCGCAGCTCGGCGCCACACGGGGCTCGCTGCGATTTTCCTTTCAATCCTAAGATTCTTGCTAGTGGTGATCGTGCGGTTTCGGAGCGTCTTATTTCGGCCCATGTCCGCCTGAACATCAGGTTCCGTTAAATTCCAGTACCGCAACCTTGGTGGTGTTTTTGCCGGTGTTCGTGACAGAGTGTGTTACAGGCTCATTCCAGATGATGTCACCGGTTTTGGAATGACTGACGGCTGATTTCCCGCTTCACGGTTCTCATGCTTACATCGGAATCGGTGAGGGCCACGGTAAGGAAACCGCCAGCATGTGTGTGCTCCGCGTATTTTGATCCCGGCGGCTATGTAACGATCGTGACAGTCCATTGATCTGAGGTGAATGAGCCTTCACCACGGTGGTACACTTGGCTTTGTCCGCGGAGTCACAAGGCACTGGAATAGAGCACGATTCCGTGCATGCTTTCTGATTGGTCGTAGGTTGCAGCAGCTCGATGGTTGCATTGCGGCGGATTGCTGCCGGTATCGGTCACCGCATGCACCAGCGGCCCGGTAAACCTTACATCACCATCTTTGAACGAGACAGGAACGGGCTGCGCGCCTTCCTTGGCGTTCATGATCTGCGCATCACCCATAAAGACAGAGATAATCATGACCATGCCGGTGCATCAAGGTTGATTGTCCGGGGTCCACGGAAACTGCAAAGACGCGTACATACATGTTTTCCAACACCAGGTGATGGCTGGGTTCGGCAGTAATTTCCACGGGAGCTTGCGCCTGCTGCGTCCAGGCGGTCAAGGCAAGGATAACGAACAGAGTCACGATCGAAAGGTTTCGCATAGGGAAGCCATTCTAGACGTGAGCCGCACGAATGCCAATGAAGAAGATACAAGCGAGAATCGCGGAGAAACAGAGGACGGCATTGCTTGCGAAAACCAGCGACTAAGGAATGCGAGGCAGCCCGCGACGCAAGTCTCTGCCAATGCGGCGCTGGTGCCACAACCGAAGCGGGCGGGAATAATTGATGATGCCGAAGGCGGCGATGGCCGCCATCAACAAGGACGCTGCTGATGATCAGGAAGACGCGCGCAGCGCCGGTTTGCGCCACCTGCAAGATCACTAGAGCGTTGCGCGGCGTCAACAGCATGGATGCCGCAAGGGCGAGCATGCCGACTCCGGCCAGCAAGCCGGTCACGTTTTTGGCCCAGCGGCCTGTGGCGTGATACTCCGCAAATAGATTGAACCCATAGGAGATCAGCCCTGCAATGACGACGAAATTCGCCACAATCGCTATCCAGGATTTTGCGTCCATCACTGTGATTGGACGCCGTGTGCACGGCGCGGGTTGTGAAGCTCTGGATGGAGTTGGGGTGGGGCCTTAGGAGTGTTTTGGATTGTTGGGCGCGATTGCCGCGTGGTCGTCGCTTGGGCAGTCGTTTTTATTGGCAAACCCAACCGATAAGAAGATTGTTGAGACCTAAGACCCGTTTCAGAATTATTGTGAACCATCGGAAAGAAGCGCGGGGCTAAAGCCCGAGCCAATCTAAGTCAGTTGCGGCACGACTGAGATTCTCGCTTTAAATCATTCAGCCGCGGCCTCACAAATTTAAAGCATCCGCTTCACATTATTCGTTTCTCAATACTTCGTTTCTTTTTCGTTGCATTCCCTTCCCAAGATGCATTACACAAAGAACGGGCCGCGCCCGTGTTTGAGGCACGAACGCAGCCCTAACCACAAATCACCTTCCAACGAGAAAGGCGACCTATGGCTGCCCTCGATGGTACCCAAAAGGCTGACGTTTACGAAACTCTGTCCAGCCTGAACATGGCCTTTGCTGGAATCATCCAGCATCTTCAAACCCTCCAACGAACCGGATTGTTCAAATCGAAAACGGCAAAGCTGTTCCCAGGTTTTGCTCTTGAGTTGCAAGCCGAATTTAACCAGGAATTTCTGGAAGACCTGCACCAGCTTGAGCTTGACGACTGGGGCCGTTACGGAAAAGTCGCGACAACGCTGGGAAAAGTACTTGCGCGATCCTGACGACGTATTGCTTCAAGCCGAAGAACGAAAAAGCAACTTGCGAAACAACGCAAGAAACGCTGACACACGCTTACAATTGAACGCAGACCCGCCGGCAAGGCGGGTTTTTTCTATAGTGAGGACGGCGGCAGCTAAAGCTTTTTAGGGTATGATCCCGATGTACCTCAACGGCTGAAGCGTTTATCAACTTACCGAGGTCTAACGCCTGCTCCACCCCGTGGCGGCCTACGTTTTCGCTGAAGATACTTTAGAAGAGCTCGTTTCTTGAAAACCAGGTTTTCGAGAACCATATTTAGGAGCCGGAATCAGAAGACCAGAAACTTCTTCTTTTTCTTGGGCGGCTTACCGGGTCGGCTGCTGCCTTCACCATTGGCGGCAACAATTGTCGGCTTGTTATTGCCCTGGTTAGCGCTGGCTCCTGTATCGGTATATCCGGACTTGATATCTATAAATGCCTGTTCACGCAGCTTGGTGAGATAGGCGCGCGCCGCGGGTTCCAAACGCTCTGAGTAAATAGCCTCGCGGATACGCTCAGAGATATCTTTCAGTTCAGGAACACCGGCAGCGCGATGGGCCGTGACTTTCAGGATAATGAAGCCCTGCCGCGTACGAATTACACCTGTATTCTCTCCTGCTTTGAGTGAAAATGTTTTTTGTTCCAGGTCTTTTGCCAGTTCGCCCCGTTTGAAGCTGCCCAGCGTTCCACCCTGAGCGGCCGTGGGGCCGTCAGAGCTTTTCTTGGCCAGATCGTCAAATTTGGCGCCCTTCTTCAATTGGTCAAGAAGCTGGTTTGCCTTGGCCTCGGCTTCGGCCACCTTGGCCGGATCTTCGGGCAGGTTCTTCTCCTGTTCCGCGCCCTGCTTGTCTTTGCTCTCGACGTTTTCTTTTGCCGGCTGGGTAGAGACCATGATCTCGCTCAGGCCAATTTCTTCAGGCCCTTCAAGCTCTTTCTGGTGCTTGTTGTACCAGTCCTGAATATCTTCATTGGAAATATGGAGCTTGCCCCCAACTTCCTGGCCGATCACCTGCTGCGTAACCGCGCCGATACGGATCTGCTCTTTGAAATCTTCATAAGAGACACCCTGCTTCTGTGCCTCTTTTTCCAGATCGTCAATACTGGCCAGCCCCATCTGCTGCCGCATCTGGTTAAGCCGCTTCACCAGTTCCGTTTCTCCGGTGATGCCCAGTTCCTTGCCGCGTTCCAGCAGAAGCTGCTGGTCGATCAGATCGCGCAATGTATCCGCCTGCGCTTTGGTTACGTGGCTCTGCCAGTCAGAGGGATATCTCTGCTTTAACTCTTCCAACTGAGTCGCCTTGGCCTTTTCTATATCGGACCGGGTAATGATCTGGTCATCCACGCGGCCGATGATTTCGTCAACGATATCGTCAGCGCGAAGAGCCATTGCCAGCAGCAGCACGGCAGACGCAAGCAAAGCGAGTTTCTTGGGCATATTGAAAGACCTTCTAACGGAAAAGACTGGGGCTATTATCCCTATTTTAGCAGCGGGGACATGAAGCTTCCAATTTCCAGAACGCGAGATCGCGCTATTGTTGCGGTTTTTTCTTCTTGTTGAACAAGCCGCCTAGCGCGTCTTGCAGGTTTGGTTTCTGCTGGCTATCGGTCTTGTTCCCCTTGTTGCCCTGGACTGCCTGGAGCAGGGAGTTCTGAAGATCACCAGCCACGGCGCCCCCCACGTCCGGGCGGAACACGGGGTTTGAGGTCTTCCCGGTAATCGTGAAAGGCAGGCCTTTGCTTTGGGCCGAAGCAGAGGCCCCGGTAAGGCTGCCCAAAAGATTGTTTGCCGCGCCGGATAGTTTGACAAGCATTTTGAAATCGAGAGAGTTATCGCCAGCAATTACGCCATTGCCGGTGACGATGCCGAGCGACGGCACATCCAGCACAATGCTGTCCGCTTTAATGCCTTCAGGCGCAACGCGCAAGGCGGAGCTGAACGTCTGGATCAGCGTATCTGTGCTGGATTTGTTGCCGGTGAAAGCTGCAATCGCGCCGAGCTTGGAACCCAGGTTATAGCCGGAAAGATGTGTACCTTCAATTTTTAGCGGGCCATCAATTACCAGACGATCCAGCGGGCCCGTTGCATTCAGGTCCATGTTGATGTTGCCGCCCTGCAATGACGCGCCTGAGGGCAGAACCACACCGAAAGCCGGGAGCAGGCCTTCAACATCATTTACTGCCATGTTCTTTCCCACGATCTTCAGATTGGCCAGCGTGTCTTCGCCTTTGGCGTTGAGCGTGCCGCTGGCATTGGTCAGGCTGTTGCCAGTGTGAAGGTTCGCATTGATTGTGCCGGTATCGGAATCCAGGGCATAGTCAGATTTGTAATCCAGCGCGACAGGCTCTTTGGCTGGCTGCCCGCCCTTGATCACGCGCAAGTCAGCGGCTTTGGCCTTGCCTTCAGAATGCAGCTTGTGGCCATCTGACTTTATTTGCCCATCAAAATCCAGTATGCCGCCAACGCCGGAACTGGGATCAACAAAGCCGGTAGCGGCAAGATCAGCATGTTTGAGAGTGATTTTGGCGTCCAGCGGACTCTTGGTTGAGTCAGTGGGATTCAGCGGGCCTGCCTGGCCTTCCAGGTTGAGCGAGCCCCCGCCCGGCATTCCAGCGGAAAGCGTAAACGGCATTGCGCTGGTGGCGGAGATATTGTGCGCCACCAGATTTACATTCTGGTAAACGCTTTCTTTTCCGGCAGAGTGGCCGCTGCTATGACCCACGCGCACGGTCCCGTCAGCGATCTCGAACGTATCAACCGATACATCTGGCGTGGATTTCCCTGAAGGCTCGGACGGCGCGGAAGCGGGTTTCGAGGGCTCAGGCGTGGTTTTTGAGGGTTCTGCCGTTCCTTTTTGCGATGCAGCGCCCAGTGTGGAGTAATTCCATTTGCCGGCTGCGTTCTTCAGCAGTGTGATGTCCGGCTTCTGGATCGTCAGCGAAGTAACTTTGAGCTGTTTGGAGAAGATGAGCGGCATCAATTGCACGCCCACTTTCACCGAAGCCGCTTTCAGGAACGGGTCTTTGTTAAAGGCCGGATCGTCTGCAATGGTGATGTCGCTGGCGCTTGCGCCTCCGCTCAGCAGGGATGCATCCAGCTTGCCTATATGCACCTGGCGATTGAGGGCCGCGGAGATTTTCTTCTCCAGATCAGGGCGGAAGCTATCGACATTGATAAACAGCGGAACGGCGATGATGACCAGTAAAAGCACACCGACGATAATCCCGGAGATTATGAGCAAACGTTTCATGGGGGAAATGCTACCAGAAAGCCACTCACATAGATGGCATTGACAGGGCAGGTGGTTTGCCGGAGCATAATTGCATATGCCAATCACTCGATTTCTGGCGTTGCCGTTCGTCGGTCTGGCCGTGCTGGGAATAGGACAAAGCGGATCAGCAGCGAACCTCCGAAGTGCGGCAATCGCCTTGCAGGCAGCATCACCACAAGCGCCAGCTCGGCTGGAAACCGGGTCTATTCTATACGCCGAATTGACGAAAACCGTTGATGCAAAGAAAGCCAAAGTCGGCGATCCGGTGTCTGCCGTGCTGGTTGCTGACGTTCTGGCTCACGGAAAAATCGTGGTTCGACATAACTCCAAGCTCTTGGGCCACGTGACAGAAGTGCAGCTTCACACGAAGGAAACCCCTGAATCGCGGCTGGGAATTGTTTTCGATAAAGCTATTACCAAGGGTGGCGATGTGCCGTTCCAATCACTGCTTCTGGCGATTCGTCCGGGCGAGCGCCCGGTGGTGGACGTGCCTAACGCGCCTTCTCCCATGAGCAATTCCGCTCAACAGCCAATGCAGACTAACCCCTCACCTCAGCTTCCACGCATCAACAGGACTTTGGACGATGAAACGAAATCACATGATCATAGAATGCCCGAAACCGGGCCGACTGATATCGATGGATTGAGTCTAAGCTCTCCGGCTAACGGCGGCGCTCAGGCGATCGTCTCTAAGCAACGAACGGTCAAGCTTGATAGCGGCGTGAAAATTGAATTGCGCGTTACCGGCCAGTAGATGGTGCCCTTAGCTGCCGTAATTTTTCTTAAGATAGTTTGTGATCTCGGTTTCCAGTTCCGCATAACCGCCGTGAACGGTGCTGCGCAGCGCTGATTCCACGCTTTGCCCTTCTCCCAGGCGCTGCAACAGCCGGGCCAGATCGCTCAAGCCAAAGGTCGCGCGGATGTATTCCACGGCAGCCAGGCTTTCCGCGTAAGCAACCGAGGCTTCCGCTGAGCTGTAATCCTGGAAACCGCCTTCCAACTGATTGAGCGGTATCTGTCTTCCCGAGTCGTACAGCGCGGCCAGCCGCGGGCCGATTGCGCCAGTGGTGGAGCCCTGCTCCAGTTGCGCCACACCTTCATTCAGCCAGACCGGAGCGCGGTTGTGCGTGATCTGCGCGACAAACGAATGCGTTAGCTCATGGCGCAGGACACTGGCCAGTTCCGGGGTCACGGCTTTGATGCCTGAGATGGGAATGCGAATCTTGCCGTCATTCAGCGCCGCTGTCCAGGCGGCGGCGTGGGTCACGTCAAAGAAAGCCTCATCGGTATAAAGGGAAACGTAGATATTCCTGGGTGACGAGCCCAGATCGTTGCTCAAATCGCGATAGTCGCCTTCGAGTGCGTCCAGCACCTGCGTGCGGAGCGCATCGGCTGTTTGCGAGCCTTCATAGCGCAGCGTAAAGTGACTGCTTTCCTGCTGGTGGAAGTCGGCTTCTGTCTTGGATTCGCGCTCTACGCGCTCCAGCAGGTCGCGCGTCTTGTCGTCGGGCCGGAGCTGCAAAGATTTTTTCAATGCCGCAATGGCTTCGCGGTTGTGGTCATTCTTGTAATAGGCGTACCCGAGCAGCAAAAAGGCGTCCGCCGACTGCGGACTGACGCGAGCAGCCTGTTGGGCGCGAAGCAGCGCTTCCGCGGGCTGGCCAAGCTTCAACAAAATGGAAGCGTAGTTCTCCAACAGGACGCCGTGATCCGGCAGGAAGGCGATAGCGGCCTGGAGATAACGTGCCGCAGCAGTGTAGTTGAGCCGCTTTTCTTCAAAGTTGGCGGCAATGGAATTGGCAGCAGCCGCGCGAAGTGAATCGCCCTCATCTTCTATGGCCTTGATGGCGACAGCATCAATTGCGCCGCCGCGGATCACGCGTGAGACCAAGTCTCCCGAGCTGGCCATTTCTTCGTGTGCTGGTGGCGCTTCCGTCCCGACTGCGGCCCGCGATGGCGAGGGCCCGTAAACAGGGCCTTTGTCAATGCGGACCACGATGGACTTGGGGATGGTCATCGTGTTGTCGCCCAGCGTGTATTCCACGCGACCATTGCGTTCCTGCGCGGAATCGGCCTGGATGCGGTCGCCGTTTTTCAACACGATTGTGTCCGCGCAGGCGGCGGCACACAGCATGGCAAAAGCGCAAAATGTAATAATCGATTTCAATTGAGAAAAGTCTAAGCGATTATGCCATGTCTATGAAGCGTGTCTTCATCCAGAGAGTAACGAAGGTACTAGTTCTAGTCCTCGCCTTTGCCTTCGCGAATATTCCCGCTTTGGGCCAGGCTACGCCGTCGCAATCCGGCGCCGTGGCGCTCTACCGCGAACTGCTGAATCCTTCTTTTGACGCCAAAGACGTTTACCAGGTGCGCGAAGTTTCCATCATGATGGAAGACCTGCACATCTCCATCAGCGATGGCACGATTGGGTTCGTGCGTGAAGTCAACGGCCATATTACGGGCGCAATGTTTGAAGGTGTGGGAGAAGTGCTGCTGGTGCCTCCTAACCGCGCTGAGCGTACATCGCTGGCGTTGTTTACCGGATCGGCGGTGCTGGAACAGCGTTTCCAGTCTGCGTATCTTCGTTTTGCCGACGACAAGATAGTGGCCGAACTGCGGAGCGGACTTCGCGGCCACGCGGAAGACGCGCAGGAATTCATTACCCGATGGCAACAGCCCGCCATGCTGCTGGCCCGTGGAGACGCGTTGCCTATCCTGCAGGTGATGACCAGCGCACCGCAGTCCATCGCAAGCTTTCTGCACTTGCGCATTGGAGGAACAACAGCTGGAATCGTGGACATTTTTTTTGATAGCAACGGCTCCGAGCAGATAAGTGTGGCGCAGGCCAACGTGGTCGATAACGTCGCTTACTACGACACCTGGAGTTCTTTCCCGATGCGCTCGGTACGTGAAGCCGCAGGCCAGGAGGACCCGGCAACACGAGCGAGCTTTGAGGTCTCAGACTACAAGCTCCGCGTCACCGTGCAGCCGCCCACCGACCTCAGCGCTGAAGCCGAATTTACTCTTACGCCGCAGTATTCCGGCCAGCGGACGGTGATCCTGGAGCTTTCGCGCTACCTCAAACTCACGGAGGTGCGGGTGAATGGCGCGCCGGCGGAGTTCATCCAGAATGAAGCTATCAGCGGCAGCGATCTTTCTCGTCGTGGCGACGACCTGATTGGCGTGGTAATGCCTGCGCCGCTGGAAAAAGACCATCCGGTAAAACTGCAATTCAAATATTCCGGACCGGTCATGTTCAATGCCGGTGGCGATCTGATTTATGTTGGCGCGCGCGGCACATGGTATCCCAACGTTGGTCCCACGTTCAGCAACTTCGACCTCACATTCGAATGCCCGAGTGACTGGTCAGTAGTTGGGCACAGGCAAACAGGTCTCCAGCACCGTCAGCGGCGGCAAACGCTTCACTCGCTTTGTTACCAGCAAGCCTATTGGCCGGGCCGGGTTCAACCTGGGCAAGTTCGTTGCCGCCACGGCCATGTCCGGCGGAGTGGAGATCCACGCCTATGGCGCCAAAACTGTGGAACAATCCCTGGCAGGCGCTGAAGCACGCTTCGGCAAAAAGCCCGATCCCACGCGGGAGACCCAGCAGATCGCTGACCAGGCCGCGAACACGATCCAATTTCTATCGTCTGAACTTGATCCTTTTCCGTACCTCAACCTGGAAATCACGCAGCTTCCCGGGATGCTGAGCCAGTCGTGGCCTGGGCTGATCTATCTTTCCAGCACGGCGTTTCTCACGCCAGACGAGCGCCGCGCCCTGGGCGTCCGCGATCCTTACGTGGAACTGCTGCTTAGCCGCCTGATGCTGACCCATGAAACCGCGCATCAATGGTGGGGCGACGCCGTGGATTGGGTGAGCTATCACGACGAGTGGATTGTGGAGGCGCTGGCCAATTACAGCGCGCTCGTGATGCTGGATAAGCAACATCCCGGCGACATGCGAACGGCGCTCACCTATTACCGCGGTGAACTGCTGCGCGAAACCCGGAACGGAATCATCGCCGAGGCAGGGCCGGTCACGCTGGGACATCGGCTCACGTCGTCGAAGTTTCCGGATGCGTATGAGCGCGTGCTTTATGGACGCGGCACCTGGCTTATCCACATGCTGCGCACCATGCTGCGTGAAGCCAACGGCGGTGAGAGCGACGCGATGTTTTTCTCGGCTTTGAAAAGCCTGCTGGCCGCCGCGCCCAACCACAAAATTTCCACGCTCGATCTTCAGCGCGCCTTTGAGCAGGTGATGCCGGCCCAATTGCGCTATGAAGGCAGAAAATCGCTCGACTGGTTTTTTGATAGCTGGGTCAACGGCAACTCCATCCCGCAATTCTCGCTCGAAGGCGTGCACATGACGCCCAGCGCGCACAAGCTCAAGGTGACCGGGACAATTCTTGAAGACCACGCCGCCAAGGACATGGTGACCGCTGTCCCGCTTTACGCTGTGGACGCGGCCGGCAAATCGCGCTTTCTGGCATTCGTCTTTGCCGACGACCTCAAAACAGAATTTACAGTGACCGCCCCTGCCGATACGAAGCAGATTCTTCTGGATCCGCAAGAGACGTTGTTGAGGCGATGAGGGGCTGACAGCGGACTGCATTTTCCGAATCAAGAACAACCAAGGCGAGTGGCGAGCGCGCGGCGAGCAAATCAGTTGGGGCTTCGCCTCCGGAAATCGCAGCTAGAATATCTTCATGACCTTCCCGGTAATTCCGGAAAAATAATTTGTTGTTCCACTCAAGATTTGGCTTCGCTTGGCGACGGCTTTTTCTATTAATTCCCCCAGTTCGCTTCTGCATCCGATGTGGCGGTAGCTTGAACCATTTTCTTGACATAGATCATCAAGGAGGTAGACCCTGTGAGTAGACCGTCCGCCCTTTGACTGCGTGAATAGCACTATGCCTCCGTCGATCCGAGTGGCCCAAGTAAGTGTGCGTGATCGGACAGCCCTGATGTTGCAATCGACCACGAATTGGTGGCGCTTCAGGGCACCTACCACCGCAATATCAGCCAACACATCCACGGCGGCTCTGCAAACCTTATAACGTCTCCGCAGGTTGTCCGCGTCTGCGGATGTTGCAGCCTTCGTCTGCTTATTATTGATGCCCTCTCCAACAGCAGATCACAATCGCTGATCCGTTTCGACGATCGACTCAGCCGGGTACCAAGCATTTGTGTAAGCGGCGGGCCAGGTGCGGAATGTCGTTTCGTGGTCATTAATGCTGGCACTATATATGAGGTGGACAGAAAAGTACCATACTCTCACAATCTCCCAAATGCAAGATCCTGATTACCGTCGCCGGCTTGGCAAGCGGATCCGGAAGCGTAACCAAAGGCTAGTCTGTAAATAGCTTTTGGGGAAATCTCCCTGGCCAATCGAAGTCCAATTTGCCATTCGAACGGCGGACAACTTTGGATAGTTTGGAAAAGGTCGCAAGGGGCCTGGGTGTAAGTGTGTCGGCGCTTCTGAAGGGCATCGTGTAAAGACCAAAGGGATTCCATGAGCTGGACTGACAAGGAACTGCTGGCGTGTTTCAAAATGCCCGGCGGTTCGACGATTACAGGACGCGCGACAGCTTTGACTGAATACATTGCCCTCTTGTGCCTCGTTGCACTTATCCACTCGATAGGATCGTGCTGATCATCGAGAATTTTCTTTAACTCTGAATAACTCAAGCAAACAACGCCGTCATCATTACAGACCGGGGGAAGCAATCAATCCAAAGGCAGCACAAATTGGAAGGAGTGGATGCGAGGGATCGCCCGCCACTCCCCCTCGGCCCGCAAAATAGCGGATATCGAAAAGTAGAAATACCCGCTTGAACATTGGCCGGAATGTAAAAGAGCTAGTATCTCCTAAGCTTTGGGAGGAATACTACGCGATGCGGGAAGAGATTCTGAACAGAATGCGTGATGCTCAAAAGCTCGCGACAGAGATTGGCCGCGAAATCAAGTCGCAGGTAGGCGATCACTACATCTGAAAGGAAGCAGAATATCGTCTGAGACTTCGATACCCCAGCGCCGGAGAGCGCGAACGAGCTTAGCCCAGGTGCGGAAGCCCTGGGAAACGATAGCGCCCAGAAATGCGAGCCCCGTAGGCGGCGACACTAACCGAATACATACTTTAGATCAACGGTATACGGTGTCTTTTCAGCAGATCAATTTCCTCTTGGTGATCGCGTGATGGTGCGATCGATGTACTTAATCACGGCTGCGATATTGGAAGAACTCATGCTAAAGGCTCCGTATCCTTCTTGAATGTGAACCTCCATGGCGTCATCCTTTTTGCAGAATACTTGATATAAATCCCAGTCATGTGAGCGGCATTGAGGAGGCAGACGGAAAAGGAGGTGGATGTGCTTTTCCATGCCGCCCACAGCAAATGTCAACAGATCATGGTTTTTACAGACGGCCGCCGCGTAAGCCTACAAGCGGGGTAGAAAATCACGAGCAAATACCTTCTCACGATTTTTTGTGTTGAAGACGAGGTGAATATGATTTTGCGCGTAGTGAGACATGGTGTCGCCTCCTCCGGGGCTTGTCATGTTACAACACTGCTTTCCCAGGGCTTCCGCACTTGGGCCAGTCTCGTTTGCCCGCCGGGGCTGATGCGTGGGAGAACGAATTACAGCGGAGCGCATTGAAAAAGTCGTGGAAAGATTCATTTTAATCTTGACAGCCTGCCATCAATCTGACACGATATGTCTGTTTGAATACGTTCACTACATAAGAGGCGAGCATGGGATGGAATCAAGACCCTTAGCCGGTATATTGCGGAGAATAAAGTTCCCGCCCCACAGATTATCGAGGTTGGTCGGCGGGAAAGATTCACGTCTGGACCGAGCCTGAAATCGCTGCGCTTCGCCAACTCCTACCCAAGATCGCCAACGGTAGGAAAACCCGCTACCAAAAACTCAGGAAGAACCAAAAAGCACAGGCGAGGGCCGCTGTGTTACACAAGTCTCGCAAGAAGAAGAAGTAACAAACCCACAACCTAACGGGCAGCGCCCGGTGCTATCAACACCGAACGCGCCCTATCCAAATCGCCTTTTGGGAGGCAATATGGCTACCAGTAAAGCTAAACGTCCCGTTCCTTTGGCGCAACTTCAGCGCCGCAGCTCCAACCCTAAACCCGCCGAACTCATGCCGGTAAAAGCCCATGTTTACCGGGCCATTGCTGAATTAGATACGGATTGAAACGGCCTTACAGAGAGAGGCCGCTCATCGGGACGTCAGGTGATCGGAAGGCAAAACCTGTCACTCCACAAACATGCAATCGCCGTAAGAGAAGAACCTGTATTTCTCCGCGACCGCATGAGCGTATGCCTGCAACACGTTTTCCCGGCCCGCAAATGCTGAGACCAGCATCAGCAGCGTGGATTTGGGCAGATGAAAATTCGTAAGCAGGGCGCTGACCACGCGAAACTGGAATTCGGGAAAGATGAAGATATCGGCCTCGCCCGGGCCGGCGGTGATAGTCGCCGTTCCATCTGAACTCAAGGGATTCCGGGAAGCCGCAAACTCCAGCGTCCTGACCGTTGTAGTCCCCACGGCAACCACCCGCCGATTCTCAGCCAGCGCCCGATTGATCTGCGCGGCCGCAGCCTCGGAGATCGAGTAGCTCTCGCGATGGAGTTTGTGGTCCTCTACCCTCTCCGCGTGCACAGGCTGAAAAGTCCCCAGGCCCACATGCAAAGTCAATTCGGCTATCTCAATTCCTCGTTCGCGTATGTGGGCCAGGACCTGCGGCGTAAAGTGCAGGCCTGCGGTGGGCGCGGCCACGCTGCCGGTGGTTTCCGCGCGGGCATAGACCGTCTGGTAGCGTTCGCGGTCTTCCTGCCGGTCGTCACGCGCGATATATGGTGGTAGCGGGACGTGTCCCAGCTTCTCCACGACGGCAAAAAAATCCGGCACGGGATCAAAGCGCAGAGTGCGTTCGCCGAATTCTCCTCGGGCAATCACTTCGGCGCTCAATTCCGCGGCTTGGGGACCACCAGGCCCAGATGCCGACGTCGCCGTGTTGTCCCTGGCAGCCACCTGGACGGAATCCGCCGCAGAAAAGAAAATCTTTTCTCCTACTCCGATCTTCCTGCCCGGACGCACCAGCGCCTGCCACTCCAGCCGACCCAACTGGCGGGTAAGCATGACTTCAACGCGGCCATGAAGAAAATCGCGCGAAGCTGGATTTCTGGGGCTGAGCGGCTGAGCGTGAAGGCCGGCGCGGCGTCCGTAAAGGCGGGCGGGAAAGACGCGGCTGCTGTTGAGGACCAGCAGGTCTCCGGAACGGAGCAGTTTGGGAAAGTCAGTAAATTTCCGATCTTCAAACCTGCCGGTGAAACGCGAAAGATGCAATAGACGGGAGTTACTGCGCTCGGCAAGCGGCTCCTGCGCAATCAGCTCTTCCGGGAGATGAAAATCAAAGTCGGAAACCAGCACCCGGTCGATTATAGGACTTGCGGGACAGAATTCAGGGACGGCTTTCGGCGTCGAGCCGGTTAAGCAGCTGCACTATCGAGCCGTGAGGCATGGCTAATCCAAAATGAAAAAGGCGGCCCTGCTGGAGACCGCCCTTTACTTTCAAGAATCCTGTTGCGTCTTACAGCACCTGCACGTTCTCTGCTTGCCACCCTTTAGGGCCTTTGACGACGTTGAAAGAAACTGGCTGGCCTTCTTTCAGGCTGCGAAAGCCATTGGACTGAATCGCGGAAAAGTGAACAAATACGTCCTCACCGTTTTCCCTGGAAATAAAGCCATAACCTTTTGCGTCATTGAACCACTTTACTGTTCCTTGTTCCATGTGTAGCACGCATTCCTTGTTTCTGAAATTTGCGCCTTTCTGAGGGTAGTGCAGGCAGGTTGCAGGGGGTGCATTGCTGCTGTACAACGCTTCTGAAACAACGCGAGGGGTATTATACCCTCGAAAATCCTGAGTTGTCTCTAATAAATAAGGCTTGGCTTAGAAACGGAAAACCAACGATATGATACCTTGGCATAGAGACCTAAATGATTGTAGGGACTGGAGTTGACATCAGTGAGGTAGACCGGATTGAGGCTGCTGTGAAGCGCTTTGGCGACCGTTTCTTGCACCGGGTGTTCACGCCTGCAGAGGTCCGGTACTGTACCGGCAAGCCCAACGCTGCTGAGCGGCTAGCGGCCCGCTTTGCCGCCAAGGAGGCCGGAATGAAGGCTATCGGGACCGGACTGCGCCACGGCGTTACCTGGCACGATGTTGAGGTAGCTTCGGCTGCCCGGGCAGCGCCCTGTTTTGCAATTTCACGGCAAGGCAGCGGAGTTTGCCGCGCGACTCGGCTGCAAGCGCACTCATCTTTCGCTTTCCCACACCAGGGAGCAGGCGATCGCGCACGTGATTCTGGAAAGCGATTGAAATCCCGAGCGCTGCGAGCGATCCCTACTTGCTTCTAACGTGCCAGCCGTAAGCCAAACCCTTGCTGCCGATTCGTTCTCTCATTCCCGTCTGTTCTTCAAAAGTTTTTTAGCCGGTAGAGATCCCTCCACCTTCGGTGTCGGGATTTCACAAAAAGCCTCGCCTGTGAGAACCTGATTCGCGATGTCTCGAGCCGTACTGGTTGCCGAACCCCAAGCTCCTACTATCCAAATGCCACTCCGGGCCATGATGCTGGCTGTTGCCCTGGTCAGCCTGTCCAGCCTGCTGCTGGAGCTGGCGCTTACGCGGCTCTTCAGCGTGGTGCTCTTTTATCACTTTGCTTTTTTTGCCATCTCCGTGGCGCTGCTGGGCCTGGGATCAGGCGGAGTGTTTGCCCACATACGGCAGGAGTGGCTGGCGCGTTTCGATATGCGCACCTTAGGCGCGTGGCTGTGCCTGCTGAATTCAGTTTTTATCCTGTGTTCGGTTGAAGTGGTGTTGCATACCCCGGTTTCGCTGGAAGTCACCGGCCGCAACTTTGGCAAGCTGACGGTTATCTATCTCGCAGCGGCGGTGCCGTTTTTTCTGACCGGACTGTTATTTTCCGTGCTCTTTGCGCGCTCGTCCGGCCACATCTCGCAGCTTTATGGCGCTGATCTTGCCGGAGGCGCAACCGCCTGCCTCGCCATAGTTCCACTGCTGAATTTTATTGGCGCACCCAATGCGCTGTTGCTGGCTTCAGCCTGCATGGCCGTGGCCGCCTGCCTTGTGGGCAGACCAGATCAAATGCTACGCCGTGCTGCCTACGCTTTGGCCGCGCTGTTCGCTCTGCTCATGGTCGCCAACTATTCCGGCAAGATCATTGACGTGATCTATGCGAAAGGCGTCTATCGCGATCCCAGGTGGATTGAGTATGCGCGTTGGAACGCCATCTCCCGCATTGAGGTCAGCACGCAGCTCGGCGGGCGCTATGTTGTGATTGATGCCGATGCCACCACGGCAATCATGAACGTGGACCCGGCGCGCTGGGAGCAGAATGGCTCTCCCACGCCACTGGGCACCGGGCTTCCCGATACATCAGGGTTCAACTGGAAAAGAAGCCTGATGTCTGCCGCGCCGTCGGTGGCCAACGTGCTGCGCCCGCGTGGCGACTTCGCCATCATCGGCCCCGGCGGCGGCGTGGACGTGATGCGTGCTGTCGCCAATGGCAGCCCCAACGTGACGGGAATCGAGATCAATCCCACAATCGCCAACAATGTAATGCGCGGCCGCTACGCCGATTACTCTTTTCATCTTTATGACCAGCCGCAGGTCCACATTCATGTTCAGGACGGCCGCTCATATATCCGCAGCTCGCAGGAAAAGTATGACGTGGTGCAGATGACGCTCGTGGATACCTGGGCCTCGACCGCCGCCGGCGCTTTTGCTCTAAGCGAAAACAATCTTTACACCGTTGAAGCCTTCCGCGAGTACTTCGATCACTTGAAGCCCGACGGCATGATTGCCATTACGCGCTGGGAGTTCAAGCAGCCACGCGAAGCTTTGCGCGTGGTCTCGCAGGCCATCGAGTCTCTGCACCGCGTCGGCGTGGCCGATCCGCGCGGACATTTCGTCGTCGTCGCCGACGGAGGCCTGAATGAAGACGGCCGTCCGGTGCTGGTGCTGGCCAAGAAGTCGCCGTTCACTGCGGCTGAGTATGCCGCAGTCGCGGCCCATGTGCGTGAAAATCCCAATCTATTTTGGTTGAATCCTACCGTGGAATATGCCGGGTTGCAGCGGCTTCCGCCCGCGGCCTCGGCCTTCCGCAATCTAATTGAGTCAAACGATCCAACGTCCTTCGCAAAAGGCTATGCCTATAACGTCGCGCCGGTGAGTGACAGCGCCCCGTTTTTCTTTTTCACGCTGAAGACACGTCACGTAATTGAAAATATTTTGGCCGGAACGGGCCGCGGCATGGACTGGCGCATCAATCTTGGCGTTGTAGTGTTGGGAATGTTACTGATCATCTCGATTGTGGCCGTTCTTGCGTTTCTGATTCTGCCTTTGGCGCTGCATCGCCATCGCCAGAACGCGCCGAAGACTGGGATTATCGCGCTGCTTTACTTCATCGCCGTGGGATTCGGTTTCATCCTGGTGGAAATTTCTCTGATCCAGCGCTTTGTTCTTTTTCTGGGCCATCCCACGTATGCATTGACGGTGGTTGTCTTTCTGCTTCTGCTTTCCAGTGGCATCGGCAGTGTGGCGGCGCGGCGCAGGATCAGCAGCGGCAGCAAAATCCTTCCGCTGCTGGGAATCATTGCAGCTCTCATTGCCATTGATGTTGCCCTGTTGCCGTGGCTGCTCTCAGCTGCCATTGGGCTGCCTTTTGTTATCAAGTTGCTTCTCAGCGGCATTGTCCTGGCGCCGCTCGGCTTTCTGATGGGCATGCCTTTCCCTACCGGGCTGCGTCTGGTAAAGACCGTGGAATGGGCCTGGGCGCTCAACGCTGCAGCCAGCGTTCTGGGGTCGGTCATGGCCATGATCATCGCCATCCACTTTGGTCTGACGGTTACCTTGCTTTGCGCAGCAGCAGCTTACCTGCTCGCTGGCCTCTGCTCACGAACCTGGAGAAGCGCCGCCATCGTGCCTTAGAAAGTTTAGCGCTTTGGCGAGTACTGGTAACCGCTGAATCCCGGAACTTACTGAAAACTGTCTAGTTCTAGGGACTTACGGGGGCATCTGCTATTATTTTTCCGTACTTACTTCACGCCATTGCCAAGTCAAAAGCAGCTCAGGTGGTCTGAACTCAAGGTAGGGATAACCGTAATTATCGGTTCGGTAACCCTGGCGCTACTTGTGTTTCTGATCAGCGGAACCGGCGGCCTTTTCACCAGGAAAATTACTCTCATCACATACTTTGACAATGCTGAGGGAATACGCACCGGGCAGCCAGTGGACTTGCAGGGAGTGGCCATTGGCAATGTAAAGTCGGTCAAGGTTGTCCCAGGACGTCCACTGAGTCCTGTGCAGGTGGTGATGCGGGTGAACGAGGAGTTTCAGCGATTCATTCACACAGATTCCAAAGCGACCATTCAGACTGCCGGGGTGCTTGGCGAATCGTATGTCGACATTGACAGCAAAGACGCCAAGGGCCCCATCGTGAAGGATGGCACAGAGTTACCTCCCGGCAACGCTCCCGGCATTCCGGACGTGATCCGCACCAGCCAAACGTCGCTGCAAAACATTGATATCCTTGTGAAACGCGCGGACTCCATACTGGCGGAAATCCAGAACGGAAGCGGCTCGCTGGGAAAAGTTATCTACGATCCCGCCATGATCAACAAGATCAACGTGATTCTGAAC
Source organism: Terriglobia bacterium (assembly GCA_963732195.1). Lineage (GTDB taxonomy): Bacteria > Acidobacteriota > Terriglobia > Terriglobales > Acidobacteriaceae > Angelobacter. Next base: position 38,520 of record CAVSYO010000003.1, on the reverse strand, counting down.
CAGGTGCAGGGATTATTGAATGACGTGAGCAACGGCAAAGGCACTATCGGAAAATTCTTTGCCGATGACAGCCTGTACCGCAAGGCTGACTCGCTGGTAACCAAAGCCGATCTTATGGTGGATGAAATCAACAAAGGCCATGGCAGTCTGGGTAAATTGGTGAAAGACGATGCTCTCTATAACAATGCCAACCAGGCGATCGCTACCGCCAACAAGCTGCTCGCTGACCTCAATGCAGGTCGTGGGCCCGCCGGAAAATTACTGAAGGATGAGGAACTCTCCAGGAAGCTGGAAAATATCATTAACCAGCTCTCCACTATCTCCGATCGGCTGGCAGCAGGCGAAGGCAGCGCCGGCAGGCTGCTTAAGGACCCATCGCTCTACAACAACACCGATCAAATGCTCATTGAAACGCGGAATCTGGTCAAGGCGATCCGGGAAAATCCAAAGAAATACCTGACGATCCGCTTCCGCGTGTTCTAGCTATACCTTTTTAGGCTTTACTGTATCCCATGGCGGGGTGGAGCAGGTCTTCAGACCTGCGGTAAAGCTGATAAAACCTCCGGCTTCAGCCGCCGAGGTACATCCGCGCATAACCTAAAAAGGTATAACACGCAGATTTTTATTCGCTAAACAGTATGGGGCGAGATAACGGAAATCAGCCCTGTGCTCTCAGCCTGCTCATGCGCGTGATACGACGAACGAACCAGCGGGCCTGATTCAACGTGGCGAAAGCCCATCTTGAGCGCTTCAGTCTTCAGGAAAGCAAACTCTTCCGGAGTGTAATAGCGCGTCATCGGCAAATGATCTTTTGAGGGCCGCAGATATTGGCCGACGGTAAGGATATCGACTTTGCGCGCGGCCAGATCGCGGAAAACTTCCAGCAGTTCATTCGTAGTCTCGCCAATGCCAACCATTACGCCGGTTTTTGAAACCATGGTAGGAGCAAAACGTTTCACATTGCTCAGCAGGTCGAGCGTGCGTTCATAGCGGGCGCCGGAACGCACTGCGCGATAGAGACGCGGAACAGTTTCAGTGTTGTGGTTCAAGACTTCGGGCTTTGCGTCGATCACAACTTTCAAGCAATCTTCACGGCCCTGAAAATCAGGGATGAGCACTTCAATCTGGCAACCGGGAGCCTGCTCGCGGACCTGGCGGATAGTCTCGGCAAAAATCTTTGCGCCGCCCATATTGTCGTCATCGCGATTTACGCTGGTAACAACGGCATGCTTCAAACCAAGGGTAGCCACGGCTTCAGCTACGCGGCGCGGCTCGTCCCAATCCAGCGGCTCAGGCTTGCCTTTGGGCACGGCACAAAAGCCGCAGCGCCTGGTACACAGATTGCCCAGCAGCATGAACGTAGCAGTCTTGTGGTTCCAGCACTCGCCAATATTGGGGCATTGCGCTGACTCGCAGACCGTGTGCAGGTCAAGCGTCCGAGCCAGCCTCTTTAGGTCGTGGTAATTGTCGCCCATGGGTGCGCGTGCCTTCAGCCACTCAGGCTTCTTTTGCGGACGCCGGGGCGCAAGGTCGATCTGGACGAGTTCTACAGAGCTGGCCATCAGGGTATTAGATGTGAATCTCTATTGTACGATGCACGGGCCGCTCCCGGCTGGGTAGCGCACCGAGGTAACTTTGAACCGCCCGATATTGCCTCTAAACTTCAGGCTCATGGGCGAAAAGATACGCACAATCATTCGGTGGCTATCGTCCTTGCATGCTCCGCTGGGACGATGGGCGCCGCTGGCAGGCTCGGGCATGCTCGCCGGGGCGCACTTCTTTCATTCCGGTTTTCTGCGCATTCTGGCTTATTCCGGTTCGGTAGTTCTTGGGATCTTGATAGCCTCTGACATCGCGCGCTCCTTCATCGACACACATTCATTTCCGGATCATCGCAGGCATCCACGCGACGTTGCTCTTCCCATGCTAAGCGTGCGCATAATGCTCTCATTGGCGTTGGGCAGCCTTTATAGCTTTCTGGTTCTTGCAGGTGTGGGACTGTGGATGCCACTTATCTTTGTGCCGGCTATCTTTCTGATGTGCTGCTTTGTCGCGTGGCGGAATGTAAGTCTCTGGTACGAACAGGGTGAAGAGTTTGAAGACGCACTGGTGGAAGCTCAGCATGCACACAACATCGTGCCGCCGAATATCTATGAACCACGTACTCGCTGAGAGTCGGAGCCGGATTGAGCATTGAAGAAAGGTGACCCGCTCAGAGCGTGTGCAGATACGTGATGACTTCCTGCAACTCCTGCTGGTCAAGTTGGCTGCCGAATGGGGGCATCATGCCTCGGCCACGGACAATGCTTTGCATTACGTGCTCATCAGTCGCCGTGAGGCCGCTGGGCAGGTAAGGCTTCTTGTAAAGCTTTTTCAGCCCTGGTCCCTTGTTCCCGCTGGAAGAATACGCGGGTGGCAATTGAGGCAATAAATATTGAAGACCTTGCGTCCGTGGGATTGATCTGCATTCAGTCCCAATTCGGCATCGGTCATTTTGGCTGGATCTTTGCCGCAGCCGGACAGCAGTCCGGCAACTGCCATCATCAGAACAATGGACGCTATTCGACTCAAGTGACTATTATGTCTGTAGCGTAGCGTTTTGAAAACCCCTGGAGACAGTACTGCTGCAAAGTCCATGCCGGTTGAAATCAAGCGCGCCTATGACAAGCCTTCACTCTCTGACGGCCAGCGTGTGCTGGTGGACCGGCTCTGGCCGCGTGGAATCAAGAAAGAGAAAGCCCGCATCGATCACTGGCTGAAAGAGCTTGCCCCTTCCGACGGCCTGCGCAAGTGGTTCCACTCCAGCGCGAACTGGATCATTTTTAAAAAGCGCTATTTCAAGGAACTGAGCACGCCCGAAGCTTCAGCAGATCTGGAAAAGCTGTACGGACTTTTGTCAGAATCACGAGCAGGTCACCCTGGTCTATGCGTCGAAAGACTCTGAACGCAATAATGCCGTGGCGCTCAAGGAACTGCTCGACGGAATGAAGAAGCCGCCTTCCAGCAGCGGTCCGGCCAGGGCCATGGCGGTGCCGCGACGCATGGCCAAGAGGCGTTCAAGCTGATGATTCTTCGTCCGTTCGATGCCATCCCTGCCGACAGCACTGAGTTTCTACCGGCGTGGAGCGTGGTGGAGCAGTCACAACGCCAGATCGCCGATCGTTGCTGGATGATCACGCAACCTTCTCACGCCGCGCTGGCCGGCGAATTCGCGGCGCGCATGACGGCCGTAAACCTGCCCAACCTGGACGCTCCGGTCATACGCGCCATCGCGCTGCACGATGCCGGCTGGGGCATGCCTGACGCTCAGGCAATCATGCAGAGCCGGTCTATTGGCCAGGGCGCACCAAAGTCTTTCATTGCTTGCGGTGTGGGCGAGTTTGTGAATGCCTGGGAAAAGTCGATTGACGTAGCAGCCTCTGCCAGCGCAACCGGTGGATACATTGTGAGCCGCCATTTTGAGCGGATCGCTAAAGCGCACTCACCTAAATCTTCCCAGGGCGACAGCCAGACCATGGAAAGTTTTCTTCGGAACGAGGCTGCAAGGCAAGCCAAGTTGGCGGCAAAGCAAGAACACAAGCCTGAAGAATTGGAACAGCTCACTGACGTTTTACAGTTCTGCGATCTGCTCTCACTCTATGTCTGCTGTGGCGCGCAGCAGAACGTAGAGTTCCCGGAATACTTTGGAATAAGAGCACGGCTTACCGTGGAGGCAAACAGCTACAGCATCGATCCGATCTTGATTGAGCCTGGAACAGAATTTGTTGTCGCTGCATTGCGGCATCCGGCAACGAAAGAAACGTCTGGGAATGAAAATTGAGATCAGGATTGGATAGCTTTCCAAAGTCCCGAGCGCAGCGAGGAATCCCTATCAGTTCCATACTTTCAAGTTAAATTGAGATTAAAGCGGCGCCTTGCCGCGACAGTCAAAGAGGAACCCGATCCACGTCAGTAACTTTGTAATAGGGCTCCCTCACTGCGTTCGGGATGTTATTTCATATCGCCATGATCATGGGCTCATGCTCTGATCCTGGCTTGTCTTTCAAGCTGGCGTTCAACCGACCAGATTTCGTCCGGCGCTTTCTCCCACGGATACATGTGCACCATCCAGCCAAAGACGTGTGGCATAAAAGTACCGCCGGCGGCTTCACAGGCTTCCTCGGTTGAGATGGAGCCGTTCAGTCCGAATTTGGCGTCTTTGCGGAGAGCTTCAATCTCGCGGCCTTTCGGCGGCTTGCACATATTCACATGCTGGTGCCATTGCGTCATGCTGAGCGGAATTCGCTCATCGAGCTGCTGCTCGCTAAAGCGCACCGGCGCGGTGTACATGGCGCCGATCAGCTTGTAGTCGTCTCCATGTTTTTCATACAGAAGTGACGTCGGCTTGGCGGGATCGAAACGAAAAGCTTCGCCAATGGCATTTTGATAATTGGTGAAGTGGTACATCTTCTGCGGGACATTGGGCAGGAAGATCCTGAAGCCCTCATCGAGCGCGACTTTGTAGTCACGATATTTCTCCAGCGCCGGACGCGCCTGCTCCACAACCTGCTGCGCCTTGGCTGCGTCGCCCGCGTGGACTGGCCGCAATTCAGTCATGTGCATGTGTGCGGCCATGTGATGGTGTTCTTCATGGTTGTGGCCGCGTCCCATGGCTTCAGTAGTGGCATTCAACTCGCTCTGGCCGGCGGGCGCTTGTTGACTCTGGCCGTGATCATGCTCCTGGGCAAAAAGGAAAAGCGCCGCCAGGCCAAACGCCGCGAAAATCAAATATTTCTTCATCGCCAAACTCCCCGCTGTGCAACACCCGTAGCAAACCCGAAACAAACGCAAAAGTTACCTTCGAGCGGCAGAAAAGAACTTCACAGCCCCCTGCGGGTTAGTATGAGCCGGGAGGAAAGACCATGCAACGATTTTGTCATCGTATTGCAATTGCAGCACTTACATTTGTAATGCTGATGCCGCTTGGGATGCGGGCCCAAGAGCAAAGCAAAGATCAAAGCAAAGATCAAAGCAGCCAGCGACAAAGTGGCAGCCAGACTGAAGGCCCCCAAGGGCGAGGACGCCGTGCCGCCGGGCAACGCCAACGCCAGCACATGGCCATGCTGGCCGAGAAACTTGGTCTCACTGACGCGCAAAAAGCGCAGTTCCAGCAGATCGGCCGGGACACGCGGAAGCAGGGAATGGCGATCCGCCAGGACAGTTCGCTGACCGACGACCAGAAAAAGCAAAAAATGCAGGACCTCCGCAAAGAGTCACACAAGCAGATGTTCAGCGTCCTGACGCCGGAGCAAAAGGAAAAGCTGAAGCAGATGCGCGAGGAGCACAAGAAAGAGCAGGACAAAAACAAAGCATCTGGCGATCAGGCTTCAGCCAAGAAGAAAGCTGGGGCGGCCAGCGACGATGACGATCCTTTTGCGGGCATGACGAATGATGATGACGAAGGCCCCGGAAATGGCGGCAACGTCCAGTAGCACTCTTTTAAGGAGTGTGAACGGGTTCTTCGTGCTCGAACAGCGGCTTCCATGATTCGTCGAGTGAAACCCACTGGTCAAATTCCTGCCAGCTGGATTTCATCTCTGGAACGTGGAGCAGGCCGTGACCGTCGGAGCAAACCAGTTCCGTTCCCCACCAATCCAGCAGCAGATAGCTGGGCGTCCCCACGGACGCCTCATTGCCAAGCCGCCTCAGGCAGAGGCGGCAGCGGCGGCCCTGGTCATGCAGTGACCATGAGAGTGCCACCATCGCCGTGACAAGGAAAAGCCAGGTAGCAAATGGCCCGACCAGAGGATGGACAGATCCGGTAAGGATGATCGAGGCGCGTCCGGTAAATTCCAGTGAAGCGACAAAGCATAGTGCCAGCAGCAGCAGGGTCTTAAGAGAGAAGAAACCCCACCACCTTAATGTGTGCCGCCAGCTTAGCTTCAACTTGTGAGTCTTGGCGCCGCCAAGCCGGCTGCTGCCCAGCGCGATTCCGCCAAACAATGAGAGCACGGTGAAAAACAGGTAAAGTTTTACGCCCTGGTGCGCGCGCGACACAAATGATTCCAGCTGTGGCTGTGAATATTCATTGATCTGGGCAAACCGGCGAAACTCCTCTTGCGCCTGCGCTAGCGATACATGCGGGGCCATGCGCAGGACCGCGCCGGTCCGATCAGCAAAATTGTTGGTGGCTTTGCCCCAGTTGGGCAGCATCCAGACAGACACTTCAGGGAAGGTAAATACAAAGCTCTCTGGAAGCACACCGATTACGATGCCCGGGCGGTCGTCCACGGAGATCGTCTTGCCCACGATGTTGCGATCTGAGTTTAGTTGCGCCTCCCACAAGCGATGGGTAATCACCACGCATCCGGCACAATTCATTTCGTCTGCCGGAGTAAAGAGCCGGCCCATCGCAGCGTTGTTGCCCAGCAGATCAAAAAAGTTTGGTGAGACGCGCGCGCTGAAGTCGTTGATTTGATCATGCGCAGTCTTTAGAGAGACAGGATGCCAGGAGTATGCGGCAACCATTTCCGCTGTCTTGCTGTTCTTCGCCCATTTTGCGGCTTCACGAAACAGATTTTGTTCATCGTATTTCGTAAAACTTCCATGCAAGGAGAGGTAAGCCAGGCGATCAGGCTGCTGGAACGGCAGCGGCTTGAATCCAGACCGGATGGTGGGAGCAAAGCCCGTGACTAATATAAGACCAAGAACCGCGACCAGGATTGCGCTCAGGCAAAAGCGAGCTGAACGCGGCTCTTCATCAAAAGCGCGCGTGACTTTCTTGTGGTCGAAGCGGTGAAATGCCGCATCAGGAAATGCGCCCCAGCAGTGCCGGGTCAGTTCCATGTACGTATGCGAATTTAGCCGACCGGACTCCGCAAGGAAGTGAAGCCAATGCCAGATCTCTCCATACCACTCCTGGTACCATGCGGCGCGCTGCGCTTTTGGAACCAGCAGACTTGCAGTGCGCAGCAGGAAGTTACATTGCCAGATCAGTAGTCGGATTTGAGGCTTGGGCTCCACAACATTTCCTCACTTATCGGCGCGTCATCTTCTCTTCCGGGGTCAGCTTGGCCAGCAGCGGGTAGCGCTCCACGGCGTTCATCAGCGCATCTTTTCCCTGGCGCGTAAGTTTGTAATAACGACGGGGCGGGCGGTCCTGGCGCAGCGCGATTTTGCTGTCTTCCCAGTCGCCGCTCACCAGGGATTCTTTTTCCAGGCGGCGCAGCGCGGGGTAGATCGTCCCACTGGGCAAACCGGTGACATCCATGATGTCAAAACCGTAAACATAGCCTGACCGGATGGTTTGCAGGATCAGCGCCGACGTGTGAGAGATTCTTGCCGCAGTTTCCATGTCCCGTGTGCAACCCTATGTAGTATTCTCTATATGTAGTATTCTCGTATAGCACGCCTACAGCCTGATTCTACTGCAATCGATTCGGTCCGGCGCAGGAATATTTCTTTCCAAACCCGGGAACATGCAGGCAGAAAGCGGTGTCTCCGCAAGATGTCATTGATGAAAGCAGTTTGATGCTGAATGCGTTCGGTCTAATCCGGCATGGGAGCAAAGCCCATGCTACTGAGCCTCTCCGGTCACTGAACAGAATATTTCCAGGCAAATTCTTTGAAACGCTGGAAAAGGCCCCGTCACTAGCCAGAAAGGGCCAAAAATCGCTGCGCCCAACCTGGGCGCCTTGTAAGGAGTGTTATGTCAAAGTTGCGTTCACTCATCGCCATTACGCTGTGCCTTGTGCTTTTCAGCTCAACCTCGCAGGCATGGTTTGGATTTGGCCACATGGCCGTCGCCTATGTGGCATACCAGAAGCTTACCCCGGAAAAGAGGACACGCGTTGCGCAGCTTCTCAAGAAGAATCCATATTACAAGACGAAGTGGAAAGCGATGATTCCTGCAGGCACGCCTGCAGACCAGCAGGACTTGATGTATTTTATGATCGCGGCCACATGGCCGGACGAGATCAAAGCTAAGAATTCAGGCTACGTAGATGATGGGCCCGACGGGGGAAACACTCCTCCCGCAGGGCCTACGGCGTGGCAAAACACCGGATACGGCGATACAGCCCGGCACAAGTATTGGCACTTTATTGACACGCCTTTTGCCCAGGACGGCACCACAGCGCTTCCGGCGATTCCGTCGCCAAACGCGGAAACCGAAATTGCCATCTTCCGCCAGGCACTGACATCCAGCGTTTCTGACAAGATCAAGTCTTACGATCTGGTGTGGCTCCTGCATCTGGTGGGCGACGTTCACCAGCCGCTGCATTCGACGACGCGCGTTGGCGCGGCTGACCTTCAGGGCGATAACGGCGGCAACAATGTCAAACTATCTGACCCCAGCAAAGAATTGCATGCCTTCTGGGATGGCTTGCCCGGCGATAGCTCGAACGTGGCTGACGTAATTGCTTATGGAAAGACCTTGACGGCCGCTGATCCATTACTGGCGAAGAAAGCCGACGCTTCCGACTGGATCAAGGAAAGCTTTGATATCGCACAAACAACCGTTTATTCCAGTCCCATTGGCACGGGTGATGGCCCGTTTACCATTACACAGGCATACAAGGACAATGCTCAGAAGATTGCGGCTGAAAGAGTGGAACTGGCAGGTGAGCGGCTGGCGAACATTATTAATCAAGAACTCAAGTAGTGCTTGCTAGCCGTTCATGTGCAGTTTGTCACGCCTGCGGCGATCTGTGCGCGCAAATTCGATGATTTCCGCGATCATGTCCGCGTAGGACCGGCCGGACTTTTTTGCGGCCATAAAGAACTCTGAATTGCTGGAAAGCCACGGATTGGGATTGGCCTCAATTACATAGACCTTTCCCTTGTCCGTAAGCCGCATGTCAATACGGCCATAATCGCGCAGTTTCAGAATGCGATACGTGGTAAGCGCCGTGGAGGAAAGCAGTTCCTGTGTCTCTTCATCCAGATCTTCCACGGGCGCGGACTTAGTAAGTTTGTAGGCATCGCTGTCTTTTTCCCACTTCACTTCCATTCCGGCGACCTTGGGCATGCCCTCAGGGAGCTTTGAGAGGTCAAGCTCCACCAGCGGCAGAACTTCAGGATTCTGGTTGCCAAGAACGCCGGCGTAAATTTCACGGCCTTCAATATATTCTTCAATCAGCGCGGGCGAATTGAATTCCTCCTGGACATAGTGAATGCGCTCCATCAGTTCCTTCACGCTTCCCACCACTGAGCCCTGGTCGATGCCAAGAGATCCATCTTCAGCTTCCGGCTTCACGATCAAAGGGAAAGAAATTTCCTGTGAGTGGTCCAGCTTGCCTTGGTAGCAGGTGGCAAAGTATGGCGTGCGGATGTTGTAAAACTGAAACAGCTTCTTGGCCAGCCCCTTGTCCTGCGCCAGATAAAGACCCTGCGGACCCGCGCCTGTATAAGGACGGCCAAGCAAATCCAGGAACGCGGCCACGTGCATTTCCATGGTGTCGTCGCCCGCGTATGACTCCACAATGTTGAAGAACAGGTCAGTCTCCTGCTTGGCCAGCGCCAGCAGGGATTTATCTTCTCCATCCAGCATCATGTAGCTGGGTTCGTGGCCGAGCTTCTCAAGGGCTTCAAAGATTTCTTCGCGGTCGTGCTTCTCTATTTTTTTGCGCCGCTTCTTGGCGCCGCGCTTCTTCTTTTCCGGCTCTGGAGCTACCTCTTCTTCCTCGTCTCCCCAGCTTTCATAAAGCACCGTGATTTTCAATTTACTGTCCATATTGGTTCCCACACAGATTGTTGCCCCGGCATCAAGTTAGCCGGGCCAGTTTTTATGTCTGAACAAACTTTCCCCGCGTCACGTAATTCATGGCCAATGCCGTTGCGTAAACCGTAAGTTCCGTCAGGCATTCTCTTTCCTGCTTTGATATTGACTCGCAGGTCCATTTCGCCTACGCGCGTTTCAATGGACTCCACCAGTTTCTTGATCAGCGATCGTGGCACGCCGCTCCAATAGGTGAGTTTATCGACCAGCGATTTATGGTTCTCGCGCAGAAGCTCTACTGCCGGACGCACGCCTTTCTTGCGCCGGCGGCCAGCGTTGAAAATATCCTGCAGATCGGTGTCCAGAGGCAGATCACCCGGAGACGGCTGCTCACTCAGCACCGCTTCGTAGAAATCGCCCACGGTGGTGTCCATTTCTTCTACGGTGATGTCAGTACGTCCGCGGGGGCGCACAGGATCGATGCTGCCAAGCTTTCTGAAAGTGCGATCCACGTAGCGCAGCTTCTCCAGCGCAGGCCAGCCTTTATATTTCTGCCTCCAGCGCGAGCCGGGAGTGAGCCACACGGCAAAGGTTTCAGCAAAGTCTTCATCAGGATGCTTCTGCGCGTACCAGCCTTCCATGTGGCGGACAAAACTGCGGGAAAAAGGAATTGGCCGGTAGGCGTCGCGATAAGGCTTGCGATACGGTCCGAACAAGTGCTTCCACTCAGCAGTTTTGTGCAGGGCGTAAGCGTAGTTGATGGCGTGTCCGGCCTCATGGCGCAGGTACATCATGATCTGGTGGGAATCTTCCAGATCATTCATTTCTTTTTCAAGCCGCGCCAGCTTGGGATCGGCCAGATAAAAAGGAATGCCAATGATGGGTTCGCCTGAGGGACATCCCCACTCGTCGGTGAGATAGCATGCCGGACGAAACTTCTTAAGACCTTTGCGGTCAAGTTCGTGATAGAGCTGCTGCACAAAGCGCTCCAGCGGCGAGCCTTCCAGCTTCAGCCCCAGATCGCGAATGGGCTTGCCCAGAATTTCCTGGACTTCCGGCGGTGCTTTTTCAAAGGCGGCGCGCAAGCAGACTCCGCGAGAAGATTAGCACATGCCTCATTTTTGGAGCAGTGCCTCCCGGCATACTCCAAGGGTAATCTGCGCATTGGGGTGACGTGTGCAAATGATTTGCGCTACCGCAGCCGATCAAGCAAAATGTGAAGCAATGCGCCCTTCCAAATTTCTTCTTTCAATTGTCCTGCTCGCCGTCTTTTATCCAGCATTTTCTCAAAGCGCCATCAGTGATCCTGGCGCAAAGCAGATATGCGCTTCAGTGAAGGACTTTGAGCTTCCTGCGGCTGACCGTCCTACGCCAGCGGAAGAAAAGGCCCTGGCAAAGTGCGTATCTGCCGACCTCTATTTTGGTTTCGGTCAGACCGCCGATACCGCAAAAGCGCGGAAATGCGCCTATGCAGAGATGGATCGAGATGCCAAAGCGCCGATCGGGGGAAAAGCCCTGCTGATGATGATCTACGCGAATGGCAATGGCGCGACGCGCAATTTTGACGCTGCGCTCAAGCTGGCTTGCTCGCTCGGAGGCTCGCCAGGAGACGATACGGGCCGCGTTTATCAACTCGAACGGCTGAAGAAACAAAACTGGACTGGCAATAACTTCAGCGTTTGCGACCACAGCAGCGGCCGGGAAATGTATGAGCAATGCGCGATCCTGAGCGAGCGCTTCGACAAGATTGAACGCGACCAGAAATTTAATGAGCTCATGGCGGCATGGAAACCGGCGGAGAAGAAAGCCTTCCACACATTTATGGAGGAAGCGAACAAATTCTATGAGATCCAGGCGAAGAACGGCGTGAATCTGGAAGGAACGTTTGAGATTCAGGAGGAAATCTTCTTTAAAACAAATCTGCTTTCCTCTCTGCAAGCGTTTGAACGTGGCGAATTGCCAAACTATACAGCCGAAGAGTTTCAGCGGGCTGAAGCTGCTGAGAACGCTGCTTATCAGCGCACGCAGACAGGCGACGTTGACCATTGGGGTACGGTCACGCGCCAGAGCGCAAAGACAAGCGAGGACGCATGGAGCCGCTACCGGAGCGCGTGGATCGCCTTCGGCCGGCAAAAATATCCAGGCGTTTCCGAGCAAAGCTGGAAAGCCTGGCTGGATACTGATCGCACGGTGATGCTGAACAGGTTCTTATAGTAGGCGCTCAGGCCGCGCTGGGGCTGGCGTCATCGTCGTTATCAAAAAAGCTACGATTTCGCGGTCCGCGGTCCCCTGAAAAGAACTTCCTCAATAGCGCTTTGGCGGATGCAAGGAGCGATCTGCGCGACGCGGCAGATGCGCCAGCGGCTTTTTCATTTTCATTGTTGCTCTTGCTTTCCCATTCATAACGCGAACTGCGCACCTTCTGCGCTTTGGCCGCGGGGCCCTGTGCGGCCTGAACGGGAACGCTGGGTGTTTCATTCTTTGGTTCGTTCATCAACTAATTTCCTGGTTCCTTCATGCAATCATTTCGGAATTTTTGATGAGGCATCAGAGCTGAATAGTTGCATGCCGAGTAACTTATTGAAAACAAGGAAATTGTCCGGACCGTCATTGCATGGCCCTGTGCAAGAAACTGCATTTGTTTACACAACTTAAAAACCTATCTGCAGCATCCAATCTGCGTTGGTTCGGGTCCCGTTCATGAGCAATGGAAAGCGGAAATTGCGCCTAGTCAAATCGCAGCACAATCTGTCAAAAAGCACGGAGCAATTTCGCTGCGGCGATAAAATACTGGAAAGCGGCATCTATCGCGTATACCACGGGAACCATCGCCTGCCGCATGAAGTTACCCTGCTGCGCGACCAGCTATTTCCCAGGTGCGTTAAGTGCGAAGACTCGGTTTATTTTGAATTGGTCCGCAGCGCCCCTGACATCACTTTCGCGCCATTCAAGGTCGCGCTGTACGCCCTGCCTGCCAACGACGAAGAAGAAGATTTCACCGTCGCGCTGTAGTCCTTGCCCATCACCTCTTCTTTAGCAAAAGAGAAATATTGCGGCTGCCGCTTGACCTCGGCCATCTATTCATAAAAAATCACCTGCTGATATCGTTTTCATTCAATTGAGGAGCAATCATGGCGGCAACATCTCAACCGGCGGATGAGTCCAGCCGGCAACTTCTGCGTCACACCCTGGCAACGCTGGCCTACCGCGCGGGAAAGACGTTGCGCGATGCGCCGGAGAGTTTCGCCACGTTCAGCACCGGAGAAAAAGGCCGTACGCCCGCCCATATCCTGGCCCACATGGGCGATCTTTTTGACTGGGCGCTCTCAATCGCGCAGGGAAAGCAGGCGTGGCGTGATTCTGAGCCGCTGCCGTGGCCGCAGGAAGTGGCTCGTTTCTTCACCTCACTTCAGGCTTTCGATGATTACCTTGCTTCCGGCTCGCCGCTTGCCGCCACTACGGAAAAGCTCTTTCAAGGCCCGATTGCCGACGCTCTCACGCACACGGGGCAAATGGCAATGCTGCGTCGCATGGCCGGCTGTCCCATGCGCGGCGAGAATTACTATCGCGCGGAAATTGTTGCCGGGCGCGTCGGTGAAGATCAGGCAGCGCCGAAACAGGAGTTCTGATTAGGTTCCGGAGAGTTGTTTTTTGCGAAGTCAGAAAAGATACCCCATCCCATGCCCATCCCAGAGTGGCGCAAGGTTGAGAGCTTTCCCCGATCTCCAGATGTCCCGATCGCCCGATCTTTCCTGATCAGTGTTATCCGTGTCAATCAGTGGTAAGGTTCTTGCTTTTCCGATCACCGGATCACCCGATGTCCTGATCACCCGATCTTGTTGCGTCCCTCTGCCTGTGTCCTTCAGCCAGGGACAGTTTAGACCGGGCACATCCCTGACACTTTTTGATCCTTCAGGGTGACGGGATAGGGGTGCAGGGGAAGGGGACGCGTCCCCTTCCCCTGCATCCGTCTATTGTAGTCAACCCCTGCGTGGGCAAAGCGCGTCAGCTCGCAGTGCTGGCTGTCGAACCGCGCCATGGGAAGCTGCGCGAAGTAGACCGTGAACCAGCGATCATCTTCCGGCAACAAGCCGATGCGTTCGCCCCACAGAACTTCGCTCAAAAACACGTCGTCCTTTCTTCCAGCGAAAATTGACCTTTGCGCCGCACGCTGCGCACCAGCATGGTCCCCGGATACTCCGGCTCCGGCACGCGCTCCGGGAAAGATTCGCGGCGACGGCTCATAGACCGCCGCCGGCGTTTGCATGCTCCAGCGCTTCGTGCGGACGCACCTGATTGTATTCCTCGCGAAAGCGGTCCATCAGCCGTTGCTGCTCGCGCCGGTTGGCCGCCGGGCGGATCGGCCGTCTCCTGCTTCATCGTGCGATGCATGCGTTCGTGTCGTCCGTTCTGCTCCGGATGTCCGGCTTCGATGCGCTCCGGCACGATCCCTAGCTTGATCCACCACACCGCCAGCCGCGACAGTCCGGCCACCGCGCGCGATCGCAAACGGCGCTCCGTTGTCGGTGCGAATCGCTGTCGGCATTCCGATACTCGCGAAAGGCCGCTTCAAAGATCGCCTGCACTCTGTGCCGTGTCGGTCTTCTCCACGGCCTGGCAGCGCAGCAGATATCGGCTGTGCGCATCGGAGATGGTCAGCGGATCGATGCGCTCCCCGTCTCCGGTGCGGAACCAGCCCTTGAAATCCGCGCACCACACGCGGTTGGGTCCATCCGCATGCGCCAACGGTTCGCTGTACGGGTGGTGTGCCTGAACGCTTCTTGCGCGCCACCACCAAACCTTCGCGCTTCAGCAGCGCTCCGATGGTGCTGGCCGCCGGCCAGCTGCTGCCCCGGCTCGTCCCGCTCCAGAACTCCGCTTCAGCTTCCGCGGTCCCCAGCGCATGTGCGCCTGCCGCAGCTCCAGCACCTGCTGCTCGATTTCCTCCGGCGTCTGGTTGCGATGCCGGTGCGCGCACGGTTCTGTTCGATCAGTCCGTCCAGCCCCCGCCTGCGGTATCGCCGTCAGCCACACGTACCCGGTCTCGCGCGTGATCCCGTAGCGCGCGCACAGCTCGCGTCATGCGTCCGTTCCCGTATCTCGTGCTCGAAGATAAACCTCAGCTTCTCTTCCATTACACTGCTCGTTTTCCATGGCATGCGCTCTGTTCTACACGCGATCTGCCATCACTTTCCAGCAGTGTCAGGGATCCGCCCGGTCTATTCTGTCAGGGATGTGCCCGGTCTGTACCACACCCCACCCCGGCCTTTTTTTCAACTCTTGTTGCAAACAAAACCACTTTGTCAATCGACGCTTGGGTGGCCCTTGCGCCACGCTTGGGTGGCCCTTGGGCCACCCTTGGGCCACCCAAGGGCCACCCAATCCCAGACCCAATCCCAAACCCAGTCGGCAGAGGGTCGCAAGCCCAAGGAAGTAGCGCGGCGCTTTGGCTGACTGCTGAAGGCTGATCGCTGAATGCTAGTTTTCAAAGACCGTCCGCAACACAACATTTCCGCTCTGAAGCGAATTTCTTACTTTACTCTTTGTTCGCCCTATTGTCAAGAAAAATCCGCCAGCCCGAATGGTAAAAATCCAGGAACGTTGAATCTCAAGAGATTGCATTGGCGTGTTCGGCTTGCGGTCTTAAGGCTAGAAGTTCCTGCTCCGGTGCTTCGTTCACAAGAAACTGCCAAGGAGCCAGCCCATAACGTCGAAGCCTAAATTTTGAATTCGTAATGTCTCGCACCGAACGGACGTTTCCTCACCTGCGCAATAAAATCTGGCCAAGCGGCCGCCCTCTGCCGCCCTGCGAAAGGGCTGCCATAGCTGCCGCTGGTCAAAGCGCGATTTGGCTCGATCTCGCGCCGAAAGACGAGTTTTTATTCCCATTTACAAACCCAACTGCGTGTTCTACGATTTTCTCCTCTCTCCCGAAAGCAGGAAATGAATGGCGCTGGTGTTGTGTACTGGCGTTGATAAGGCGCTATTGCAGTCTAGGCGGCTCATCCTTGAGCGCGTTGGACACACCGTTGTCTCGGTAACGGATGAGCAAACCCTGACTGCTGTCTGTCAAAAGAATTCCTTCGATGTTGCGGTGATCGGACAGGCAGTTTCATCCAATATGAAACACCATATTGCGTCACTCGTAAGGCAGCATTGTCCCGACGCAAAAATCCTTGAGTTGCACCCGCTATACGCGGAAAAAGTGCTGGCATACGCCGATTCATGGCTGAGCGTTCCGGTTGACGTGCCAAAGGATTTGGCAGATCGGGTGAACGAACTGGCCGGCAAAGGGAAGCATAAGCGGGCTAAGAGTTAGGCTTTTTCTTTTTTGACCGCCCGTTTCTTTTCCGGCGGCTTCACTTCAGCCATCGACAACGGCCTAACCTAGCTGGCGTCCTTGATTTTGTATTTCTGTGGTTCCCGGTCGCTGAATCTCTGGGTCAAGCGTTGCTGAAGCATGTTTACGGAATCAATGAGCGAGTGCATTCCGTTCGTCTGCAGCGTGACTATTCGCCGTTCAATATCCGCACAAAGATTTCTTACCATCTGATCGAACCGGCGCAAGCGTTCCGCAGCCAGGAATGCCATCACGGTTTCGGGGTTCTTCTTTGTGTGTTCCGCGTTGATGAGCTCGCTCACGCTCCAGGCCGTCAGGCGCACATTATCCACGGCATGACGAAACTCGTTCAGAGACACAGCGTCGGGTGCGGCTTCTGATTTAAGCCGGTGCTCCACGCGCTTCAATTCGGAAGTCAGTTGCTTGATCTCGAGGGTCAGGGTTTCGGGGATATTAGCCATGGCGGCAGGTTCTACCTCATTCATGAAACTTTAGACTGAGATGCCATTTTTTTGTGAACTTCGTTAGAGAGTCTTATGACTTTGGTAATGATCGGCGGGAGCCGTAAGAGTTTCCTGATTTTTCCAGTGCTCTAACTCCTATCCCCAGGAGCCAGGTGTAAGTTGTGAAAAGGAATCTCCATTTGGTGGCCGCAGCAGCCAGACAGATCAAAGAACCGGAAAATACCAGACTAACTCTTGGCGGGTACATCGCAGACATTTTGCTCGATGCGCGCCACAACGCCAAGGTATTCCACTGGATCGTTCAGCGGATCGGTTCTGCGGCTATCGTCTATTGGGGACAGGAATACACTTTCGAGGACGCCCAGACCGCAGCGCAAAGCTGCTTGGAAAAGCTCTCCAGGGAACAGAAAAAAGCCTAACCGACCCGGTCCCAAACTAATCTTCGCAGTCAAAGCCCGCGCTTTGACGCGGCGCGTATAATCTCCGAGTCTCTCATCTGACAAATTGCATCGAAGGCATCTATGGTATCGAGCCATCCAACCTCAGTTCGGAAGGCCAGTCCATATTGCGTGAAGCTGATTGAGTCATACTGCCTGGCCTGTGGACTGCTGATTGCCGCGAGTCCGCGAAGAAAAATATTGGGCGTGATGGAAAAGCTGCACCAGTGTCCCGTGTATTTCCATTATGAACAGCCGCTGAAACGGGCGAGTTAGCGTTTTCCTTTTGAACCGATGTGCGCCCTTTCCGCGATCTCCAACGCCACACGAAATTTACGCGATCGTCCGTCCTACTCCAGTGCTGCCCGATAACGCCCAATGGATTGCTTGATGTGCTGTGCTGTTATGAACACTTGGCCCCTACTCCCGCGTGGTATGGTGGATTGTCTGAATGTGTCGAGGGACTTACGACTCAAAACTCGTAATCTCTTTCTTGAGTTCGCCGCCGGGCTAAGCCAAATCGAAACGATCCCATCCAGCCAATTGGCATTCTTCAGCCCGCGTGTGCGTCAGCCGGTAGTTTTATGGCGCGCGAATTGGCGACATCTGCCATACCCAAGGAGATTATCGAATGAAAAAAGTTCTGATACCAATTTCCATCGTGCTCGGCTCGCTGTTCGCGCTGGCACAGACCGATTCCAGGCCAAACAACTCTCTTCATCGCATCAGCGTTGTTACGCGGACCACAAGCGCGGTCAATTACAGGCATAAAGGCAAGAGCACGCACGTCAACTTCAAGGGCACCAACCTTCTGCCCGAGGGCGGCGGCAATGCCGAGGTCAAAAGCAAACAAGGCGCAATCCACATTGAAGCGGAATTCAGCGGTCTCCAGCCTGCGGGCAGGTTTGGCCCCGAATATTTGACCTATGTTCTTTGGGCCATCAGCCCTGAAGGACGCCCGGCGAATCTAGGTGAAGTTCTGCTGAACCATGAAGGCCATAGCAAGCTCAACGTTACCAGCAACCTGCAGACGTTTGCTCTGATCGTCACAGCGGAACCGTACTTTGCCGTCACACAACCCAGCGACGTTGTCGTCATGGAAAATGAAATACGCAGTGACACCAAAGGGACGGTTGAACAGGTGGATGCGAAGTATGAGCTGCTGCAACGCGGACTCTATGAGAGCGACATCAATCCCGCCGATATGCAGCCCACGAAGGGCGGCAGCAAGACCCCTCTTGAACTCTATGAGGCGCGCAATGCAGTCCGCATTGCCAGATGGACCGGCGCAGAACAATATGCGTCCGATACGTTCAAGAAGGCCCAGGCCAGCCTGCAGAACGCCGAAAGCCTTCAGACGGGCAGCGAAGATAAAAAAGCGGAAATCTCCCTCGCTCGCGAAGCGGTGCAGACTTCAGAAGATGCTCGCGTAATCACCGTCAAGAAAATGGATGATGAACGCCAGGCAAACGAGCGCCAGGATTCCGCGAACTCCGTCGCGCGAGCCGGCGAACGAACCGACCGAGCCAACCGCCAGAGAGACAAAGCCCAATCGGACACAGCTCAGGCCCAATCCGACACGGCACGAGCGCAATCAGACACGGCGCAGGCTAAGTCCGATACCGCGCAGGCCCAGTCTGACATGGCGCGCAACCAGGAACGCAATGCAGATGACCAGCGCATTTCGGCCGATGCTCAGGCGCAGTCCAAGGCACAAGCGGATGACGCGAACCGTCAGAGAGAACTAGCTCAGTCGGAGACGGCACAGGCCAGGTCTGACCGGGCACAAGATCAGGCCACTTCAGCCAATGCCGTAGCAGCTGCTCGGGCCGACGCTGATCAATCCCGCTCCGCGGCGCAGCTTTCAGACCAGAGAGCGCAATCCGCAGAGAACGATAAAGCGGCAATGCGCGCCCGCCTGGAACAACAACTGAATTCCATTCTTCAGACCCGCGACAGTGCGCGTGGATTAATCGTGAGCATGTCAGACGTCTTGTTTGATACGGGTAAATACTCGCTGCTGCCGGGAGCCAGGGAGAAGCTGGCCAAGGTCGCAGGCATTTTGCTGGCGTATCCGGGACTTAACATTGCGGTAGGCGGCTATACCGACAACGTCGGAAGCAATCAACTCAACCAGAACCTTTCTGAGCAGCGCGCCGGCTCGGTGCGCACCTACCTTGTGCAGCAAGGCGTCTCGGGAAATTCGGTGACCGCTACCGGTTTTGGCAACAGCGTGCCCGTAGCCTCCAACAATAACGCCGCAGGACGCCAGGCCAACCGCAGGGTTGAGCTTGTGGTGTCCGGTGAAGCAATTGGTACCCAGACGATCCGGACTTCTGGAAACCTGCAGTAAAGAGCAATTGCGATCAGTAGTATCGGCGCGAGTTCGAAATTGGACTCGCGCCTTTTTCTTGAATCCCACTTGATGGGAAAAACCGGCAGGTGATCGTAAACGCCCTGCCGGATTTGGGCCTGCCGAAAGAAACAACCTCCAAAGCAACGAATGCCAAAGCGACGACGTTGCAATAGCATCGCCAATCCAAGCGCCGGAGGCGCGACGACAGGTTAGCCCAGCACGACCCGAGGCGCGCTTGCGCGCTGAAGGGCAAGTGCTGGGAAAGGATTAAAGAGAAACAGAGCGCCGTAGGTGCGGCACAATCGCTTCCATGTAAGCGCTTTCAAGCGCATTCCTGAAATTAATGAGCCGGCATATTTTCCTTGCAGCAGAGTCCTATCCGAGTCCCCACGCCATTCCTACGGGGGTCGGCCCACGCTTTCCCGTTTTTATTTCGAGTAGCAACACCGTGCGTGCCCATCTGCGCAAAACCGACGAAAAGACGGGACACCCGGCGTGGCAGTGCCACTCTTTCAGCGCGTGGCTCGTATGCTATCCAACCACTACTATGGTGCAATTGCCTGGGCCTTTTTCGGCTCTGTGCGCCATACGTAAAAATATTTCTCGTCGGTCGCCGTGGTTACCAGCATCTTTCGTTGCCGTGTGGCCCGGTTGAGCGCGGACCGGACGTTTTCCATCTTTTCCCCTTCCAGCCCGGCCAATGGAATGAGCACCGCCTTTTCCGCATCGAGCGCTTCCAGGTCGTCCAGAATCATTGACACAATCAGGTTGTGTTTTCCTTTCCTGCCATGGGGAATGGTGGAAATCAGCTTGCTCGCAAAATGGGGTGGTGGCACAGCCTTGCCGTTGCTGCCATGCCCGTTGTTTCCGTTGCTGCTGTGGCTTCCCGCTTTTTTTCCATTGCTGGCCATTTGTGCCTCCCCCGCCACGTTGCGTATCGCTAACGTATCGCAATCGTTAACGTAGGCCAATCCTAGTCCTTAAATAACTAAATTACAACTAACAAATTTCTAGCGTAGAATACCCCCCCCCCAATTTTTTCTATGCCATAGCAATCGCCTTCCTCGCTTACGCCGGCGAAAACTGCCGCAGGGGCCGTAAACAAAAGACTTCCACGCAGGCCAAACGCGTTTCCCCGTACCTTTCACAAGCTGCTACCTTCATAAAAGAAGAAGGTCTCGTCGTGATGCGATGGAGTCAGGGCGAGTCAGGGGGGCCAGCGTCACTTTAGGCAGGTTTCTATGCTTGGCAACACAACAACTTCAAGAGGAACGAGGGCCATCCACATCAATATCCCACTTAAAAAACTGCGTAAGTTTGATGCCGCGGCGTTTCTAGCCACCAGCGGCCTGGGCAGAACGATTGTTCATCTCGCCAACAAAGAGCGGGCCTTTTCCCAGGGCGATTCGGCTGAAGACGTTTTTTACGTCCAGAGCGGGCGCATCAGGCTCAGCGTGATCGCCCGGACGGGCAAAGAAGCCACCGTCGCATTGCTGGGCGCCGGGTGACTTCTGCGGCGAGGAGTGCATCGCCCTCGTCGCAACCTGTTCGCGTGGCCAGCGCATCAGCCATCACACCGTGCGTTCTCCTCAAGATCGACAGGAAAGAGATGATGCGCGCGCTTGCACCAGGAACACGCCTTCTCCGATATCTTCGTCGTCCCATCTGCTCGCCCGTAATGCCCGCGTGCAGGAAGACCTGGTGGATCAGCTTTTCAATTCCAGCGAAAAACGTCTCGCCCGGATCCTTTTGCTGCTGGCGCAATTTGGCAAGGAAAAAGCGCCGGAGAAGGTAATTCCTAAAATAAGCCAGGAAGTGCTGGCGGAAATGGTTGGCACCACCCGCGCGCGCGTCAACTTCTTTATGAACCGCTTCCGCAAACTAGGGTTTATCGAGTACAACGGCTCCATTGAGGTGCATCCTTCGCTGTTGAGCATCATCCTTCACGACTAAAGGGAGCGCCGTCCATCGCGGCAGCCAGCGAAGCGAGCGTTGAGGATTCGCACTCCGCTCAAGAGTGTGCAATCTTGAACAGCGCGCTTCCTCAAATAACTATAATCTTGCAATACGAACCCATTGCACAATGTCTAGAAGGCCCAAACCCGAAGTCGCGGCAATGTGGATCAATCCGCATTCCAGTCTGAGCAGAGGGTATATCACCTGGGATCGGCGCCAAACAGATTCCATGAATGCCCGGTATCTGGATCTGGCCGAAATCTCCTTGCGAACGGAGATGGCCAAGCCGCAAGCACCCCTGATAAAGGCTAAATCTTAAAAAGCCGACAGCTGCCGCGGCATTGTCAGCATCACAAGCCAAAACCAAATCCTAAAACCGCGCGTCTGATCGGGATGTGCTAATTCCGCCCGATCCGCGGTGTAACTGGGCTACATCTTTGCGGATGCTCTCATCGCACCGCGAGCGGCTTCCGCTGCTTTCACTTCCGGCCGGGGCGAAACAATCGCCAGGGAGAAATCGATGACATATCGGACCATGTTGGGGCAGAACAGGCACGGCGTCTCCTGGATTCTTTGCACGTCTTCCTTTGTTACGTTCAATGGAAATGACCGCAGGCAGTCCGTGCACGTCAGGACCACATAGGGGATGCCGTGTGAATCTTTTCCATTGCGGGGAATCCACACTGGAGCCGATTCTCTCTTGTGGTTCACCGCATGCTCCGCGAAGTTCTGGACCAGGCCGGCCACGATCTGCAAGAGCGTTTCCGGATCGCTGTGCCCCTTGGGATAAAAAGCGTCGGCAATCACGCCGCCCGGGATTGAGTCCTCGGCGTGATAAGCGCCGCTCATAGCTATGACGGAAATCTGGGGAAAACGCCGCCGCACCACCGACAGAAACTCAAACCCGGACATTTGCGGCATGTTCAGGTCGGAAAGCACAATGGCAGGGACCCTCCTCTTCAGTTGCAGGAGAGCGTCAAACCCGTTTACGGCGGTAGTGGCGTCATAGCCTCCTGATTTCAACACCAGCGCGAGGCTGTCTCGAATCGCGGCGTCATCGTCCACCACCAGAATTTCATGTTTCGGTGCGTCTAACATGGGGGAAACCCTCCTGATTTCTCCTTCGTGGAAAAAAATGGATTTCGATATAAGAATTCTCGCATTCAGCAGCTTGCCTGTCTGTCCCAGAGTGAACAGCCCTTGGGCCATGTACGCCAACGCCTTTATTCATGGGCTCCCCGGTACCATTTCGGGAACTCTGCCGGGCCGTGTGCAATTGTGAACAACGCCCGGCCGGGATGAGAATGGCATCTCGGTGAGGTCCTGGAGCTTGTCTGGTTCAGCGGGAATCAATCGTGGAGGATGACGTTGAGCAGAGAGCTGTGGATACTCAAGTGGCCGTTGTACTCGATGAACCCCAGTTTGCGGAAGCGATTCATGAAGAAGTTGACCCGGGATCGCGTTGTCCCGATCATGTCCGCCAGCGTTTCCTGGCTTATCTTGGGAATCACAGTCTCGGGCGCGCCTTCTTTGCCGAATTGCGCCAGCAGCAACAGGGCGCGGGCCAGCCGCTTTTCGCTGGAATTGAAGAGCTGGTCCACCAGGTCTTCCTGCACCCGGGCGTTACGGGCCAGCAGATACGATACGAAAACTTCAGAGAACAACTGTTCCTCATGCAACACGCGCACCATTTCGGCTCGCTCGATCCTGAGTATGGTGGAAGGCGTAAGGGCCGTGGCCGTGGCCACGCGTTTCAACAGAATTGCCGCGATGCTTTCTTCGCCCAGAAAGTTTCCGTCTCCCAGCAAGGCGATGGTTGCCTCTTTGCCGCGCTTGGAAATCACGGTGAGCTTGATCTTGCCTTTCTGAACGTAAAACACCGCATCGGCGGCTTCGCCCTGGCCAAACACCTTCTGCCCTTTCTTGAGATGAGCAATGGTGCGGCCCGTACCTGTCCTGGCAAGAAAGACCGAGGGCGCAAAAACCATTTTGTCGGACTTCGCGAGTTTAGAGGGCCGAGATTTAACTGGAGTTTGCATCTACTTCATCGTACGCCTTGATGGCAACGGAAAGCTGTTTCCTTTTGACGAGTGGCTGCCGAATAGGCTTGTCGCTAAACATCCGCGTCGTGTGCCGGCTGCGCTTGAAGTGGGTTGTCCACCGGACCCGCCGGCAGCGCGTCATGTTTCATCTTCCACATCCACTCCACCGGACGAAAGCAGTGCAGCACCTCAGGTCCCAGCGCTTGTTCTGGCCTGAAACCGCATGCGATGCAGGCAGCCCCAACCTTCCTGATGTCTGTTTCCTGGCTGATATCGTTACGCCGCGTGCCCAGCAAACCAGAGACAACCGGGCCGTTGCACTGCTCGCAGGGAAACACCGACAGATGGAGATAATGCTTCACGGTTTCATCCGCGCTCACCAGGGTTCCATTCCAGGTCATGGGAGGCATGGCTCGCGCATTCACAACTGAACCATCGCTCACTGCGGAAACCCTCTTCCAATTCTTTGAGTTGTCTGGAATACAAATCATCTCATTTAAGACGCCACAAGTCTGTGCAGAATTGCACACCTTAGCCCGGCTTGAAGAGCAAGACCTTTCCCCGTCCAGGCGTGAAAGGTCATCAAGCAGAAATCGAGCGAGGTTATTTTCTTCGCACTGGCGCGAGCTTCCTCTACTCCACCGGCGCTGCTGGCGGCTCCAGGGATTTCAGCTCCTCGATTTGTTGCAGCGTCTTATACCATTTGTCGGGGGTCTTCCTGGTGAAAGCGGACGGCTGGGGATCGTGATAGAAGGCAAGTATGTTTTGCCGCAGCTCTGGATCCAGGTTCACAAACTTAAGGTCGGCCAGCTTACCCAGCAGCTTGCCGTAAGCTGCATCCGTCAATCTGTACTCGCCTTCCACGGTGGCCTTGCCGGTATCGAAGTCTCTGTTTTCCAGAGCGAGATGTCCCGCCGCCAGGTCCTGGAGATAAATTCGATCTTGATCCACTGTACTGTTGACGCTCTTCAGATAGAGAGTCTCAGTTTCCGGGCTGGGCATTTTGAAAGCGATGGCCTTAAAGGGACCTATCTTGGGAATAATCCTGAACATGACAGCGAAGATTTTGGCCCCCAGCCCCGGCTTTTCATAGTTTTTGCCCCACTCTCTCTCATAATCGGCGCGCTTCAGGTTATAGAGAAACTTCCTTTTGGCAAAGCTGGGATTCTCTTTTACCAATTCATCTTTTTTGGTGAGAAGGGCGACGCGGGTCATCTCCGGAATAATATGGCTGATCGAGCGGCGAAAGCTGGCGATGGATAAATCCAGGCTACCGAAAACGTCTGCCAGTTTTATTCCATATGTCTTCAGAAATGCGCGCTCAAGTACCGGCTTGGCCACCTGAAACCCGATAAAGCTATGGTACGAATCGGATGTATACCGCTGCTTGGCCACCTGGACAACGTCAAACCCAAACTCGATCCTGATATGCGCCTTTGGATCTTGCTCAAAAGTTACTGCGGGCCCGTATTTCGCTCTGAGTTTGGGGAATTCCCGCGCCACGGCGGCATTCACCGCAGGGTGCCCGGCCAGATCGGCAGCGTAATGAGATAGCGCTCCCAGCGCAAATGAGTATTCGTTGAGGTCCGTTGCCTCGGAAAGCAGTGCTTGAACGAAATCGCCGCTGCGGACGTAATGCACCATGTCACTAAAGAACCTGTTGCCGAACGGGTAGTAGCCCATGTCCTGGATCAAGCACCCACCGTAGGCGTAGCCGTGAGCAACGCGCAAATCGTCTTCTGACGCCGCGGGATACTTCTGCAATAAGAGAGGCTTGATCTGGCCGGCCCACAGCAGATCAACAATTTCTTCGTGGGTTAAAACGGAATATCCAGCGCACACACGGGAGGCGCCGCAGACCATCAGCACTATAGCCATGAAAACTCTGCAGACGTTTCGCATGATCCGCCTCGCTGCCTTCTCTAGAGATATGTGGAACTCTGGATCCAGAAAAAAATGCGCAGGCCCATCCCGGTTGAGACCAGTGAGGGACCTGCAACGATAGTTACTTCTTCTCGTCGTCGCGAGCTTCCTGCACTTTGGCCTTGTGGGCGGCTTCAGCCACGGCCTTCATGAACGCCTTCGCGATGTCCGGCGTTGACACGTTCCCCAACAGAACGGACTTAAATGCAACCTCATGTCCATAGACCGAAGTTGTAGAATCATTGTCCTGCTGGATCACTGCGCCTTCCAGCGTGAGACCCGCGAACACGCCCTTGGAGCGCGAGTAGGTGAGCATCTGCGTGTCCATTTTCCAGTCTGTGCCCGCGGATGCATGACGGCCAACGGGGCCCGCTGCCGCTGAGCCTTCTCCGCTGACCTCGAATTTGCTGGTAAGCAGCTGCTGCATGCCTTTGTCATTCATGATGAGCATGATCAGGTCCACGCCTTCAAGGCCAATCTGGAAACCCGCGCTGCCGCCGCCGACCGAAATAAAAGCCGGCGCGCTCCAGCCGTCCGCCGTGCGGCATGTAGCCATGCCGCGGCCGTGCTTGCCTCCCAGGATGAAGCCGCCCTTCACAAGATGAGGGACCACTGCAATGCACTTGGCGTTGTCAAGAACTTCTTCCGGAATTCCTTTGTCCGGAGTCGTGGTCATCTGGCTCAGTACGTCGGTGCCCATTTGCAACCGCTCGGTAACATCTTTTTTCTGTTCACCCGCCCACGCGAGCAGTCCCGAAATTGCAACCAGTAAAAATACGAAAGTCCGTTTCATGAAATGTTGCTCCTTTGGTTCTGTTCCGAAGAGAGATTGATTGAGGAGGGGCCGGCGAGTTGCCCAGCCTGCGATGAGGCGAGCTTTCCGGACTTCTTGAAATCGCATGATCGCGAGCGGGTTGAAAAGTCGGTAGGGTCGAAATCAACTAAGCGAGCGATCGACGGTGAAACATGTGATCCATAGCCAGCACTATGCCTGTCACCACCAGCAATAGAGGCAAAACAGCCGTACCAAATTGAAGTCCCAGTATGGCTATCCAGACGAAGATCGCAATCATGAAAATTGTTCTAAGCATCAACCTGCCTCCTTGATGCCTTGCCCGTGGTGCGCCAGCCAAAAACATCGTAACAACAGTATCGAGCCGCAGCTCGTGTAAGTCTGTTCCAAATTGCACACAACGAGCAGCAGGGCGTGCCGTCTGTTTGATTCTATTCAGTCCGGCAGCGGCGCCGCAGCAGCGAAGGCCATCGGACGCACACTCGCGTCGGCCTTGTGACTCTCTTCCATGTGAGCCTTGAAGGCTGAAGTAACTTTCTCGTGTCTTTCTTGCGTCGTCAGCTTTCCCCTGGCGGAAAAACTCTGGCCGCAAGCAGAGCATCGCCATGCGACGGGATTGCCGTCGATCTTTTCTAACACGATTAAGTGAGGCATGGGATAAGCATGTCACAAGTGGCGACTACAGGCTGTTCAATTGAGGACACAGTGTAAAACCACCATCGCGGGCAGCCATGGAATTGTGCCCACCCGCCCGATCCTCCGTTGCTTGGCCCGGCCGGCATCGGCGGAGAAAATCTGGCCTGCTTGATTCACTCCTCTGCGTAACTTCTGCGGCTTTTCTGCGTATCATTACCGTCCAAGGCCGCCGATGATGGATTTCCATAGCCTCTACCAGAGTTATGCGCCGCAGGTGCATCGGTTCGCGCTGTTTCTTTGCGGCGACGCGGCCCTGGCGGACGACATTACTTCAGAGACGTTTGTGCGCGCGTGGACCTCACGCGGCAAGATCAGGGAAGCCACGGTCAAGGCCTACCTCTTCACGATTGCGCGCAACCTGTATCGCGACCATCTGCGCCGAAATAACCGGCTCACGGAATTGGAAGAATCCATACCTGACCCATCCGTAGGGCTGGCCGTGCGGACTGAACACAAAGCTGAGCTTTCCGCGGTACTGACGGCCTTGCGCCAGCTTTCTGAGGTGGACCGCGCAGCGTTGCTGATGCGTGTGCAGGAAGAAATGCCATATGAAGAAATCGCGCAGGCACTCAAGCTGCCTGTGACCACGGTGAAAGTAAAAGTTCATCGCGCGCGCTTGAAGCTGATGCGCGCAAGAGACATATTCCAGGAGGTGCGCCCATGAAACTGGAGCGCGAAGTCATTATCGATCTGTTGCCGGCCTATTTTTCCGGTGAAGCAAGTGCGGCTACACGCATGCTGGTGGAAGAGTTTTTTCGCGAGAATCCGGACTTTGAGAAGTCTGCTCGCTCCGCAGCCGATCCGCTGGAGAGCCTGAGGGTCCCGCCGCCCAATCTTGACCCGGAAAAAGAGAAACTCGCGCTACAGCAGGCACGTCTGGTGACCGAGACTCGGAGTTCATTCTTCTGGCTGGCGGTGATCAGCACGCTGATGCTGTTTCTCTTCCGCATTCAGGATGGCCATGTCATCTGGATTGTCTGGAGCAAAACCGGCGGCAATTTCGGTGTTCGGGGACCAATATTCATCGCGATGGCGGTGTTCTTCTGGCTGTTCTATCTCTACGCCCGCACCCGCACCACGCCACTGCCGGCGCATACAAAGTTTTTGTGGATGGCAACTTTTTACACCTTCATGGCTGGCCTGTTCAAGATTGAGAACCACAAAATCGTCTGGTTGCTCTTTCGCGGCGATCCCAGCGGCGGGATTTTCCTGCTGGCGTTTGCTCTGGCCCTGTGGTGCATCTACTTCATCCAGCGGTGGCAGTTCAAACGCTCAGACCGGTGAGTATGTCTCAATCTTCAACAGCCGCGAGGCCCGTGGCCGCCGAGCGGCAAATAACAAGGCAATAGACCTATTTGCAAACAGAAGCGATGCCTAAGCGGTTTGGAGCGAAGCGACATAGATATTTAATCTTCAACAGCCGCGAGGCCCGTGGCCGCCGAGCGGCAAATAACAAGGCAACAGACCGATCGCAAACAAAAACGATGCCTAAGCGGTTTGGAGCGAAGCGACATAGATATTTAATCTTCAACAGCCGCGAGGCCCGTGGCCGCCGAGCGGCAAATAACAAGGCAACAGACCGATCGCAAACAAAAACGATGCCTAAGCGGTTTGGAGCGAAGCGACATAAATATTCAATCTTCAACAGCCGCGAGGCCCGTGGCCGCCGAGCGGCAAATAACAAGGCAACAGACCGATCGCAAACAAAAACGATGCCTAAGCGGTTTGGAGCGAAGCGACATAAATATTCAATCTTCAACAGCCGCGAGGCCCGTGGCCGCCGAGCGGCAAATAACAAGGCGACAGACCGATCGCAAACAAAAACGATGCCTAAGCGGTTTGGAGCGAAGCGACATAAATTAAGGATTGCTGGTAATTTCGCCGATATTTGCTACCGTATCGCCTTTCTTCATGGAAGGCACTCCGCAGATGTAGAGCACTACTCCCGCGGCGGGTGCGTGAGCTTCATAAATTGTCTTGCCGAAATAGTCGGTGACATAGCCGATCTTCATTCCTGCTTCAACATAGGTTCCGCGCTGCACCAGAGGATAGAAAATTCCTGGCTGGTCGCTGGCCACGGTATCGACTTTGCCAAACCATACCGGATGTTCCATCATGGTAGGCGCTCCCGGCAGCATCTTTAAATAGCGCATGAGGCTCAGCGTACCATTGGCCAGCAGAGCAACGTCATCAGTCTGAACGGTGCCGGAGTACCCAGCTTCCACGGCGATAGCAGGCTTGCCGCGCGTGTTGGCAGTGTTATCCAGATAGCGTGAGGCCGCAGGATCTTTAGGGCGATCACTCCAGACGATGACGTGGTCCAGGCCAAAGGCCAGCACCATGTCTCGCGTAATGGCGTCATGCTTGGCGTCGCCTGATTTCGGCCAGTAGGAATAAGGACGCAGATTTTCGTCGATATCCCCGCCGTGGTAATCGACAAGATAGTCGCAACGCTCGACTACCTGTTTTGTAATCACGTAAGATACGCGTTCTGTCTGGGTGCCATCCTGCTTGCCAGGATAAAAGCGGTTCATGCTTTTGCCATCCACTGGATTCACGTGCGGGACCTTCTGTTCGAAGGAAGCGATGTTGACCAGCGGCAGAATGATGACGGTGCCGGAAACCTGCTCGGGATCAAGAGTCTGAATGACTTTCTCCAGGGCGATGATGGAGGCGTATTCAGTTCCGTGCGCGCCGGAAACAAGCGCCAGCACTGGCCCGGGCTTTGCGCCCCGCACCACGACAACCGGAATCGATGTTGCAGGGTCAACGCCCGCGGCAATTTCCAGGGTGCCCGTAGCTTTTTGTCCAGGAGTGGCCGTGGCGGTGCCCACGGTAAAGCTGTTTTGCGCCAGCATGGCGGCGGAGCAGAGAACGGTCAGGGACAACAAGTGAACGACGCGATTGAGTTTCATGGCGGGAGCAGTATAAGCCACCGGCAACAAGGCGCGCTGGAGAATCGTGCTAGTATAGGCGCGTTTCATTCGTATCCAGGCCAATCTTGAACGCTCCGGAGGACGTTTTGCCATGAAGGGATCCATGATGGATTACCCGCTCACCCTCCAGTCAATTCTGGAGCGCATTCCAAAAATCTATCCGGCGGTGGAAATCGTTTCTCGCATGCCGGATGGTGGATTGCACCGCTACACCTACCTCAATTTTTATCGGCGGACGAAAGCGCTGGCGGAAGGGCTGCACCGCGCGGGACTCCGATCGGGCGATCGTGTAGCCACGCTTTGCTGGAACCATTCTGCTCATCTGGAAGCTTACTTTGGGGTCCCCAGCGCCGGCGGCGTGGTGCACACGCTGAATCTGCGTCTACATCCGCAGGAGCTGGCTTTTATTGTGAATCACGCGCAGGACCGCTTTCTGATTGTGGATGACGTTCTGCTGCCGCTGTTCGAACAGTTCAAAGACAAGGTAAAGCTGGAGCGCGTGTTTATCGTGGGCCAGCACAAGCAGGCTTTGCCGACGGACATGGAAACTTATGAAGAGCTGTTGTCGTCAGCGAGCGGCAACTATGAATTTCCTCGGGCTGACGAAGACGATGCCGCTGCCATGTGCTTTACTTCCGGCACAACCGGCAACTCCAAAGGCGTGCTCTACTCCCACAGGGCGCTCATTCTGCATGCGCTGGCTTTTTCACTGCCGGACGCGTTCTGTGTTTCTCAGCATGACGTCTGCATGGCTTTGGCTCCCATGTTCCACGCCAATGCCCATGGACTGCCCCACGTGGCCATCATGCTAGGCTGCAAGCTGCTGATGCCCGGCCGCCAGCTCGATGCAGCATCAATCCTTGATCTGTTCAGCTCAGAGCAGGTCACACTGGCAACAGCTGTTCCCACCGTCTGGGCGGGAATTCTGGAAGCTCTGGAAAAAGACGCGCTGGAAAAAGAGCCTGCGCGGTGGAAGATCGCGCCGAAATTTCGTGGCTTTGTGGGCGGCACGGCGGTGCCGGAAGCGTTGGTGCGCAAGCTTGACGCGCGCGGTCTGCCGCTCATACAGGTTTGGGGCATGACGGAAACAACGCCAGTCGCGGTCTGTTCTACGTTGAAATCGCACATGCTGGAATGGACAGAAGACGAGCGTTATCGCGTTCGTGTCCGGCAGGGACGGGCGCTGCCATTTATGGAAGTACGCGTGGTGAATGACAACGGCGAAGCTCCCTGGGATGGCACCACGCTGGGCGAGCTCCACGTGAAAGGCCCGTGGGCTGCAGCAAGTTATTTCAATGCTCCCGGAACCGAAGACCGCTGGACAGCCGACGGCTGGCTGCGTACCGGCGACATCGCCACCATTGATGCAGAAGGTTATGTGCAGATTGCTGACCGCGCCAAAGACCTGATCAAGTCCGGCGGCGAGTGGATCAGCTCAGTAGACCTGGAGAACGCTTTGGTGGCGCATCCGGCTGTGCGGGAAGCAGGAGTGATTGCCGTGCCGCATCCTAAATGGGATGAGCGCCCGGTAGCCGCAGTGGTGCTGCGCGCCGGCGCGACGGCAACACCCGACGAGCTGCGCGAATTTCTCGCTTCACGCTTCGCCAAATGGCAACTGCCGGATGCGTTCGTATTCCTCGACGAACTGCCACATACCTCGACCGGCAAGTTATCCAAGCTGGAGCTGCGCAAACGGTTTGCGGACTGGCAGTGGAACAAGGTCGAAGCGAACTAATTTCGTGGTGAGATTTTTTCCAGACGCACCGGCACTCCCGGCTCGGGCCGCAACGTAACCGATGGATCTGGACGCACTTTCGCGGGATCAATCGCCAGCGTGATGCGGAAGCGTTGCAAGATCAACGTGAGCGCAACCAGAAGTTCCGTCATGGCAAAGTTCAAGCCGATGCATGTACGCGGTCCTGCGCCGAAAGGTAGATAGGCATAGCGCGGGCGGGCCGCGGAATTTTCCGGCGCGAAGCGTTCCGGTCGAAACACGTCGGGATCTTGCCACCACTTGGGGTGGCGTTGCGTGATGTAAGGAAAGATCAGGATTTCTGACCCGGCGGGGACGCGATAGCCGCCGATCTCGTCTTCATTCACGGCGGTGCGCGCCAGAGTCCACACCGGAGGATACAGGCGCATGCTCTCTTCCAGCACCATGCGCGAGTAGCGCAGCTTCATCAGGTCTTCATAAGCCGGAGTGCGTCCGTTGAGGAACGCCGCTTCGGCGGTCATACGCTCCACTACTTCAGGCCGCGTGCCGATCAGATAGCAAGTCCAGGCCAGCGCCAGAGTAGTTGTTTCATGTCCGGCGGTAAGCAGAGTGATGACTTCATCGCGGAGCTGCTTGTCAGACATGGCGGCGCCGCACTCATCGCGCGCTTCCATCAGCATGGTGAGCAGGTCAGAGATTCGTTCGGGCCGGCGGCGACGATCGGCAATAATGCGGTCAATGATCGCGTGAATGTGGGCTAGCGCCGCGCGATATTCGCGATTGCGTCGCGTAGGGATACTTAACGGCGGCGGCAAGATTGACCATGCCCGATCGACGGAATAGTCGCGGCCAATATCGAGCGTGCGGCGGATGGATTCGGCATCGGCTTCAAGGTTGGTAGTGAACAGCACCTGCGCGGCAATATTCAGAGTGAGGCGCATGAAGTCCGGAACCACGTCAAAAACCTGATTTTGACCGGCGTTGCTCTCCCATCGCCGCAACATGGCAAAAGTATTTTCCGCCATCGTGCCGACGAACGATGCCACCTGCTGTGCTTGAAATGACGGCTGCGTCATCTTGCGCTGCCGCTCCCACAGAGCGCCTTCACTCGTCAGCAGGCCTTCACCCAGAGAGAGTTTAAGAATCCTGTAACCTCGGCCTTTGCGATAGTTGGCGACATTGCTTTGCAACACCTGCTGAATGTGGTCAGGATGGCTCAACTGATGCGTCACCCAGACGCCGCGATAACGAACCACGTCACCATAGGTAAGAGCAGAGCGAAAGAAGCCGCCAAGCGGGTCTTTGCGGAATTGTGGCAAGTCCAGAAAAAACTGAAGAGTATGAGGACCGGGCGCGTTACTTAACTGGTTGGAGCGATTCAATACTCTTTGATTTTAACCGAGTGCCAGGTTGCGGAAATGGTCAAGACACAAATATGGAAGCAAGTCCGCTGGGTGAAAGCGTCGGCTCGCTCATGCCCTTTCGGGGATGATCGTCCTGTATTAGAAAGAAAAATCTTATGTTGCGCCCCCGTTTTTAGACGGCTACGGCGCCAAAAGGTCAGCCGGGAAATCGCCAATAAATACGGGGGCTTGCGCTAGTGTTCATTCGCGAACAGTGCAATGCCGAAAGCGAACACCCGCTGAATCCAACCCGTCAATCCTGCCGTCACATGTCTGCTTAGATTCAATCATTTACGTCGCTCAGCGAGTTTGGCATGGCAGGTGCGATTACCAACGACAGGAACCAACAGCACAAAAGCTGGGATTCCAAAATTGAAACCTCAAAGGATTCTGGAGCTTATATGTTTGACGGCAAAAATAATCGCATTCTTGATAGTTTTTCATTCCGGATCGCACTCACGGCAGCCGTGTTCGCAACGTGGGCTGGTGCGGGATATATATTGCTTTCTCTGGCGTAAACGCTGTTGTGGTTCGCCTTCAGCAACCTGGACAAAGACTTGATATTTGTTGCAGCAGGGAGTTCACATTCATAGCAGAACGTTCGGGCACGATTGCCGGGCGATTCACCCCAAGACACTGAACGATTCTGCTCAGCGTATCGAGCAATGTGGGCGGTGATTTCATAACAGGGAACCGGCCATGTAGTTTTTTAAGGCGTTGAGGGCACCGGTGCAACGTTAGAGTTAAGGGCAGGATGTCGCGCAGTGTCCGGTTCTAATAACTTTCACGCGACGATTGCACGGGCGCCCACAACGGAAATGGTGATTGACGACACCATTCAATTTCGTTGACACCCGGCGACCGCAACTAAAATGTCATCGGTCCCTTGGCAGTCCAGACCTAGAATGATTCAGTCATCGCAAATCTTTAAAGTGGTGTTTATAAGGGGTCTTATGCCACCTGGGCCTGGGCAAAGCCCTTGTTTCGGCGAACATACTCGCGATCTGGAGAAACAATCTCCGTGCCTGATTGGCCCGCCAGACGCTGCATCGCCAATGATTTTGCAGCTATCACATCCTGCACAGGGCAAGCCAGCAGAGCAGCGCACTCGCGCAGTCCATAACCTTCCAGCACCGCCATTACGAATACAAATCTCTCAAATGGCTCCCAGGACGCCACAACAGCGGCAATGCTCTCAACGTCATTCCCGTTCTGCCAATGCGCGTCTGCCGTTTCCGGGATTGCACCATGGCGTGCAGGTATGGGTGCAACGGCTTTGATAGCACTCTGAATAATGGCCCGTTTGCTCCACGCGCGCGCCCATTGCCGGAAAACAGGGTTGCCGTGGATGCTATCTTCCAGGCCCGCCACAAAGCATTGTTCGGCTTTAGCGTGGTCCGCAGTCAGCAAAAAGGCGAGACGGTGCAGCCCGACCATGTCTTCAGTGAAAATCTGCTTAAAATCTTTGCAGCTGGCGTATTCGGTGGCCCGTTCAATGGTTTTCTGTTTGTTTCTACTGCGGAACATCTAAAAACTCCCTCATCCTGGTGAACGTACGTAAAAAGGTGCAAAACGGTTTTAATCGGGGCCCGCCCGCTAATGACCTTATAGACACGACAGATGTCTAACAGGGTGCAATAAATTTGCAGAGCAGCACAAAAATGTGGTTGGGATTTCTCCCAGAAGCGGCTTGCTGTAGAAATAGTGACTGGAGCAGGCCGTCCGTTTCACCAAAATTGGTTAGAAGGACCATAAAAAAACTTCAGCTGCGCTGGACGGAGCTGCTGACGGGCATCAGCGCGATGAAAGGCAACACTCTGGTGGTCGTGAACTCGGCGGTGCTACATTCTTTTCGAAAGAGTGACTATGTCGCCGTGTGTTGCGTGCAATGTATTTCCACGGTAGCGAAAGGCCTAATGATGAAAAAAATCCTTGCCATCATTCTATTGGCGGGCGGTGCGGCGTTTGCTCTACACAGCCTGGCCGATGAACCGAAAATCACGCAGGACGAATTGGTGCGGCGTACGCAGGAATTGTTTGACTCTGTCGCTGCCGGGAACCAGGATCCGTTCAAGAAATATTTTGCCGACGATGCCATGTTCTTTGACGAGAAAGGCCGCAACATGAACAAAGCTGCGCTGGTAAAGGATATCCAGCCGATGCCAAAAGGTTATTCCGGCACGATCAAGCTGGTGCGACCGCAAAGCCACATTGAAGGCGACGTGGCAATCCTGAGCTATGACCTGGACGAAACAGAAACGATCTTTGGGCAAAACATGACGGCCCGCTACCATGAGACCGATACATGGATGCGACGCGGCGGCAAGTGGCAGATCGTCGCGGGACAGGTGCTGCGTTATTACGAAGATCCTGCGCCGGGCAAAGCCGATACCAGCAAATTCCCAGACTACGTCGGGACGTATCAGCTGGGACCGGAGCGGACGATGACGATCGCAGTGGAAGCCGGACATTTGTATGCGACACGCAATGGACGACCGCGGGAAGAACTCATTCCGGAAGCCAGCGATATTTTCTTTCGCAAAGGCGTGGAAGGCCGCACCCTGTTTGGTCACAGCGATGACGTCAGGGTGATTACGCTCATCGATCGCAGGAATAATGAAGATGTGGTGTGGACTAAAGCGAAGTAAGAACCGGGCCGCGTGCGTCAATCAGCCATTTTTCATTTCAAATTCAGCAGAACTGTGTCACCGCGCACACAGCGTGTTTTCGGCAGCACGCGCCACGTGAATCCTAAGGCGTGCTAACCGGCATAGAATCAAGCGATTTGTGAATGGCCGCCTCCGTGCCATAGAGAAGAGTGCTGCCTGAGGGCGGCGGAGGTGAAACAAACATGGCAGACCTGAAATCTTTCAACGCAACTCCAGTCAATAGCAGTTCAACCAGGCGGGCACGGATGATTGGCGGCGCAGCCACCGCAGCGGCAACCGCTGTACTGGCGCTGATGGTAGTGCTCGACTTTAACGGCTGTTCCAAAGCCAGCAATAAGAATGCGCAAGTGAACCCTGCAAGCCAGAACGTTTCTGGGCCGAACACGGCAAGCCCAATCGCGGCAACAAGCCAGCCGGTGGATCAACTGGAGAAGAAAGTGGAAGCGGTGAGCGAGAAGAAAAAGGCGATCAAGCGCGCCTCAACCGCAACCTACAAGAACAGCACGTACGGCATTTCGTTCCGCTATCCCAAGACCTATACGATGCTGACGCCGGACGCGGACAACAAAGATTCGGCATGGCCTGATCCGGTGGCGATGAACTTTGCCGATCCCGGCGGAGAAACGCTGACTACGCTGGTGCTGCCAGGAACGCGCGCATCGTCATACTTCAAGACGAGCGTGAATAGGGGTGTGACGGCGGAGCAGTGCAACAAGTTTGCCACTGTGCCGGAGCCGACAGAAGCCTCAACCAATCCACCGGTGGATGCTGACGATGACTCCATTGTGCCGGCCAAGACCAACATTCTGGGTGTGGAATTTGCCAAGACGGAGAGTTTCACCGATCAGAGCGAGGCGCGCTACTACCATCACTTTGAAAACGGCGCGTGCTATGAGTTTGCGCTGGGTGTGGAAGATGCTCCGGGAACCACGAAGCCGGTAGACCATCTGCAGGTCTTTGACAAACTGGAACGGATCTTGACCACAGTAAAGATCAAGTCAGAACCAGTTCCGGTAGTGGCGACCAGCGAGCCCGCAGCGCCGACGGCGCCGGCAAGCAATCCTCAGCAGTAGGGGAGGAGACAGTGGCAAGAAATAGCGGTGACGCGCAGGCCAGGTTCTGAAAAGAGCCTGGCTTTTTTTATTGGCCGCAAATTGCGCGAGTGAACACGAATTCCAAAAATTTCTTGCCGCAGATTTGCGCAGATGAACCCAGATGGCTTTTAGCCAAAGCTTGACCGCAAAGGACGCGCAGGCCGCAAAAGAAAGTCATAGCACAGGGTTTCCCTGAAGGCGATGGAACTGCCGTGCCGGCGAATCGAAATCAAGAATCAAGCGGTCTTGCGGCGAGATGTGGTGCGACGAGTAGTCTTAGGGCGAGACTTCTCCGAGACAACTGTATCGACTACCGCACCGGGAACAAAGCGTTTGATTCGACGCTTGGTTGAAGTAGCGGATCCGTCAAGGGTTTCCGGAGTGTCGCCAAACAAGGCACTCATATACGTAACCCGGCATTCGTCTGAGCAGAAATGGACAGCGAGTGCCTCCACGGCTCGAGGGCGGTCCCAGGAACTGGCAATGGAAATCTCACGGCGCGCCGAAGTGACGCCTATATTTTCGGCAGCAAAGCCGAGAATCCAAACCTCGCCGTCCCCTTTTAAACGCCCGCAACTTTCACACTGAAAGCGAACCATGGTGCACCTCCACTTTGGATAGATGAAGCCACAAAGCCCTGGTTTGCCCGGGAGGGGCGTTTTTGAAAGGCTGAATTGCAGAACTCGGGACACAGGAACATCGTGACAGCGCAGTCCCTGAACTCCAATCGCACCTCGCGCCACGGGTGCGCGACTTCCAGTCTGCTTTTTACGAAGGTTATTTACGCTGCGCGCTTGCCGCGATCGATGGTGGCGCCTGTGCCACGGCCTCGAAACATGCGGTAAAGGAACAGCAGCAATATGGCGCCGGCAATCGCCAGAACAAAGCTTCCTATGCTCCAATCGTTTGCTCCCGAGCTTCCCCAGAGCGCCCTGCCAATGAATCCGCCGACCAATGCCCCGCCAATTCCAAGCAGCATGGTCACGATCATACCCCCAGGATCGCGGCCGGGCATGAGAAGCTTTGCGATCGCGCCGGCGATCAGACCAAAGATGATCCAGCCGATAATTGCACCCATAACTCTCCTCCTTACTCCTTAAGGAATTTAGTTGCGGGTGTTTTGCAGTTGTTGCCTTTTCTAAGGGGTATTGACAGGTCGCTTAATGACAGGCGGTTCTAAATCCTGCGCGCTCGGCAAAAAACTCCGGCATCAGGTGAAGGCTAGTGCACGCCGGAACAGCCGTCGAGCAAAAGTGCGAACAGCACAGCCAGAAGCGCGGAGAGCAGTACTGTCCAGCCGATGCTGCGCGTCCAGGTGCGCAACATGGGAACCAGGCTTCTCTGGACTTGGTTCTGATGGGTTGATGTGGTGTGCATCATGGCGTTTGGCCTCCGCTGCGGTTGCAGCTATATGGGTCAATGCAGGCGGGCGGCCAATGTTTAAGCTGCTGATTTAATGGGAGTTGTGGCGACGACTTTTTCAAGGAATGTGGGCGGAAGAGGACAATGTGGCTAGCGGGACACGCTGGACGCTCGTGCTTCGCTCAACATGACAGGTTCCAGGCAGCGACTAAATCAAAAAAACCTTACCGCTGATGACACGGATTACACGGATTTTCACTGATCAATCGAGTTCGCGTTTTGGCCAGCGTAGCGGGCGCTTTCACGCAGGGCATTTTCAAGATGGAGAAGACGAGTCTCAGGGAAGCGGCTGCGGAAGATATCGATAAGGTATTGGCGTCGGAGTGATTGCGGCATGAGTTCCCATCCCTGGCGGGCTTTGGCGTTGCGGGCGAAGGCAGCCTTCATCAGCGGCGGCGGGTCGAGTTCGGCTTCCATGGCTTCCATCAGATATTCAGCGGCGTGCTGCGCGCGGCGCAGGCGCGTCTCTTCTTTTTTGACTTCGCGGACTTCGCGGTCGATCTGGTGGCGCGAGGATTCGGGAAGGGAATCGAAAAATTTCTGGAGGCGTTTGGATTGGCGGAGTTCGCGGGCGAGAA
>CAVSYO010000002.1:0-362829 GCA_963732195.1 Terriglobia bacterium | reverse complement strand
GTTCCGTGATGAAGCAGGTACGGCTTTTTAATTCCCAGGCGAGCACGTAAAGCGGCAAAAGCAGCCATGTCCGGTGGATTGGCGTTGAAAAGCGACTGGTCACAGCCATCATGAATCACCACAACTTTTTCCTCAGGCACGCCTAGGTGCATGACGATATCTTTCTTTGAGCACTCTGAAGACGTAATGATCGTATGGGAGAAGCGCGCACAGCCCTTGAGCAAGAGGCGCTGCATTGCGCCAACGCCAGCCGAATGCGACGGCATGGTGATGGGCGTGACATCATGAATCGTACAAACCGCAGGCACACGGCCCACAGGTAAAGTGGCAGCCGTG
Organism: Terriglobia bacterium; assembly: GCA_963732195.1. Lineage (GTDB taxonomy): Bacteria > Acidobacteriota > Terriglobia > Terriglobales > Acidobacteriaceae > Angelobacter. The sequence continues at coordinate 362,493 of CAVSYO010000002.1, read as the reverse complement.
GGGATAAACATCACATCGGCATGCGCCCGCGAAGCGGAGAGGCCCGCGCCGCCAAAGCGCCAGAGGCGATCGTGATCGAGCAACGCCGATGAGCAAAGCTCAAAGCCGTCCTCTGGAGCAATGTGGACAGCATCATTGCCGTTTCGGTTGGAAGCGAAAAGCGAGAAGCGAACTGCGATCTCTTTGCGGACAAGCTTCTTAAATTCACGAAGCAGGTTCTGCGTGTAGACATAAGTTCCCTGGCAACGAAAGCGGTTGGCCAGCGTCCATGAGTCTACGGCGATCTTCACAACGCAGCTCCTGCTGCACGGGAATGCACTTCGCGCCTGCGCGCAACTTGCTCCACTACACTTAAAGTCTCTTCAGCGCACAATTCCCAGTTGAAGTGCTGTGCGCGTTCACGGCCACGGCCAGCGAGCTCAGCTCGTAGATCGCTCGATAACAAAGTTTCGGCCATGCAGTCCGCCATCTGCTCAACGGAAATGGGGTCGAAATAACGCAGAACGCCGCCGGATATTTCCGGCAAGCACGAAGTGTTGGCAGCGATTGTGGGAACACCAGAGGCCATGGCTTCGATCATGGGAAGACAGAAGCCTTCATAGAGCGACGGAATAACTTCCAGGGAAGCGCCGCGCACCAGCAGAGACAAGTCGCAATCATTGAGCGCACCGGTCAAAACGACTTTGGCTTTGCCGGCGTTATCATCTTGAACGGCATTGAGCGTTTCTTCATGTTGCCATGCCAGAGGGCCGGCCAGTACCAAATCAAAATCGAGTCGCGGACTTCTCGCAAGCATGCGCCGATAAGCAGCGATGAGCCGAGGAAGATTCTTACGAGGCTGAATTGCACCATGGTGAAGAATGTACGGCCGATTGATTTCCAGGCGGAAAAGCAATTGCTCAAGCAACGCCGGCCCTGGTGGAGCAGCATTGAAGAATGCACGGTCGTAACCTTCATATACTACATGCACTTTCGACTCAGGAACGCCGCAAATGCGAATGAGATCCTGTCGGGAGTTTTCTGAGACAGTAATAATCGCGGCTGACGATTCCGCGGAGCGTCCCAGCAGAAACTTCAAGAAGAATGCGATGCGCCTGGGGAAACACGGCATTACCATGGGAGTGAGGTCGTGAATGGTGGTTACAGTCGGCAGCAAAGTGTTGATGGGCAGCGAAGCGCCGTTAGGATTCAGCATGATATCAGCGCCATCAAGAAAAGCAGCGGCGGTTGCGCCGCCATAACGCCAGAGCCGATCGAATCGCATTAAAGATGATTTGCGCGAATAAAAACCCGGCTCTTTCGTAAATTTAGTGGTTGCGAAATCCTCTGTTGAAGGGAGAAAGGGCCGAATCTCCGTTCCACTCGGTCCAGCTATTCGTTGGAGAGCAGCCAGCAGGTTGCGTGTGTAGACCTGGATTCCGTGGTGGTTGTATTGCGGTTTGAACGAAGAGGCATCAAACGCGATTTTCAGAGATCCATGATTGCCACCGGTCTTCATGCGTAGACCGCTTTTGGCAGTGGCAGCTGCAAAGCATGGTAATAGACCGCGAGCGTTTGCCGGGCTGTTTCTTCCCAACTGAATCGGAGCAGGTTGCTGCGGCCATTTGCAATCAAAGATGCCCGCGCTGTGTCGTCAGAAAAGGCGGTGCGAAGCTGGACCGCCATTTCTTCCGGCTTATGAGGATCAAAGTAGAGCGCTGCTTTGCCTGCAACTTCCGGCAGCGAGGTTGAGGATGAACAGATGACGGGCGTTCCACAAGCCATAGCTTCAAGCACGGTGAAACCGAATCCTTCATAGAGCGACGGGCAAACGTAGACACGAGCGCCGGAATAAAGTGCGCGAAGATCGGCGTCCGTGACAAAACCGGTCAAGATGACGTGCTGCGCAATCCCAAGTTCCTGGGCAAGGCCGCGAAGAACGGGCTCGCCTTCGGCCATGGGTCCGGCGATCACAAGTTGTGACTGGATCCCACCCTTGAGTAGAAGTTGAAACGCCTTCAATAATCCCGCGTGGTTCTTGCGTAGCTTATAGATGCCTACGCACAACATGTAATCGCGATCAATGCCGAATTTGGAACGTGTTGAAGCAAAGTCCGCGGGACCGGGTTTAGATTGAAAGAAGGGATCGACCGCCGGGTAAACAACCTCAATCTTTTCCGGATCGGCATTCAGATAGCGAATGATTTCAGCTTTGGAATGCTCGGAATCAGTAACGATGCGAGTGGCCATGCGGGAACAGGCATTCATCATGGTGCGATAATAAAGGCGTCCAGCGAATGATGGAAGGTCTTCGGGGCAAGCCAAATAGATCACGTCATGAATGGTGGCGACGGCGGGACATGGGCGCAGCAGCGGCAGAAGGAAATGCGGAGAGTGCAACAGATCGACTTTGTAGCGACTGAGAATTCGCGGCAGCTCAAATTGCTCGCGAAACGAATAGTACTTAAGGCCGGTGCAGAGTTTTTGCGCGTTCGGCGCATGAACCAGGTGCTCGCTCTGCGGCGGCAGGATGAGCAGATACTCGTGTTCCGGAGCCTGCGCGATGACGGATTCGGCCAGGCACTTCATGTACCTGCCGATTCCCGGATTGCCGATTCTCCGCAAGTCAAAGGCAATTTTCATGCAGAACCCTAAAACGACGCCGCCCGAGCTACCAAGGCTTTTGCAGTTCCGGCGATCAAATTTTCTCGCACGGCGACAAAGATCGAATGAATCATGGCATGGTGAAGATCTTCAACCAGTTGAACGTTATCTGATGGGATAATGGCGCAAACGTCGCACAGCGACTTCATTTGGCCGCCCTGGCAGCCGCCCAGGCCAACAGTCATGGCTCCGTATTCTCTGGCCGTTTCCAGCGCCAGCAAAACATTCGGAGAATCGCCGCTAGTGCTGATAGCGAAAGCTACATCTCGCGGCTTTATGAAAGTCTTTAGCTGCTCAGAAAAGATGCGTTCATAGCCGAAGTCATTGGCCCACGCGGTAATGAGTGAAGCATTGTCAGTGAGAGCCATGACCCGGGGACGCTTTCCTTCGCCGGCGCTGGCTCCTTTATTGATGTCGCACATCAAATGTGAGGCGCTGGCGGCACTGCCACCGTTACCGAAGACGTATACAGTACGCTGTTCTGCGAAAGCCTCGAGAAAAGTAGAGACAATTCTAGTAATGGAGTTGTAGGGCAGCTGAGAGACCAGATCGGTGAGATCGTGAAAATACCGCCTGATGGTTCGATCGACTTCCTGGTGAGATTCCCATTCTCGACCTTCGTATCCGGGAGCCATGAATACTCCTACTCAGAATTTGATTCAACTGTTTCCTATCTGTTACTGCGCTGCAACTTTGCAAATAGAGAGCGGAATTCTCCTGCAACATCAGCCGCCAGCAGACGGTAAGAATCATCAACCGGAATCTGCTGCCAACGATACTTCCCTACAACCCACAAGCACGCCAAAAGAAATGCTCCGAAAACGCTGCCAGCAACAATCAGACTACGAACAGGGCTAGAACGTTTCTCAGGGGCAACTCCTGCATCCATTACGCGGACGATGGGCAGCTCTTTTGCTTCCTGAATCTTGGCCATCTCGAATTGCTGGGTAACGAAGGCGTAAACCGCTTCCTGAATCTTGGCCTCGCGGTATAGTTCCGCATAGCGCGAGCCGAGACCCGGCAGCGTATGCATGGAAGGATAAGGCGCGGACCAACCGACTGTATCCTGCGCAGACGCGTCATTATTTTGCCCGACAAGCTTTTTGAGTTGCGACTGTAGTTCCGCCATGCGCGCCTTGAGCGTGCGCACGCGAACATTGTCATCAGAATAAATCTGTTGCAAGCCTTTTAGCTCGGTTTCACTCGCGATCAGTTCGCCCTGCATGCGGGCGGCGGCATCCATTACGGCGCGGCCTTCATTCTGGGGATCGACCATGGAGTTTTTGCTGGTGAACTGGCTCAAGACTGCCGAGGCGCGAGCTAAATCCTGCTTCGCAGTAGCAAGCCGTTCCTCAAGGAACTGGCGTTCGCGATGCGCTGAAGAAGTGTTGAGATCGACGGCCAGCCGGTTCAATTCGTCAACGTAAGCATTAGCAATCTGCGCGGCCATTTTTGGCTCATAGTCAGTGACGGTGAGCGTGATCACCCCGCTCTTTTTGTCTTCTTCTATGTCAGTAAACCTGGCCAGCTTTTTGCGTGCTTCAAAGTAGGTGCTTTTGCCATAGCGGGCGCGCAGATCGAAGCGGTTGATCAGCCGGTCCTGAACGGTACGGCTCTTCAGGACTTCAACGTAAAATGCGCCGGGCGTTTTGGCGCCGAGTAAACTGGCAGCATCCAGCCCGAATCCAGTACTTGAATTGTCACTGCCAAGAGCCTTGCTCAAAAGGCCCATCATGGTACTGCTACCGCTGCTAGTGGAATTTTCTCCGGGAACAAATCTCACGGCGGATTTGTAGTGCGATGGGACCAAAAAAGCCAGCACTATGGAAGCGACGAAAGTTTTCCAGGTCACGCCCCAGAGGAACCGGCGCGATCGCCAAAGGACCCAGAGTTTTTCGCCCTTTCGATCGTCAGGTTCGGTTGGCCCAGGCGAGTATCGCTTCTCCAATTCCGGATGGATGGAGGGGGCGTAAATGGGTACGGTAGCCTGGCCCCTAGCTTCCACGTTTCAATCTCCAATGCGGCCAATATGTTAATTGAAATGACGCGGTGAAATCATTCTGTTTTTTACCGGCGCTCAAGAGCGGGAAATTCCAATACTCGTATTGCAAAAAGCTGGAAAGCGAGAGTTTGGGACTCAAGGCCCATTCTGATTTGAGATACAGGTCCCTGAGATTTCCTCCCTGAAGAAACATGCTATCGGCAACTTCACTACGGTAACCGAACTGGACCGTTTTATCTGAGGCAGCCCAATAGGTGGTGCTGGCGCGCAACGCAATTCCCTGCCGTCCGACCGTGGCGTCGCCAATGATAAAGCCTTTATTCGTATAGCCATCCAGATAGCGGTCATTCCAGTAGAAGAAACCGCCGTTCAGTGGTTGAATCAGCCCGGGAAGATTAGTGTAAGAAGCTTCAACGCGCATATCCAGATGCGGCACTCCAGGCACCTGAGAAAGATAGAGTCCGGGAGTATGGGCAGAACGGCGCGGGTAGCCGATGGGCGAAATTTCATCCTCGACAAAAGAGTCATCGTAGAGGGTCAGCCACTTTCTAAAACCGGGTAGCCGATAGGTGAAATCAAAGGTGGAACGGCGGTCACCAGGGTCATTGCCGCGGCCAGTGGAGTTGCCGGCTGAAAATAAGGAATGTTTGACCGATGAGGCTGTAATTGGAAAATCAGGGCCGCCAAACATGCCTGTACGGCCGACGCCAAATTCAAAATTGGATGTCGGCTTGAAGTTGACCTTGAAACCATTGACCAAGGGCTGCTGCGGGAGGGTACGGCCCAAACGGAAAACTTCTCCAATCGCTGGATCCTGAGTATTGTTCCAATGGGAGCCAGTCATTTTGCCAACCCAGTACTCGGTACGGAATGGCCCCAGCAGCTTGCCTAGAATCCACGGGAATTTCGACGGATGAGTCTGGTCGACACGCAGCATATAGAGAGGCTCAGCGTTGTTGCTCCACAGGAAAGGATCCTGTGTGGGACTGAGCCACAGAGTCTGTTTGCCGAATGAGGTCTGCCAGCCTTTAATGTTTAGAGAAATAGAAGCATCGATCAATCGGAACTGATTAAAAGCAGGAATGGGTGAAGCCGGCTGCGGGCCTTTGAAGTCGGTGATTTGAATAGCATCCTGTACAGCTTGCGAATAACCCGCGGCTGAAGGAGCGTGTTCATACTCACCGGTAACAGAGAATGCAAGCGCGCCAGCAACGCCGCTGGAAGAAAATCCGGCCAATCCGTTGGTACCGCGCTGGAAGGGCCGTCCATTATCGTTCACGATGGTCTGGCCGAAATGATAACTATCGGTGAGCGGAGGGCCAGAGATGGACGTAGTGCGAGCGTACACGGAATCCAGCCTGATATTGTCAGCGTCTTCGTCCCTCAATCGCGCGGCGAATTCGCGCTCTAGTGACGAGTAGATCAGGTATGCTTCGTCGGGATTGGACTGATCGACTTCACCCGATATTTCTTCGAGAAGACGGCTGCATTCACTGCGCGTCCACGGCCTGAGCCCAACAATTCCGCTGTGGAGCACTCCCAACGCGGCGAGGCGATCAAACGCAGGATAGACCCAGCTATCAATGGGAACGTATGGTGAACCGCGCTCCGCCCGAGGGAACCCTTCAGGTCCGGGATCGCGGACAAAGTTTCCGTAACCTGCGCCCGGCAGTTCGGGATTGTGGTGCGATTTATACGCTTGCCATCCAATCAGCCATCCCATAGCGCTCCCAACCACTACGTCGCTGGGAAAATGGTCGCGGCCAGCTACGCGGGCGGCGCTAATGGTTGTAGCAAGCCCATAGAACAAAACCTTCGAGACTGGGCCAGTATATTCATGCGCCAAAACGCTGGCAGCGGACCATGCAACCATGGCATGCAACGAAGGAAACGATGAATTAGAAATCGACGTGCTGTTGAAGAACTCGCCTTTATGGTTGCCGTCATCGGGGCGGGCCCGTTGCGTGACAACCTTTAAAACCTCACTCACGACCAGCGCATTAGTAGCAGCCTCAACGGCAAGAATACCAGTTTCCTGTTTATGTTGATCGCCAGTGTATTTGCCCAGCAAATATAGAGAGCCGCTCCCGCCAAGCATCAGAGCAATGCCTCCGTTGGAGACGGAGCTCGAGTGTTTTCCCAGTGAACTGGTGCCTTCGATACGCGATGACAGCTCTGCATCGGCATTAATAAGACCAACGCTCACTCCAGTGAGCGGGACGAGCCAATTCAAATCTTCAATACGGACTTTAAAAGGACTGGTCCAGATAGTTTTCTGATCATGCGCAAGGTTGCGCAGGAATTTCACAGGATTGTCACTGGCATAGCGAGAATCGTTGCTATGTACCGGCGTGGGCGTCGGTTTTGGCGCCGAAGGCGGCGCCGTAGTGCTACTCGACTGCCCCCAGGCTGCCGAAGCTGCGAAGAGAATGACTGGTAAAAGAGCAAGCCTGCAATTTCCCATTCGGGTCAACTCATTCTTTCGGTTAGAAACTTTTGATAACACTCACGGCAACGGCGGCGCCGGAAAGCAATGAAATCGTCTGGGCGAGGTTTTTGTAAATCCCCGAGCCCGCGCCCTTCTCTGGAACGAAAACGGTGTCTCCGGCTTGCAGGGTTGTTCCTAAAACATTGCCGGACCACCAGTCTCCAGAGCCGCGGCCCACCACTGTTCCGTTGGCGCGGACGACGAAGATCTCTTTTTTATTAGCGAGAGAGGTTGGACCGCCCGCTTGCTTGAGATACCAGCCAGCGTGTTTCCCGGCACTGAACGTGATGGCGATTGGGCTATAAACCTGGCCTGCCACCATAACAAATGTTGGCCGCTTGGGGATATAAAGCGTATCACCTGCGCGGACTTCTACATCCGAGGGCGTGCCCTCCCACTTTTCAATTTGTGAGGTTACATGAATCGAGAGGCGGCCGTTGGGCTGAAGCTGTTTCAATTTGGCAAGCAGCTGCTGGCGTTCGCGCTCCTGAGCGAGAGCGTTGTTGTTCCGCGACGATGAAGAAGACGAAGATCCGGTTGAGCCGGGCGCGCCAATAGTCTGCCCCTGAATCTGAGTAACCATCTCCTCGCGGCTTTTGGCTGCGGCCTCGCGAACCTGAGCGCGATCCAGAATGGCAGCATAAGGATACGCTTCACTGGAGAAGCCGCCCGCGCGCTTCAGGATGGAGCTGAGATGCTCGCCGCGCTGAATGCCATAACGGCCTGGGTGCGTTACCTCACCAGTGACAGAAACAGCGCCGCCGATATCATTCCAACCACCGATCTGCCGGATTGTAAGAACATCTCCCGGTTTAAGCAGAACATCTGTATCAGCTTCGCCAGCCAGAGCGCGTCCGATGGGAATATCCCGGTGGTCCAAATCAACATGGTCGCCATCGATGACGGAATAGCTGGTGAGATCCGCTGCCTGCTGATATGCAGAGCGCTTAAAGCCTCCAGCCATACGCAGAAGATCGGCGGCGGTCATTCTTTCCGATAATGGGTATTCGCCGGGGCGCATAACTTCGCCAAAAATGGCAACTTTGGGTCCATCGGTCTCATAACGGCCAAAAATACGGACGGTATCGAAGGGCTCCAGGCTGGGAGCCTCAACTTTTTTCGAAAGAACGTCAGGGAGGTTGAAAGGAATTACAAACGGAGTGAAGTCGGGGAGATGAAGGCGGACAATCTCTGCGCGGTCTGCAGGTTCAGGCAAAAGATCGTCATAGGAAGAGACGAGATCGGTAACTTTCTCGCCGTCTTTGAAAGAAGACTTTCCCGGACGGAAGACGTGTCCTTCAAGGTAAACGGCGCGATTGCTGTACGGAAGAATGGGAAGGACGGTGACGATGTCGCCATCCTGTATGCGGAACCTTTTGAACGCGTCATCGGCAGCCTGAGTTCCCGCTCCGCCAGACACGTTGACGCTCATCATCTCTTTGCGCTCGTGCGCCTGAACGCGCTCAACTCTGATCCGGCTCAACTCTCCAGTAACCGGAACGCCGCCGGCCAAGTCAAGGATCTGGTCCAGCGTTTGCTCTTTTCGGAGCTCGTAAATTGCTGGCCGGCGGACTTTGCCCGCCACAGTGACTTGCGGACCGATGGGCGGAACCAGGATGCTGTCGCCAGACTCAATGTGCACTTCACTCGAGCTCACGCCCTTCAACATGAGGTCGTAAAGATCGACTTCCTCCACCAGAGCCTTGCCGCGGAAGTGCTTTACCGTGCGATACGAGCCCGTCTCCGTCGGGCCTCCAGCGGCGATCAACGCGCTTAAAGCAGTGGAGAGCGAACTGATGTCATAAGCGGCTGGATTCTTTACGTCACCCACAACGTAGACGCGAACAGTACGCAGCTTGCCCAGGGTCACATCCACGGAAATCCCACGCAACTGGTGGCTCAGCATCTTCTGGACGGTCTGCTCCACTTCACCGAGGGTACGGCCAGCAACCACGACGGAGCCGGCTTCAGGAATGGAAACGCGGCCTTCGCGGTCGACTGAGCGTTGAATATGTTGTGACGATGTTCCCCAATAATCGATCACGAGTTCGTCGCCGGGACCGAGAATATAATCCGGACCAACCGGAACGCTCAGAGTGGATTTATCGGCAACGGCGGCGCTGTTGCGAAAGAGAGCGGCGCCAAAGCGCTCCAGTTTTGTTTCGTCCACCGTGGCTTGAGTATAAAGATCGCGCAAAGCCGGGCAGGTTGCGTAGAGGATATTGTTCCTGCGTGGGGCCTTTTTCATTTTGAGGCCGTCGCGGACGCGCCTGACCGTTCATTCCCCGCTGGCCGCCCTGCATTCCTTGCTGTCCGGCAGTGCCCTGGCGTTGAGTGCTTTGCGGAAATGACTGATTATTCTGTTGACCACCTTGCTGGCCCATTTGCTGATTGTTTTGCGGGGTAGGTTGCTGGCCTGACGGAACAATCTGCTCGTCAGGCATCTGCTCATTTTCCTGAGGTGGGCCGAAACCGCGCTTGGCCAGTTCGTTGGCAGCGAGCTGACGAACGCGATCGTCTGAGCGGATCTGATTAAAGAGACGATCATCCGTTATATCTCTCTCAGAGACGTTGTAACCACGATCGCGCAGCTGACTCACGATTTCAGCTTTGGCCTCAGCGAGAACATCGGGATTCTTTCGAGAATCTGAATGATCTCATTGGCCGAGAGATCGGAATCCTGGGCAAAGGATTTTCCGGTAAGAACAATGCAGAACACAACCAGAGCCAACAAAAAACCGAGCCGCATGCGGCTACGAAAAAACGATGAATTCAAGTCTCTTCCCCTTCAAAGACAATAAAAACGATACGAATCCGGCGAGTACAAGTGCTCGATCAGCTTACGATGTGAGCTTCACATTTTATTGTAAGTACACGCGGAAGAATAGAAGCAAACCCCTATCTTTGTCCATTGCGGTCCACCGCGTGAGACAGCGGGCAGGAAAGCGCGGATGTTTGATGCCGAGAGAGGCGCAAATTATACGGCCAGCAACTTTGCCTGCGACATCCGCTTTCCTGGGAACTGCATCCCATATTTAACCGAAGGTTTTGAGCGACTTACATTTTGTGGCCGGAAACCCCGGACACGCAAGTACACAAGGAGCAGCTTTCTATGCGCAAGATTTTACTAGCGACATCAGTGTTTGCACTGTCAGTGGGCATTGCCATGGCACAAAGCACGGGCTCTGTCACACCAAGTCCGGCGACACCAAGCTCGACTACAAGCACAAGCCAGGGTACAACCAGCACACAGCCCGGAACCACCTCAACCCAGACAGGAACGACTTCCACCACAGGAACCGGCTCAACCACAGGGTCAGGTTCAATGGGCACATTGCAAACTACCCAGCCCGGAACTCCCGCCACCGGCAACCCTGCGGCAACCCAGGGAACACCGGGTGTTGCCGGCAGCGCGGGATCGGTAACCGGCGGTACTCAGGGCACCACCCAAACCACAACCGGAACTTCGACCACTGTTGCCCCATGCACGCCTTCCAACAGCGGCAGCATTGGAACGTCAACCACGGCGAGCAGCACGCCTTCAACGGGTAACACGTCCGCAACTGCAAACAGCGGAACTACCAGCTCGACTACTGGATCCACCACTACGACGGCATCAGCTTCGCCGAGCGGGACTTCAGCCACCGTTGCCGGGTCCCTGCACGCCCGGAAGCACCACGACTCCGAGCTCTACTGCACCCAGCAATCCTCCTACACCGAGCGACATGGGAACCGGATCTTCCACTTCAACACAGCCATCGAAACCGCCTCTTCGCTAAGGCGATTTCAGCTGAATTTTTACGGAATCAAAACGAACGGCTGCCTGCGGGCAGCCGTTTTGCTTTCCTTAAGCTGCCGAACGGCCGTCCTATTCTTGCTTACGCTGCCGAGCTACGGATCGCACGTTGATGTCGAGCACTCCATCTCATCTAGATGATGCGCGCAGCAAGACGTCGCCGCATCCGCTACAAGAACGCTGGGAGCATTCAGCCGCCTGCTGATCCAGCGGGCACGATCGATCAGCGCTTCCGGATCGTTGAGTTCGTGCCCACTGTGCTACGCAACGGACCTCCTTGGTGGCCGCGTGCCGCATCGTGACAATGCTTGCATGGAACGCAGATGGTTTAGACTGAGTGGTCATCGTTCTCAAAGACATGGGTTGCGAATTCGTCATCCAGGAATCGACTGCGCGTCAGCCACTACACCCTTTGAGTCGTCGTCCAGCTGCTTTATATCTGCTGCCACTTGCGCTTTGTGCTGCTTCGATTCACAGCCGATGAGTACAGACACGGTCAACAGGACATCAGTAACGCTATCACCTTTTTCATTGCTCATCCTTTGAGTGGCCGTCGAAGGATGGCGTACACGATCGCCTCAACATGATCGGTAGGGCCACGAACAAAATCCACAGATGAGTGACTACTTTGCGCGCAATGTACTTGGCATCTGCTGAGACTTCACTGCGCGCGTCGAAGGACCTGTGCTCCCGACTAAGCTTGCATTCTTAATCCCGAGTGATTCCTGTTCGCTTGATGTGAGTGATGGATGCACACGTGTCATTTAGTTGATCTCCTCGAGTCTTATATACTCATGAAATTGCGGTAACGGTACTCTCGCCTGCTTTTCCGCAGAAGTAAACACTTTTATAACCGCCCGAAGTTTCGGGCTTTCCCGTCCTCATTCCAGTGGCACGCACCCCTGGCTGTCACGAACTCTGCTGGATGCCGCAGTCCTCGGAACAAGAGCCGCTTCCGACAGAGTCATGTCGGTGGCTCGACACCAAAATACCTCTTAGACAATCACCACGCTGCAGACGAGGTTCCAGTGACTTGGAAATTGCGATTTCCAGAAGGAATTGGAAACCAGATGACGCGGCTGCCTTCGGAGGCATGCTGCAAGTTGCACGCATCCTCAATACTGCGTCGGGCGATCCGAATCGCGTGGCCCATCGTGGACGACACCACCAACAGTGGTCGCTGGCTTTGTAATCAAGCTTGCCGTTGAGCCAGACGAACCCGGTCGCGGTCAGGTAAACCTCACAGCAATGTGGCGGGAATGAAGCTGGTGTTAACGATTGTTGTACTAGGCAGCCTGATAGATGGCTGGCGCAATGGCGAGAGTAAGTTCCAGGCCGGGAATGCTCTCGACATTTTCCACTCAAGGATGCGATTGGCGGGATTGTTCTGGGAAGGCACTGAGCCGAGACAAAATAAAAAAGAGCGGCGAAATGCGCGACGCCGCCCTTTTTTAAGGGGAGAAAATTTATTTCTTCTTGAGCAGGAAGCCGGCCGCAAACATGGCCACGGCGCCAAGAAGCCATTCAATACGCCAAAGCTGCACGGCCTGCCAATCGAGCAGCGTGGTTGCGGTAAAGACAAAACCGGTCACAATCGCGGCGATGACGCAGGCGAATCCCATGACCAGGGCTACCAAGGAGGCATTGCTCTGTCCCAGCGCTTCGCGCAAAGAAGCAAAATCGATCCAGGCGCGCAGGCCGCTCACCGCATTGGCGGCAAGGTTGGCATGACGGTCTGCGCCGCAGACATAGCAGAAGCGCGATCCCAGAACGAAGTCCGTACCGCACTCCTGACACACCTGATCTGTGTTTTCAGCCGATGCCGCTTCTTGCCGTGGAGCTACCGCCGGTTTCCAGAATTCCTGCCGTTCCTCATAATTCGGTGCCAGATGTGCCATTTGGGAAGACCCCTAAGTCTTACCAATGTAAGGGCAAATCGAGGGCCAAAGATGGATGGAACGTAACCCTATGGCAGCCATCAACTTACAGCTTTAACCATGGCCGATAGGACACTGTACCTGGAAAATCTTACGTGTAAAAGCTTCAGGCTTCGCGACGCCGCGGCATCCGCAGGATCTTCGGATTGTCCTTGGTCTTGCTCCAAAATCCGAGCAGCACCAGGTCGGCTTCACAGAACGTAAGGTCCTGCGGGCGAGGGCTGCCGTCATTGAAGATGTACTCGTCCAGGAGCGTATAAAGCTCGCTTAAGTGGATGTTGAGATAGCCAGCGGCCTCGGGTTCTGTATAGAACTCTTTGACTGGTTTGAGCGGTCTGGTCATAGTTTTTATTTTCCGTATCCTTATCGTTCGGATGCGGGGGAGCAAGATGGTTGTACCGTTTCTAATCCGGCTAAGGTATCAGGTAAACTGCCCGATAAGGGGTCACATGAAACCTTACCCGCCAGGGCCTTCCTTATTACGGAGGTAATCGCGATTTTTGGCATATCTTAGAGGTGCGAACCAATGGCGACGGCCAAATTGGGTGAACCGTTGATGAGCAAAAGGCCCTAAACCCACGAATCGACACAGCTTCGACGCCCGGTTCCGCGGTGGCAAAAAACTCTCTTTTTCTCCTTTCCCGAATGAACTCAGACGGCCCGAAATGCGTATCATTTGGAGAGAGATTGCGTTTAGCGGTCCGCCTGGCATCTTGAGGCCCCGCTGACGGAAGGAGCCTATGTATTGCAATTATTGCGGCAAGGTGATTCCCGACGATTCAAACCTTTGCGCCTATTGCGGCAAGAGAGTGGCCGGCGTGATTGGCCGCGAGCGCCTGGTACGCCCCCGACAGGGACGTAAGATCGCGGGCGTGTGTGCGGGACTTGCGGAATATTATGACCTGGACGCGACGCTAATCCGGATTGTGTGGGCAGTATGTGTGGTATGCGGAGGAGTGGGTGCTCTGGCTTACGTCGCCGCCTGGATCATCATTCCGGAAGAGCCTTTAATGCTCACAGCAGCGCCGCCGGCTGCGCAAGATCGAGTGGCAAACCGCTAGCAAAAAGCCACCCCAAACCGGGGTGGCTGATCGACCGACCTTGATTACTTTTTTCTAGCTACGTACGCCTGGGCCTGTTCAAGCATTTTGCGCGCCTGCTCGCTATTGGGGCCCTGAGGATCTTTCTGCAAGTAAGCCTGTAATGCCGCCATGGCTTCAGGATATTGCTTCATGGCCAGAAGCGCATGGGCACGCAGCAAGGAAATGAGTGGATAATCCGAAGGCGCCAGGCTTTGTGCCCGTTCGAACTGCCGCAGCGCCGCAGGATAATCTGCCTTTCCGATATACGACTTCCCCAGTTCAAAATAGCCCTGCCAGTAATTAGGCGCCAAAGACTGGCCGCGCTGGAGACTACGAATGGCCTCATCGAACTTTGATTCCATGTTCAAGGCCGAGCCCATCACCATGTAAGCCATGGCATAGCTTCCGTCGGCCTGGATCGCCTTATCCAGATCTGCGATGGCTGACTGCGAGTCTCTCTGGTTCAACTTCAGCACGGCGCGGAGGGTGAGAGCGTCAGCATAATTTGGGCAAAGTTCCAGCGCCTTGGTCAGGTGCTTGTGGGCGTCATCCAGCTTTCCTTTTTCAACAGCTTCATGCGCCTTGAGGTACGCTTCACGGGCCTTTGCCGGAATACGGTACTGCGCGATGGAGATTGAATTCCCTGAGATTCCGTCAGTCGGCTTGCCCACACCCTGCATGCGAACATTGACGGAATTGGAAAAGTTGGTGGCATCCACACGTTCTGAAGCCTGCTCCAGCCCTGATGTGGCTACTACTGTGTATGCTCCGGGGGCAACACGGGTAAATTCAAAATGTCCGGAAGGGTTTGTATAGACAGAGCCAATCATGGCGCCGTTTGCGTCACTGAGTTGAATGCGCACATCATTCAGCCCGTTGTTTTGATTGTCCTGGACAACACCGCTAATAGAGCGAGTTTCGTTCCGCGCGGCGTTCATCCCTGGACGGGAGCCCGGCATTGTACCTTGATTGAAGGGCGACTGCGATGGATCCAGGCCCATTCTTTGCGCCGAGAGGTAGAGGCTGCAGCTTACAAATGTAAGAGAGAGAGCGATCACCCGTGGGGTCTTCATAACAACCTGCTACATTTGAATTGTCACGAAGAGGAAATTCTGGAAAGGGGACAGGGGCCTGACCGGAGTGCCTCTTGTTGGCATCGCGCTTCCACGCGAGTGCTGACAAATGAGATGTGTATGAAATATGGGAGTTGTATTTAAGTAAACATTCCACGAATAATATTTTTCTAGTCTCGTGGGCAACTCATCACATTTTTTCAGGAGAGAACATTTAAGTGATTATCCGTCCAGCACAGAATATTCTGGGCGCACTGCGGTTGCCCGGCGATAAATCAATTTCACACCGCTATGCCATGCTGGCTGCGATTGCCTCAGGTACAACACGACTGGCAAATTTTTCCACCGGAGCTGATTGCGCCAGCACTGTGGCCTGTATCCAGCAGCTTGGCTGCGCGGTGAGAAGAAATCAGGACGGCACGCTGGAGATTGATGGACGAGAGCAGCTGCAAGCTCCCACGAGCAGCCTGGACTGCGGGAACTCCGGTTCCACCATGCGCATGCTCTCAGGCATATTGGCAGGCCAGAGTTTCAGCTGCGATCTGCACGGGGACGAATCACTCACGCGGCGGCCGATGGGCCGCATCATGACGCCTTTGCGACAGATGGGAGCGGAGATCAGCGCGGCTGCGGGCGATAGGCCTCCACTGAATATTCGCGGCGGTAAATTGCGAGCCATTGACTACATGACGCCAATCGCCAGCGCGCAGGTGAAATCCGCAGTGCTGTTTGCCGGGCTGTTTGCCGAAGGAGAAACCACTGTCGATGAGCCGCACCGCACGCGTGACCACACGGAACAGGCGTTGCGTGCCTTTGGAGTGGAAATTTCACGCAGCAAGAATCGAGTGACAGTGCAAGGCGGGCAGAAGCTCACGGCGATTCAGGCCGCGGTTCCGGGTGATATTTCTTCTGCCGCGTTCTTTATGTGTGCAGCGGCGCTGTTTCCTGCGTCGAATCTTGTCATTGAGAGCCTGCTGCTCAACCCAACACGCGCTTCCCTGCTGGACGTGCTCAAGCTGCTAGGCGCTCGGCTTTCAGTGATCAATCTGGAAGAACATCACGGCGAACTGGTGGGCACGGTCAAGATCGAACACGGCAAGCTGACAGGAATCACCGTTGAAGGAGCGCAGTCAGTGGCGCTGATCGACGAGCTGCCAGTGCTTGCTGCAATTGGTCCATATACGCGCGATGGTATCGAGATCCGAGATGCCAAAGAGCTGCGCGTAAAAGAGTCTGACCGGATTGCGCTGGTGGCGCGCAACCTGCGCGCCATGGGAGCTGAATGCGAAGAGCGTGAGGACGGGCTACGCGTCCCGGGAAACCAGAAGCTGCACGGAGCGGAAATTGACTCAGGCGGCGATCATCGGATTGCGATGGCGTTTGCTGTAGCTGCTCTACGAGCGGAAGGCGAGAGCGTGATTCACGGAGCAGAGTCTGCGAAGATTTCTTTTCCGGAATTTTTTGAGATGCTGGAGAGCGTTACTGAGCGATAAGCGGAATTTTCACCACGGAGGCGCGGAGAAAACCGAGAGAACTTACCGCAGAGGACGCAAAGAGCGCAGAGGAAAACCTACAAAGCATTATTGCGCAGCTCTCTGCTAGGAATCTCTCTGCGATCTCCGCGTTCTCTGCGGTAAAAAGCTAAAACCAGAGCGAATCAACGCTAAATTAAAGCCTGCGAACTAAAGAAATTCGTGTTTATTCGCGTGTATTCGCGGCTATAAAAAAATAGCAGGTAGGTTCCCTCGCTTCGCTTCGGGATTGCAGAAAAGATCAAAAAACCAGATTTTCCTTTGACAGCTTCAGCCCATCCAGATTTCCCAGCACCGTCACGGCAACTTTGTCGGGATGGAAGAGAGCATTCGCCATTTCACACACTTCTTCTCCGGTAACCGACTCAATCTGGTCGATGGTTTCGTCCAGGCTGAAGAAGCGTTCAAAATACATTTCCTGGCGCGCCAGATTGGACATGCGTGAAGTGCTGGATTCCAGGCTCAGCATGAGCCCGCCCTTGAGCTGGTCTTTGGCGCGACGCAGTTCGTCTTCAGCAATCGGCGCAGACTTGAGCTCGAGAAATTCCGCAAGCACATGGTCCACTACCTGCCGCACTGACTCGACTGACGTACCGGCATAAATCGCCATGCAGCCGGTGTCACGATAAGGATTCAGGTCGCTGTAAATCGAATACACCAGGCCTTGCTCTTCGCGGATCTTCTGGAAGAGGCGCGAACTCATGCCGCCGCCCAGCACGGTATTGAGCACGTAAGAGACGTAACGCTTTTCGTCGGAGATGGGGTGTGAAGGCACGCCGAGACAAAGCTGCACCTGCTCCAGCGACTTCTTGTTACGCGTGATCACGCGTGCCGTAACTGCCGGCGCGGGCAGATGGAAGCCGTTGGGCACGCGCTCCAGAGTGGCAAAGCGCTCTTTGATCAGCTCTACAAAGGCCTGATGGTTCAGATTGCCCGCCGCCGAGATGATCATGTTGTTCGGCGAGAAACGCTGGCGATAGAAATTAAATAGCTTTTCCTGCTCAAACGAGCGGACAGTCTCTTTCGTCCCCAGGATCGGCTTGCCCAGCGGATGGTCTTTCCAGAAATTCTGGGTAAAGATTTCATGCACCAGGTAATCAGGATTGTCTTCATCCATCTTGATCTCTTCCAGAATCACGCCTTTTTCGCGCGTGATGTCCTTGGGATCGAAGGTTGGATTGAGAACTAAGTCGCTGAGAATATCGATGGCTACAGGAAGATGCTCATCCAGGACTTTAATGTTGAAGCAGATGGTCTCTTTGCCGGTGAAGGCGTCCATGTTGCCGCCAATGGAATCCACCTGGCGGGCGATGTCACGCGCCGTGCGTGTCTTGGTCCCTTTAAAAACCATGTGCTCGGTAAAATGCGAGATGCCATTCAGCTCAGGCGATTCATCGCGCGAACCAGTCTTCATCCAGATTCCAATGGCAATGGAACGGATGTGGGCCATCTCTTCACTCAGCACGATCAAACCGTTAGGAAGAACTTCGCGTTTGATGTTGCGGGGCTCGGTCAAAGGGGGTCGGGTTAGAACAGCGGTTTCCATCACAGGTTCACATTTGATTCTTACACACTGGAAATGGTCGCATGGTGAATTATATGTTTTTACGAATCAATCACTTAACGCGACCTTAGACGATTCCAATGCTTTTTGGCCCCTAACGTGTAGAATTTAAGGTGTAGCCGACCTCCACATGCCTGATCTGCCCCAAGACGGCCTTCTAGGCCTTGATTATCAAGAGCTTAGCGGTATTGCACAAAAATTTGGGCAGCCTGAATTCCGGGCGCGCCAGCTTTTTGACGCTCTTTATCCCCAGCGGCTCACCGCGCTCGACTCCGTCTCTACGTTGCCCAAGCCGTTTCGCGCGGCGCTGCAGCAAGAAGGTCTCGACATCAAGCACCCTCGCGTGGAGAAAAGCTTTCAGTCGATTGACGGAACCATCCGCTACCTCATTGCCATGGCCGACGGAGAAACCGTCGAGACCGTCTGGATGCCTGAAGGCGATGACGGCGAGACCGGCGACGGCACTGAAGCCGGCGACTCAGAATGGCATCGCGCAACCATCTGCGTTTCCAGCCAGGTAGGTTGCGCCGTGAATTGCCAGTTCTGCCTCACTGCGTTGCTGGGCGTAAAACGCAACCTGAGCGCCGGAGAAATCGTTGGCCAGGTCATTGCCGTGCTCAATGACCGCCAGGTGGACATGGAGCGCCAGCGCGTCAACATTGTTTTTATGGGCATGGGCGAACCGTTTCTCAACTATCCCAACTTCATGAAGGCCGTGCGGCTGCTGGTGGAAGGCGTGGGCTTTCCGGAATCGCGCATGACGGTCTCGACTTCCGGCATTATTCCGCGCATTCACGACTTTGGCGCCGAGCCGGTGCGTCCCAAGCTGGCCATTTCGCTCAACGCGTCCAATGACCAGGTCCGCAGCAGCATTATGCCGATCAACAAAAAGTGGAACCTGGAAATGCTGATGCAGGCCGCCCGCGACTTCCCTCTCCGCAACCGCGAACGCATTACCTTTGAATATGTCCTGCTCAGCGGCGTGAATGATTCCGCTGCTCACGCCCGAGAAGTGATCGAACTGCTGCGCGGTATCCGCTGCAAAGTAAATCTCATCGCGCTCAATCCCGGGCCGGGCATCCAGTTCGGCACGCCAGCAGAGCAGAGCGTCCAGACGTTTAAAGACCTGCTGGTCAAGGCGGGCATTCCGGCGTTTGTGCGTCGTCCGCGCGGGCGCGATATTTACGCCGCGTGTGGACAGTTGAAGCGGACGGTAGCGTGAGAAGCAGTCAGCATCTCAGCACTCAGCCGCTGCACCTTTGCACAAAAAGCAAATCTCACCACGGATGAACACGGATGACGCGGATTTACAAACTTAAAAATGGTCCTAATTGAGCTTTTTTGATCCGTGTAAATCAGTGTTATCAGTGTTATCCGTGGTAGGGTTTGGGTTCTTGTGCAATCATCGCCGCGCATAAAAGTAGTAGTCTGCGGAATAACTGCTCTTGAACTCCACTTCCCCACTCTGCGTTGTGCATCCCGCGACAACTGGCGCAAGTCCGCCCACGGTATTCACCCGCTGGATGGACGTCACACTGCTCAGCTTGCCGCTTCCAGAACTCCCGATCACCGTGACCAGCAGCCACGGGATCGCCCCGGGGTCAGGCGCGTCAGCCTTGGCCGCCATCTTGCCGGTAATCTGGCTGCCGTCATTGAGCTGCCATGTCGGACCGCCAAAATGCTTGCCAATCGATTTGCCCTGCTCGTCGAATAACTCTGCTTCAGGCGTTTTCAGCATCCACGCGGGCTTGCCATTAGCGTCAGGCCGACAGACGTAGATCTGGAAGCCGGTTGCTCGCGCCACGAGAATGAACTCTTCGCCGGCAGGCGGCTGGATAGAATCGGGGACGGTTGGTTTTTGCACGCCGACGATTCTAGCAGGCGCTCTGTTACTTGCACTTTTTGCGGAAGCGCAATTTCAAGTCAATTTCGCCTTCGATATCACATTCATCCCACGGGATATTCATGCACCAGAGATCGCGCGGACGCACCTCGCACGGCTCGGGGTGGCAAGGATGTTCCGGCGCGGTGTCACCGCCAGTGGGCGATGGCAGGACTTTTGTGGGATCGCCACCAAGCCCTGCAACTTTCGCCGCGAGGCCATCCAGCCAGCGGACGAAGATGGCCTTCCACCGGCTCCGGTTGGGATGGTCTGCTGAACGTACCGCAGGATCGAGAGATTACGAGTTGCGCGAGGCAAAATATCAGCATCCTTCTGTACCGGGATACTGAACTGAAAAGCGCCCAGCATCTTGTGCGCCCGACGAGCGCTAGAAACTCCAGAGTATTGCTGCACGTTCATTTTGAACGTCTGTCCCACGCGGACGCCCTGTGGCAGCGTGAGCGTAACCAATCCCGCCAGGTTACCCGCCGGACGCGCCGGCAGCGGAATGAAAGTGAGGTCGGCCACACGGACCGCGATCGTGTGATTATCGACTTTTGTGAGCACCGTGGGATGTTGCCGCAGTGCGGAGAGGGAGAGAATCTCATCCGCAGTGACTTCTGATTGCTAAGTGCTGTCCGCTGAATATTCCCAGCATTCCCTCCACCGGCCCCCATTACCTTCGTCGATGACCTTTGGACTCTAACCAAGAGAACCCGCGCATGATAAAAATTCCATAACGATCTGCCATTGCCGCTTCATTTCATCCGTCTCCCCGAACAAATTTGGAGTTGAACCGTTTCCGGAATGCACCGGATCGGTCGGGGTGATCTTGATGGGCTACATTAGATTTTTGTTGTCAATTGCCGGTCTTTGCTTGCTCAGCGCATGCGCTGGTTCCAACCAACTTGGTTCTAACGGTCTTCTGTCCAACGATCTTGGTTCCAACGACCTTCATTCCAAAGACCTTGGTTCCAAAGACCTCAAGACCGGCATCGATCCGAACAACGCCGCTGCGGTGGCCAGGCACAGTGCTGCTGGCAGTGCAGCCTCCAAGAAGACTCCGGCGGCCACCATCCGTCCGGTTGCGGATACCACCTCTGCTACCCCGGCTGACAAGCTGATTGCGCTTACATTTGACGATGGGCCCCGGCCCTATGTCCTGTTCGGCAGCAAGGCAGTCCATCCTGCTCCGGGCCTTGTCGATATCCTTGACCAGAATGGCGTCAAGGCGACGTTTTTTGTTGTCGGCTGGCGGCTTACTCCCAAGACGTGGGGCGAACCTAAACATGAAGAAGACATCGGCGTTTCCTGCCTTGACGCAGCGGCGCAACTGATCCGGCGCGGCCACGAACTGGAAGATCACACCTACAGCCATCTGGAACTGCGCAGCGCGGAGAAGAAAAATGGCGAGCAATGGGTCATGCATGACGTTGATCGCGGAGCACAGGCCATCAAGGCCGTTACCGGCACGCAGCCCCGGTACGTGCGCCCTCCGGACTGGATCTTGACCGATGACGCGCGGCGGGACCTGCAGAAGCAAGGCTATCGCGTGCTGACCATTTCGTCAGAAAATCCCGTGGCGTTGCGCGACGTAAACTCGCTCGACTATCTCTGCGCCGGCAAAGCGGTGGGATGTCCTAAGCCGTCTCTACCCGACGCAGTGTTACAGCAGATAGAACAGCGCGAAAGAAAAGGAACCTACACGCACATTCTCGCCTTCCATGAGCTCTCGACCACCACAGCCATCATGCCGCGGCTGATTAGCGACCTCAAAGCGCGCGGCTATCGCTTTGTGACGCTGACTGAGTACATGAAGCTTGTCGAGTCGAAACCTGGTGAGACGCTGAAGCAGCAGGCGGCGGTGATGCGACCGCCCCAGGCTGCTGGGTTGAGCCGGTAGCGGTCCTCCGCAAGGCTTTAGCTTCAGGGCGTCCACCCAAGATACAAGATATTCGGTTGCGAACCTCCGCTGTCACTGCCGACCAAGGGTAGATTCTTCTTCCTTTGCACTTCGACAAGAGAACTGATATCGTTCTGTAGAAGCTAAAGGGGGCCATATTGTCGCCGATCGATCTCCCGCAAGGCACTCTTGATCTGCTGATCCTCCGAACCCTGGTTCCAGGACCCAACCACGGATGGGGAATCTCTGAACGCATCCACCAGGTTTCTCGCGAGGTCCTGCAGGTTCAACAAGGATCGCTCTATCCGGCTCTTCATCGGCTGGAACGCCGGGGCTGGATCAAAGCGCGCTGGGGCTCCTCGGAAAACAATCGGCGGGCAAAATTCTACGAACTAACCAAGCTGGGGCGGAAACAACTGCTGGAAGAAAAAAGCCAATGGGAGGCTTTAACGACCGCCGTGGCCCAGATACTTGAAACGGCGTAGGAGAACGGCGTGAATGGCTTTCTTCAAAGAAAGATGGTGAGCGAGATTCACAGCCGTCTCCGCGCGCTGTTCCGGCGTCGCGTCGTGGAGGGTGAACTGAACGATGAGTTGCTCTTTCATTTTGAGCAGCAAGTCGAGAAGTTCGTTCGGGCCGGTGTGCCCGTGTCTGAAGCCCGGCGTCGTGCCCGCCTTCTCTTTGGCGGCACGGACCAGATCAAGGAAGAATGCCGCGAGGCCCGTAGTGTCCACCTGATAGAGACTCTGGCGCAGGATGTCCGGTACGGCGTGCGCATGCTGAGCAAATCGCCTGCCTTCGCTGCGATTGTTGTCTTTACGCTTGCTCTTGGCATCGGCGCGACCACTGCGATGTTCAGCGTTGTCCAGGGAGTAATGCTGGCCCCGCTTCCCTATCACGACCCGGACCGGCTGGTCCTGATATGGCAAAGCAAGCCATACGCGCCTCACGTCTCAATGTCGTTGCCCGATCTGCGGGATTGGCAACGCAACGCGCATAGCTTCGACGCCATTTCCGGGTTGCGCTGGTATCAATTCAATCTGACTGGCCCCGGCAGCCCTGAGCACGTATACGGTTATGAAATCTCGTCCGGGTTTTTCGAGATGCTTGGCGTGCACCCGCAAGTGGGCCGGGAGTTTTCTGCTCAAGAAGACCAACCCGGCGGAGTACCGGTGGCTATGATCAGCGACCGCGAATGGAAGAACCGGTTCGGCCGCAGCGCAGACGTGCTCAGCAAGTCTGTGACTCTAAGCAGTGTGGTGTACACGATCATCGGCGTTCTTCCGTCAACGTTTCGTCTGGCCTCTGATGTAGATGTTTATATCCCGCTCGGCCAGGGCGACCCGCTTTTCAATGATCGCCGCTACCCTGGAGTCCTTTGCCTGGCGCGCCTGAAACCTGGAGTCAACATTGGACTGGCCCAGACCGAGATGACAACCCTCCAGCAGAATCTCGATCAGCTCTACCCTGGAACCGATCAAGGTTTGGGTACTGAGGTTGTACCGCTTAAGCCGGTCATTGTCGGCGACATCTCGGCAACGCTTCTCTTAATGCTGGGTGCTGTAGCTTCTATCCTGCTAATTGCCTGCGCCAATGTTGCCAACCTCTTGCTCGCGCGATCGGCGAAGCGTACACGCGAGTTCACGATCAGGTCGGCACTGGGAGCCGCTCATTCAAGGATCGTGCGGCAGGTGCTCACGGAAAGCGTTCTTCTTTCGCTCGCGGGAGGCATCGTTGGGCTGGCGTTTGCAAAGTTAGGAGTACGAGCCGTTTTGGCGGTGCTGGCGGGAAACCTGCAACGGACAGAGAACGTTAACCTCAATGGTATTGTGCTTCTCTTTGCTCTGGGAATTTCGATTGCGGTGGGAATCCTCTTTGGTCTGGCCCCTGCATTCAAAAACACAGCCTCTGATCTGCAGGGTGCATTAAAGCAAGGTGCGCGGGGATCGACGCGTGCTCATCATCGCACTCAGAGTGCACTGGTGGTTGGCCAGTTGGCCATGACTCTGGTACTACTGGCCGGCGCGACTTTACTGTTCCGCACGATTCGTGATCTTTGGCAAACAAACCCGGGCTTTGCAGCGCAGAACTTAATCACCTTCAAGGTCGACGTCTCAAGCTCTGTAGACCGCACCGCCGCTCAAATCCGAGGCTCTTACCGGGATCTCATCAGGAACATTCGTAGCATTCCTGGGATTGAATCTGCCGATGCGACGAACGTGGTTCCATTGAGCCAGTTGAATGACTTTGCGCCATTCTGGGTCGGAAGTCATGAAACTACAGCCGTGGCTGAAGCGCCGCGCCTGCTCATGTATTGGACCGGTCCCGAGTATCTTGGCGTCATGAAAATACCTCTCCTTCAGGGGCGCTATTTCACTGAGCAGGACAGCACCAGCTCGGAGCGGGTCATCGTTATTGACAGTGTAATGGCACAAAAATATTTTCCCGGAAAGAACCCGATCGGAGGAAGCATCACCGTTAACCTTTGGGGCGATGCGCGCATTATCGGTGTAGTGGGACATATTCGCCACTCCGGGCTAGGTGATCCCGTCGCCCTCACGCAGGTTCAGGCTTACGCTCCTTTAAACCAACTTCAGGATTCGTTCACGCGCTCGGTTTATCCGGCCTTGACGATCATCATACGCACGCCGCTCGACATATCTTCAATCATGCCCCAGATCGAAGCGGCTGTTTCTGGAAGGAACAGCGGCCAACCGGTTTATGAAATCCGCAGTATGCACGAAATCGTGGCCGACTCATTAACGCCGCAACGCTTTCCCATGGTTCTCCTCAGCGCCTTTGCAGGTTTCGCCTTATTGCTGGCCTCTGTCGGAACTTACGCCGTAATTTCTTATTCCACCACCCAGCAAACCCCGGAAATCGGAATCCGTATGGCCCTGGGCGCGGAAAGACGCAAAGTGTTTCAGATGGTCCTTCAGCAGGGTATCCGGCTGTCTCTCATCGGCGTGGCCATTGGGGTAGCGGCGACGCTAGTCCTGGCTCGAATACTCTCAAGCTTCTCGCATCTGCTGTACGGCGTTCGCGCGGGAGATCCGATGACATTGGGCGTTGTTTCGGTTGTACTCGTGAGCGCGTCTTTCCTGGCGTGTTACCTTCCTGCACGTCGTGCAATGAGCACCGATCCTATCATTGCTTTGCGGCACGAATAGTTGATTCGCATTGAGCCGCTAGACCTTCACAAAAATCTTTTTCCTATACAAGGCCCATGCCACCAGCGTCCACAGCGCCGTGTAGCTGAGCGCGAAGGCCAGCGACGCGTTTTTCTCCTGCGCCAGCGGGGCGAACCAATGCTCAAAGACCCAGGTTTGCACCGTGATCTTTTGTGTTCCGTTGGCCACTTTAATCATCGTCCACAGTTTGGCGGCGAACGTTGAGAGCGCATAGACCACAATCGCGTTCATTCCCAGCCACAGGAACGGCCGCGACCAGAGCCGCCAGCCACGCATCTCAATCAGCCACCAGCAAACGGCCAGCAGCAGGCATGCGGCCCCGGCGGTAAAGAGAACGTAGGAACTGGTCCACAGCGGCTTGTAGATAGGAAACCACGGATGCCACGCGTAACCTGCAGCCACGCCGGCGACTCCGGCAATCATCAAAACGCGCAGTTTTCGTGAGAGACTTGTGGCGCCGTGCAGAAATTCTCCGGCCAGCGTACCCAGCAGCGTTGTGGCGATCGCGGGAAGGGTGCTCAGCACTCCTTCGGGATCAAAGTCGCGGCGGTAGAGGTGGCCAGGCATCAACAGGCGATCGAGCCATCCGGCCAGGCTGCAATGTTGCGTCATCCATGCGGCTGGGTCGCATCCCGGAACCGCAACGAACCGCATGACGGCATAGTAGCCGGCGAGCAGTCCGGCAATCCAGATGATCTTGCCGCGAGTTGACGTCCACAAGGCAATCGCTGATGCGAACAGATAAACCACTGCGATCCGCTGCAAGACTCCCGGGTACCGCATGTGAGAGAAGTCAACGTAGGGCAGCACGCGGATAGCGTAGCCGATCAGCAGAATCAGAGCGGTGCGCCGCACTGCGTGCTTCATGAGCGCAAGCCGAGAGTCGCCACGCGCGCGACGGGCCGCGAACGAGAGCACCATGGATGTCCCGACAATAAACAGAAAGAAGGGGAAAATCAGGTCTGTAGGCGTCCAGCCGTTCGCGTCCACCCACCACTTACCTGAATACCAGCCCGCCGGGTGTTCGCTCATCAGCTCGTCGGCGTGATCCAGTGGCCAATACGAAGCTGCGCCGGGGTCGTTGACCAGAATCATGCCCGCGATCGTTAGCCCACGGAAGACATCCAGCGACTCAAGCCGCCCGCCGCGCGCAGACGTTTCGCCGGCAAGCGTTGTTTTTGGCTTGATCGTGGTGTGAGTAGAGGTTGCCATCGCTTCGTCTCCAGCCGGCTCGCCAGAGCGGTTTGTGAATCATAATACGAACTGAGTAGAAACTGCTGGCCGGAGGTTGTTGTACCAATTCCTACCCGTACGACTCCACCCATTTGCTACACGCTATAATCGCGGGCAAATAAATTGGGGCTGCCGTTTTTGCGGAGCCGGCAGCCCCGTTCACGGCTGTTGTACCATCCGGCTTGCCCACAGTCGCAACATGTTGGTATGGCGACTATAGCGGCGACGACGGCAGTCAGCTTGATGCGCCCTTTATAACGAACGGAAACAGACGGCAAAGGATGGTAGTGATGCATGTGGCAAGGACAGTCAGGACCGTTGTCCTGTCTCCAAAGAAGATTTGACCACAACAATATGGCCACGGCCACGCTCTTCCCCGGAGTACCGGGCGGGAAGGTGCGGCTACGGTCTTGCGCCTACCAAATCCATTAAAAATACATTAAAAATTCTAATCTTCCGCGGGAAGCGTCGCCCAAAGGGCTTAACTTGGCTAGAGAAAATATGCAGCCGATCGATGCGTTAATTTCTCATACTCACTCATTTCTAAAACATGAAAGTCGGGCACCGAAACCTGGCGTTTGGCTGATGCGCGGTGCCCAGCCGGCTACCAGTGCCGGTGCCCGACTTTTTGCCGGAAGCCCGATTCCGGCTCTCTTCACCACCTCGCAAAAGAGTGGTGAAGAAATCAATCTTGAGCTTGCTGTATTTGAACTGGCTGCCTGATCATCGCTTCAGAATCCACCGCTATTCCTGCGAGAAAGTCCACGCATCTCACATGTGAATGTTGCAAACTCATCCATTCATCGCGATGGATAATGTCTGCCACAAACATCTCTGAATTGACTTTAGGCGGAATCTGAGCATGCCTTCGCTCAAGAAAGTAAAGAGAGTCTTAGCGTCTGAGAGGTACCACGAGATTCGACGGGCTTTGGCCGAGCGGAGAAGCGGGGCGACTGTTGAGAAAGACTTGTGGCATTGCAATATTTTGCAGCCGATAGAACGTCACAGCGATTCGTTGCCGTGATTTGGCCCGGATCCTGGGAGCACGCACGTTAACTACGCTGGGTACCACGTAATTGAAATCAACCGTAATTACAGGCGGGGTATCGTCATATGGATCCGGGTCATAGGAGTCGGACCAGCAGCATGAAGTTCCGGCCAAAAAAAACATCAGGCCAAGAACGATACCGCGCAACGTTCTATGCGAAACCAAGAACATCTTTGTCCTAGTCCTTCACAATCTTAAGAGAATGCATTGGGGGCCTAAACTCACCATGACACGCATATATTAACAGAATCTTTGGACGGAGATTAACCTTTCTGACAATCCGTTTTCGGCCGGGAACGGTTGGTGGCCCGGAGAAGGGCATTGAATCACTTCAAGTCATTCCCTGCATGCATCAGCAAATGTTCCAGAATCGGCCCCCAGGCTGAGCGCTGGTAAGAAAGTCAAAGCGCCCACAATGATGATCACGCTGACCAGCAACAAGCCAGAGGGGACAGATCTGAGGAGCTTTGCTAAAATGGTTAAGTTGCCTCTGCAACCTGCGCGCCCTTAGCTCAGCTGGATAGAGCGTCTGACTACGAATCAGAAGGCCGGGAGTTCGAATCTCTCAGGGCGCGCCATTTAATCGATCCCTTACCTGTTTGCTTTAGGGAACTGTGCCCGAAGAACATGTCATAGATCAATCTGTTTCTTCTTTCCTCTCCTGCCTCAAAAACTTCAAAGTTGCAATTTAGCGCTGAAAATTTACAATCGGCGCAATGCTCACGAACTGGCATACGATTTTAGAGATCGCTCTCCGCACTACGGCCGTCTATGCGCTGGTGTTGGTTGGCATTCGTCTGACGGGCAAGCGCGAGGTCGGGCAGATGACTCCGTTTGATCTCACCCTTCTGCTGCTTCTCAGCAATTCAGTGCAAAATGCCATGACCGGCCCGGATACATCTCTCATGGGTGGCGCCACGGCAGCGCTGGTACTGCTGACTCTGAATTTCCTGCTGGCAGAAGTTTCCGGATTAAATCGTGGTTTCCGAAAGATGATCCAGGGATCACCGACTCTCTTGATCCACAGTGGCGAATGCGTCGCCGCACACATGGCAAAAGAGCACATTTCAATGGACGAACTCAACCGCGCCCTGCGCGAACACGGGGTCGCATGCATTGGCGATGCCGCGCTGGCGGTGTTGGAAGTGGATGGTTCAATCAGTGTCCTGAAATATGATGATGTCCCGGCCCAGGCTCGACCACAGAAGCGGCTCAGGTTTCTGCATCGAAACTGATTTTGCGAGTTCCATCGACAAAGAAGAGGACCGCACGAAATCTGGGAAAGCGCACTCTTCTCAAATCCAAATGCATTTCATGGGCTGCACCCGGCTTCAGGAAGGACGCAATGAGCTTAGAAGAAGAACTTAAGGAAGGCGCTGAACACGCGCACCAGAGTGGTGAAAAAGGAATTGGCCTCACCATGGCGATTGTGGCAGTTTTACTGGCCATAGCCACATTAATGGGCCATCGTACCCATACTGAAGAAGGGCTGATCCAAGGCAAGATCGTGGACGAATGGAACTTCTATCAGGCGAAGCATATTCGCGCCCATGAATATGGCGCTATCGCCGAGGTGGCCGCGCTGCTGCCCAATGGAAAAGATCTGGCGCTCAAGGACTACAAGAAATCGCTAGCCGAAGAATGCGGCACGCCGCCGGAGCATGGATGCAGCAGTCCGGTCAGGGATTCCTCCATCTTACGGCCATTGTTAACACCCGAGTCCACAACTGGCGGCAAGGAAGATAAAAAGGAGCAAGGCGAGTCCGCGAAAAAAGAACCGCCTGTCAATGATGAAGCCGCTAAAGAGCACGGCAAAGAGGCCGATACCGCCAAGGAGCATGAGAATAAATCGTCCAGCCATAAGGCTGGCGCAGTGAATATTCAGGAGAGTGCGAAAGAGATGGAGGGCGAAAGAGATCTGGTGGAGCGTCGGGCCAATTACTATGACGGCGCAGAACTATTCCTGGAAATCTCTATTGTCCTTTGTTCAATAGCCCTGCTGGCGGAAGCGAAGTTATTCTGGCAACTATCTTTCATTACGACCATCCTGGGAATTGGCGTTGCACTTTTCGGATTTCTGGGCGTGCACTGATCTCTGAAAACCTTCGCATGGGAAATTTTTGAGATGTCCAGGATCTATCTAGCCACCACCAATCCAGGGAAAGTACGCGAGTTCCGCGAAGCAGCGCAGGCTTTAGCCGTTGCGCTCGATCCTCTGCCACGCATGGCGGAAGTGCCGCCTGCTATTGAAGACGGAACCACTTTTGAGCAAAACGCCCGAATCAAGGCCGAATACTACAGTCGCCTGGTACCGGGAGAGCTAGTACTGGCGGAAGACTCAGGGCTGGCGGTGGATGCACTGAATGGCGCGCCGGGAGTTCATTCAGCTCGTTATGCTGCAGTGCTTCAGTCAGGCGTGGCATCTGATCAAAACTCAGGCGATCAGGCAAACAATGCCGCCCTTGTCTCTCAACTGCAGCGTCTAAATCGAGATCGATATGCAGGAAAATATATATCCGTGATTGCCCTGGCTCGGGATGGCCAGACCCTTGCCACCTTCACCGGTGAAGCGCCGGGAGAACTGCTTACCGTTCCCCGCGGAACGCAGGGGTTCGGATACGATCCGTTGTTTTACTTCCCTGCTCTTAGCAAGACATTTGCCGAACTTAGCCTGAAGCAAAAGCGCGAACATAGCCATCGCGGCAAGGCGTTCCGTAAGTTTTTGGAGTGGTATAGTAAGCAGCCGCAGCAATAGACATCGGCTCTACTTAAGCATATCAATGGCTTCTTTTTTTAGCTTCTTGGCGTCCGCCTGCCATTTTGTTCCATCCTGAAATTGCAGTTCCGCAATGTAGACAACAACTCCCGCCGGATGTCTGGACAAGTCTTCCTTGGAAGGAACGGGGCCTGCCGGGATGTCGAACTGGGTAGTCGTATCCACTTTTTCCGGGACGGTCACCAACTCGCCTCGTCCCATCCTTATGTCATCCTTTTTAACCGATACCCAGCCAAGGCGGTAAAGCTGGACCTTATTGTGGCTCTTGTTTTCCAGGCGCGCGTCCAACAGCAGGTTGTCGGCGCCAAAAGATGCCTGCACGATGTGCACAGGATCCTCTGCCTGAGGGGCAAACAACATCAAGGTGCCTTCATTGTTTTGGGAAGTTGCATGCAGCCTGAGTGCCGGGCTTTGCAGCGCTATGATAGCAATGAGAAAGATGATATAAGCCAGCAATTTCTTCACGATTGCACCCCGTATTCGTCCGAGCCTGGTTCTGCCACAGCATGCGGCAGCGGCTCCACCTTGCGCTTTCGCATCCTACACCTTAGGCTGGAATTCTCAAGCTAAAATCGAGGTCTCAACCGGCCGGATTAGACCAAATTTAGAAGTTGCGCTACCCTGCAAATCCAAGTAAATTCAAGGTTCTCTCATGGCTAAACGGCCTTCACAAACAGCTACCCGATCGGCCAACGGCACCTCAGATAAGTACCAGCGTATTCTCGGACGCGGCCATTGAGGTCATCGCGGAGCACGGATTCTTTCACTCTCGCGTGGCGGAGATCGCTGACCGCGCCGGGGTAGCCGACGGCACTATTTATCTGTATTTCAAGAACAAAGATGAATTGCTGATGGCGTCGATTGACTCCGCTTTTCACCGGTTCATCCAGCGGGCGCGGAGTTCACTGGACCAGGTAGCTGATCCACGCGAAAAATTGCGCCGCTTGGCATTTCTTCACCTTGAATCTCTGGGCTCAAACCGCAGTCTGGCCATCGTCTTCCAGACCGAGCTCAGGCATAGCGCCAAGTTTCTTGGCCAGTTTTCTCATAACCTTCTGGTGGAATACTTTGATGTAATCAAGGGCGTTTTGCGCGAAGGGCAGGAAGCCGGCGTTTTCAGGGCCGACATTTCCATTACCATTGCCGCCCATTGCTTCTTCGGCGCCGTGGATGAGATAGTAACCACGTGGATCCTTTCTGATCGCGACCGGGACCGCGATTATCACCTCTCCAGCCTGACCGAATCGGTAGTGGCAATTGTCCTTAAAGGCGTAGAAACGGGACCTTAAGTATGGAAATCAACACTCTCGCCGACATCTTTTTTAATTCAATTGCGCACGACCTGGAACGCCACGTGATTTTCAAGCGCGGCAGCACGTGGCAGGTGATTTCTTCTCGCCAGCTTTATGGCTATGTGGCCACGCTTGCCAGAGTCTTGAAGCAATGGGGAATCCACAAAGGCGATCGCGTTGCAATCCTGAGTGAAAATCGCCCGGAATGGATGATTGCCGACTTTGCCTGCGTGACCACTGGAATTATCGACGTACCGATTTATGCCACGCTCACGGCAGACCAGACCCTGTATCTGTTGCAGAACTCTGGCGCGCGCGTGATTTTTGTTTCCACCCTGGAACAGTTGCGCAAGGTGCAGTCCATCCGGGCGCAGACTTCGCTGGAAAAAATTGTTGTGATGGATGACATCAGCGAAATCAACATAATTCCCATGTGGTCTTTGATCAACTCCGCCTCGCAGGAAGCCGATCCTGAATTTGACGAAGAAGCACATGGAATCACGCCCGATGACCTGGCAACACTGATTTATACCTCGGGAACAACCGGAACGTCCAAAGGCGTAATGCTCAGCCACGGCAATCTCACTGCCTGCGCCATCATGGCCAGCAAACAGGCAGAGTGGACACCAGAGGATGTCTATCTTTCATTCCTTCCGCTGTCTCACGTTACCGCCCGCCATGTGGACTACGTCTGCTATCTGGACGGGGTTAGCCTTGCATATTGCGCGGTGTTTGATCAGCTTTCGGAGATGCTGCAGGAAGCCAAACCTAGCATCATTGTTGCGGTGCCGCGTGTCTATGAAAAGATTCGCGCCGAAGCGGAGCGCCGGGCCGGCCACGGATTACGGCGGAGGATTTTCGATTGGGCAGTGCGGATCGGCGAAAAGCACAAAGATGAAATCGCGCGAGGAGAAACGCCCACCGATCCTCTCTGGAAACTGGCCAACCAACTGGTATTTTCCAAAATACGCCAGGGATTCGGCGGTCGCAGCAGGGCTTATTTCTCTGGCGGCGCTCCTCTGGGCAAGGACATGGCAGAGTGGTTCTGCGCGGTAGGCATTCCCATCATGGAAGGCTACGGGCTAACGGAAACTTCGCCGACGCTCTCCGTCAACCGACGCGGGGCCTTCAAGATTGGCTCGGTCGGAAAAGTAAATGAGGGCGTGCAACTCAAGATTGCTGAAGACGGCGAAATCCTGGTCAAAGGGCCAACTGTCTTTAAAGGCTATTGGAACATGCCGGAAGAAACGCGTAACTCATTTGTCGATGGCTGGTTTAAGACAGGAGACATTGGCGAACTGGATAGCGAGGGCTTTCTCAGTATCACCGACCGCAAGAAAGATCTCATCAAGACCTCAGGCGGAAAGTTTATTGCGCCGCAGCCGATTGAAAATGCCCTGAAAGCCAATGTGCTGGTTGCGCAAGCCGCCATCATTGGAGACAAGCGCAAGTATGCTTCTGTAATCATCTCACCGCATTTTCCCTTGCTGGAAGACTGGGCGCGCGCCAATGGCGTTCCCTTCACTTCGCGGCAGGAATTGGTAGCGTCAGACAAGGTGCGTAACCTCTATAAGGGAATTGTTGAAGACCTGAACAAACGGCTGGCGCAGTTTGAAACCATCAAGAAAATCGTGGTGGTGCCAGATGAGTTTACGGTTGCGACAGGTGAAATCACGCCCACGCTCAAGCTCAAACGCCGCGTGATTGAAGCAAAATACAAACAGCAGATTGACGAACTCTACCAGCAGCCACATCCGATTGAAACCGCGCCTGTGGGGTGAATCCTGCAGGCGAAGTGTCGTCCAGGAAATCGGCCTTCTCAAAAAACCATTCGCCCCAACGGATTTATTACAATGGAATGCATGGATTCTTTCATCATTGCAGGCCGACAATTTCATTCACGCCTGATTGTCGGAACCGGCAAGTACAAATCCGGCCATGAGACGGCCCGCGCCATTGAAGCCAGCGGCGCGGAGATGGTCACAGTCGCAGTACGCCGGGTCAACCTTGATCGAAGCAAGGAATCGCTGCTGGATTTCATTGATCCCAAAAAATATTTTCTTCTTCCCAATACGGCAGGCTGTTACACGGCCGACGAAGCCATCCGCGCGGCCCGGCTGGGCAGAGAGGTTGGACTTTCTGACTGGGTAAAAATTGAGGTCATTGGCGACCAAAAGACGCTTTATCCCGATGTTCAGGCGACGATTGAAGCCACTCGCGTCCTGGTGAAAGAAGGATTCACGGTGCTTCCCTATACCTCAGATGACATCGTGGTGGCCAAACGGCTGCTGGATGCGGGTGCAAGCGCGATCATGCCGCTGGGTGCTCCTATCGGGAGCGGGATGGGCATTCAGAACACCGCCAACATCCAGATCCTGCGGGAGATGATCACGGAAGTCCCCCTGATTGTGGACGCAGGCGTGGGAACAGCTTCAGACGCCGCGATCGCCATGGAGCTGGGCGCTGATGCCGTGCTGATGAATTCCGGAATCGCGCACGCTGAAAATCCTATCCTGATGGCGGAAGCCATGAAGCACGCAGTGATTGCCGGACGAGCAGCTTACCTGGCCGGCAGAATGCCTCGCAAGCTCTATGCCACGGCGAGCTCTCCGATGCAGGGAGTTGTTCGATAAACGGCTAGGTTGCGGGCCTCAACACATTACCGTGTATTATCGAACGCCAAACCTAATTGACCGCTCGCGGTGATCCCGGTATTTGCGCCGAAGATCGTACGCGTTGGCGCAATATTGCTGTTGGCCGTATTCAAATTGCCCCACACGGCAACTCTGGCAGCCCCGGGATCAGCGGTGTACAACGTTCCACTGCCCGTTGTGTCAACGAATATCTGAGTTGGCACGGAGAGGCCCGTATTGGCGCCGGCGATCTCCGCAACTGGAGCAACGTCATTATCGGCCGTGGCAGCGTTCGCGTAAATGGTAATGCTGGGCGCTAAAGCGTTGCTCACCACAAGACGTCCCGCTCCATCCACCTGAACGCTTCCCGGACCCGAGAGGTGAGTATTGTTTGGGCCCTGCACAGCACGATTGGCTGTAATGGGGCCATTTAATGTGCTGGCGTGATCATAAACGGCAACTGCATTACCGGCCTGATCGGCGACATAAAGGCGGTCATTCGCTCCGTCAATAAAAATTCCAGATAGTTGGAAGGGTGTTGTCAGCACACGGACCGGCGCCTGGTTACCGTTCACCGTTGACGCCGAGGCATACACATTGATATCAAGGTCATCGGCTACATACAGCAGGTTCCTGACTTTATCCAGCGACACGTCGGTAGGACTCAGCAGGTTCGCGGCCACGCCCGCAATGATTCTGCTGGGCGCAACATTCCCGCTTTTGGTGCTGATGCCGTCATAAATAACAACCGAAAGATCGTTTGTATCGGCAATGTATAGCGAGTCATTTGCAGTATCCAGCGTCATAAAACCTGGGAAGTTAAACGTGGTGTTGGTTCCCACAATTTTAACGGCCGGTTGTATATTGCCGTTGGCGGTAAGAGCGTTGTCAAAACGCAAAAGTGTGTTTGAATTGCTTTCCATTACATAAAGCTTGCCGGTGGCAACAGGCGTTGGAGTAGGCGAACCTGTCGGATTTGGCGTAGGAGTGGGCGTTGGCGTACCGCCGCCTCCACCCAGGGTTCGCCGGGGCGAGATGACACAACCAACAGTAAGCAAAAGACAGAATACTGCCACACAAATCCATGCCGGCAAAAAGCCGCGTTTTGATCTGAATATTGGGTTCATTCTTTGCCATGATAACCCAGTTTTTACGCTTTCTAATGCGCATTCGTTCGGGGTGCATCAACACCGAAGTAACCAAGAGGAAGGAGTTAAGAAGTGTAAAAAAAGCGGCTTTTCAGCCGCTTTTTGCGTAATCCGAGTTAAATGCTTTTACTTATTTCTTCTCGTCGGACTGCTTAAGCATCGCCACTTTGTCAACGTGGAGCGTGCCATTATCGAGCTTGCCGGTAACACTTACATGATGCCCTTCATGCCCCTTCAATGCATCCTGATTGTCGACATTGATGATGCTCTTGTCTTTTTCTGAAACGAACACCAGCTTCGATCCAGCTTCAGCGCACTTCTTGGCACAATCGGCATTGTCGATGTCTTTGGCGCCGCACTTTTCGTCGCTTACCCAGCCGCTCATCTTGGTTTCTTTGGGAGCTTTATCCTTAGCCAGGGACAGTGTGGACGTCAAAAACGTGAGTGCAAACGCAATTAACAAAATTTTTTTCATGGGTAACGGTATCTCCTCAGAGGATGTTGTTGCTTCAGCAAAGCGCCTTGCACCAGCTTTGCCGAGTTGAGGTTATTGAGCTGCGACGGCAAAAAAGGTGACAAGAAAAGTTTTGTTCGAATACTACCCAACTCAAAGCTGCCGTCCGACTCCTAAAGTAAAGGCTACTTCTTCTCTGGCGGTTGCGCAACTGGTGGAGGGGAAACGGTGTAAACGACCTCTCCCGGACGCGCATAGCGGAGCTGCTGACGCGCTTCTTTTTCAATGGTTTTAGGGTCGGTCTTTAAAGCTTTAATTTCTTGTTCCATCCCGCCGTTTTGTTGTTGCAGGGCCTTAATCTGCCGATCCAGCTCGCGCGATTCCCGCCGCTTTTGCTGATAGTCCATCAGTCCATTAGCGCCGAACACCGCATAGTATCCGACAACGCAGAGTAAAATGCCGATTCCTGTGGCCGCAAGTTTGTGCCGCAGGCGATAGAGCTGTTCCCTTCCGCTTTTGATCTTCTCAGGCATTATTGTTTGATCCAATCACGCGCCGCGGCAGACAATTTGTCCAACCCTTTTTCCGAACCGGCTTCAGAATAAATCCGCACAACCGGCTCCGTACCAGACACGCGATAACAAACCCACGATCCATCGTCCATGATAAGTTTCAACCCGTCTGCCCGGCCCACCTGTTTTACCTTGTGGCCAGAGAGTTCGGCTGGATCGCTCTTCATCTTACTAGTGAACTTCGCTTTCAGTTCCGGCGTCAAGCTGAAGTTTTCTCTGCGGGCATAAAAGGAACCAACTTTGCCAAATAAATCTTTGATCTGCTCACCAATCGACTTCTTACGGCTGGCCACGGCTTCACAGCACAGCAAGCCGGCAAGGACCCCGTCTTTTTCCGGAACGTGATTTCGGATGGAAAGCCCGGCGCTCTCCTCGCCGCCGATAGCGATCTTGTCCTGCTTGATCAATTCGCCAATGTACTTGAAGCCGACTGGCGTTTCATGCAGCGGCACTTTGTGATGCTCCGCCAGGGCATTAATCATGTTGGTAGTAGAAACGGATTTGGCCACTCCATTTTTCCAGCCGCGGCTTTCAACCAGATAATCGAACAGAACGGCAATGACGTAATTGGGCTGAATAAATGTACCGTCCTGGTCCACGATTCCAAAACGATCGGCATCGCCGTCAGTAGCAATGCCAATGCGAGCGCCTGTATCTTTCATCTTCTGTCGCATTTCATTCAGCAGATGGTCTTCTGGCTCAGGCGCATAGCCGCCAAAAAGCACGTCGCGGACGTCATGAACCGTGGCTACGGGAATACCCGCGTCCCGCAACAGCTCGTCGGAATAGCCGCGGGCTGCGCCCCAGAGTGGATCAAAGACAACTTTCAATCCTGAGTTCCGGATGAGCTGGAAGATTAACAATCTCCCTGAGCCGCGCCAGATAAGCGGGCTTCGGA
Source organism: Terriglobia bacterium (assembly GCA_963732195.1). GTDB lineage: Bacteria > Acidobacteriota > Terriglobia > Terriglobales > Acidobacteriaceae > Angelobacter. The sequence continues at coordinate 325,346 of CAVSYO010000002.1, read as the reverse complement.
TCGATATTCGCGGCCTGCGCTTTTGAAGAAGCACCGGAAACGTCACCGTTGGTTGCGATCAACGCTTCAATGGCGCTGGTGGCTTCAGGAAGCGCGGGAGCTCCATCCGGCGTGGAAAACTTAATTCCACTATATTCCGGGGGGTTATGTGACGCAGTGAAGTTGATGGCGCCATCCGTCTTTGATCGAATCACCTCGTAAGAAATGGCAGGGGTGGGTGCGGGCTCGGCAATGACCAATGGCTGCACGCCAAAGGAGCCAAGCACTTCAGCCGCTATGCTGACAAAGCGCTCTCCCATGTAGCGCGGATCGCGCCCCACGATCACGCGCGCGCCGTTAGGGTTTTTACCAGCCACGTACTTTGCAATGCCGGTAACGGCCCGCCGCACATTCGCAACGGTGAACTCTTCGGCGATAATCGCACGCCAACCGGAAGTACCAAACTTAATTGTTGTGTTCATAGGAGAACTTCGGTTAGTTGCAATCCGGCCGCAAATGGTTTCAAGTCGCCATCATCGATCTTAAACCTGACGGAACCAGAATGCGCATAACACCTCCCGATTGGTAAACTCGAACAGGGGAGTTCATGACGAACACGCGAATCATCCTCACCACTGCCGGGTCTAAGGAAGAAGCCAGTAAGATCGCTCACGCCCTGGTGGAGCGCAGATTGGCGGCGTGCGTCAACATTGTGCCGCAGATCGAATCAGTTTACCGATGGCAAGGCAAAGTGGAGACGGCGCAGGAATGGCTGCTCCTGATCAAAACCCAGGCGGAACTTTTTGAGCGCGTTCGCGATGCTGTGAAAGAGCTGCATTCCTATGATCTTCCGGAATGCGTAATGCTGGAAGTGTCTGCCGGTAGCCATGAATATCTGGACTGGATCGCCGGGAACACAACGTAACCCCGCATGCCCGGTGTTCTGCTAGGATCTGCCCGGTCTGTACCCACGGCTGAACAGCCCCTCCCCCATACCCCAATTAGCATTCCAAAGAACTTACGCCATTCAATCCCGGGATTGGTCGACCGACTTGCTGCTTCTGATCAGTGTCATCAGCGGTAGGTCTTCGGATTTTCCGATCACGCGCGATGGCGGCGATCACGTGCGATCACGGCGATCTTCCCGTGAATGGCCGGGGGGATCCCTGACAGTTTAGACCGGGCACATCCCTGACACTTTTTCATCCTTCAGGTTGAGGAGAAGGGGTGCAGGGGAAGGGGACGCATCCCTTTCCCCTGCATCAATCTTTGTAGTCAACCCCTGCTTGGGCAAGCGTGTCAGATACGCGTGCCGAGAGTCAAAATGCGCTATGGGAAACTGCGCAAAGTAGACGGTGTAACAGTGTTCATCCACCGGCAACAAGCCAATCCGTTCCCCGGACAAAACTTCACTGACAAACACATCGTGATTCTTCCAACTGAACTCGCCTTTGTGCCGCACCTTGCGTACCAGCATCGTCACTGGATATTCCACCTCGGGCAAGCGCCGGGGAAATCTCCGCGGCGATCTCGCATACACATCCTCCGGCGTCTGCATCTGTAAAGCCTCATGCGGCCGCACCTGATTGTATTCCTGGCGAAACCTGTCCATCATCCGCTGCTGCTCCCGCCGATTGGCCGCCGGATAAATCGCTACTTCCTGCTTCAGCGTGCGATGCATCCGCTCGTGCCTTCCGTTCTGCTCCGGATGCCCGGCTTCGATCCGCTCCGGCACGATCCCCAACTTCATCCACCACACCGAGAGCCGCGACAAGCCTGCTACCGCCCGCGACGCAAACGGTGCTCCGTTGTCGGTCCGGATCGCTTCCGGCATTCCATATTCGCGAAAGGCCGCTTCAAAGATCGCCTGCACTCGTGCCGTGTCCATCTTCTCCACCGCATGGCAGCGCAGCAGATACCGGCTGTGCGCATCCGTAATCGTCAAGGGATCAATCCGCTCCCCATTCCCGCTGCGAAACCAGCCTTTGAAATCCGCACACCATAACCGATTGGCTCCATCTGCATGCGCCAGTGGCTGCGTGTACGGTGGCGTCTTGAACCGTTTCTTTCGTCCAACGATCATTCCCGATCGCTTCAGCAGCACTCCGATCGTGCTCGCCGCCGGCCATCGCTGCCCCGGCTCATCTCGTTCCAGCACTCGCTTCAGTTTCCGCGGCCCCCAACTGAGGTGCGCCTCTCGCAAATCCAGCACCTTCTCCTCGATCTCCTCCGCCGTCTGGTTCGGATACCTTTGCGCCGCTCGGCTCTTCTCCCTCAACCCTTCCAGTCCCACCGCCTGATAACGCCTCAACCACACATACCCGGTTTCCCGTGCGATCCCGTAACGCTCGCACAGTTCGCTCATGCTCCATTCCTGTTCCAGATACTCCAGGACAAATTTCAACTTCTCTTCCATCACACTGCTCGTTTTCCATGGCATGCGCTCTGTTTTACTCGCGCCTGCCATCACTTTTTGCAGTGTCAGGTATCCGTCCGGTCTATTCTGTCAGCCATGTGCCCGGTCTGTACCATCCCAAACCCAATCCCAAGCAGGCAGAAGGTCGCAGTGGCCCACTGCCGATTGCCGACTGTTAAATGCTTATTGTCAAAGACCTTTTACTGCCCACACCCTGAGGCGCAGCCGGAGTATAGCCAATGTTTCGGGGCGAATCAAGTACGAAATACGGGGCGACGCGGCGCCCCGCGGAGCTTAAATCTGTTAGGGTCTTCTATACCTTACCGGAGAAATGCAGAGGCGCTGGAAGTGGCCTCCATTCGCGCCTTCCCGTTCATTGAGGACCGTAATCAAATCACGGTTGGCCTGGGCCCGAATCCTGGCAAATCTGGTTCTGCATCCCGGTCAGGCTGTCAGACCGGAGATAGTTGATTTTCAGCAGCGTCTGCAGCCCCTCAATGGCCTGTTCAAATCCGCCGTTCATCTCGGCAATGGTCCGGTAGACATGGGCCCGTACAGGTTGCAATTCTGGGAGTTCTGGGTTGAGGTGAGGACGCTCGGGTTTGGAAGCTTGCTGGGGTTTTGGTTGCGCCAGGTGGATAGAGCGTTTACTTTTGTTTACAGCCATGGTTGCCTCCTTTGTAGGCGACTTTCGGTTAGGGCGCGTTCGGTGGTCTAAACACCGGGCGCTGCCCGTTAGGTTAGTTTTTACTTCTTCCCTTCGTTTCTGTTTTTCTTGTGGAGCGCAGGCACCCTCGCCTGCGTCTTCTTCTTTGTTTTTACTGACTGCCGATTGTTGGCCGCTGACTGCTTCTTCTTGTACCTCGTCTTCCTGCCATTGGCGATCTTCGGCAGGATTTGGCGCAAGTGTTCAATCTCGCCCTCACTCCACAGCCGCATGCGCATTCCGCCAGCCATCGTCGCAGGCGGCGCATCTATCTTGCCGGCTTTGATGTAGCGGCTTAATGTGCCGGGGTCAATGCCCAGCTTCCTCGCGACTTGGTCGGTGGATAGTTTGTTCATTTGGCAACTAGTCTTGCAGATAGATCAGGCCATGTCAAGGAAGTTTTTTATGCCGCACTGTGATTTCGCTTCGGCCAACAAAACCCTCAATCCCTGTCATCCTGTCTATGACGACAACGGCCTTTGTCAATCTGAAAAAAGGCGTACGGGGGCATCGCGCTGGAAACGCAGTCAAGGGCGTCTGCTTTTGGCGTTCATCTTGACCCTTGACGGCGTTTCCAGCGCCCTCACCATCGAGCGGGGTTGGAAGCGAAGCGCTCTTGCTTTTAGCTGAGCTTCCAACCTTAGCGGAAAAGGTTTTGCCTTTGCCTTTGATTTTTGTGCTCATAACCAAGAACCCGCAGTTTTGCTAAAACCACTTCCGGTAGTTCCACCAACCATCTATTCGGTCCAACGTGCGACCATGATTTCTGAATGCAAACTCCCGTCGTGCTGACTACTGACGGGAGGCAGGGGGCCTACTCAAGCGCACGGCCGTAACTTCGGCCACAGGACGACTCTGGCTCCCCTGCATGCGAACTACCTCTGGATAGGGCTTCTGCGTGCGTGCCATCCAGTACAACCGCACCGCCAGCTTACGGGCCACTGCGACTTTGGCCACGCCGTGGTGCTTCTTGGCCTTCAGGCGGGCATACACCCTGGCCAAGCTCTTGTCTCCCCGTGCGGCGCTCGCGGCGCCTTGCACCAGGAGAAATCTCAGAAACGGGCTTCCTTGTTTGCTGATGGCTCCCATCCGCCTCTTCTCTCCGCTGGATCGCTCCGACGGATTCAAGCCCAGGTAGCTGACCCAACTGCGGGAGTTCTCGAACCGCTTTACCTCTCCCATGGTCAACACTGTGGCCAAGGCGATCACCGGGCCTACTCCGGGATGCGACGCCAGCAGTTGCGCCGCCGGACGAGTTTCGGCTTCTTGCTCCACCGCTCGCTCCAGAGGCCGGATCTTCTGCTCCAACTCTTCCAGCATCTCCAGCAGCGTGTCCCGCCGTTGCCGCGTCCAGGGTTCCAGTTCCAGCTCCCGCAGCACCTTCAACCCCGCCTGGGTCCACAGCTTGTACTTCTTCTGCACACCCTGGTTCAAGGCAATGTGCTGCAACTGGTTCTTCACCCGCGTCCGCATCCGCACCAACTGATGCCGATGCATCAGCAACTGCCGCAGGTCCCGCTCCGCTACCGTCGGAACCCAAATCTTGGGAAAGCGATTCTCTACCATCAACTTGAGAATCAGCGCTGCGTCTCGCCGGTCATGCTTCTGCTTCCGCCCTTCTTGCCGGGCGATCGCTCCTGCATCCCCGATCCACAGCTCGTGCCCACAACGCACCAGTAGACTTTCAAACCAATGCGTGTTCCCACTGGTTTCGATCCCCACTATGACCGGCCCCCGCAATTCCTGATAGAAAACTCGCGCTTCCTCGGTATGCAGCAGCCGGCGCTCGACCATCTCGCCCGTTTCCAAATCCAACATTGCGATCTGTTGGAAACTCGGATGAAAGTCACAACCGATATACTTCATATGCGGCCTCCTTCGTCTCGAGCTCTTGGTTAATATGCGAATCGAGTTTACTCGAGACAGCTCGGAGGCCGTTGTCGTCATACAATCAAGCGGAGCGCATCGAATTTGTTTTTCTTTGAAATACTGATAGGCGCGAAGTCGAAGGACCCCGATACTATTTCATCCGCAATGCCGCTACGGGGAGTTCGCACCATGCTCTTAACCGAACACCTCTCTGCAAAAAGCTCGCGCAGCCGCAGGGCGGAGCGCATAAAAAAACAGCCCATCATGAAAGAGACAACGCTTGTTGCCCTTGTCTTCACAAACGAGCTTTAACTTTCTGCTTGCAATCCCGATCTGCGCTCATCCGCGTAAATCTGCGGCAAATATCTTTGCTTTTCTCCGTGCCTCTGTGGTAAAGCTCTCTAGATCGCCGCCAGCGCCTGGTCCAGATCGGCCAAAAGATCGTCCACGTCCTCAATGCCAACAGAAATGCGGACCATCCCATCCGTTAGCCCGATTTCTTTTCTTCCCTTTTCCCCCAGGGCAGCGTGCGTCATGGTGGCCGGATGCGAGATCAATGTTTCCACGCCTCCCAGCGATTCAGCCAGAGAGCAGACGCGTACCTTGGCCAGCATCTTTTTGGCGTTTCGGAACGAACCGGTTTCAAAGGTGATCATGGAGCCAAAGCCGGTCATCTGGCGCTTGGCTAGCGCATGCTGAGGATGATCGGAGAACCCCGGATAAAGAACCTGCTTTACCTTGGGATGGTTGCGCAGAAAGTCGGCCACCGAGACGGCCATTCTCGTCGTGCTTTTCCATGCGCACTGCCAGCGACTTCACTCCGCGCAGCACCAGCCAGCACTCGAAAGGTGAGAGTATGGCGCCGGAGGCCTTCTGCATGAAAGCCAGTTTTTCTGCATGAATTGGTTTGGTTGCGGCAATCACGCCTCCCAGCCCATCGCTGTGTCCATTCAGGAATTTGGTGGTGGAATGCATCACCATGTCCGCGCCAAATTCGAGCGGGCGCTGGAAGTAAGGCGATAGAAAAGTATTGTCCACCACCACTTCAGCGCCGCCGGCGTGAGCAATCCGGGAGACTTCCTTGATGTCGGTCAACACCATCAGCGGATTGGTTGGTGTTTCCACCCAGACGATGCGGGTATTCCGGCGCATGGCCTTTTTTAGCGCATCCAGGTCAGACGTATCGACATAGCTAAACTCCACGCCATAATTGGCCATCACCTGATTGAAAAAGCGCGGCACTCCGCCGTACACATTGTGTCCGCAAATCAGATGGTCTCCCTGCTTCAGAAAACACTGTGTGACCGCCGTTACGGCGGCCATGCCGCTGGCAAAGACGTGCGCCGAATTTGCGCTTTCCAGCGCGGCAAGATTGATTTCCAGTTGGGTCCGCGTTGGGTTGGAAACGCGCGCGTACTCATATCCTTTATTCTTCCCCACCTCTTGCTGCACGTAGGTTGACGTGGCGAAAATCGGGACAACGATGGCTCCCGTCGAAGGATCAGGCTCCTGGCCTGTGTGGATGCAAGCGGTGGAGAATCCGAATTTGCCAGTCTGGCGTTTTGTTCCGCCAGCAGGTTTCTTTGCCATCTGTTTTTACTCCTGAGTTGTGCCTCTAATCGGCGTACTCTATGGAGTTCGGCGATACGTATTATTCGCCGCCCTCAAAAATATTCTTCGATAAGTAACGCTCGGCTGAGTCGGGAATGACTGTCACAACGCGTTTCCCTTTCCCGAGTTTTTTTGCCACCTGGAGTGCCGCAAACACGTTGGCTCCCGCGCTGGAACCGCCCAGAACGCCTTCCAATCGCGCCAACTGCGCCACGGTATCGAACGCGTCCTTATCCGTGACCATGATTACTTCATCACACGCGGCTGGATCAAAAGTCTTGGGAATGAAACTGGAGCCAATGCCTTCCACTTTGTGCGGCCCCTTGGGACCGCCGCCCAGAACGGACCCTTCAGTCTCGACCGCAGCACAAAACACGCCGGACAATTTTTGTTTCATAAAGCGCGCTACGCCGGTAAATGTGCCGCCAGTGCCAACGCCGATGACGACAGCGTCAACGGCGCCCTGCATTTGTTCAAAGATCTCTTCCGCGGTGGTTTTCTGATGAAAGTCAGGATTGGCGGGATTCTCAAACTGGAGGGCGGTAAATGATCCGGGGATTTTTGCGGCAACCTCTTTGGCTTTGGCGATTGCGCCTTGCATGCCTGCCTCGTCGGGGGTTCGGATGACTTCTGCGCCGAGCGCTCGCATGATTTTGACTTTTTCTTCGGCAAATTTTTCCGGAACGCAAACCACCACCCGGTAACCCTTGTTCACGCCGATCAACGCCAGGCCAACCCCGGTATTGCCCGCCGTCGCCTCCACAATGGTCGATCCGGGCTTCAGAAGCCCTTGTTCTTCCGCTTTCTTGATCATGCCAATAGCGGCCCGGTCTTTCACGCTGCCGCCAGGGTTCAGGTATTCCAGTTTGGCAAACACGTCCGCCGCGCCTGCCGGCACGATCCGGCGAAAATGCAGCATTGGAGTCTTACCAACCAGTTCGGTGATATTTTCAGCCACAGGAAGTTGGGACATAGAGCAGACTTTTTAGACTACGGGACGGAGAGCGATATGGTCAAACCAATCAGCCTTTTTCCCGGCAATCTGTTCAAAACAGGACACTAGTGGGCGCCAGCGGTTTCTTTCAGAAATTGACAGGGGCACTGGAACAGAGTACCGTCAAGAGTGAGCAAGTAATCCTTCCTTACTCTCCAGACCTGCTGAAACTAAGTCAGTACCTCTGGAGTTCTCCCTCTTAGCCTAAAGATCCAAAGAAGGCAGTTTATGTTCCATGAAATTGCGCCATTCCACTCAAAATCGGGTGCCCAGGCAGAATTACCGGAAGACCATTGCCAAGAGCTAGAGACCCCAGAGCACAAATTACAGGAAGAAGAAACGAGCGAAGCCTATGACAATTGACAAAAGCACAAGGTCCTCAAAAGTTTTTGCTGCCGGAAGCACGATCGGCAATCCATTCCTCTTGTGCCGTGTAACTGCGGTCTACGCGCGACGATTGCAGAAGACGCGGATCCAGTTTGCCGAAAGCATTAACCAATCTTTGCGCTTAATTTCTGACCTTCCCCACGGTCATATGGACACGGCAAACCTGCCGCCCCTGCCGGCAGAGGAAGTACCTGTCCTTGAACCAGTGGCAGGCGCGATTAGTCTTTAATCGCAAAAAAGAAGTGCTCCGGTAGCCGAAAAAAATGTTTCAGCTCCGGAGCCATCGCATTTCCCAAATTCAAGTTGTTATTTACTCCTTCGCTGCCGTGCGTTTTTCGTCGGCAAAGTAGCCATCGCGGGTCCGCACCTGCAGGTCTTTATAGCCGGGTGCGCGCGCTTCCACTTTTACCTTCCGATATCCGCCATTGCTGCGGGGGTTGCTCGGCTTGTAAGTCAGGCTGTATTGGTTGCGGATGTCGCGTGCCACTTCCTGGCTGATTTCATCCACTTCCATCAAATCTTTGGGAAAGAAAGCCACCCCGCCAGTCTGGTCAGAAAGACTTTGCAAGGCGCGCTTCGCTCTTTTTATCCCTGGCTCATCGCCCAGAATGCCAATGGTATAAATCGTTGGCCCGTTATCGTCCTGAACTTTTCTGATAGCGGATTCCAGCGATTCGCGGCTCTCATTGTCCACGCCGTCCGTCACCACAAGAAGTACTTTCTTTTCCTTTTTCGCGCCTTTGGCCAGGTGATCGGCAGAGGCGATCACGGCGTCATAGAGTGCGGTGCCGCCGCGAGAATCAACGCGATCCAATGCTTCGCGTAGTGGGCTTACTTTGTTGGTGAAGTCCTGGTCCAGATAAGGATCGTCATTGAAATTCACGACGAAAACTTCATCCTGCGGATTACTGGCCTGGATCAGGTTCAGAACGGCCTTGGTGACAGCGGCGCGCTTGGTGCGCATGGACCCGGAATTATCGACGACGATACCAATGGAGACAGGGATATCTTCGCGTTTGAATGACGTTATCTTCTGCGGCTGATTGTCTTCGTAAACTGCAAAGTTGGTAGGCGCAAGATTCGTCACCAGATGCCGTCTTGAATCTAAAACCGTAGCGGAAAGCGTAACTTCATTCACCTGCGAGCGGAAGGTATATTTATCACCACTCTTGGTTACGGCGCCGATTTCGCTTCCAGGAATCTGGCCCGTCTGTTGTCCGGGCGGTACATTCGGCGAAGGCGTAGGTTTGGATGCGGCATTGGCCGCTCCCGCCGGAGGCGTGGCTGGCTTGGCCCATGATGGCAAAGCCGGGTCAGAAGGATCGATGTCCGACGGTATGGGCGTGGCCTGAACACGCTGCTGGTTTTGCTGCGGCGTGGTGGTTTGGCCCTGCGTTCCCCAAAAAGAGGTGGCGCCCAGCAGCATAAAGAACATTGTTCCGAAAACATGTTTATTGCGAAGGCGCATAGTATCCCGTTCTGGCATAGACATTTAGATGCGGCAAACCTTTAGGTGGATTAAGCTTCACTTTGATCTTGCGCCAGTGACCGTCCTTAACCTTGTTGTTTGGACGGTATCCGAGTACATATTGGTTGCGCAGCTCTATTCCAATTTTTGTAGCCACATCCGCCAGCTCGTTGGGATTGTTGATGGTGAACAGGCGTCCGCCCGTAACACTGGAAATTTCGCTCAGCAGCGCCGGGCCGGCAACCTCTTCCGGCTGCGAAGGAGACAGGCTGAAGATGCCGATGGAGTAAATCTGCACATCGGCCTCTTTCACCGTGGCTTTAATCTCATTTTCGGTGTAACGGCTGTGATTGTCGCCGCCATCGGAGATGATCAGCAGGGCCTTCTTGCTGTTCCGCGCATCCTTCATCTTGCTCACGCCCATGTAAATGGCGTCGAGCATGGCAGTGCTGCCCTGAGGCACGGTATAAACCAGCTTGCCCTGAATATCGTCAACCGACTTGGTGAAGTCCGCGCGCAGCTCCGGCCGATCATTAAACGTAATCATGAAAAACTCGTCCTGCGGGTTCGCGGTCTTAAAGAATTCCATGACCGCCTCGCGGGCTTTCATGATCTTGTCATTCATGCTGCCGCTCATATCAAAGATCACGCCCAGGGAAATGGGAGCATCTTCACTGGAGAAATGCCGTACTACCTGGACTTCACTGCCTTCCAGCACCGAGAAATTCTCTTTATCCAGGCCGGTCACAATGCGGTTCCAGTCGTCGGTCACCGTTACATTGACCAGGACCAGATTTACGTCGACAGCCATTCCCGGTTTGGCATGGTTCTTAAGCGTAGGATCGGCATTGCCGACATCTTCTTTAGTATCAACAGTTTTGGGAGGAGCAGCAGGCTTGGGCTCAATATGGACGTTCACGTCCTGAGCGCTAGTGGCAATGGCGAAAGAAAGAAAACACGCCAGCGTTAACGCGCAACGAATCAGCGGCGTCACAAACGCCTTGATTGAGTGACCGGGGGAACGGTTTGCACCATACCCGCAGCGTTCGAAGCGGGCCATATGGGAACCTCGTTTTACCGCGATTTTATCACAGCGACTCCAGACGGGACATAGGAACTTGGACATCGCACCATTGCCTCTTGGTCTCTTTGCTGCTGTTAATTTTAGATGTTTGAGAGCTGGAATCAGGTTATCTGCGCCCCTTGGTAGAATGCAATAGACCAACTGAAAATGGCTGAAATTATTCCATTCAAAGCGCTTCGCTACGATCCTGACCAGGTAAAGCTGGAGGATGTGCTGACCCAACCCTATGACAAGATTACGCCGGAAATGCAGTCAAAGTACTACGAGAAGAGCACACACAATCTCGTCAGGATCATTCTGGGAAAGGCCGGGGAGACCGATACCGATGCCTTCAATGTATACACACGGGCAGCGGAGTATCTGCACGACTGGCGTTCCGGCGGCATTCTGAAGCAGGATCCTGACCCCGGTATTTACGCCTATTCTCAGACGTTTACCGTCCCAGGATCGCGCGACCTGCAGGAACGCCGTGGACTGATTGCGCTGGGGCGTCTCCATGATTATGCCGAGGGCGTAGTGCATCGCCACGAGCAAACGCTCTCTAAGCCGCGGGCAGACCGCCTGAACTTGTTGCAGGCCACACGAGCCCACTTTGGCCAGATCTTTATGCTTTACAGCGATCCTTCCTATGAGATCGAAAGTCTGCTCAGATCTCGACTGGACGAAGACCCTGATATCTCGCTGCTAGATGAATACGAGACACTGCATCGAGTATGGCGCATTCATGATCCGGCGCTCATTCATGCCGTACAGCAGAAAATGCGGGACAAGAAGCTGCTGATTGCCGATGGGCATCACCGATATGAAACAGCGCTGGCGTATCAGAAACGAACGCCGCGCCGAGACCGGCAACACCGATCCCAATGCGCCGCATGAATTCGTAATGATGACGCTCATCCCTATGGAGAGCCGTGGACTCGTGATTCTCCCCACGCACCGCATTGTCCATGGCCTGCTGGACTTCGATCGCGAACGCATGCTGGAAGCGGCAGGGCATTTTTTTGATATCGACCGAATCGATCTCCGAACAGAAAGCCGCAGCGCCACCACGCTCCTGGGGCAGGCCGGGGAAAACGGAACAGCATTTGTCGCGGTAACGCGTCAAGGACCATATTTGATGCGGGCCAAGCAGGATGCCATTCAGCATGCGCTGCGAGACCTCCCTCCGTTGCAGCGGGAACTCGATGTAGTGCAATTACACCGCGTGATGCTGGAGCGCGTTCTGGGAATTTCTGAAGAAGCCATCCGCAACCAGGAAAATATTCGCTATGAGCGGGACGCCTTTGAAGCAATCTCCTGGGTCCGCCAGGGCGCAAACGTCGCATTCCTGATGAATCCGGCCAGGATCGAGCAGGTTCGCGATATCGCCTTCGGCGGCGAAGTATTGCCGCAAAAATCCACTGACTTCTATCCCAAGCTGCTGAGCGGTCTGGCAATTTATGCGCTGGAGTAAAACAAGAGCTGGGCTGGCAGTTGTGGCTTTGTGCTGCGCTCTTGCGGTTTCCGGCGCGGCTCCGCAACAACCACCCACTACTGACCGCCAGGCCGTTCAGTCAGGCACACCTTCGTCTGAAGGCCAGAAGCGCGCTCCTGAGTTCTTTGTGATGATCGACCCAAGCCATGGCGGCAATGACAAAGGTGCAACCTTTGGCGGAAAGCTGATGGAAAAAGATATTACGCTTCGCCTGGCGCGCGAACTCCGCAAAGAGCTGGAAGAACGCGGGATTGCTGCGCGTTTGCTGCGCGAGTCTGACATCGACCTGGGCCTGGATCGTCGCGCTGAAATCACGAATGAACAGCGTGCCGGCCTATATGTAGCGCTCCATGCAGGACGTCCGGGAAAAGGTGTGAGAGTCTATGCTCCGGTCCTAACCGACGCGCAACAGCCTCTGGCAGGGCGCTTTCTGCCCTGGGAGAGCGCGCAATCTGCCGCTCTTGGTCGCAGCCAGAACGTGGCCCGAGCGGTTTCCGATGAGCTGAAAAAAAAAGGCCTAACAGTCGCCAGTCTGGGGTCGCCGCTGCGGCCATTGAATAACATTGCCGTGCCGGCGATCGCCGTGGAGTGGGCGCCGGACGAAGAAGATCTGCAGACACTCGAAAGCCAGAAGCGGCAAAATAATCGTCGCAACAGCCATCGCGTTGGGAATTGTGCAGGTCCGGAGTCAGACAGGAACGCGTCAATGATTCCCCGGCACTTTCAGATTACGATCGCACTGGTGTTGCTGGCGATACTGATCAGCGGAATAGTCATTATCCGAATGACTCACAAAGAAGAAGCGCTGACGCTGCAGGCGGCCGAGGCTGCTCCGGCCGCGCCGATGGTGGGCGGAAAGCAGGAGCATATTCAATTATTGCTGGCATACGATGAAGATCAGGCCCTGCGCTGGCGTCCGGCGGACGTTTTTCTGCCTGCAGGCCGCAACTTGCGTGCCCGGGAAACACTGCGTTCCGTGCTGGCCCAGTATCTGCAAATGCCCTCTCCGCATCCGCTGGCGAAAGGCGCTGACATAAAGGATGTATATTTCATCAGCGACGATACGATGATCGTGGACACTACAGCACAGTTTGCCGATGGACACCCTTCAGGAATCCTGCTGGAAGAGTTGACGCTGGCTTCACTCATTGAAACACTTACAGCCAACGTCCCCGGCATTACCAAGGTCAAGTTTCTGGTGGACGGCAAAGAGCGCGAAACCTTGGCCGGCCACGCGGATCTTATGTCCTTTTACCAGACGGCTGCGGTTCACGAACTGGCCAAGGAGTTCGAATAAGCATGCCGCCAGTGATTGGAGTTTTTGACTCGGGCTTTGGAGGCCTGACCGTGCTACGGGAGTTGCGCAAGGCGCTACCGGCGGCAGACTATCTTTATTTCGGCGATACCGCACATCTTCCTTATGGAGCTAAATCCGTACGGACAGTGGCAAAGTATGCGATTTCCGCCGCGCATTTTCTTGAAGAACACGGCATTGAAATGCTGGTGGTCGCGTGCAACACAGCCACGGCGCTAGCATTCGACCAGATTCGAGCGGCGGTGCATGTGCCAGTGGTGGGCGTAATAGAGCCGGGCGCTGAGCGGGCCTCGGCAATTTCAAAAACAAAAAAGGTGGTTGTGGCCGCTACGGATGCCACGGTCGCAAGCCACGCGTATCAGCGCGCTCTTGAGCAACTCGGGATGCAGGCCACGGAGAAGGCGTGCCCTCTTTTTGTGCCGCTGGTGGAAGAGGGCTGGGTTGAACATCGCGTTACGGAAGAAGTCGCTCATATATATATGGACCAGGTTTTTCAGGATGGCGCGCGCGATGCTGACGTTCTGGTGCTGGGCTGCACACACTACCCGCTGATTCGGCCGCTGTTGCGTCGAGTCGTCCCCCAGTCCGTGGAGATTGTGGATTCTGCAGAGTCCACTGCCGCCAAAGTGGTAGAACTGCTTCGCGCAGGCCCCGGACAAGGCGCGCCGGGCGATTTACGCTGTTACGCGACTGATTCTGTAGAAAAATTTCGACGGCTTGGGAGTAAATTCCTGGGTTGTCCAATAGAAAAGATTGAGTTGGTAGACATTGAAAAATAATAAAGACATATTTTTTCGCTCAGATAAACGCGCCCCGGAGCAACTGCGTCCGGTAAACATTATTCCTGAATTTATTTCCACAGCAGAAGGTTCCGCGCTGATTGAAGTGGGAAACACCCGCGTCATCTGCACTGCTTCTATTGAAGAGACCGTGCCGGGTTTCATGAAAGGCTCGGGCAAGGGATGGATCACCGCGGAATACAGCATGCTGCCGCGCTCCACCCTTACGCGCACCGCACGCGAAGCCAGCCGCGGTCGCCAGAGCGGCCGCACGCATGAGATCCAACGCTTGATTGGACGCGCCATGCGGGCCGTTGTCGATTTGAAGCAACTGGGCGAGCGCACTATTACCCTCGACTGCGATGTAATCCAGGCGGACGGCGGCACGCGGACAGCATCCATCACCGGGGCTTTCGTAGCGCTCGGCCTGGCAATGCAAAAACTGGTGGAAGCCGGAACGCTTTCCGCTGCGCCGATCCGCGACTTTGTTGCTGCAACCAGCGTAGGAATTGTGGAAGGCACTATCCTGCTGGACTTGTGCTATGAAGAGGACTCCCAGGCGGAAGTCGATCTCAATTTCGTGATGACAGGGGCGCGCAAAATCGTTGAGGTACAGGCCACGGCCGAGCAACACCCATTCGATGAGGCCCAGCTAAAGAAAATGATGGACTACGCTGCCACGGGGATCGAGGCCTTGATCGCGAAACAGCGCACGATTCTGTCCCAGTTGCCGCTACGGCAGTAAGTTATTCCTTGGCAAAATCTTCATCGTCGAAGATATAAGGCGCCGAACGAATCAGCTTGAAGCGCACCTTCAGATCGCACTGGTCGCATGCGGGAAACAGGTCGTCGCGATACATTACGGCTTCATGCGCCAGGCGATGGCCTTTGTCATGGATAACTTCATAGATTCCACTTTCCAGCACCGGCTGTCCGGGCAGGAACATTTTGGTGTGTTGGATAGGCTTGCGACGATGGCTCCGCTCTTTGTCTCGGCCGGACATCAGGGCCCAGTTAAGTTTCTTGCGCGCAGGGGATTTGGATAATTGAGTGGCGTTCATTTTTTTGTAATAGTAACAGGCGATTGCGGCTTTTAGCTTGCAAAATTAATTTTTTCTCACGCCTGGCGGTTAAACAGCACGGTGGCCAGTATTACCCAGATGTAAGCGGTTTGTATCCACCTCTCCGGTTTTGCCGTTATTCCTTTCCTCCCTTTGATAATGACCGTAAGCGGGACGCTGGCAAGATTCAGCAAGAGCGAAACCGCCAGTAATTTGTTGATCCAATCGTATGTTCTCCAATGCACCACGATGGTTAAACAGACGGCGGACGTCCCCACAAGCGCGAGGAGGATCGTAGCGGCTTTGTTAAAGCGTTCTTCAAGGACACGTTGGTTCTCAGGTTTTAATTGTTCCATTTTTATTCCGGGTATCATACAAACTTGGTTTCCTGATCTTATTACGGCCCGTCTGCTTCCGAAATATCACTCCGCTTTTAGTACAATGGGTAACTCAAAGCGGATGCCGCGCATCTCTGATTTGTTGCGACGGGCCCGGAAAATCGATTCCAGATTCGGCTCAAAACCCGAGAACAAATTACTCAAAGAATCATTACTACTGAGGAGGACGACCGTGAAACTTACACCTGGAAAGTTAGCCGGAATGAAAGCCGTCTCTGACAAACGCGGCGTGATTGCTGCCGCCGCCATGGACCAGCGTGGATCGTTGCAGAAGGCATTGGCCAAGGAAAAAGGCGCGGATGTAAGCTCGTCGATGCTGGAGGAGTTCAAGTCGATCGTCACGGAAGTCCTCACTCCGCACGCCAGCGCCATCCTGCTCGATCCGGAATTTGGATTGCCGGCCGCCAAACGTCGCTCCAAAAATGCCGGCCTGCTGCTGGCGTACGAAAAAACGGGTTATGACAAGACCGGCCCCGGCCGTCTCCCTGACCTGCTGGACAACTGGTCAGTTCGTCGGCTGAAAGAAGCTGGCGCAGACTGCGTAAAAGTGCTTCTGTATTACACGCCAACGGATGGCGCTGCGATCAACGACAAGAAACATGCCTGGGTGGAGCGCATTGGCGACGAATGCCGCGCCAACGATATTCCCTACTTCCTGGAATTTGTGGGATACGACGAAGGCATCGATGAAAAAGGATTGGAGTTCGCAAAGAAGAAGCCGGAAATCGTAATCGGATCAATGGCTGAATTTACCAAAGACAAATACGGCATTGACGTAATGAAAGTGGAAGTGCCGGTCAACATGAAATTTGTGGAAGGTTCCAAATCTTATGGCGGCCAGAAAGCCTATTCCAAACAGGAAGCGATGGAACATTTCCGCAAAGCGTCAGCGGTGGCTACGCGGCCGTTCATTTATCTTTCCGCCGGCGTGAGCAATGCCGAATTCAATGAGGCGCTGGCTTTGGCAGCCGAATCAGGCGTGAAATTCAATGGCGTACTCTGCGGGCGAGCCACATGGAAAGAAGGTATTCCGGTTTACGCCAAGCAAGGCGCAAAGGCGTTTGAGCAATGGCTACAGTCTGAAGGTGTGCAGAATATTGCAAATGTGAATACCAGCCTGAAGGCCGCGACCTCATGGTTCTCACTGTATGAAGTGCGCGAGCCGGCCATGGCGGGAGACTAGACGTTCAGCCATTGGCTGTTACAGCGAAAAAACCTTTCCTGTTGAAGACCTTTCAGGGCCTGCTGCTTTGCGGCAACAGGCCTTTCCCAAGGTCCGAATCGTCCCTATCCTCCCCCTTGGGACTTTGAGTGCTTTTAAGATTTCCGCAACCTGCTCCCAATTCGCGCATTCTCGCCACTATTTTCTAATCGATAAGCGATTCCCATTTCGGGAATTGGCGTGTAATTTTTTTATACAAAACCAACCCGTGAGCAATATTAGAATCTTATAATCCTGGCAACAGCAGCACTGGAGTTTGCGCGGTGCCACTTCTGGGTTCCGCGCTAACTGACGGAGGGCCAATGGTTTCCGGGAGCACGCCCGCCATGGGGAAAGAGAAGCGCATCCCCGTGTCCGGGCCTATCACGCTTCTTCTGCAGGATCGGGCGCTTAGTATAGTCGGCGAGTTGAAAGACGTGAGCCTCTCGGGACTCCGCGTAGAGCACACTTGCAGCTGGCTCAAGCCCGGTGCTGTGGTCCGAATTCAGCAGGCCAATCTTGAAAAGAGAGTCCGCGTTGTATGGGTGCGGAACGTTGGCGAGAGACTCCAATCAGGGCTCCTGTACCAGGAAACTTATCTGATCTCCCACGCTCTCGCCGGAGACGAAGCGGCGTTCGCGGAGTTGATTGGCCCGTACGTGCATAGCTTGCGGCTTTCCATCCAGGCAATACTCCGCAATTCAGCGGATGCAGATGAAGCTATGCAAGAGACGTTGCTGAAAGTCGCGCTTCATCTGGATCAGTTTCGCCCCGGCAGCGATCTGAAGCCCTGGCTATACCGCATTGCGATGCGCGAAGCGCTGAAGCGATTGCGCTGGAACCGCAGGCACACGCATAACCTGGCACACACCGACGAAGAACGCGACGAGGCTGCGCAGAATGCTGTTGAACAACTTGCCGATCCCGCAGGCAGCCCGGCAGAAATCCTGGAGCGCAAGGAGTTTGCGGCGGTGATCACGGCTGCGCTGAATTCCCTGAGTGAGATATACCGCCAGATTTTTGTGGCCTGTGACTTGCGCCAGCTTCCGGTGAAGGAAGCAGCAGGCTTGCTCTGCATCAATATCGATACGGCAAATACGCGGCTGCACCGCGCGCGCCTGCTTATGCGCAAGAGGTTGCGCGAGTACTACCCGAAAGGCGTCAGGCAGCCATGGCGCCGGAATCTAGGCCAACTAACTACGCTGCCATAATAGGCGGACAAGGACTATCTGTTGGAGTCTGTCTTCCCCTATTATTCAATCTCTATTGGTTTGCATCTTTTGTTGCGTTGCCATTGCTTGCCTGTTTCTCTTGCGCCGCGGTCTGCTCCTCAATGTAGCGGATGATATAGCCAGTATCCACGTCACTCACGTAGATGTTGGGCATCCGCACGTTGTATTTTTTCAGGAGCGCCGTTGCAACCGGGTCCTTTTCTTCGAGCAACTGGTCGGGGTGCTGAACCATTTGTGTCAGCCATTGCCGGCTGCGGGCGTGGATTACGCCCAGCAGATCTGGCCCGATCTTGTCTCCATGTCCGATGGTATGGCACGCGATACAATCCCTTCCGAACAAATATTTGCCTTTATCGAAGTTTTGGAGCGGGCTCCCGTCAACCGAACCAGCCTGCTCGGCCGGGTTATTGTGCTGGAAATTATCGAGAAAATCACCAATCATCCTGGCTTGAAAACCGGGATTGTCCAGGGCGGAACTACGTACCCATTGACCGATTGCCTCATTGCCGATCAAGAGATGGGCAATATGGCCATCTGCGTTGACGGTAGGGTCGGTATATAGTCCCAGCCTCCTGCCCAGAAAAATAATGTCCTCCTTCTTACCGGTCAGAAAAGTCCAGCCCGGCCCCACATGAAATTGTTTCATGTAGGCCCTCAATACCTCTGGTGTGTCGTGGTCCGGATCAATGCTGATGGAATAAAAGAAGATATCTTTGCCTACGCGGTCGCCCAGCTTCTTCTGTACCTGCGCCAGGCGCGCCGTTTCCAGAGGACATGAGTAGTGGCACGTGGTGTAAATGAGATCAATGGCGACGATCTTGCCCTTGATCAGATCGTCATAGAAATGGACTTTTTTTCCGTCCTGGGTGATGAGCTCGATGTTGGGGAAGTGGCTTGAATCGGCCCCACTGGCGGCCAGAGGTTTGGCCGCGATCACAAATGCAAAGATTGCCATAGTAATGAGCGAAATTAAGGCTGCGTTCTTCCAATTCTTTGACGACATGCTGTGCTCCTTTGGCCCTATATTCCGATCGACATTTCGGTCCCGGGCGCGCGCCATTTCTGGCGCGCGCCGGGAGTTGTGTCATGCGTTGGGAAGAATTTCGTCTGGCGTCTCGAAAGTGACGCCAGTCGGTTTTGAAATTGGTGTCGGCAGCGGGCTCAGGAACGGAGTTCCACTGTCCAGGTCCCACCGCAACAGCATGGCATTGTCTTCATGCATGGTGTTGTGGCAGTGTTCCATGAACATCCCGCCCCAATCCCGGAATTGCATCTTGAGGGTTACTGAGCCATTGTCACGCAGACGGTAAACGTCCTTGCGGCCGCTCTCTGCCGGTGACGGCGGATTGCCGTTGCGGTTGAGGATCTGACCTTCTTCAAAGTGGATGTGGATGGGATGGTCCCACCCGGAGCCGCCTTGCAGGGTCCAGACTTCAGCCGTGCCAAATCCCGGTTGAGAGCTGATTCGGCCATAGTCCGCTTGGAGTGATCCCCCTGTATCGCTGGCGATGATGCCACTGCTGCCGCCGCTGTTATTCGTCTCGATGCCCCAGGGACCGACGCCCCCACCATTCCCCAGGTAGGTGGTGACGGGATCATTCTGGTTCTGATCGCCGTTGTCGTTAAATTCGAACGTGCGCTGCCGCACGGTCGTCGGCAAGGTGGGATTCGGAATCAGCGCGGTTCGTGGATTGGCAGTTAAATTGACGCTCTGGTCCGGATGCGGCGGAGGACCTAGGACCTTGAAGCGCAGGATTGCGCCCACGGCCGGGTCGCTTGTACCGGCAAGAGCCTGGGCCACAGTTACGATATTCGCGGGTCCACGTCCATCCTGGTGTACCTGCAAGTTGACCATGTCCACGGTTTGCCCAGCACTGTAGCGGGAGAAATCAATGACGATGTCATACCGCTCTGCGATGCCAAGCTGGTCCGTCCGGGTCAGAGGAACGGTGACCGGCAGCAGGTTGCCGTCATTCGCTATCTGAACGAACTGCGAGCTATCGCTCAATGACAGAACAAAGAAGCGTGACACGCTGGCGTTCAGGATACGGAAGCGATACCTGCGCGCATATACGTTGAAGAATGGTTTCCAGGCGAAGTTGACAGTCATCTGGTCGCCCAGAAAACCATCAAAAGCGATATTGTCCATGTTGAGCTGTCCGTTGGCGTCCCAAGCTTTGTCCGCGAGCATGAGGTTGACGTCAAAGTCCAGGTTGCCCCAGCCCTTCCCATTGGAGGAGCCGCTGGGTAGGCGCAGGTTCACGCCGTCGTTCACAGTTTCATCGCCACGATCGAGCGAGCTGTAAATGTTGTTCATCCCGGCGTTGCACTTGTAGACGTTCTGGTCCGTGAAGGTAAACATGTGATCGTGGAACCAGTGCGTGCTCATGGTCTCGTGCCAGTCGCCTGGGACTTTGTTGATGCCGCCACTGTCGCTGGGAGCGCCAGCCCGTGGATCGGTGGCGCCGGTATTAATGCTGGTAAATCCCGCCAGCACCCATGGCCAGTGGTAGTCGTAGAACTGATTAGGCCAGAAATAGGCTCCAGTGAAGCCATCGTTCTCTGCGCCGTGGTGAGCATTATGTTCATGCGTGGTGAGCGTGTATCGTCCAAAGCCGCCGTTATTCTTGATGTTAGTCGTCAAGCCATTGTGATGGCGGAACAGGACTGGTTCGCCATAGCGGACCTGGGTCAGCTTGGGAGGAAACGTGCCCTGGAACGTCCATACCCGGTTTGCATTCTGAGTTGGGAAGCTGGGATGAAATTTTGCCGGGATGGGTGTGGCCGGATTGATTCCCGAATTCAAGTCTGAGGTCACAGCCGGATTGTAGGTAGTATTCGAGGTCACCGGCTTGGTGGTGACCTCAATCGCTACCTGAGGAGGGAACTGTGCAAACCGCTGGTGCGCCCAGTTCGCTCCCGGGGGACGGCCCTCAATTGGACCGCGTGGTTCCAGCGGGAAACCCGAAACCGGGATCAAGCACTTGCTGCGTCTGGTTGGACTGTGCCTGCGGCGCAGGATTTAAGGTTGACACTGCGTTGCGTGTGCAGGACGTCAAAACGCGGCATCGGCTGGGTAAACGGCTTTACGCCAAACGTTGGACTTGCGGGCAGTCCCGTAGGGATTCCCTGATTGTCAGAGTTCTGCGCAAGGATCGCGCTCCTCGATGGCACCTGGCCCACCGCATATCTGACAAATGGATTTAAACCGCCGATCGGCAGCATAATGCCGGCGCTTGTGAACAGGCCCCATTTGACCAGATCACGCCGTCTAATCTGACCGTGGGATAGTGCTTTAGTGATTTCCGCGCGGTTTCGTCGTGCATTTTCCGCGTCCCGGATTCGTCTTTTATCTGAATGTTCTGATAACCAAATACTGTCATCTCGATCTTTTCGGGACATGCTGCGCTCCTTTTTCATTACGATCCGTCCGGAAAATTTCCGCACGGGAGTTTCACCCCGCAGTAAAGCAGCGTGGCAGCGTGGCTGGACGATTCATCCAGACCATGCGTTGAATTTGCGATTGTCAGGGCCTCTGGTATTTATGTGCTTGCTCGAGTAGGCACACAAATACCGTAAGTGTTCTTGAAGGGAGTTGGCCTTGCGTTACGGAAATCAGCAGGAAGACCCAGTCCCCTGAAGAACGCGGATTGTGCTGCTACTCACTATCCCGCTCAAGGATGAGAACTTTCAAATTTTATGGATTATTTTTTGTAAAGAAGTTTTGCACAACAACCCATACCCATTTCAATTATCGGATTACGATATAGTTTTTAAGATACCGCGCTTCCGACGCAAGGCAGTTGGCCATTTGAGAGTGCCTCACATTATCATTGTCGCGGAGGCACAACCCATGGTCCTTCCCGCCTATGTCGGCGCTCTTGATAGCGCGCCGCCGCGACAACTTGCCCTGATAACCGGCGCGTCCAGCGGCATTGGGCTCGACCTGGCGCAGCTGATGGCGCCTGACTTTGACCTGATCATCACTGCCC
Source organism: Terriglobia bacterium (assembly GCA_963732195.1). Classification (GTDB taxonomy): domain Bacteria; phylum Acidobacteriota; class Terriglobia; order Terriglobales; family Acidobacteriaceae; genus Angelobacter. The sequence goes on along the minus strand of CAVSYO010000002.1, from coordinate 303,380 downwards.
GCAACCAGGCTGAACTGGAAAGAATTGCTCGAGAGCTGCAAGCGGCGCACGGAAACCATGTACACGTGATTCCTGCAGACCTGACACTGCCGGAAGCGCCGCAGCAGATATTTGCAGAGATCGACCGGCGCGGGCTGCCGGTGGACATTCTGATTAACAATGCCGGGTTTGGATCCTACGGAGCCTTTGCAGAGAGCGATCCCAAGACTTCACTCGATATGGTTGAAGTGAATATTGCCGCGCTTACAGCGCTTACGCGGCTCGCGCTCCCGGGTATGATCAAACGCAAACGCGGAAGAATCATGAACGTGGCATCGACTGCAGGCTTTCAGCCGGGACCGCTCATGGCCGTCTATTATGCAACCAAGGCTTACGTGATTATGTTTTCAGAGGCGATTGCCAATGAACTCAAAGGCAGCGGTGTGACGGTCACATGTTTTTGTCCCGGAGCTACCGCCACTAACTTTGCTGAGCGCGCCAACATGGAAGAATCACGGCTGTTCAAACTGGGAGCAATGAAATCAAGAGACGTAGCGCTGGCCGGTTATAAAGGGATGATGGCGGGAAAAGGATTGGTGATTCCCGGAATCCTTAACAAGACGCTTGCCATGTCAGTACGGTTTAGTCCACGCAAACTGGTGACGGCCATTTCCAGGAGCCTGCAGGAGAAAGCAAAATAGCGACCTGAAACTGACGCCGCGCATCCAATGCAATCGATTGCGGTAATTCAATTTCAGGAGAACAAAGATGGCGGTTTCGTGGAACAAAGATATAGACGCTGCACTCAGCCAGGCCAAAACGCAACACAAACCCGTACTGGTTGACTTCAGCGCCGCTCCAGCTTGAGGGGCATGCGCTCGGCTGGAAGCCGAATCGTACGCTGACCCGCAACTCGCATCCTTCATCGATCAGAAATTCGTGCCGATTGGAGTCCACATCAAGGAAAATCCTGCCGGGTTCCACCGCTTTGATTCGGTCTGGACGCCAACCGCCCTGGTGCTGGATGAAAATGGCAAAGAGCGGCACCGCATTGAAGGCTATCTGCCGAAAGACGAATTTGCCGCACAATTGCTGCTGGGACTTGCGCGGGTCGCCTTTATGCAGAAGAAATGGGCGGACGCGGGAAAGCTCTATGATGAGATCCTTCAGAAATATCCCACTACCGAAGCCGCACCGGAAGCGGTTTACTGGAAGGCCGTGAGCCAATACAAAGGCACAAACGATCACACGGTGCTGGGCGAAGTACCTAAAATACTTCAGCAGAAATATCCCAATAGCGTTTGGGCCAAGAAGGCAATTCCCTGGGCGGCCTAGCCTGCCTGTGCAGCGGTTTTGGGAGCGGCAGAGAAAATCTGCCGCTTTACGTTTTTTGCCTGCAAGTTCGGCAGAAATACTGATTGCAGAGCGCTGGCCCGAAGTGGAACTGGAACTCTGGAAATTTATTTCCTTTCCGGTTTCGGAACGGCAATTCTTGTTAATATCCGACTCAACTCCGCCCTGCGGAGCTTAAGCAGCGCCTGGGTAAGAGCAAGACCGCGATTGCGTCCAATCAATACTGGAGCGCAATCATGAAGGCTTTCCGCAGCGTTGCATGAAAGTTGTCATGAAAAAGGAGTGACCATGGGTAGGAAAATCAAGAACATCGTTTTTACAGCGATGGCCGCCACTGTTCTCTGCGCGGGAACGCTTTCCGCTCGCCAGTTGTCGCTGGCTGTTCAGGACACAACTTGCCAGCACCATTTCTGCACCAGGACAACACCCTGCCCCAACGTTCTGGGCTGCGGATGCGTCTTTAACAACCCCAATGCCACCACAGGCGTATGCGGGTTCATTGCAGCCAAGCGGTGACATTAGCTGGCGCAAAACCATTTGCAGCGCCACCAGGCCCTGCCTCGGCGGATGTATTTGTCAGGACTTTGGGGGAACCACCAAAGCGTGCGTCAGAGACCCGGGGCCGGCCAAGCCCATAGACACTAACCGGAACCGGTTCGAATAACGGAAAGGAGGATGACTATGAGCAAGAAGATCAAACCCACATTGCTGGCGGCGATCGTCACGGCAGTTCTTTTCGCCGGGACGGTTTCAGCGCGGCAACTGCACAAGAGCGCGAGACTGATCGGCGTTTGCAGCGGACGTTGCAGTGCCACCCAGCCATGCAACGGCCCTTGCTCCTGCGTCCATATAAATGGAGCAACCCTTGGATCGTGCGTTTCCGATCCGCCGTAAACCAAATCAACCAGAAAGGACAGTGTTGAGCAAGAAGGTCAAACCCACATTGCTGGTGGTGATCGTCACGGGACGGTTTCGCGCGGCAACTGCGAAGGAGCACCCACGCTTCCGTATGCAATGGGACTTGCCGGGTTCGACTTCAAAGAAGGCAATTCCCTCGGCGGCTTAACCCGCCTGTGCAGCGGTCTTGGGAGCGGCAGAGACAATCTGCCGCTTTACATTTTCTGCCTGCAACAGGTGTCGCCGCTGGTGGGCCATCATCCACGGCAGTGCCGCGGCAAGACGCATTCTGAAAGTTCCCTGCCCGACTTTGATTCCTGCCAGATCAAGTCCTTCCTGTTCCCGCATCAGCCGCTCCCATTCATCCTGCGCTTTCATGAAAACGGACAATATCTGTGAAGGATCATCAATCGCTGCAGGCGGCCGCACATTCTTAGGAGCACGGATTCTGAATTTTGGCGGAGGCTCGGCAATCCAGACCATCAATCGGCCTTTAGGTCCGATCGAAAATGGGCCGCTGCCAAATCTTTTTTCCCGCTTTGCTTGTTCGATTCCGTGTGCCATCAACTTCTGCACAGTAGCCGCGGTCATATTGAGATGAACAATGCACTCAGCGATTGACCACTTGCCGGGATCGGGACGGCGCGTCAGTTGCTCGGCAGAGATGCCGTCAACCAGTGCTTCAGCGCGGCGGCGCGAATCTGCAATATCGCGAGAGACGGATTGAACATCAAATTTCATGGTCGCTTATCTTACTCCCACTCAATCGTCCCCGGCGGCTTGGACGTGATGTCATACACCACACGGTTAATTCCGCGAACTTCGTTCACGATGCGCGTGGAAATTGCCTTGAGCACTTCATACGGCAGCGGAACCCAGTCAGCGGTCATGCCATCTTCAGAATGCACTGCGCGAATAGCGCAAGTGTAAGCGTAAGTGCGCTGGTCACCCATCACGCCTACGGACATTACCGGCAGCAGGACAGCAAACGATTGCCAGATCTGCGTGTAAAGGCCAGCGCGCCGGATTTCATTCACAACGATTTCGTCGGCCTCTTGAAGTAGCGCGACCCGTTCCGGCGTGACTTCCCCCAGGATGCGTACGGCCAGTCCCGGGCCGGGGAAAGGCTGGCGCTGCAAAACCTCTTCCGGCATACCCATTTCCCGGCCGATGCGCCGGACTTCATCCTTAAACAAATCCTTTAAGGGTTCAATCAGCTTGAGTTTCATCTTGTCCGGCAGGCCGCCGACGTTGTGATGCGTTTTGATGGTCTGCGACGGGCCGCGTACGCTGCGGGATTCGATCACATCAGGATAAAGCGTTCCTTGAACCAGCCAGTCCACCTTGCCGATCTGCTGTTCCAGCCGGTGCGCTTCCTGATCGAAAACTTCAATAAATTCATTGCCAATAATCTTGCGCTTCTTTTCCGGATCCACTACCCCGGCAAGCTTGCTGAGAAAACGATCTGTGGCGTCAACCGCGACCACGTTCAGCCCGAGGCGGTCGCGCAGGTTCTGCTGCACTTTTTCAAACTCATTTTTGCGCAGCACGCCGTTGTTCACGAAAACAGAGATCAGGCGGCGGCCAATGGCTTTATCGACCAACGTGGCGGCCACGGCGGAATCCACGCCGCCGGAAAGCGCGCAGATGACTCTTCCCTGCTCGCCTACAGTCTGGCGAACCTGGCGAATGGTTTCGTCGATGAAGTGCTGGGGAGTCCAGTCACCTCGAGCACCGCAGATGTTGACCACGAAATTGCGCAGCAGGTCCACGCCACGCTTGGTGTGATGGACTTCAGGATGGAATTGCACCGCCCATATTTTTTGCGATTCGTTTTCCATTGCAGCCAGCGCATTGCTGCTGCGAGCCATCACGCTGAAGCCGGCAGGAAGTTCAAGCGCTTCGTCGCCGTGCGACATCCAGACGTTGAGAGATGGCGGCAGCCCTTCAAACAGTCGCGACTGGCCTTTGACACTGATTTCCGCATGGCCGTACTCGCGCTTGGGGCCGGGACGAACTTTGCCGCCGAGCTTGTGCGTGATGAAGTGCAGGCCATAACAGATGCCGAGCACAGGCAAACCGAGCGCGAGCACGCGATCATCGGCCGGAGGAGCATCATGATCGTAAACGGAAGACGGCCCCCCGCTCAGAATGATGCCGGCAGGCCGGTAGCTCTGGATTTCACTCAGCGGAGCGGTACAGGGCAGGACAACAGAAAATACTTTAAGTTCGCGGATGCGGCGCGCAATGAGCTGCGTGTACTGCGAGCCGAAGTCGAGAATGACGATGGATTGTTCTTCCACGAACAATTATTTCCGATTCGCGCCAGAGTGTAAAGGTAAATCAGAGAGGCGTGGTGTTCTCAACAGGCAGAGCTGAGGAAGTCGCCACAAGTTTTGGCCCTGCAGGGTCCACATGAGCGGCAGCCAAGGCGAGGTATGCGGCCATTCTGGCCATGTAAAGGAAGTCAGCAACAGCTAAATAAGCTATGGAAACGATCATCAGCAGGGTGAAATAACTCTGTGGCGACGAGCCAGCCATGCCTGAGGCGAGTCCGCAGATGGCTACCGCGATCAGCAGAATGACAGTTCGAAACAGCAGAAAAACGAAGCCGGTCCCAGCGAAGTCAGAACGCTGCTCGCGGACGGCCTGGCGAGCCTGGCGCAGCGCACCGCGAAAGCTTTGCCCTTCGTGACCGAAAATGGCGGCCAGCGAAAGGTACCAGTTCACGGTGAGCCAAAAGGCGCTGATCAGAATTACCGACGGCAACATCATCAGGTAGTAAAGAAGAAGATCCGGTTGGGGGCCGTGGGTAGCGATGAGCATCTCGCCAATAGTAGCGGCCAACAACAGAACAAAAGAAAACCAGCCAACAAAGCCGCGCAAGAGCTGCAGCGCGAAAATGCTACGGAAGCGTAGCGAGGTCAGACCCGCACGCAAACGCTTGACGGTGACGAAACGTCCCAGCGCAGAAAGAATGCCCCAGATCAGAGCTATCGCCAATGGTACGCCGAATGCCGCAATCATGATGACCTTGATTCCCAAAAACAACACGACCGCCACAATCAACTGAGCCATTTTCTGAGGATCACGGCTCTGCCATGCGGAGTCCCATGTTCTGCCCATGTGCAATGGACCAAGAAGCATCAACCCTACCCCGACGACAAGCAGGCACGCCAGAAGCGCAAAGGACCAGCGCCAGAGAATTTCCACCAGAAAAATGACAGGGTCGCGCGTTACGGCGCGGAGCCCCTGCGTGATAGGGTTGGGCGGCTTAGACATCTTGCCTTTTCACTACGATCATTTGACCACCACGTTAACCAGCTTGCCCGCGACAACGATGACCTTGGCGACCTGTTTGCCATCCGTGGCGGCACGCACTTTTTCGTCGGCTAGAACGCGCTCCCGCACAGCATCTTCCGGAGTATCGGCGGGAAAGACTACGTGGCTGCGAAGCTTTCCGTTTACCTGAACAGCGTAGGTGATTTCGTCTTCCTTGGCCAAAGCAGGATCGTAAGCGGGCCAGGGATAGCGAAGAAGATTTCCGGTTTCACCCAAGACTTCCCACAACTCGGCCGCAACGTAAGGTGCAAACGGAGCCATCAAAAGCACAAGCTTCCGCTGGACATCGGCCAGCAATGCGGAAGGAAATTTGCCGGAGCTGATTTCATCTTCCGCAGCGTAAAGCTGGTTAACGAACTCCATAATCGCCGCCACGGAGGTATTAAAGTGCCAGCGCCCTTGAAAATCCTCAGAGATGCGCTTAATCGTCTGGTGAAGCTTGCGCTCAATCTGGCGAGCTTTGGGTGAAAGCTCAGAAGATTTCGCTGGGCCTGCCCCGTTGCCAGATGAAGTTTTGCCGGCGGCTCCGGCATTGCGCATCACAAAGCGATATGCCCGGCTGAGGAAGCGATGCACGCCCTCAACGCCTGCTTCCTGCCAGTCAAGCTCACGATCGGGAGAAGTGGCGAAGAGAGAATACATGCGCGTGGAATCCGCGCCGAATCTTGCCACCATTTCATCCGGATGAAACCACATTCCCTTTGCTCTTGGACATCTTTGCGCCATCTTTAATGACCATGCCCTGGGTAAAGAGGCGCGTCGCCGGTTCATCGTTATGCACTATGCCGATATCGCGCATGAACCTGGTCCAGAAACGCGAATAGATCAAATGCAGAATTGCGTGTTCCACGCCGCCAATGTATTGGTCAATGGGGAACCAGTAATCAACGGTTGCGGTATCAAGCGGACGGTCCGCGAGATGCGCATTGGTGTAGCGATAGAAATACCAGGACGAATCGACGAACGTGTCCATGGTGTCCGTTTCACGGCGAGCAATGCCGCCACATTTGGGACACTTGGCATTCACAAATTCAGGCACGCGCCCAAGCGGTGATCCGCCCTGCAGGGTGATATCTACATTTTCCGGCAACAAGACCGGCAGATCGCTCTCAGGAACCGGCAAAACTCCACACTGCTCGCAATAGAGCATGGGGATGGGCGTGCCCCAGTAGCGCTGGCGGGAGATGCCCCAATCCTTCAAGCGATAGGTTACTGTGCGCTTGCCGAAGCCGGCCTTCTCCGCATAGGCGGTCATCTTTTCAATGGCTTCCTGATTGGAAAGCTCGCTGAACGGGCCCGAATTGATGAGCAGGCTGTCTTTCTCGGTATAAGGAAGGACAGGCGGCTCGGGCTCGCCTGGCGGGGGCGGCTGGCCGTTCCTGCGGGGCAATATGACAATGCGAGCTTCCAAATCGTACTTTTCGGCAAACTCGTAATCACGCTCGTCGTGCGCCGGAACTGACATGATTGCGCCGGTGCCGTAATCCATCAAAATGTAATTGGCCACCCAGATGGGTACCTGTTCCTGATTGAACGGGTTGCATGGCGTAACGTCCGGTAAAGACGCCGTGTTTTTCAATAGCGCCGAGTTCGCCAGCTTCCCTGGCGCGCGCCTGGTCCCGGATGAGGTCTTCCACTTTGGAATGTAGATGAGGATCGTTGCCGACCAACTCAGCCACCAGGGGATGTTCCGGCGCAAGCTGGATGGAAGTCGCCCCGTAGATCGTGTCAATGCGCGTGGTGAAAACCGTGATCTTGTCAGTCGTGGAGACAGCTCCATCGATTTTGAAATCGACCAAGCGCGCCTTCACTGCGGCCAATCCAGTTGCGCTGCATGGTGCGCACTTTTTCCGGCCAGGCATCAAGCTTGTCGAGCCCGGCAAGAAGCTCTTCAGAATAATTTGTGGTGCGGACGAACCACTGTTCCAGGTCGCGCGTCTCCACCTGCGTCTCTTCATGCCGCCAGCAGCAGCCGTCAACTACCTGCTCATTGGCAAGCACCGTGGCGCATTCCGGACACCAGTTCACCCGGCTCTTTTTGCGATAGGCCAGACCTTTTTCATATAGCTTTAAGAAAAACCACTGGTTCCACTTGTAGTACTCGGGAAGGCAGGTAGTGACTTCGCGCGACCAGTCATAGGCAAAGCCGAGCCGCTTCATCTGCGACTTCATATGCGCAATGTTGCGGAGCGTCCACTCACGCGGTGGAACATTGTTCTTGATAGCGGCGTTTTCCGCCGGAAGCCCGAAGGCGTCCCAGCCCATGGGATGGAGAACGTTGTAGCCGCTCATCCACATAAAGCGCGCAAGCGCATCGCCAATCGCGTAATTGCGCACGTGGCCCATATGCAACGCGCCGGAAGGATACGGCAGCATCTCAAGCACGTAATATTTCTTGCGCTTGCTGGTGTGCGGTTCTGCGGCGTAAAGCGCGGGATCAGACTCCCAGCGAGCGTGCCATTTCTCTTCAATAAGCTGCGGTTCGTAGCGAAGGTCGCGCTGCTCGGGTTGGTTGGCGGTAATTTCGATTTTGGTATCGGACATCTTTGCCTTTGATTTTAAATATTATCTCCGAAAGAGTGTCATAGATGGATGGTTTGAGACGTAGCGATGCTACGTCTCTACGGCCAACATTTAAGGCATTATTTGAAATTGTCGAACATCTGGAATCATCGAACATTGAAATATCGATTTCTCGAAACCGCTAATCATCCTGCCTTGCGTCTTTGATCGTGCGAATCTTTTGTTTCAACTAATTTCTTCAACGTCTCTATGTTACGCAAATCGTCGCCGGGGTCTTCAATCGGCGTTTCTGCAATGAATGCCGCATGCTCCGTGCGCGGATCATTCAGCAACCGGCGGAACGCATCCAGCCCAATCGTGCCTTTGCCCACATGCTCATGGCGATCGCGCCGTGAACCGCGCGCATCTTTCGCGTCATTGCAATGCCAGACCATCACGTTCTTCAAGCCGATAGTTTCATTCAGCTTCTGCATGGTTTCATGCCAACCCGCTTCGGAAACAATGTCATATCCGGAAACGTGTGTGTGACATGTATCGATGCAAGCACCCACCGGACAAACCGGCCGCAGGTATTGCAACAGATGCGCCACCTGGTCAAACGATCCGCCCAGCGAAAATTCTGAGCCGGCCGTGTTCTCTATCAGGACTCGAAGGTTGGACTTTTCCAGTTCCAGACCTTCGGCGGCTTCAGCTATCGAGCTGGCGACTAATTCCAGACCTTCTTCGCGACTGCGTCCGCGAAAGGAGCCAGGATGCAAAACCAGAAACTCCGCGCAGAGCGCCAGGGCGCGTTCCAGTTCTCCGCGAAAAGCCGCGACGGACTTGCGGTGAAACTCCGGCGTGGCGCTGGCCAGGTTCACCAGATAGCTGCTATGGATGGCCATTGGGCCAATGCCGTATTTTTCCCGCAAATCCCGCATGGCGTCACACTGCGCCGGCGCCAGCGAGTACGGCTGCCACTGCCGGGGGCTGGAAGAAAAAATCTGAAACGTATTGGCTCCCAGCCGATAAGCGCGTTCCGCAGCCATCTCAACGCCGCCGGCCGTCGAGGTATGTATGCCGATGCGTCTGGGACCTGGCTTGGGCGGATCGCCTTCCGCCCACAAAAGCACGTCCTTCATGCTGAGCCGCTTGCGTTCTTGAACGCTAAGCGTCTTGGGCTTAGGTATAGTGAGACGCTTACGCTCTGGATCCCCTGACGGCATGCGCTAAATGATTGATTTTAACATGCTAATATCCGCCGACCTTGTCACGGAAGCATTGGTATGCTACGTCGATTCGATCCGCGCGGCCTAGTCCCGAAATGGGCAAATTAGGTACATAAATGAGCGTCCCCATGCCTGTTTCGATTGCTACCGGCGTTGAAGTCACAGTAAACTGAAGGCTCACGAGGGCCAAGATCATGTTAGTGGTAATGAAGGCGCATGCCAGTGAGGAGCAGGTACGCGCAGTTTGCGAGCGCATTGAATCACTCGGTTATCGGGCGCACCCCATACCAGGGGCGCAGCGCACCGCCATTGGTATTACAGGCAATAAAGGCGCCATGGAGCAGGGCGTGCTGGACGAAATGTCCGGCGTGCAGGAAGTCATACAGGTCAGCAAGCCGTACAAACTGGTAAGCCGCGATGTGAAGGAAGATGATACGGTCATTGGCTTTGCCGGCAGCGACGGAAGTTTTGGCGGTCGCGACCTGGGCGTAGTGGCGGGACCTTGCTCAATTGAATCCCGTGAACAGGCTTTCACGATCGCAGAACGAATTGCGAAGGGCGGGGCGAGGTTTTTCCGTGGAGGAGCTTACAAGCCCCGTACATCGCCCTATGCTTTTCAAGGCATGGGTGAAGACGGCCTAAAGATCATGGCGGAAATCCGCGACCAATTTGGATTGCGGATTGTTACAGAAGCTCTGGACGAGGAATCACTGCATCTGGTGGCCGACTATGCTGACGTGATCCAGATTGGCGCGCGCAACATGCAGAATTTTTCGCTGTTAAAGAAAGCAGGGCGGCTGCGCAAGCCCGTGATGCTGAAGCGGGGCATGTCCGCGACACTGGAAGAGTTTCTGATGGCGGCCGAATACATTCTGAGCGAAGGCAATTATGAAGTGATCCTGTGCGAGCGCGGTGTGCGCACCTTTGCCGACCACACGCGCAACACGCTGGACTTGAGCATTGTGCCCGCAGTGCAGCGGTTGAGCCATCTGCCGATCATCGTTGACCCGAGCCATGGAACAGGAAAACGCAACAAAGTGCTGCCGCTTTCACGCGCGGCGGTGGCGGTGGGCGCCGATGGAGTTATGGTGGAAGTGCACCACGATCCCGAGCATGCTCTTTCTGACGGAGCCCAATCGATCTTTCCTGATCAATTCGATGAAATGATGGATGAAATACGGCAGATTGCTGCCGTGCTGCACCGCAATGTCCAGGAGCCACGCACGCGGCCCGCGGTTGCCAAGGCCGGCAGATAAGTTGCGAGCAATTACATTAGCGGCTTGCCTCATTCTTGCCCTGCTCGCAGGCTGTAAAGACACGCCGGAACCCAGCCCGAATTATCACGAGTACGCGTACGTATCCAATGGCGGCAGCAATAGTGTGACGGTGATCGACCTCCGCGCTCTGTCGATCCTTACCACCGTCTCTGTGGGACGTGGCCCCACCGGGCTGGCAGTGAATCCCCGCAAGAACGAAATCTACGTGGCCAATACGGAATCCAACAACATCAGCGTGATTGACGCGGAAACGAACAAAGTGGTTTTCACCATCGGAGTGCATCGCGCGCCGTTTTTTGTGGACGTTTCTTCCGATGGCAGGCGGGCTTATGTGGCCAACTCCGGCTCAGCCAACCTGTCAGTGATCGACCTGGACCAGCGCAAGGTAATCAAATACATTCCCACCGGCAATGGAAGCAATCTGGCTCGACTGACGCCGGACGGTAGGCTGGCAATTGTGGCTTTGAGAGATGAGGATTCAATTGCCCTGGTGGACACGCAAAAATTGGCGGTACGCAACAAAGTAGCTGTATGTGCCAAGCCAGTGGAGCTTGCCATTGTGCCGGATTCCAGTAAAGTGTTTGTGGCGTGCAGTGAATCGAAGCAGGTTGGCGTGGTGGACTTGAAGACTGACAAGCTACTAACCCTTCTGGACGTGGGCAAAACACCTGTCCATTTGGTGATGAAGCCGGATGGTGGCGAAGTTTTTGTAAGCAACTACGACGCCAGCTCAATTTCTGAAATCGTGACCAGCACCAACGAGGTCAACAACACGTTTCAAATTGGCGACCATCCGGTACGCAGTCTGGTATCGCCAGACAATGCCCTGCTCTACGTGGCGAATTTTGGATCAGATTCTGTTGCGGTTTACAGCATCGACAACGGTAAACGGACAGCGTCAGTGCCTGTAGGAAGCCATCCGGAGAGCATGGCGCTTTCTCCCAACCAGTTGCATTTACTGGTGGTGAATACCGGTAGCGGCGATATGACTGTACTTTCATTGATCAATAACAAAGGCAAGGCACAGCCGGAACTGCCATTGCTGGAAACGATGATCCCGCTGGGAAAAGACCCGAGGGCCATCGTGGTGAAAGCGTTTGTAAGCCAGCGATAGCTAACGCAGGCCGAGGCCACCATCTACGGTGAGGATCTGGCCGGTGATGAAGTGCGGCGCGGTGGCAAAATACATTACGGCGCTTACAACGTCCTTTAGTGCTCCATTCATTTTCATTGGCGTATGCGTCGCAAGACGTTGGAGAAACGCGGGATCTTTTTCGCCTAGTCCCGTGTCGATCATGCCGGGCGCAACACAGTTAACAGCAATCTCCGGCGCCAATGCTTTAGCCATTACTTGCGTGAGCATGTGCAGAGCGGCCTTGGAAGAACAATAATGCGCGTGTGTTGCCCATGGCCTCTCGCCGCCCAGTGAACCCATGTGAATAATGCGGCCATGCGAGCTGCGTAACGATGGAATGCAGCTTTGAGAAATCAGGAATGGTGCACGCACGTTAACAGCAAAGACTTCATCCCACTGTTCGGCCGTGATATTTTCGATATTTGCGGTTTCAAAGACACCAGCGTTGTTGATAAGCAGGTCGATCTGACCAAAGCGCTGCAATACCTGCCAGACAGCCTGCTGAATTTCTTTTTCTTCACGCAGGTCGCATCGGACGGCAAGAGATCTCTGGGGAAAGCCTTCGAGTTGTTCCACCGTCTGCAAGGCCTCTTCTTCGGAAGAAAGATAGGTAATTGCGACGTTCGCGCCGGCCCGCGCCATGGCAAGCGCAATTGCTTTGCCCAATCGGCGGGCAGCGCCAGTGATGAAAACCGTTTTGCCTTTCAAATCAGCCACGCAGGCAATTGTAAACGGGGATTTGAGACGCAGCGATGCTACGCCTCTACATTGAGATTTTGGAAGGAGTCCATACCCATAATTGAGCATGTGGAGCGGCAGAAGTGACGCTGAATCTTTTGTGTGTTTCTCTTTATCAAATGGGGTTATGAGTAGCAATCCTTCTTTGATCTCTTTTCCTGGTCCGGAAGAGCAAGCCGCGGCAACCCGGGCGACGGAAGCCGACGCGATGGACGCTTATTCGCGCGTGGTGACGACGGTGGCGGAGTCGGTAAGCCCTTCGGTGGTCCGCATACAAGTGGAAAACAAGCAGGGCGGTGGCGGAAGCGGGTCTGGCTTCATCTTTACCCCAGATGGTTTCATCCTGACGAATAGTCATGTGGTCCATGACGGCGAGAAAATTACCGTGTCCACGCCGGATTCCGGCGACTTTAACGCGCAGCTGATCGGCGAAGACCCGGATACCGACTTGGCGCTGTTACGGATCGATGCACCCCTACTGCGGAGCGTGAAGCTGGGCGATTCACGCCGGATACGCGTTGGCCAGCTCGTGGTAGCTATCGGCAACCCTTACGGATTTCAGTACACCGTAACGGCCGGTGTGGTAAGCGCGCTAGGTCGCAGCTTGCGGTCGCAATCAGGACGCCTGATTGAAGACGTGATTCAGACCGATGCAGCGCTGAATCCCGGCAACTCAGGCGGGCCGCTGGTGAATTCGCAAGGCGAAGTAGTAGGCGTAAATACGGCAACGATCCTGCCGGCGCAAGGGCTGTGCTTTGCTATTTCTATTAACACGGCACAGTTTATCGCCAGCAAGCTGATCCGGTTTGGCCGGGTTCGGCGCAGCTACATTGGCGTACAGGCCCAGACAGCGGCATTGAACAGAATCATTGCGCGGCACTATGAGCTTGAGAGTACCACGGGCGCATTGGTACTTTCGGCGGAGCCAGGAAGTCCGGCGCAGAAAGCAGGATTACAGGAAGGGGATGTGATTACGTCTCTGGCAGGCGAGCCCGTGGAGGGCGTAGATGTGCTGCATCGGCTGCTGAGTGAAGACAGAATTGGAGTGGCAACGCGGTTGATTGTGCTGCGCAGCTCGCGCAGATTGGAAATCACGGTAGTACCGGAGACGCGTTTAAGTTGATCGTAGTGCCCGAGCAATTTTTGACTGGGCGATTCCCTGATGCCTGAGGCACTTCCTTTGCAGGAAGTTAAAGACCAAAAAGTTCGCGCAGCCGCTTGGTCTGGGCGCGGCTCACCGGGATTTCAGTTTGCTTGCGATCATCCATGCGGAGTTGATAGGAGCTCTTGAACCAGGGCACAACTTCTTTGATCCGGTTGATGTTGACCACAAACGAACGGTGCGCACGCCAGAAAGTTTCGGGATCGAGCCCTTCAAGTAATTCTTCAAGTGTGCGGCAATTGGATTGCCCTTCAAGATTGGTGGCGACGACGCTGATGATGCCGTCTTCAATCGAAGCGAAGCAAAGATCTTTCTGGTCGACAAGCAGGAGGCGTCCTGCGCTGCGGAGAAGCACTTTGGAATTTTGCGGGCGCTGCGATTCCAGAAGTTTCACCAGCGTGTCCAGGCGTTGTTGGTCGGCGGGAACGCCCTGAATTTTTTTGCGGGCCTTCTCTACTGCAGCGCTAACACGTTTCTTATCAAATGGTTTAAGTATGTAATCAACGGCATTGACTTCAAAGGCCTTCACAGCGTACTGATCAAAAGCCGTGGCGAAGACGATTTGTGGAAGTCCGACCTTTTTGTCGATTAACCTTTTTAGAACTCCGAACCCATCAAGCCCCGGCATCTGCACATCAAGAAAGAGCAAATCAGGAGAAAATTCTTTGACCAGGTTTACGGCCTCAATCCCGTTGTGGCCTTGCGCCACCACCGTGACGTCATCGATGGACTTCAGCAGATAGCTCAATTCTTCACGCGCGAGCTGTTCGTCATCCACAATCACAACAGAAAGAGCCACGATTGTTCCCCTAACCTAAGTATAAAAGCTGCGCCAGGCGGCTCAACAGCATTAGCGATTGCGGCAGATAGCTGCGCGCCTGAGCTAACTATTTCTCTCAACAACAAAATCCGGAATCGACAGCAGCGCGCGCTTGATGTCCGATAGCGGAAATATGCAAATCGCTTTCCGCGCCAGTTCAGCATGCTTGGCCGCTGCATCATACGCATACGGGATGGACTTATAGCGGTTTAGCATTTCCAGTATCTGTTCATGCTTCACGCTGACGAACGCGCGCTCTTCCAGCACGGTCTCCACCAGCTTGCGCTCTTGCGGCGTGCAGTGTTGCAGCGCATGGATCACCGCCATCGTAACCTTGCCTTCGCGCAGATCGCTCGCCACCGGCTTGCCCAGGACTTCTTCTGACGCGGTCAAATCCAGCACATCGTCCACGATCTGAAATGCCAGGCCGAGATTGCGTCCATATTCGCCCAGGCCGGTCTCCTGCTCGTCTGTCGCCTTGCCGATCAGCGCTCCCAGCCGAGTTGACACAGAAAACAAGCAAGCTGTCTTCCGGAAGATCAAATCAAAATGCTCTTCCAGCGAGATGATCTTGCCCAGCTTTTCCATTTGCAGCAATTCGCCTTCAACCATCTGCTGCGTCAAATCGATGAGCACATCCAGCACGCGGAAATTGCGTTCCTGCACGGCAATCTTAAAGGCCTGCATGTAGAGCCAGTCCCCGGCCAGGACGCACTTTGAATTTCCCCACTTCGTATTTGCCGCCGGTCTGCCGCGCCGCGTCTTGGCTTCATCAATAATGTCGTCATGTACCAGCGTGGCCGTGTGCAGCATTTCCACTACGGCTCCAAGCTTGATGGCGCTGGTCTCTTCGTGAGGAAAGAGCTTCGCCGCGAGCAACAGCAGTACCGGACGGATACGTTTGCCTCCGCCGGCGCGCAGGTGCTCGCCGATATCGGTGATCGCGCGCACGCTGGAAACCGTATCGCGTCCAAACTCGCGCTCAATCGCCGCAAGATCGTCCCGCAACAGCTCGAAAACTTCTTTGGCAGTGGTTGTCGCCGGTAAAGTCAAAGTGTCCTTTAAAAGCACCGTGAACTTGGTTAAAACTTTGTCTTGCATCCGCAAGGCCTTCAACTTCCTTTGCGTGCTTCGCGTCCTTTGCGGTCCAGTTCCTCAGTTTCTGTAATTCGTAAACTGCATATCGATGCCAAAGTCATGGGCACGCAACAGCGCAATAACTTCCTGCAGCGCGTCGCGGTCTTTGCCGCTCACGCGCACCGTATCTCCCTGGATTGAAGCCTGCACTTTCTTCTTTGAATCCTTTACCACCTTCACAATCTCGCGCGCCTTCTCAATCGGGATTCCCTGCTGCATGGTGATCTTCTGCCGGACGCTTGACCCTGCCGCCGGTTCAACCACGCCATAATTCAGCGCCTTGATCGGCACGCCGCGCTTCACCAGCTTGCTTTGCAAAATGTCCGTCACGGCTTTCAGCTTGTACTCATCGGCGGAAGAGAGCACCATCGCCTCTTTGCCCTCAAGCTGAATGTCAGACTTTGAGTCTTTCAGGTCAAACCGCGTGTGGATCTCCTTCAGCGCGTTCTGAATCGCGTTGGAGACCTCCTGTAAATCCACTTTGCTAACGATGTCGAATGAATTTTCCGCTGCCATGTCTTTAATAGCTTACTAAGAGTTGCGATTCCATGCACGTTTTTCGCCTCGGCTGAAACGCTCACCACACAAACAATGCTCATCACTACAGACCACGCGCTTCAACTCAAACAATCCTTTAAGCGGCGTTTCCATTAAGACGGCGCTTCGACTCTTCGCAAACCTAAAGCGGCGGGCGCTTCGACTTTTCGCAAAACTCTCAACCGTAGAGACGTAGCATTCTACGTCTCCTTTCCCCCGCTCCTTTCACATTAGTGTCATCAGTTCATCAGCGGTAAGATTTTCCCCGATCCGCGCGAATCCCCGGTAAATCTTTCCTTTGCTGCATTGATTAATCCCTCTCAGTTTTTTGATCACCCGATCACGCGCGATCACCCGATCTCAATTGTCCCGCCTGTTCCGTTCATCATCATCTCCCTGAATGTTTTGAGTCGGAGTGTTTTGAGTCGAAGTGTTTTGAGTCGAATTCCTCTGCCGAGCGTGCTCCTCGAAGTTTTGTCTTGATGCGGAGGAGTTCAAACGCTGTTACTTCTAACAGTTTTACTCACGATTCAAAGTAGCTATTCATCCTAGAAGGAGGACTACTATGCCTCAAATTTTCATGAAGAAAAGAACAGTTGTTCTAACCATGGTCGTTCTGTGTCTGATCATTACTAACATCGCGGTTGCGGAGGACAACGCGAAGGAACAGGAACGAGTACAGGAGTCAGGCAATGTAATGAAGGATCTGGTGAATTCAAGCAGCGGCGTTCCCATCGGTCTGCTCAACAAAGCCGAATGCGTAATCGTTCTGCCATCGGTGAAGAAAGCTGGGTTCGTGGTTGGCGCGTCTTATGGACGCGGAGTGATGACGTGCCGTGGCGGCGCCAATTTCCAGGGGCCTTGGAGCGCGCCCACAATGATGCAATCCAGTGGCGGTAGCTTCGGCCTTCAGGCTGGCGGACAAGCTACGGACTTTGTTGTTCTGGTAATGAATGACAAAGGCGCCCGCGCCCTGATGAAGGGGAAGGCTAAACTTGGCGCCGATGCCAGCATCGCCGCTGGTCCGGTCGGGCGAAATGCGGAAGCCTCAACGAATGCGGCGATGTCGGCTGAAATGCTCTCCTATTCCCGAGCGCAGGGTGTGTTTGCTGGCGTCTCTCTCTCCGGAGCGTCCCTCGGACCGGATGGGGGCGCGAACGAAAAACTGTATGGCAAGAAAGTGGATGCCGCGCAAATCATTGATGGCAGTGCAGGCCCAGCGCCAGCATCGGCTAAAGAGTTGCTTGACGTCCTCACCCAGAAATCGCCCGGAAACGTCTCAAAGGGAAAATGACGGTTTGGTGGTTGAGGTTACCGGATGTTGCTACTAAACCTGTTCGGTATCGGTCCGGACAGGATGACAAGCTGCTTGCGCCATCGCGGAAGAGCACGGTGTTCAGAGGGGCATTAGGATCTCAAAACCTGCTAGTTCTTCCAGCTTCGGTTAGCCATCCGTCGGCCCTAAGGTGCCAGCAATGAAACGCCCGAAGATGACCGCCGCTGTGTGCCATTATGCGAGTATTTTGCTGTTTGTTGCAGTCAGCTTCGCAGTTCATGCACAGAGCCAATCGTCGGCGCCTGAGCAGACGGACACCAGTTCCACGAAGTCGGGCTCCAGGCTTATTCACAGCGTGTTTAATCTCCTCAACATGGCAGGCACGGAGAACTCGAAAGAGTTTCATCCTATGACCCAGGCCGAACGAAACCATCTCTATTTCAGCACCATGATCAATCCGCTTAGTTTCGCCAGATGCGCGTTCTCAGCAGGAATTGACCAGTGGAATGACAAGCCTGCCGAGTGGGAGCAGGGGGCGTCCGGCTACGGCAAGCGATTCGCCAACATTTTGGGGCAGTACTCAATCCAACGCACGGCAACTTACGGATTAAGCAGTGCATTGCACGAGGATAATCGCTACTTCAACTCCGGCAAGCAAGGTTTCTGGTCGCGCACAGGTTACGCCCTTAGCAGCGGCATCCTGGCGCGCCATGACAATGGAACGCGCCACATTTCCATCTCCCAGATTGGTGGCGTAGCGGCAGGAGCATTCCTGGCCCGGACCTGGCTTCCGCAAAGTCAGCACTCCGCCGGCGACGCCTCCGTAAGCTTCGGTATCACAATGGCCAGCAATATCGGTATGGGCGTCATGAAGGAATTCCTTCCCGACCTTGTCCGACCCTTCAGGAAGAAGCACAACTAGCTTGGCAAGACGCCTTTGGTAGGCGTCTAGTTGCGTTTCATACCCACGTGATGGAGTAACCCTCGCGATTTCGACGAGGCCGACTACTTATAAGGAATTTGTTAGTTCATTTAGTTCGAGAGTTATGATTCTTTTAACGAGCTATTTACACTTAGAAAACTCCAATCCAGACCACCTGCTGGTTTTGCAGGGCATCCGTGATCATTAGTTCCCCGAGGAGTGTTCCATGCTACGCAAGATGTCTCTCGTCGCCACTGTCTTCTTTCTCCAGATTTCATTCCAGGCCCAGCAACCCGCCACGAACTCGGCGGCTCGGCTGAAAGGTTTGCCTATTTCCTTTGAAGAAAATCACGGGCAAGTGGATTCGCAGGTCCAATTTCTCGCTCGCGCGGGCAAAGCCACAATGTATTTCACTCCAGCCGAAGCCGTGCTGGCCCTTGATTCTCGCAATTCGCAAAACAAACCTGAGATCTCCGCGCTCCGGCTGAAATGGATTGGCGCCAACCCGCGCCTGCAAATGGTCGCAGAAAATCCTTTGCCGGGCAGAATCAATTACTTGATCGGGCGAGACCCCGCGCAGTGGCACACCGGACTTCCTACGTTCGCGCGCGTGCACTATCGAGATCTCTTCCCGGGAGTAGATGCCATCTTTTATGGCAACAAGGGCGGGATCGAGTACGACCTGGTCCTTGTTCCCGGCGCGGACCCGGCAAAGATTTCCTTCGCATTGGAAGGAGCCACGTCAATGCGGCTGGCCAATAGCGGTGATCTCGTGCTCACGTTGCGGGATGCCGAAGTGCGGCAGCTCAAGCCGATGGTTTACCAGGAAATTAACGGCGCACGCCGCTTGCTTCCCGCGCATTACATCATCCACCGCGATAAGACGGTGGGATTTGAAGTTGCTGGTTTCAATCGTAATCTGCCGATGGTCATTGACCCCAGACTGGCATATTCCACCTACTTAGGCAGCGACACAGTTGACACGGTCACCTCCGTGGCTGTGGACCAGTTTGGAAATGCCTACGCAACCGGGAGCACGGTCTTCGGATTTCCGACCAAAAATCCTGCCCAGCAGAATCAACTCGGCACGGATGCTTTTGTGACCAAGTTTTCACCCAGCGGCGGCAGCCTCATTTATTCCACCATCCTCGGCGGCAGCGCAGCTGACTCCGGCAGCGCCATCGCGATTGATCGTTTCGGTAACGCTTATGTTGCAGGAGAAACGGAGTCCACTGATTTCCCCACAACTCCAGGGGCGTTTCAACCGTCCGGCACAGATGCAAACAATGGCTTCATCACCAAGTTAAACCCCAGTGGGTCATCACTTGCCTATTCGCTTTTGCTGGGCGGCGGGGACTCTGACTCAATCAGGGGGCTGGCGTTGGACACGCAGCACCGCGTTTACGTGACAGGTTTTACCTGCTCCACGAACTTCCCCATCAAGAATGCATTCCAGCCGGTCACCAATAGCCAGAATTGTGCCAATGGCGGCGGAGACGCCTTTGTCACACGCGTGAACGCCACGGGGACAGACCTCGATTATTCGACTTATCTGGATGGTACGATTTCGAGTATCGGCAACGGAATCGCCGTTAATTCCACTTTCCAAGCTTACGTTACCGGGGCCACTGCCTCCCCTGACTTCCCCACGACACCCGGCGCGTTTCAAAGAACGTTGAAGGCGAAGGTAATCACCGGATTTCCCCACGATACCAACCAAGACAATGCCTTTGTTACCAAATTCTCTGCTGATGGCAGATCCCTGGTCTATTCCACTTTTCTGGGCGGCACGGCTAATGATGTGGGAACAGCCATCGCCCTGGATCCCGACGGGCGGGCCTGTGTTGCCGGTACCGCTTCATCACCGGATTTTCCGATCACCTCAGCCGCTTTCCAGAAGACGAAGCACGGTTCCACCGACGCATTTGTCACCAAGTTTCAACTCAGCGGCGGCGGCCTGTTCTATTCCACATTCCTCGGCGGCAGTGGCAGTGACGGCGCAAATTCTATTGCCGTAGACAGCTTTGGCCGTGCCTATGTCGCTGGCGGTACTTCTTCGGCAGACTTTCCTGTCCTCAACCCGATCCAGGCGCATCTCGGTGGTTCACAGGACGCGTTTGTGACCAAGCTTTCTGCGACTGGAAACGCCTTGTTCTTCTCCACCTATCTCGGAGGCACGGCAGCGGACGTGGCTAATTCCATACGACTTGATAGCGCCGCAAACGCTTTCATTGGCGGCGCAACGGATTCCACAAACTTCCCCACCACACCTGGAGCATTCTCCCGGACCAAGAAGCAGGGGACTGACGGATGGGTGGCGAAAATAACACCCTGAAAAATCGAAGTCGCGACTCAGCGTAATAGCGGGAGCGTCTTCCAGGGCGCTCCCTTTGAAAGAAAGATACAGATACCGCCGAAGGTACGACCCGACCAATCACAACGCCAACACAACTCGCCTGCTGTTCCGAGCAGCGCAGCTCGTGTGAGGCTTGAGGAATCGGCTCCGCTGGACCAAGGCCGACAACAATCGTGCCTGAATCCATAAAGCGCCGCACTCTCACCTCCTCCGCGGTAAGTTTTACTTTCCTGATCAGTGTCATCCGTTTCAGTGGCAAGGTTTTCTCGGCAACGCAGCGCAAGGTGGCAAGATTTAAGAATTTCTCGGAATACTCGCGGTCTGGCAGCCCGGCTTCAGCGCTGACTAAAAACCATCTCAAGTCCTGATGAACGCGCGGCCGCGCCCCTAGCTTCGTGAAGAGAAGTTTGAGACTCGTACTTTTGCCAGTGTCGCCTCTGCTCGCTCGGCGGTTAGCCTCTCAATTGCAGAACTTCGGAAGCGAAATCTTCCATGTCGTCTGTAGGAAGCGCCTGACACTATTGTTCCTGTCAGAATCAGTCGCGCAAAAAATCGCGGCTGTTGAAGTGCGATCTTCCGAATGACAGCGTTTCTCCGAGAAGAGTAGTGACCGGAGTTCTGAGGAATTTCTGAATCGAGGAACATGACGTCCTGGCGTCGAACTGAGAAGGTGTTATCGCTTGTTGGGATTCTGCTGCTAATAACCTACGCGTCCGCAAGGCTGCAGAGCCAGTCTTCAAGCCGGTTGATGCTGGATAGATTCGATAGCTTGCACAAGATAGGTTCAGACAAAGCCCTGGATTCGGAAGGCGTCAACTTCACGTCGTGGAACCCAAAGCGAATACACGCCTACCTGAAAAGCCTCCGAGTCCAAACGTGACCAGCCGATAGCTGTCTTGCGGATTCCGAAAATACATCTCAAAGTCCCGGTGTTTAACGGCACGGATGACCTGACGCTGAATCGCGGAGTGGGGCGCATTGTCGGCACTGCCGAAATTGGCCAGAACGGAAATGTGGCCATTGCGGGCCATCGGGATGGCTTCTTTCGTGGGCTTAAGGATATCGAGCCAGGCGATGCCATTGAGCTTGTCACGCGGGGTAAGACGATTCATTTCCTCATCGAGCGCACACAAATCGTGCGACGCGAGGACGTAAGCGTTCTCACAAATACGGGAAGTCCTTCACTCACGCTCGTAACATGTTCCCGTTTTACTTTGCCGGAAACGCTCCTCGGCGATTCATCGTGTACGCCGCCTCCATAGGTTTTGATGGGCTGAATGGTCCACCAAGAACGTTAGTTGATCCAGATCAAAGCAAAGGAGAACCCAAATGAAGTTATCGCATACCCGGAAATTTGTGCCTGCATTGCTTACGGCGATCGCTGCCAGCTTATCTGTCGTAGCCACGTCTGGACAGGTCCAGACGAAATCGTCGACCTCCACTGGACAGGCGACCCAGGAGGTCAAAGTCGAGCGCGGCGAAGTGGTCAACGTTTCAGGGAACAATGTGATCGTGAAGATGGAAGACGGAACCATACTTGACGTTCCCAATGTTCCGGAAGAAGCAAGGATCATGGTGGATGGTAAGGAACTTGGTGTCCACGATCTGAAGCCCGGCATGAAGCTCGAGCGCACGATCACAACAACCACGACTCCGAAAACGGTCACGACCGTACAAACAGTGACAGGAAAAGTTTGGCAGGTAACTCCCCCAAATTCGGTGACTCTGGCATTGGATGACGGCACGCATCAGAAGTTCACGATTCCCAAGGATCAGAAGTTCAACGTGGACGGTCAGATGGTCGACGCCTTTGGCCTGAGAAAAGGGATGAATATCTCCGCGACCAAAATTACCGAAGCGCCGGAGACCGTGGTAGATCAGCAGAAAAAGGTGACAGGCACCATGCCTCCCCCGCCCCCGGCCCCACCAGCGAATGTGCCGATTCTAATTGTCGCTACCAAACAAGTAGCTCCGGCTCCAGCGGAACAAGCTGCCGCCGAGCCGGCTCCCACGAAGCTGCCAAAGACTGCAACAAACGTACCTCTCGTGGGACTACTGGGCTTGGTTTGTCTCTCCCTCGCTGTGGTCGTAAGGTTTGCTCGCCGATCCGGCTCGCTTGCTTGAATAACCATCAAGCTTCGCACTGGGGTTGGTTGAACGGCGGAGACGCAGAGACCTGGTGACAGCTGAGCGGCCGTATTGCGAGCGCCTCGTCAGCATGGACTTTGCGCGAATCTTCGGTGGCGTTGTTCTCTGGCCACTAGGCTCTCTGGCCCATCCTTTCGCGGAAGCTGGATTTTGTTTTTCGGCTTCTGCGAAAGCGTAGGATTCAACTCACTATTCCTCACACGCCTCGGTTAATCCGCGCCTGGGTCTTTGCTTTGTCAGACCAGCGCCATCAGGGCTCATCACTCGCACGGTTTTTCCCAGGCGCCCGAGCTGTAAAAGTTAACAGTTCGCCGCCGTCATGAATCCGTTTACGTTTGGCTTGTTCAACTCATACGACCTTAAGGCCGCAGCAGTAAATAGGAATTCGCTGGAACCAACGGAGAGCTCTCCAGTTGTTTGCCGCCGACCCGGAATGAGGTGGAAAATGGCCGGTAGATTGATCACTCCCATCGAGCATCCATCAGAAGCGTTTGAATGCCTGGATTGCTTTCTTGTGGATACGCTCAACGAACACGGCAGATGTGCGCGATGCGGTTCGAATGCAGTGATGCAGTACATGGTGCTTGAGAAAACTGACCGCTGGATCAAAGTGGGAGGCGCGCCATATTGGGTCTCCACCGAACAGCCACAAATGAAGGCAGCAGAGAGCGCTCCTCGTATTTCCGAACAGCCTCGGCATTGTCGAACGATCGCAAGAAGCAACACGCCAAAACCTGCGCGCGCGCCAGTAATGAGAAAAAGATACGCCTGATTCCGTGTAAACAATCGTGCTCTCAGAAACGCCTTAGGTCTTCGATCCTCCGGTTTTTCGTTCTCCAGTGTTGAGGCGTCCGGCCTTACGCTTTCGGCGATTTTGGCAAGTGTTTCTCGCTCCGTGTTGTCCGTGTTAATTAGTGGTAAGGTTCTTTCTTCTGGCCCGTCCTGCTGTTCTGGTTACGCTAGAATGATCGCAAATGGATGGGCTTCTCCACCGGCTGGCAGGTCTCGACTTATATCGCGAGAATCCAGCGCTGCGGTACGGCTCAGCGCTGTTTTTCGTGTTGGCGGCGCTGGCGGCAAATTTTCTGCCCTTCACCGGACAACGACTGCCTTTCTTCTTCTTCTTTGCCGCCGTCGCGCTCACCGCGCGCCTCTGCGGCTTTGGTCCGGCTGTCATGGCCACCGTCCTTTCCGGCATCCTGGCGAATTTCTTTTTTTTGCCGCCTTACTTTTCTTTCCACTTTGGCACTGGCAGCCTCCTTCAGGTATTTCTCTTTTTCATGGTTTCTCTGTTGATCACCAGCGTTGCCTTGCAGAAATCGGCTGCGGAAATGGCCGCGTTCAAGAGCCAGAGCCAGTTGGCGGAAACCCTCAGGACCATCACGGAGGGATTTATCTCCTACGGTCCTGACTGGACCATCAATTACGTAAATCCCGCCGGGGCGCGGCTGTGCGGTTCCACCGTGGCGGCAATGACGGGCGGCAACCTGTGGCAACTTTTCCCTGATAGTGTGGGCACTGAGCTGGAAGCCAATTTCAAGAAGGCAATGCGAGAGCGCGAGCCCGTGCATTTTGAAACGTTTTATCCCCGGCTCAACCGCTGGTACACGATTTCCGGCTATCCCGGAGCGCTGGGCCTGACGGTAATTTTTCAGGACATCTCAGAGACGCGACAAATCCGTGAAGCCCTGCGCACCACGGAGCGGCGTCTGCAAGTTGCGCAGGTTTCCGCCCGCCTGGGTTCCTGGGAGTGGAACGTAAAGACCAACGAATTGTGGTGGGCTGACGGTATGTGGCTGGTGCATGGCCAGCCTATCGGTTCCGTGGATCCCACTTTTGAAAACGGAATGGCTTTCATTCATCCGGATGATCGTGATCGAGTACAGCTCGCGCTTCAGGAGGCGCTGGCCGGTAAAGGCGAATATGAAACTGAATATCGCACCACATTTCCCGATGGCAACGTGCATTGGATTGGCGCTCGCGGTCGCGCCATCTTTAATGATGCAGGCAAGCCGGAACGAATGATTGGCGTCGCCATGGACATCACCAGCAACAAGCTGGCGGAAGACGCGTTGCGCAAGTCAGAAAAACTGGCCGCCGCGGGACGCCTGGCTGCCACCATTGCGCATGAAATCAACAACCCGCTGGAAGCCGTGACCAACCTGCTTTACATCCTGCGCCTGAACGACAAGTGGGACGATAACGCTCGCAGCTACGTTGCACAGGCCGAGCATGAACTGGCCCGCATTGCGCATGTGACCCGGCAAACGCTTGGTTTCTATCGTGAAACCACTTCGCCGCACGTCATGGACCTGCCAAAAATCGTTGAAGAAGCATTGTCTTTATATCTGCCGCGCATTCAGGCCAAAAACATCCGGCTCTCCCGCGAATACGATAAGACGGTGCAGATAACCGGACTGCCGGGGGAAATCCGCCAGGTAGTTTCCAACCTAGTGGCCAACGCCATTGACGCTTTGCCGGCGGAAGGCGCGTTGCGTATTCGTGTGCATCACGCCAAAGAGCTCACCAACTCCGATCGTCCCGGCGGAAAGATCGTCATCGCCGATACCGGCAGCGGCATCTCGCCGGCACATCGCAAAAAACTTTTTGAGCCTTTCTACACCACCAAGCAGGACGTCGGCACAGGGCTGGGGCTTTGGGTTTCACGAGAAATCGTGCAGAAACACGGCGGCAACATCACTTTGCGGAGCAGCGTTGCCCCCGGACATAGTGGGACAGTGTTTTCGATCTTTCTACCCGAATAAACGCTTGCAATGTTTTCTCTGTCTGACGTTCTGTAATTCGAAGTCGCGCTGTCGGAGGGTTTATGTCAAACCGCTTGCATTTCCTGATTCTTGCAATGTCAGCCGGCATTCTGCTGATGAGTTCAGTTCCCGCGGTCTCGCAGAAAGCTCCGCCGGAACCCAAAACCATTCCCGATTCCATCAATTACATTTGGCACGACGTTGAGCACGACTTCATCGCGCTGGCTGAAGCTTTGCCGGAAGACAAATGGAACTTTAAGCCGACGCAGGGCGAGTTCAAAAATGTGCGTACTTTTGCGAGCAAGTGAAGCACGTGGCTTGCGGCATGAAGCGTGGGCCAAACGTCAATCTCACCGGATGCCAGAGCGTCCTGCACAGCACAAGCAGGTTCCGCAGTGTGCGTACAGTCGCGAAACGCACACGCCGCCGCAAGGGCTTCAATTTCCGGAAAGGCCTGGTCGACTGCAGGTTGCGAACTTCCCTGCCGAAAATCCTGCGCCCACAATTGCAGTTCGCGCATTCCCGGATTGTCCAGAATCAATCCGCCGTTGGACAGAAAGAATAGCTCCCGATGCGTCGTCGTGTGGCGTCCACGGCTATCAGACTCGCGAGTCGGCTGCGTCGCCTGGGCCGCTGTTCCCAACAGTTGATTCACGATCGTCGATTTGCCTGCGCCGGAAGATCCAACTAACGCCGCGGTTTTTCCGGCGGCGATCATGGGCAGTAACGCCTCTGTCACCCGGCCGCTACCACCCTCGCCTACTGCCGATATCGCCAACACCGGAAGTCCCGCCGCAATAGCCTCTACTTCGGCAACGCGCGCAGGCAAATCAGCGCAAAGGTCGGATTTGTTGAGCACGATGACCGGCTGTGCTCCGCTCTGTCTGGCCGCAACCAAATATCGCTCCAGCCTGCGCAAGTTATAGTCATTGTCCAGCCCGCAAACAATGAACAGCAGGTCCACATTGGCGGCAATTACCTGCTCTTCTTCGGCTGATCCGCTGGCTTTGCGGGAAAACTTCGTCCTTCGCGGCAAGACGTCTGTGATGATAGCCACGTCCGTGGGCGCATACTGGCGCACGGCAACCCAGTCGCCCACCACTGGCAGACCGCCCGCTTCCGCGCGGTAGAGCAGCGCTCCCGCAAGTTCGGCATCTGCTTCGCCCGCCGCTGTCCACAATGAGTAGCTGTGCCTGTGTTGGGCCAGAACGCGCGCTGGACTCAGGCTTTTCCCGGCAAAATCAGCAAATTTCTCTTCCCAAACCTTATCCCACCCTGCTTGTTGCAGCATTCGGTACACTCCACTTTGGTTGCGGAAACCAGCGCGTTCCGCGCGCAAGGCGCAGACACACGTCCAGAAACCTGATTGTGAGGAGTTGCTACAGAAGGAACCGAACTAATTTAAAGGATGGCAGTCATAGGCGTTCGTAAAGAGTTTATCGCAGTATAGCGGCAGAAGTTAAGGTTTTTTCCTGAGCCGTTCAGCAGCCGGGGCCGCGTTTCTAGCAGACGGGCTACGTCCACGCCAACCCCGCCCATCTAAGCCTTCCCGCTTGTTACCTCGGTACTCTTGTTGCTTTTTCCCGTCCCTGCGATGATCACTGTGCATCAAGAATCTGGCTGGTGGTTTCGGGGGAAAGCACCCGGTCAGATTAGGGCTCTTAGACAGGCCTCGGCTTAAACCGAGGCCTGTAGTTTTTCCACGCTGTTTCTGTCCCTGCAAGCCCTCCCAGCGCGGCAAGCATCGCCAGCCTACATATTCCCTTCGTCAGCCGATGGCCCGTAAATGGAAGGCACAGCAATATCATTCAGACGCAGGTAAACGCCCAGTTGTGCGCGATGGTGAATGCCATGGTTCAGCAGGAAGCTGCGCACCACTCCCACCCGGGGCAGCGTGAAAATGGTATTGCCACCGGCTTTCAGCGCCCACGGCTTCATAAAATGAGCGTCGGTTGAATCTGCGATTGCCTTACGCGCTGTACTTGTACTCTTGTCAAAGGCATCCAGCACTTCAGCCCGTGTCTTTAGCTCCGGAGTCGGCGGCGCGGTGCCCACATCAAAGCTTTCCTGGCCAAAAATCGCTTCGGCCCAATGGTTGATTGTTGCCAAGTGCGTTGCCAGGGCGCCCAGCGCCATCGATTTCGGGTGTGGCTTAAAGCTGAACTTGTCTTCCGGAATGCGCTCCAGCGACTTGCGCGTGTTGGCCATCTCGTGGTCGAACTCCGGCAGAATCGCCTGGCTGATGTTTTTGCTCTCTTGCTGGAATGTCTGTGGCTGTGCAGCCATGATACCTCCTTAGAATAATCGTTGATCAGATGATTGTACTCATCCCGGGGGCGCAGAAATTCTTATTCTTCCCCCCTCATTTTTCAGGTCGCTAAATCTGTGAGCCGCTCAAAAGTGATAGCAATCACAGAAGGAGGTGGGCTTCGTCCCATACGCTCGTGGCTTTTATGTCCGCGACCGTTCATACCACTAAATTTCCACGCCAGCTCTATGACATGGTTAAGATGCTCGGCGTCTGGGACCCAGCAAACATTGACCTGGGAATAGCTTTTTCTTTAATCCTGATTCCAGCGAAGTGGAGAGGGATTCCTTCAATCAAATAGGAAACACAGCACGAGAAAGATTTTGCTTTGTGTGAGCGGCAACGATGCCTTGCGCGGCCCCAAGATGACGCTTCGTGCCAATTACCCCAGTACCAACTACCACTTTCTAACTCACGCTCAGAATCCGCATGCTTGGCTGCTGAACCGCAGATGCAGACTTGCTCAGCTTCGCGGTAATGGTGCAATTGCGGCCTTTGGCTTTTGCTTTGTAGAGCGCCTGGTCGGCCATGCGGAGCACTTCTGCCGGCGCAAGCTTGTCGCCGTTGGTCGCGGCCAGCCCGATGCTGACCGTCACGTTGGTCTGCTTCTTGGCGCCGCGACCTATGCCGCTCTTCCCTTTTCTGCGCCGATCGGCGCCGCGCACGGTGAATACAGACTGCTCAATCACGCGCCGCATCCGGTCAAGATAGACGAACACTTCTTCTGAAGATTTGTTCGGGAACACAATGGCGAACTCTTCACCGCCATAGCGATAAGCTTTTCCGCCGCCGGTGATATGTGACAGTCGCGACGCCACGAGCCGCAGCGCCTGATCGCCCGACTCATGCCCATAGCTGTCATTAAACTTCTTGAAGTGGTCAACATCCAGCATGGCGATGGAATATGTATCGCCCAGCTTGAGCAGCGCTTCATTCAATGACCTGCGGCTGGGAAGCTGCGTCAGCTCGTCGAGGTACGCCATGGCGTAAGACGTTTCAATCAATGCCACAATCAGCGCCAGACCGCCAGCGGCGAAGTAAACTCCATCCAGATGGCTGTCGCCTGCGGCGCGCAACGCGATAAACGCCGCTACCACGCTCCACAACAAGCTGCTCTCCACTGCTTTATAGCGACGCAGCAGCAGGACCGTCATTATGGCCGATTGCCAGGATAAAGGCCAGCAGCGCCGGCTGTGACAGTCCGGCTCCACTGTGAAAATATCAATGGGATAAATGCGCGCCTGAGCTGCGCGGCAATATGTGCCACGGCGGGCATGCACAGGATAGCGACACTCATCACCTGCAACGCCACCATCGCCAGGCGGCGGCGACCGGCGGGGGAAACAATTCCGCGCTCACGCAGAAACGCCAGCACCAGCAGGTTCAGCGGCAGCAGGATGGCAATTGAGTTCGCGACAATCTTGGCGGAATCCGCTGACAGGCGCGGCATCACCCACGAAAAAGCGCTTTGTGCCATGGCCATTACCAGCAAGGCAAAAAACAGCCGGCTGCGACGGAAAAATGCGCTCAACGCCAGCCCGATGCCGAAGACCACTACGGGAAGGAACTTAACCAGCGGCATTTGCGGATCGGCCAGGACGCCTACGCGGATCAGCAGCGCAGAAAACACCAAAAGAAGGCTTCCCGGCAAAGTCAGCCGGTACAAAATAGTGAAGATTTTTCGATTGACCTTGATCACTGCGCCGCGCTCCCGATTAGCAAATTGAAAGGGGTGTCGATTGAAACCACACCACTGCTAAGCCATTTGATTGCAGC
Source organism: Terriglobia bacterium (assembly GCA_963732195.1). Classification (GTDB taxonomy): domain Bacteria; phylum Acidobacteriota; class Terriglobia; order Terriglobales; family Acidobacteriaceae; genus Angelobacter. The sequence goes on along the minus strand of CAVSYO010000002.1, from coordinate 273,721 downwards.
CGCTTACGCCGGATACATCCACGCTCGATAACAAAACTATATAGAGAGCGCTGCTGCTCGGTGACAGATGCCAACAGTGCCATGGCCTTTTTCTATCCTGCATTAAACTCTTGGGTACTTGTGCCGGTTCCAAAACGGATTCGCTGCTCTCAGCGCACCAGCGCGGATACGTGCCAAAACAACTTCTGCCATGTAGAATTCCCGCTGACATTTCAAACAGATACTTGTAGACCGAATCTGCGGTACAAACTGTCATGCCTTGCCCTGGAGTGCTGCGGATAAGGCCGTGACAGCAATTTTCCCTGAGGTGAAAGTCGCATGAAATACGCTGCGGAGTTGTTGGGCACATTTGTTCTGGTCTTCGCCGGGTTGACCACAGCCGTGATCGCCGGCGGAAAAGTTGGCAACGTGGGCGTTGCCATGGCATTTGGACTCTCTCTGCTGGCCATGGCATTTGCCATAGGTCCGATTTCGGGCTGCCACATCAATCCCGCAGTCACTCTGGGGATGGTCGTGAGCCGCCGCATGGGGATCAAAGAAGCGGCTGGCTACTGGGTGGCCCAGTGCGTCGGCGCGATTATCGCCTCGGCCGTCGTGCTGTTCATTGCGACCGGCGCGCCGGGTGGCTCCATCGCTTCACTGGCTGGCGCCGCCAACGGTTTTGGCGATCACTCTCCCGCCAACTACTCCATGGCCGCCGCATTCGTGGCGGAAATGTTTCTAACCATGCTGCTTGTGTTTACCGTACTCGGTGCAACGGATGATCGCGCGCCTGCGGGCTTTGCCGCAATTCCCATTGGCCTGATCCTCACCACCATTATTCTGGCCGGCATCCCAGTAACGAATGGATCGTTCAATCCCGCACGCAGCATTGGCCCCGCTGTGCTGGTAGGCGGGTGGGCGATACAGCAGCTTTGGCTGTTTATTGTGGCGCCGATGTGCGGCGGCGTTTTGGCCGCAGGTCTTTACCGTACGATCCGCATGGCTGGCCCATTGATCTCGGCCAAGCAGGCAGAGCAGGCATTGCCCAGCCAGTCAGCCGAACGCCGGCAGACCAAGTAACGCGAGCCCGCTACAGAGTCGGTACAGGTAGAGACGCAGCATTGCTGCGTCTCTTTACATCTTTACTCTGGTTGACCCTTCCCTTGCCTGGCCGTCCATCTATCTATGACCCCTATTTGCTCTATGGCTATTTGCTCAATACCTTGTTAGAATTTTGGCTTATGAAAATGCAGGACGGAACGCGATCTTTTTCCCGGTGCCCTGGAGATGATGATCCTCCAGACTCTCAAACGTAAACCGCTGCACGGCTATGCACTGGCCCAGCACATCAAGCAGACTTCTGACGAGCTGCTGGAGATCGAAGAGGGTTCGCTCTACCCCGCTCTGCAGCGCATGCTCAAAGCAGGATGGGTGAAAGCAGAGTGGGGTATCTCCGCCACGAACCGGCGCGTGCGCACCTACAAACTAACTGCTGCAGGACGCAAGCACGTGGAAAACGAAGTCTCAAGGTTTGAACGGATGCTGAAGGGCATCACGCGGGTGTTGGCTCCCGCAAAGTAGGAGCAAGTCAATGAATTGGCTGCAACAACTGTTCTCACGCCGGCGCGAATATCGCAATCTTTCAGATGAGATCGCAGAGCACCTTCAGGAAAAAATAGAAGAATTAATGTCCGATGGCATGTCCCGCCAGGATGCTGAAGCCGCCGCACGCCGCCAGTTCGGCAACGCGCTCTTGCTTGAAGAACACAGCCGCGAAGTCTGGCAATGGGCTACGTTCGACGCCATTTTGCGCGACCTGAAATATGCGCTGCGACAACTTCGTCGCAACCCCGGCTTTACCTTTACGGTGTTGCTGACCTTAAGTGTTGCTATTGGAGCAAACACAGCGGTGTTCAGTATGGTCAATGCTCTGCTCCTTCGCCCGTTGCCCTATCCACAGCCTGATCGTCTGGGATCGCTGGTAACCCACTATGACGGCTTCAACACAAAGGGTGGGGCCATCGCCGAAGATGACAGCAGCACTGATGGTGAAACCTGGGAGATGGTCCGCGACAACGTTCCTGCCGTAATTGCCGGAGTCACTTCGGTGTTAGCGGCGTGAACCTTAAGGCCGGAAATAGTGTCCGGTTTGCGCGTGAGCAGCGTGTTTCCGCGGGCTACTTTGAAACGCTTGGTGTACTGCCGCGATATGGACGGAGCTTTACCGCAGAAGAAGACAGGCCCAACGGCCCCAAAGTTGTGATCATTAGCTATGATATTTGGCAGTCAGCGCTCGGCAGCGACCCGCAGGCAATTGGCAAAACCATTACGCTCAAGGGCGAACCGTACACGTTGGTTGGCGTTCTCCCACCGCACGCGGAGAGTCCGTTTAAGGCAGACCTGTGGACACCGCTTCGCCCGACCCGCGATGGTGAAGGCGAAGGCAACAACTATGCAGTGATTCTTCGCCTGCGCGATGGCGCAACCTGGATCCAGGCGGATACGCAACTCGCTCCGCTCCATCCCGAAAGCCTCAGGAACTTCCAGAGCCGGCAGCCGAAGGGACACGCATGGTTGTTCGCCATCCCCTTGCAGCAGGATTTTGCCCGAGAACAACGCGCCACGCCCGTTTACATTCTGATGGCCGCTGTTGCCTTCATTCTGCTGATCGCTGGTGCGAACCTGGCGGGCTTGATGCTGGTGCGCGTCACGCGCAGGAGCGGCGAGATAGCCACGCGCCTTGCCCTCGGCGCAACGCGGGCCTCTGTGCTGCGCCAACTGATGATGGAACCTCTGCTCCTTTCTCTGTTAGGCGGTGCGCTCGGTCTGCTGGTTGTTGCGGAAGGCTTGGATCTGCTGGCCAGACTTGTTCCCGCCGACATGATCCCCGTGGGCGGAATCGGCATTGATTACCGCGTGCTCGCGTTCGCGGCTATCATTTCGTTGTTCTCCAGCGTGTTGATTGGCCTATTACCTGCGCTGGAGCTGCGCCGCATGGACCTTCGTTCATCGATGACAGCAGGCACGTCGCGCTCTGGTTCTCAAGGTGTCAGACGCCGCACGCGCCAGTTCCTGATCGCCGGTGAGGTTACGCTGACCGTCGTGTTGCTGGCCGGCGCTGGACTTTTGATTCGCACCTTGGTGTTCCTGCAAACATTGCCTCCCGGATTCGACGCCAACAATGTGCTGACGGCCAAGGTCTCACTCGATGACGTCCGTTATCACGACGGTGTGACGTTTGACAGGTTGCTGCAACAGAGTCTCGCAGCCATGAAGCGTATACCGGGTGTCGAGTCGGCGGCCGTGGGGCTTAGCCTTCCCTACGAGCGCGGATTGAATAACGGCGTGACCATCCTCGATGGCCCGTTCACCGGGAAACAATTCATTACCAGCGACGCCTACGTTACGCCCGAGTATTTTCAGACGATGCGCATCCCGCTACTCGCTGGGCGCACCATCGCTGAAAGCGATACCGCGACGAGTGAGATGGTGGCGATCGTCAATCAGACCTTCGCTCACCGTTTTCTTGGTGCAAATGATGCCGTTGGAAGACATATCAGGACCAACGGAAAGACCTACACTGTGGTCGGAGTGGTTGGAGATGTCACGAAGCGTCCCGGTGTGATGGTTTCAGCGCCGCTGGATAAAGAAGCAGTCTTTTATTTGCCGGCAACGCAGATGCAGCGCGGGATGATAAACATGGCGCATGTCTGGTTCCAGCCCAGCTGGATCGTCCGAACCAACGGGCCGATCGCCGGATTGCCGGAGTCGATGCAGAAAGCGCTTGCCGAAACCGATCCATCGTTGCCCTTCGCCGGGTTCCAAAGTCTAAAAGAGCTCCAGGCTGAGGCTTTGCGCCAGCAGAGGTTTGAAGTGTTCCTGCTAGGCACGCTCGCTGCTCTGGCTCTCTTTCTCTCTCTTGTCGGCGTCTATGGGCTGGTCTCCAACATGGTGGCCCAGCGCACACGAGAAATCGGCATTCGTATGGCACTGGGATCGAGCGTTCGACAGGCAATGTTCCAAGTGGGAGCTTCGGGAATCATAGCTGTTGTGCTGGGCCTGGCTGGCGGATTGGCCCTTTCTGCTGTTTCTCTGCGGCTGATCAAGAGCGAACTGTATGGCGTGAAAATTTACGATCCGCTAACCTTCGTCGCGGTGCTATTACTTCTATTACTTGCGGCTACTGCTGCCACATTCCTGCCCACACGCCGCATTGCTCACATTGATCCTGCATCAACCCTGCGCGCTGAATAACAAATGACCGGTGAAAATCGTGCAATTCACCGGTCACTAAGTCAGGCCATCACTGGCAGCCGCTGCAGGGAACCATGGTTGTGGTAACTACTCCCGTGGAAGAGATGGAGTGAACTGTATACCCCACCTGGGCGCCTGTCCCAATAGCGTATGCCACAGCCGGGGCCATGCGCAGATCCAGCGTGAAAGAACCTGACGTGGCGGTGAAGTTCCTCTGATTGTGCCAGTGTCCCGCGAGCATAGTGTGAATGTTGAGCGCAGTAAGGGCATTGATCTCCTCGGTTCGGTATTGGTGATGAATATTGGTGTCATTTTGCACGTCATAAATGGCCCAGTAAGGATTGGTGGAAGGATAGGTGCCGCCGCCGGAAAGCGACTGCGGAAACACGGGAACGTGCTGCACCCCGATCTCATTAGAAACTGCCGTCTGCTGCCCCAGCCACGCCAGCATACTGTCGGATTCGGTCTGCACTGATGAAGGCAAAGGTTTCACGCTGGCCGGGGTTGCGCTGCTGTTAAAGGTGTCATAGTTCCCAAGAAGCTGCGAATCAATCACCATGAAAGTGATGTTGTTGATCTTGAAGCTGTAATAATCGTTCCCAAAATACTGGCGGTAAGTGGCGATGTTGGTGGTGTGAATATCGTGGTTTCCAGGACAGAAGTAAACTGTTGCCTTCAGGCTGGCGAGCGTATTTTTCGCCGTCGTCCAGGCGCTTGTGGTCTCGCCGATGTCCCCCGAAAGAATGACGGCATCGGGTTGCGGCGACATGGCATTGATCTGGTTCACCACGGTTTGTAAATGTTGCAACGCGTTCGGCGCGGTGCTCAGGCCGATGTGCGTATCGCTGATCTGCACGATGGTCGCCTGCGCGAATGCGGCTGGAGACCACAGCAGGAACGCCAGCAGAAGCCTTACTGAACGTTGACGTACACAATGCTGTTCCATGTTCTTGCTCCTGTGGTTGAATTCGAGATCAGAACAAAGGTAAACCGGTGCTTGCCGCTGGTGAGCGTAACCGGCAGCGGTCCGCTCAGCGTGTTTGTGGTGCTGTTCATATATTTCGTGCCATCTACCCAGAGCTGCAGGCTGGTCAGGGTGTCTTGCGGCGGCGTTCCGCTTGCTGACACCTGAACAGGATTGGTGACGGACGTCTCATGAAACGGCGAGCAGATATTAATCATGGCGAGCACGGGCACCGGGCACGATGCTTGCGCCGCGCCAGTCGTTAATCCGGTGAGCGCGGTGGCAGTAACAAGAACACTGCGAAAAAGTCGCATAAGACCTTCCTTTTTTCGATTTGAAAATTGTTAGTCTCCGAGAGGATTTCGGAGGTAAGTCGAGGCCCTTCACAATGAAGGGAGGGTCCAATTTTGTAGGTTCCCTTGGTATGTTTATTTCTGTCGAGCGGGGTCATGCTCTAGATAGGATGATGTCGAGCAGCTTTGGAGCGAAGCAAGACAAAACAAAAAGGCGGCCGAAGCCGCCTTTGTTGCTTAGAAAACTTTTAGACTAGAGAGCGCGAACGTTCTCTGCCTGCCAGCCCTTCTTTCCTTTGGTCACAGTGAATTCAACCGCCTGGCCGTCTTGCAGGCTGCGGTATCCGTCAGACTGGATAGCGGAGAAATGCACGAAAACATCTTCTCCGTTTTGGCGTGAGATAAAACCAAATCCTTTTGCGGCGTTGAACCACTTAACTGTTCCTTGTTCCATTTTGCTTTTTTCCTAATTTATTGATTTTTTTGACGCTGGAAAGATTTATCGATTTTCGGCAGGTAGCAGAGGCTCTTGCAGAAGATTCAACAATTCTATTTCTAACGCGCTTCTAAGGTATCATACCGGGCAGCAATTTGCATCACCTTAGTTTCAGCCCTCACAAACCCATTTTTCCAACTGATTATAAAGGAGTAAGCCCTCTTCAAGCCGCCCTTAAGAGTTTTTCCACCGTTTACGATTTTGCTGGCTACTTAGAACCGCAAGCGTACAATTCTTGCAAGGAATCCCCATTTTGCGAGACTTGCCGCCTACTACAGTCACCGGGCCCACATTGGTGTATAAACGCGCCAAGAACGGCGCTGCCAGCTTTTTCTGCTCGCATTGCGGGCTGGATTTTGCCACCACCGATCCCTTGGAAGCCTTTCAGGGCTTTGCTCACCATCAGCATAAATGTGCTTCCTTGCCTAAGCCACGCAGGACCAGAGCTGCGGGGTAGTTTCTACCGGCAACCCGGCGCTCAAAAGGCAGGCCATGGTGGCCTGCCTCGCAGTCAACAAAGTTGTTTGTAAAACCGAAAAATGCTCCCACCGGATTCCTTAGTGCAAATTCGCAACTGACTTGCACGACGCGACTACGTTCGCGACACCGCCGCTTACGACGCCGGAGCCAGCGCACAGCACGGCCTGGCCAGTCTGGTTGTTGTAGACCAACGCAGCAGTCCCGCTGCCATTTGCAATAAGCCCGCTGCCCTCTATCGACAAGCTATTGTTGGAACCAACCGTGGGCGTGACGCTTCCGATGGACGACGCACTGCAAGTACCAATTGGGGCCTGGCCACCGCCGGAGCCTGGCACCACAGTGTTGTTGGCGCAAAAGCTGATGGCCCCAGTGGTCTCGTTTACAGACATCATGCCAAACGCGGTTTGTTGCGAGATGTGGACCGGCGGAGTTGAGGTGCTTTGAAACCCGGTTGCAGACGCAACCGGCGCAAGATGCATGCCGATTGCCACGATTGTTACAACGCCAAGATGCCAACGACGAAGTAGAAGTTACGTTTCATAGAAATTTCCCTTTCCAATTTCTTTTGAACCTTGATTGTTTCTGTTCGACTGGTGACTTGGCCGCTGGCAGCGTTTCACTTGTAGCAAAATATGCTTGAAGAAGATGCAACGCGTTTCACAAGTCGCAAAGAAAGTTCCGCATTTCACCCTGAATCGCTGCACCTGCTGCGCACATCTAATGTTTTGAAGACTCTCCGCCATCTGCTAAGGTGGAGATAGGTCTTTAGGGACCACGATCTTTGACAATCAGGACTGGCCACAGTCCTTTCCGTAACAAAATGGGGGCGTCACGGCTTCGACGGAAATGCTTGCGGCCAAGAGGCATACCGGGGCGCATTCCCCCGTAAGTGGTGCAAAAACAATAATTGCCAACTCTAACCAGTTTGCATACGCTGCTTAATTAAATAAGTAGCCGCTCTACACGGCTTTGTCTGCGGGCTGTGCAAGGGCGTCACACAGTAGGCTGGTCCTTTTTGCTAAGCCAGGGCGGAAGGACGAGACATTCGGGCTAGCGTTTTGCGTTTCTTGTCCGTTCTAAGCGCACAACGCGAATCTGGCGGGGTAATTCCCGTCGGGTGAACTGGACTAAGTATGTAGGCTCTTGACCAGTGACGTTTTCGGACGTGGGTTCAACTCCCACCGCCTCCACCAAATTTTTCCGCAGTCCCGAGCGTAGCGCGGGATCACTATTCCCATCCCATTTTCTGATGCCTGCATGCGATCTCTACTGATCCTGTGGGGCGCACGGATCGTTCATTTATTGTGGACGATCTAACGCGCAGCATTGACACACTGCGCCTCCGTCAGAAGGATGCCAAACGACATGGCCATTCGCGGCCTTGAAAGCTTTATTCAATGGGTTGCGGCAGACTCCAGGGCAAACCTTGTCTGCTTCCGCGTCATTCGCGATAGCTCCAGTTTTCACGAAGCGGCACGTATTGTTGGGCTCAGTTGCATGAAGCGGCAAAAACGTTAAGTCAACACTTACCCGGTTAAGACTCTGCTTCTCTCTTGCAAAATGCGCTTTTCCGATTGGCTGAAGCGATAGCCGCGTCACAGTGGCGTCACAACCAAGCTGAAAGTTCCATTGTGCCGGTAGTTCCCTGCAGCCCGTTGAATCGTCTTTGCCTGTTCTTGATCCTGACCACTCAACCAGATCATGCGGAGGGTGAGCATCTGCGCTGGCGATTTTCGCACTGTATCCTAGAACTACAAAAGGCGGCACGGTACAACAAGCAAGGTCATGGTCCAATCCGGACTCGCACTGACCGGTCCTGCTGACCACTGCGGCATACACTGTGTGAATCTCAAGCCATTGGCCAATAGGCAACGGGTTGTCAGCCGTCCTTTTATCAACTTTTTCTTCCGCACAACCCTGGATATTCTCCACCGGAATGTGGAAATGCTTGTCACAACGATACAGGGTGTGGCCCTGATATTTGATCTGTTCCTCACTGGTGCGTTGTACAAGCGGAGACGTGCTGAAAAAATTGTAATCCACTCCCTGTTCCGGAGGGCTCGTTCGGTTCTGATCAAAAACAACCTGTCGCGGTGACTGATTGACACATGGATCAACTTGCTGGCCTTGCATAAAAGCCGGCGTCGCCACGGTTAAGATGGATACAAACAGAAGCGCAGGAAGGGACTGTCTCGGTCTTAGCAAGATGAGATTCATGGCGAATCTCCTTTCCAGAGAACCATTATTATTCCAAATGCAGCCTCAGGTACCGCAACAGTTTTTGCTTATTCTTAAAAGTGGTAGCGGTTCAGCCCTATGCATAAATGATTAGAAAAATCTAATAGTACTTCTCTCTTAGCTACTTTGCCGCGAAAGCAAGATTAAGCCTGACGGTCTAACCCTCAGCTTTCAGAAACCCATTGCCTTGGCGATCGCCATGTCTTCTTCAGCTCTCCAATTCGCTCTGGCTCATGGAAGAATAAGTTGCCGGCTTTCTAAATCCTGTCCCTACTCCTTCTGCAAGCCTGTTCCAGAAGCGGGTGAAAGAGTTGGTATTTTTTGTAAAGCGGTTGCTTCCAATTGAACCAAAGCTGTGAATCTTGGAAGGATGTGCTGCGGTATTCATGGAGCTTACCTCTTTTGTTCAAGGTAAGAGAGAACGCCGCATCTTATTTCATAGAAATCTCAAAACATAAAAACCGCGTAGAGCGGGTCCAGCGGCGAGTATTTGCGGCAAGAAAATCATAATGCGTTCTTTCCGCAAACCTGACTTTCTCGCCACTAATCCTAAGCTGATCTTTGGTGGAAGAATTGAGCTACTCGTCGCGGTCTGTATATTCCTCAGGAACGTCGTCTTCAGGCACTTCCCGGGTATGAACTTCGCTCTCGTCGGCATCAGGAGCGTTCTCCACGCCGCTAACGGCTTCGGCTTCAGCGTACTGCCCTTCTTCCAGCAATTCTTCCACGCTTTCAGAATCGTCATAGCTTCTGCGGGAAAGTCCTTGCGTATCGCCAGATTGGCCGCCCGAGGCTGCGCCCAGACCGCGCAGGCCGCTGGGAGTCACAGGATTTACCACATCGACGCGTCGACGCGTGGCTTTCCTTGTAGCCGATTTCTTTTTTGCCGAAGATTTCTTCTTCCCCGCCGACTTCCCTTTCGCGGCAAGCTTTTTCGGCGCAGCCTTCTTCGTCGTCTTCTTCCTCGCGGAAGCGGCTTTCCTGGCTGCTGATTTTTTCAGGGCTGTTTTTTTCCTGCTGACAGTCTTCTTTTTGCGCGATGTTTTTTTCCTGGCCATAAGAAAAGTCTAACTCAAATCGCGGGCCACCACATGGGGCACCAATGTTTGGTCTGACATAGACTTTACCCGCCCATCCCGAGAAACAGGACCAACATGCGGTCTAACACAGGATTCTTAAGCGCCGGTCTCAACAATCACTACCAGCCGCATCGGCCCGTGTGCTCCCTGGACCAGGATCTTTTCGATGTCTGCTGTGCGGCTGGAACCGCTGATCACGCAGGCGTAAGAGTTTTTCTCCAACCGGCCGTCTGCAGTGGCATTGCGCAGCGCGGTTACGAGGTCTGGGACGAGTTGCTTTGCGAATGCATAAACGATGTGAGTAGGCGCCACGACGGATGCACCGCGTCCGCCGCCCGAAGCACTTACAAAAATCGATCCTGTCTGCGCGATCAGCGCATCGGCGAGCGTAATGGTGGCCTGGGATTGCTCACGCGGGCCGCCTACTCTTGACCAACGAACCTGGCGCTGTGAACCCACAGCGGACATCAGGCGGCGCAAAGCTGGGTCATCCTGTACAAATACTTCGCCCGGCGGCAACGACTGCAAGGTTTCTGCAAGGGCTTGTGCACTGGCGGCGGAATCCGCAGTCAGCCGGCACTCCATCAGGTTGGCTTTACATTCCTGCTGGAAGCGCTCCAGTGGATTTTCTACGGCTTCAAAGATCGGTCCGTAAAAAGTTTTGTCTTCGATTGGGGGCGCAGGCGTGCGCAGGCCGTCGCGGATGCGGGTCAGGATTGCTTCGCGGCTGGGGTTACTTATTGCCATCGGCGGCCCTTTGCAACTCTCTTTTCCAACGCGCGCGGAATGATTGCGCCGGCAGCGGCACTGGCGTACGTTTGCGGCTCCAGGACCGCATAGGATCGAGCGCTGTTCCGGCCAGCCCCATACCATAAAGCAGGCGCAGGCTGCGGCGCATCATCCAGCCGCCCAGCGCAAAGAGGCGCGGATGCAGCATGGCTGTCCGCCACAATTTAAATTGCCGGCGCTCGGCGGCCGTTTTGGGGCCCCCCGCTTTGGTGAAGTCGCGGCGATTGTGCAGCAGATGATGGTGCAGGTTGATGTTCACCGGGCAAACGCTGGTACATGCGCCACACAGCGATGACGCATAGGAAAGATGTTCGAACTCGCTGCCACGTAAATGCGGCGTGAGCACGCTGCCGATTGGCCCTGGATACGTGGTGTTGTAGGTGTGTCCGCCAATGTTGCGGTACACCGGACAAATATTGAGACATGCGCCGCAGCGAATGCAGTGCAGCACTTCCCTTTCTTCGGCGTTGGCCAGCAGGCCGCTGCGACCATTATCCAGCAGGACAACGTGAAACTCTTCCGGGCCGTCAGCTTCGTCCGCGCGCTTTGGCCCGCCGACGAGCGTGCTGTACGTGGTGATCGGCTGGCCAGTGCCGGAAGTAGCCAGCACGGGCCACAGCGTTCCCAAGTCTTCCAGACGCGGAATTACCTTTTCAATCCCAGTCACTGCCACATGAATGCGCGGCAGGCTCGTGCTCAGGCGGCCATTGCCTTCATTGGTTGTAATGGCGACAGCGCCTGCGTCGGCCACAAGAAAGTTTGCGCCGGAAATTCCCATCTCCGCGGCAAAGAACGCTTCACGCAGTTTGCGCCGCGCCAGCGCCACCAGCTTTTGCGGATCAGCGTCAGGAATGTCTTCGCCCAGTTTTTCGCGGAAGAGATCGCGGATCTGGTTGCGATCCAGATGCATGGCCGGCGTCACAATGTGGTACGGAGCTTCATTGCGAAGCTGAACGATGAACTCGCCAAGGTCGGTTTCCCAGACGCGAATGCCAGCTTCCTCAAGCACCGGCGCCAGGTGCATCTCCTCTGTGACCATCGACTTCGATTTGACGACGGTTTTTACTCCGCGACTGACGGCTAGATCTTTTATATAAGCGCATGCCTCATCGCCATTGGCCGCCCAAAAGACATGACCGCCGCGTGCGAGCACCTTTTGCTCAAACTGGAGCAGGTATTTATCCAGATTGTTGATGGCCTCGCGCTTGATCTCCTGGCACTTGCGCCGCGCCGCTTCCCAGTCTTTAATGCGTGCGCGCCCGCGCATGTGCGCAGCATCGTAGCTATCCATGTTTTTACGGATAATCTCGCGATGGACGAGGTCAGCCGACTTTGTGGCTGCATCGCGCAGGAATTTCTGTGCCGCTGTAAGGGCGGACGGCGTTTCGCCGGCGGGCGTAGGAGGAAGCGATGTGCTCATGCCAGTTCTTCTCCCTGCATAGAGCGACACTTTTTAAGAAACGTCATCCCGAAGTCCGTCAGTGAGCGCGCGTATTCACCAGCGCGCGAGTTGGACTGAGGGACCTTGTGTCTGTCCAATTTAAAACAAGCACAAGGTTCCTCGCCTCTATTCGGACGCTGAAGAAAACGCGCCCTCATCAACGAGGCTCGGGATGACGCCACTGTTGAAGATCTCATCATGCCTCGCTCGCCAAAATACTCGCCATATGGATCGCCCGCGCGCGATCCTTGCGACGATCCAGGATGCCCTGTACATGCATCAGGCAGCTGGGATCAATGGCGGTTACGTATTCGGCGCCGGTCACGGCAACGCTATCGCACTTTGACTCACCCATAGCTACTGAGATGCTTTCAAACTTGGTGGCAAATGTTCCGCCAAAACCGCAGCACTCGTCTGCGCGTAGCATGTCCACCAGCTTTAAACCTTTGACGCCGCGTAAAAGTTGGAGCGGCTCATTGCGCAGTTTCAACTCACGCAGCCCGTGGCACGACGCATGATACGTAACGGTATGCGGGAACGACGCGCCCACATCGGTGAGGCCCATTACTTTCACAAGAAATTCTGAAAGTTCAAAGGTACGCTTGCCCAGCGCTACAGCTTCGTCGTGTGCTGGACCAGAACCTAGCAGCTCAGGATAGAAGACGCGGACCATGGTGGTGCAGGAGCCAGAAGGGCAAACAATCACTTCAGCATCTTTGAAGACGCGCAGAAAACGTTCAGCGCAGGGCCGTGCTTCGTCCCAAAAGCCGGAGTTGAATGCAGGCTGGCCGCAGCAGGTCTGGTCGGCGGGGAAATCCACTTCACATCCAATGCGACGCAGGATTTTCACTGTGTCCACGGCTACTTGTGGCTGTAACTGATCAACAAAGCAAGGCACGAATAGTGAGATTTTGCGAGCCATCGTGGGACTTGCGCGATTTTAGCAGAATCGCGCTTCGCAGTTCATGGGCAAGCGGCAATCAGAGCACCTGTTTGCATTCAAGCATTCGCATCTCATATTACGAGGAATTAACGCATGCCAGAAACCAAACCGCTTGAAGAAAGAGTACAGAAGGCGATCGACAAAGCCCTCTATGCCAACGGCAATCCCACAGCACAAAAAGCCAGGAATTTCCTGAACGGTACATGGCTGGGTGAACCGCTCCATGTTGTCCTGAAGGATGTGCCCATCGGCGCCTGGACCGTAGCCATGGTTTTTGACGCTTTAGAAATGATCAACAGCCGCTTCGAGTTCGCCATGGCCGCAGACACATCGATAGCTATAGGACTGGCGGGCGCAGCAGGAGCGGCAATCACGGGAGTGACGGACTGGTCAGACGTTGATCCTCCAGCACGACGCCTTGGAATGATTCATGGGCTGCTGAACATAGGCGCTACTACGCTGTTCGCCACGTCGCTCATCTTGCGCAAACGGAAGGCGCGCAGTGAAGGCCGGGGATTCGCCGCTCTGGGCTATGCCTTGATGGCATTTGCGTCCCATCTTGGCGGAAAGCTGGTGTACGAACAGAGGGTAGGAGTGGATCGCACGGCAGGCCAGACGTTCCCGGAAAACTTCACGGCAGTTTTACCCGAATCCCAATTGCCAGAAAACACACCGACCCGTGCGATGCATCAGTGCGTGCCTATTCTGCTGGTCCGTCGTGGGGAGCGCCTGTTCGCCATGGCGGAGACGTGCTCTCACTTCAGCGGCCCGCTCTCTGAAGGCAAATTAGATGGAGACAGCATTGTTTGTCCTTACCACGCATCTCGTTTCGCGCTGGCCGATGGCCGGGTGATTAACGGGCCAGCGGTTCATCCGCAGCCATGCCTTGAGGTACGAGCGCGTGATGGACAGATAGAAGTGCGCAAACCGCAAAGGCAGGTAGAATAAGTGACGTGCTCGGGGCTCCTGCGAGCTTGCGCGATTCTAATACTAACCACTGATAAACATTGATGATGCTGATCAAACTTGCCGGTTGCTGCATGCGTAATCGCCGGTTAGAATAGCTGCGCTGCAAGGAGTCACATGCCTCCTACACTCGCCAACGGAAAGATCTGCTACATTGAGATTCCCACCACCGACATTGCGCGTTCCGCCGAATTTTACAAACGTGTTTTCGGATGGAATGTCCGCACGCGTGGCAACGGCAGCACTGCCTTTGACGATACCACCGGTCAAGTGAGTGGATCGTGGGTGCTCAAACGTCCGCCGATGTCCCAACCCGGACTTCTAATTTATGTGATGGTTGATAGCGTTGCCGCCACGATTGAGTTGATCAAGGCCAACGGAGGCGAGATAGTGCAGCCCATTGGCGCGGACGCGCCGGAGATCACTGCAAGATTCCGAGATCCAGGCGGGAATGTGATTGGCCTTTATCAGCAGCCATCGTGAGAACGTGCGCGAAGCCCGTGTGCGCGGATTCCACGGACGGGCTTGAAATAAATGAGAACGCAGATTATTCGGCGTCCTCAGGCCGGGCCACAAACTTAGCGCCGATCTGGATATCGACTGCGCCGGAGCCGATCCGCCGATGCTAATCCAGGTCCTCTTCCGATGACGGCTCAACGAACGACACCGCCGGCAAGGTGCCGCTCTGAGCGTGGGTCAGGAACTGGTCCACCGGCTGAACGTTTTGCGACCCATTGGCCAGGATCTTTCGCTGGTAGTCGAACTGAGCCATGTAACTCTGAGGATGTTCATCAGCTTGGAGCGGAAATAGACGACCTTACTCTTCATGTTTTCCGCCATAGCGAATCCTGCGGCTACGGCTGGGATCAAGATGTGTGAAAATAATCCATCATGCCCGGGCCTGAACCCATTACTTTGCGCGGAACGCACGCGATCCTGGAACCACTGTCGCAGGCCCACCATGACGATCTGGCTGAGGCCGTGCAAGACGGCGAGTTGTGGAGGCTCTGGTACACCGTCATCCCTGACCCTTCGCAGATGAAAGCGGAAATCGATCGACGGTTGGACCGCCAAGCCAAAGGCGGAATGCTTCCCTTTGCTGTGAGAGATACCGGCACGGGAAAAGTTGTAGGCATGACGAGTTACTGGAATGTGGACCAGCCAAATCGTCGTGTAGAGATCGGCGGCACGTGGTATCGCAAGAGCATGCAGCGCACGCCGATCAACACAGGGTGCAAGCTGCTTTTGCTCACTCATGCTTTTGAGACCCTGGATTGCATCTGTGTGGAACTTCGTACTCACTTTTTCAATCATGCGAGCCGGCGGGCCATAGAGCGCTTGGGCGCGAAGCTGGATGGAATATTGCGGAACAACCAGGTTCTGCCCAATGGAAGTGTCCGCGACACATGCGTATACAGCATCATTATGAACGAGTGGCCGGTGGTCAAGACAAACCTTGAGTGGTTGATGAACAGGCCACGGTCGGGAGGGTGACGTCTGCGGGAATCATTGGAATTTCTAATCCTGCTTTAAAGGCCTTCTAACAAAAGAGGTTCACAGTGGTTATCGCCGACGAGTGTCCTTCCGGATCATCTCAAGGGTAACCCTCTTGCGTACCGCATTTCGGGTCTGATGAACAATCCTGCCTCAAACTGATTCCAAACAAACCAGAACAAAGATTTAGAGAGAAAAAAGAGGACGAAATGCACACCCTTTCACGTGGTCGCACGCGACTGCTGCTCCCCGCCCTTTTACTGACGATTTTCAGCGGCATGATGTCGTCAGCCGCTCTGGCCCAACGCTCCATCAACGAAGCCGATCGCGTAATCAAACATGGAAACGTGCATCCGCTGGCGCGCCCGGAGTTCGACCGCGGCTCCGCCGACCTCAATCTCCCCATGGAGAACATGATTCTCTCGCTCTCTCCACGGGCCTCCGCAAAGGCGGACCTGGATACTCTGCTGGCCGACCTGCAGAACCCGAAGTCACCCAACTTCCATCATTTCCTCACCCCGCAGGAATTTGGTTTGCGCTTTGGGCCCACCGATCAGGACGTGGCTGACGCGGCCAACTGGCTCAAGAGCCATGGCTTCCGCATTGAGGAAATTGCCAACAGCAAGCTCTGGATTAACTTCAGCGGCAATGTGCAGCAGGTGGAACACGCGTTCCAGACCAACATTCGCCAGTTTGAAGTGAATGGGCAGATCCACTACGCCAATGCTACAGATCCCAGCATTCCACGCGCTTTCTCAGGACTGGTGGAAGGCGTGGTTTCACTGCATGATTTTCCGCTCCATCATGACGCTAATGTGGCGCAGTTGCCGGGAAATGCCAACAACGTTGATGGGTCGCATTCTCTGGCGCCTGGCGACTTTGCCACCATCTATAACCTGACTCCGCTCTACAATGCCGGCATCGATGGCACAGGCCAGACGATTGCCATTGTGGGACGCACGGACATCGTGCTGGGCGACGTTCAATTTTTCCGCAGCACCTTCCTGCTGCCGGCCAACGACCCCATCTTTATTCATAACGGAAACGCCCCGGGCGACCAGAAAGGCAATGAAGAGCTGGAAGCCGATCTGGACGTGGAATGGTCAGGCGCGGTAGCAAAGAATGCGACGATTAAATTTGTAATTTCCAAATCCACGCGCACCACTGACGGCGTGAACCTTTCCGCGCAATACATTGTGAATAACAACGTGGCCCCGGTCATGAGCACAAGCTTTGGCCTTTGCGAGCAGAGCCTGGGCGCGACGGGAAACACGTTCTGGAACAACCTGTGGGCACAAGCGGCTGCGGAAGGCATTACGGCTTTCGTAAGCACCGGCGACACAGGCGCGGCGGGTTGCGATGCGAACACTGCGCCGGTTGGAACCATCCAGGCGGTCAACGGAATTGCTTCAACGCCAAACAACATTGCCGTTGGTGGAACTGAGTTCAATGAAGGCGCGGGGATTTTCTGGGCAGCAGGCAACAACCCAGACCTTTCGTCGGCGCTGGGACCGATTCCAGAAATCGTGTGGAATGAAAGCGCGAACGTACCGGGAGGCGTTGGAATCCGCTCCACCGGCGGCGGCGTGAGCACCATTTACGCTAAGCCTGCGTTTCAGACCGGGCCGGGCGTGCCGGCAGACGGCTTCCGCGACATTCCTGACGTATCACTGACCGCGGCCGGCCACGACGCTTACCTGATCGTGCAAGGGCACACCAACAACACCACCGGGCTGGAAAATGTTTTTGGAACTTCTGCAGCTTCGCCATCTTTCGCTGGAATTATGGCACTGGTGGTGCAGAAAACCGGATCGCCGCAGGGCAACGCCAACGACGTGCTTTACTCCATGGCAGCCACGCAGTTTGCCGGCGGCACAGCGGTCTTCAATGACATTACCAGCGGCAATAACAGCGTACCGGGCGTTGCAGGATTCAGCGCCGCACCGGGCTACGATCAAGCTACCGGCTGGGGATCAGTGAACGCCGCGAACCTGGTAAATGCCTGGAACAACAACAGCCCGGATTTCACTCTCTCCGCGTCGCCTGCATCGCAGTCGGTAATTCAAGGCAGCTCGGTGAGCTATTCCGCAATTGTGACGGGACAGAACGGCTACGCTGGCACGGTCAGCTTCACGGTTGGCGGACTGCCCGCAGGAGCTTCTTTCACCGCGTCCCCCACAAGCATTACCAGCTCCGGAACCGCAACAATTACGATTACTACTGACGCCACGGCAACGCCGGCAGGAACTTATCCGTTGACGATCACGGGCTCCGATGGAGTGCTTAGCCATACAGCGTCAGTAACGCTGATAGTAAACACGAACGCCCCGGCCGATTTCACGATTTCAGCTACGCCTTCTTCACAAACGGTTACAGCCGGTGTTAACGCCGGGTACCAGGTCAATGTCGGCTCCGTAGCAGGATTCAATGGCCTGGTAAATCTGAGCGTGAGCGTATCTCCGGTCGTCACTGACGGTCCGGGTGCTTCAATCAGCCCAAACTCGCTTACCGGTTCAGGACTCGTCGGCTTTGTCTGTCACCACGGTACCTACAACGCCAGCGGGCACCTACACTTTCACGATCACGGGAACCAGCGGCGGGCTGGTTCATACCGCCACGGTTTCACTGGTTGTGAATTCGCAGGGAACGGGGGATTTCTCGATTTCGTCTGCGACGAACTCCATCACCGTAAAGCGCGGCCAAAGCGGCTCGCTTCCAATCACAATCACGGCCCAGGCTGGTTTTACCGGAACCGTAAGCCTTAGCGTTTCCGGATTGCCTTCCCTGGTGACTGGAGTGTTTTCTCCCGCTTCCGTCAACACGGCTGGAACATCAAGCATGACGCTGACGGTGAACAACCAGCAGAGACAGGGCACGTTCCCGATTGTGATTACCGGAACCAGCGGAGCGCTCAACCATTCCGTTACTGTAAACTTCACAGTGAACTAGCAGCGACGGACGAATCACGAAAAAGCCACCCAGCAAGCAATGGGTGGCTTTTTATTTAGGAAGCAATCCGTTCTATCTGGCGCTGAAGTCTTTCTTGCGAATCAGGGCATGGACGCCCTTGGTCTTGTCCACGACTTGCGAGACTTCAAAGTCTGCAGCGGCGCTGAGGTAAGCGAGAGCAGTAGCGCGATCCATGCCAAGTTTTTCGGATAGAAAGCGCACGGCTTCACGCGTGGCTTTCTTCATGGCCTCATTCAAATCAGGATCAAGACCGATAGGAATCCAGTAATCGGCCGTTTCAGCAAATGGGCCGGTAAGCTTACCGTTCGCGGGAATGGCGGGATCTCCAGCTTTTAGCACAGTGAAACGCAAAGTAGTGCGAAGAGAGCCTTCAATCGCAGTGAGCGCTACTTCGCCGTTGCCCTGGGCGAAGTGTGGATCGGCGATAAAGAACATTGCGCCGGGAACCTGCACCGGCAAATACAACGTGGCACCGGCTGTAAGGTAATGGATATCCAGGTTGCCGCCGTAATCACCCGGCGGAACAGAGTTGGGCTTGCCGCTTACGTTGGGCGCAACGCCCATGGTCCCCATGAACGGCGCGACAGGTATGTGCGCTTCCTTGCCTTCGCCGGCGGAGAGAATGCCGTACCATTTTCCATCGATCTGCTTGATGGGCACGAATTTTGAAACATTGTTATAGAGCTGTGGACTGGCCGCTCCCGCGCCCGGTTGAGGCCCAGAGTTCTCAGGAAATTCTCCCGGCAGCGCGCCTTTGCCGTGGCGATTGCTGATTACGCCATACGGCACGCGCGGCACCAGCGAAATCATTTCAACTTTTAAGACGTCGCCCGGCTGCGCGTTCTCCAGCGCCACTGGCCCCATCACCACATGCGGACCATCTTTGGCGAAATCATGCGCCACGCTTGATGCCGCAATGGCTTTGGCATCATTGAGCACCTGAGTAGGCGCAACGCCGAAGCCGCCAAAATACTTTGCGGGATCTCGGCCCTGATCTTCCAGAATGCCTTCGTGCGAAACCGTGTCAAACGTCACGGTCGAGCCGGAAGGCACGGTGATCACGGCTTTGGCCGCGTTGTCCGGCAGGTATCCCCAGCGGATTGAATCCGGCGTGGCCGGAACGTAAAAATCCGACTTGAGTTTTACTGAAGCGCCTGGGACTGGTTTATCCGCCAGCGGCTGGAGAACAGCGGTTTGCGCCGCCAGCGCTGAGGTTAAGACAAAGACGAAGAGCCAACGGGAATGCCGCAAAAGGTAGGTGAGCATATCGGCGGGAATTCTACTCCATGCGTGCAAGCGGAACACTCATCCATCATTTTTATTATCGTTTTCGCTCTTTTTTTGTTGCTATCCATTCGCTCCTACGCTACAAGAATAAAGACGGGCCGCGCCAGTGCTCTTAACACCGACGCAGCCCTGACCACAAATCACCTTCGATAGAAAGGCGACCTATGGCTGTCTCTAAGGGTATCCGCTCCAACGGAAGAAAGAAAGCATACCAACGGGTTCTCAAGTTCCAACAAGCAAAAGGCAAGATCATTGCCAAAGTGGAACTGTCCGTCTCGCCTGATTACTACATTGTTGACATCAGTTTTCAGGACAAGACTGCTCTTAGTTTTGAAATCGAACCGTGCGTCCAGGTCTTTCCTAAACTCACCAACTGGAAAACCGGAAACTCCAAATCGCTCAAGCGATGGCGACCTGTGCATAGCAGATCGTCTCGCGTTTTCTGAAAATCTCTCCAACATCGAACCGGAACCCGCCGCAAGGCGGGTTCGCCATCTAACATCCCAATTTTCTTGTCCAAAGCCTCTAAATCCCGTACAGTTTCCCGGTCAGGAGAAAGCCCAAAGATCCTGCATGCGCGATTGAAGCCTGAAGAGCATCTAACTTAATTGAGGGCAGCGTGATTCGAATCATTACCATCGAACGCGAATATGGCAGCGGGGCAGCGCAGATTGCGGCCAAACTGGCGGCCCGGCTGGGCTGGAAGCTGTGGGACCAGCAACTGACACAAGAGATTGCCAGGATGGCGAACTGCCACCAATCTGAGGTGGCGCGGCGGGAAGAACGCCGAGACCCGCTCTACCAGCGCCTGCTCAAATCATTTGCGCTGGGAAGTTCTGAAGGATATCGCGGCGGGCCGCAGGTGGAGATGCTGGATTCAGACAGCATCTTCAAGATCTCCCAACGATGGTGGAACAAGCCGCGAGCTGCCGGAAATTGCGTGATCCTGGGCCGTGGTTCGCAACATTTTCTGCAAGACCGCAAAGACACGCTGCGATTCTTTCTCTACGCTCCCACGGCTGACAAAGTGCGTCGGCTGGTTTCTGAAGGCAACACGCAGGCCCATGCTGAAGCGCTGGTGGATACGGTTGACCGCGAGCGCGCCGCCTTTATCAAGAATTATTTCCATGTGGAATGGCCCAACCGCCAGGTTTACCATGCCATGATCAATACCGCTTTGGGCGAAGAAGCCGTGGTGGAAGCGATCTTGAATTTTTTGACTCAAGAGAAAGCGCGGAAATCCACCGCGAACCAGCCTGTCGCCATCAACCAGTGAGCCAGCAGTCTTCCGTCAGCAGTAAGCTTACGCCGCTTTTTTGGCGGCTTCCTCCAGCGATTGCCACTCAGCGTCACTCAATTTCAGTTCTGCCGTGGCAACATTTTCTTCCAGGTGTTTGACCTTTGATGTGCCCGGGATCGGCAGCATAACCGGCGACCGGTGAAGCAGCCATGCGATAGCTACCTGCGACGTGGTCGCTTTGTGGGCCTGCGCAATCCTATCGAGAACGCCGCCAGGTTTGGTTAATTCGCCGGCCGCCAGCGGAAACCATGGAATGAATACAATCTTGTTTTTCTCGCAATAATCAACCACATCTTCATAAGCGCGATCAGTAATGTTGCATTTGTTCTGAACGCTCACCACGTCGACGATCTTCTGCGCGCGCTGAATATCGGCAACCGTGGTTTCTGAAACGCCAATGTGGCGAATCTTCCCTTCCTCCTGCATCTTCTTTAACTCGCCCAACGATTCTTCCACGGGAACCTTGGGATCGAAGCGGTGCAGCTGGTAAAGATCAATGCGCTCGATCTTCAGACGACGCAAGCTCATCTCAACGCATTGACGCAGATATTCTGCACGAGCCACCGGCGCCCATTGGTTGGGGCCCTGGCGCGTGAGGCCGCCCTTGGTAGCAATGACCAAGCCCTTGGGATAAGGATGCAACGCCTGAGCAATCAGGTTCTCGCTGACTTCAGGGCCATAAGCGTCAGCGGTATCAATGAAGTTAACGTTCAAATCCAGCAAGCGCTTTAGAACGCGTTTGCACTCCGCCGGCTTTTTAGGATCGCCCCAGATTCCTTCGCCGGTAATGCGCATTGCGCCATAACCCAGACGATTGACGGTTGAGGTCCCCTGCAATAGAAACTGTGCCGCTGTGGGCTGCATTCGGTGTTGTCATAATCATTTTCGATTCGAGCGGCAGACAGAAGGATTCCAAAATCATTCAGCGCGGCCGGACTGATCTGGTTACGGGGTCGCAAAATCAGCGGAGTCCGTGGTTTAAGGAACACGATTTAAAGAATAGGTTAAAAAGCACGAAAGTATCATGCCGTCCGTGAGCAACTCTGCTCTTAAACCGGGGTTAAGATACGCATGACGCCGCCTGAGTATTCCCCTTCAGTCGCCGCCAATGGTGTGCTTTGTAGCAGGCGTGTTTTTTAGCAACCATGCTTTGAGCAGCGCGGACTCAATGACAGGACGTAATCACACAACGTAATCAGACAACCAAGGAGAGTAGTGATGTCAGCAAGACAGATTTGCAATCGTGAGCAAGGGGCAACCGGCAAGATTTTGGCCATGGTTCTGGCCGTATTTGTGATGTGCTGCGCACTGGCGACGCAGGCAAGCGCCCAGGCAGCGCCGTATTTCGCGCCTCCGCAGCTTGACCGCATGGTATCGCGCATTGCGCTGTATCCTGATCCTTTGCTGGCGCAAACGCTGGCCGCGGCAACCTTTCCTGACCAGATTCAGGATGCATCCTACTGGGCCGACGATCATCATAACGTGACCGGCAACGAATTGGCCGACGCCATTCAAGGCGATCAGTTGCCCTGGGATCCTTCCGTTCAGGCACTGCTTCCCTTTCCCGCTGTGTTGCACATGATGGCGTCTGACATGAACTGGACGACCGATCTGGGCAACGCTTTTCTGGGACAGCAGCAGGAAGTAATGTATGCGGTGCAGAGAATGCGCCAGCGCGCGCGTGATTATGGATATTTGCGCACTGGCCCGCAGATCATTGTGGGCGGCGGACCTTATATTACGATTATGCCGGCGCGTGCCGAATACGTTGTGGTCCCCACTTACGATCCAGTTGTGGTCTATGAGCGTCCGCGTCCGGGCTTCTTCATCGGCGGCGCAATTGGCTTCCGCTTCGGCGTGGTGCTGGGAGCTTCCTATCGTCCGTGGGGATGGGGAAACAACCGCATTGCCTGGGACCGTCGCGTGGTGTTTCATCAATAACGCGCCGTGGCAGCGCACGTGGGTGAACCGCCACGAATATCACCATCCTTATACCGTCCGCTTCTACCCTGAGCACCATTACGACAGGGGGCATGAAAACCACGGACACGAAGTGGCGTTGCGCGCGCACGAACGGAATGAGATACGCCGTGAAGAGCGCCATGACGAGCATGTGAGAGAGGAACACCGCGAAGTGCGTCATGAGGAGCATGTTCGAGCGGAAAATCACGGCCACGAAGACCACAGTCATGAAGTGGCGCAAAACCATGGACACGAAGATCATGGCCATGAAGTGGCGCATGATAACCACGGTCACGATAACGGAAATCATGGAAACCAGGGACATGACAAGGGAAACAAGGGACATGACGACAAAGGCGATAAAGGCAATCACAATCGCTAGAGCTTAAAGAAACAGCGTGGCGCGGCTTAATTAGCCGCGCCATTTTTTTTTTATCCCGCTTTTTGAAGAAGGTAAGACCCACGGCTGCTATGGCGAGGAGCCCCCGCCCAGAGCAAAGGACATCCTCTTCTTCCACAGCTAGCACGATCTATCGGTCCGTCTTTCTTCCTGGTTTCTGACTTTTGCGGCGGTGATCCAGACGCTGAAGGTGCTGCGTCCAGGCCGCTGTGCGTGTTTGAATGTAATCCGCGATTGCCGAACTTGATGACAAATCCGGCGGCGTGTGTTGATCGTATGTGCCTTTATCATTGCGTAAAGGCAGCAAAGCGACCTTGGCGGCATGAAGCTTTTCGATGACCGAAGGCTGCGATTGATTGGGGTGCACCGAGGTCGAAGTGGGTATCTTGACGCCTTTCAGCGGGTCATCCGTGCGCGGTTTTTCGGTCAGGACGTCGCCCAGGTCCGGCGCCGCCTTGTCTCGCGCAGTGAGCGGTCCAAGCCCCCAGCGCTGCTCGACTGTCTTCAGCAAAGATGTATGGTCGATGGTGCCGTTCTTAGTGCGGAACACCCGGCCCGGTGCAATACGTGGAGAAATAAGCAAAGCGGGGATTCGGACGCCGAAACGGTTAAAATCGAAACCCCACTCGCCAACGGAGTTATCCGGCGGCACCGCTCCCCAGGGCGGAGCCACGTGATCGTAGTTTCCTCCGTGCTCGTCATAGGTAATCGCAAGCAGTGTGTCATTCCAGCCAGGGCCATTGCGAAGAGCATAGTAAACATCATGCAGAAGTTGCTCACCAACCGCCACGTCATAATTGGGATGTTGGCTATTGCCTGCTGCTCCCCAACTTGGTTCCAGAAATGTGTAAGGCGGCAGTTTGCCGGCCGCGGCTCGCGCCTGAAAGTCACGAAAATGACCAAAGTGGCTCTCCGCTGCGGTTTGAATGTCAGTATAGTCAAGGCGAGTGAGTGGGTCACGGTTGTAGCCGTAAATTGCCCAGTCAATGTTCTTTTTTGATAACAGGCCGAAAATGCTGGGGCAGGTAAAGACCTTGACTTGATTATCCAGATGGCCTTGCGAAGTTGCTGCCGCGGCGAAGGCGCGGTTCGGGATTGTCTGCGTTGGGGCCGATGAGAACCAATGGTCGCACACAGCAAAACCCTTTGCCAACGCCGACATTACGGGCAACATCTCCGGTGAGTACATTCCCATAATTTCGGAAGCATCTGTGCCGGGTAGAGTATCTTTGTAATGTTTAGCCAGATCGGACGCGATGGAGGCTTTGAAATTGATGACAAAGCCCTGGTTCTTTGGAACAGTCCCATGCGCTGGAATGTCAGTAGAAAACAACTGGTAATTTGTATTGTGGAAACCTTCTCCGGGATCTGCCCCCGGCATCAGGTAAGGATGCTTGGCAGTGTGATCAATTTTAAAAACTTTTACTTGCCGGCCCGCTTCGTCCGGATTGGACTCATTGCCGGTCAGGCCTTCGAACGGTTCGCCCGAAGCGGATTTGTTGCCAGAGCTCTCGTATAAAAATCCCAGCATCTGATCAAAGGATCTGTTCTCCAGCATGAGTTGGACAATGTACTTTATGGAAGAGAGTTGATTGGCCATGACTTACCTTTCAGGTAGATTTATAGACAAATGCCCGAAGCTACTTGCGGATTCACTAGCAGTGGGTGACGAATTGTACACCCTATTATCCGAATACCAAGCCAGAGATCGGCGGTCTTAGTAAAAATCGGAATCGGCGAGCGAAGTGCCGAAAAGTCCATTCATCGCGAATGTGGACGTCGTCCAAACAGCAGGTCTCGGCTGCATACGAAGAGGCCCCACGCAATGGCGCGATGGAACTGCGCTTTGCATAGGGCCTTCAGTCAGGTTGGGTACTTGCCGGATTAGCGCAGGCCGCCAGTGGCAAGAAGCTGTTCGCCGGTGAGCCACCGGGAGTCATCTGACGCCAGAAATGATGCGATGGAAGCGATGTCGCCGACCTGGCCGGTGCGTCCGAGCGGGACTTGCGCGGTAATTGCCTTCTCAAAATCGGAACCGATGATGCCGGCGGATTGCGTTCCTTCCGTCTCAACCACGCCTGGGTTGATGGTGTTCACGCGGATCTTGCGCGGTCCAAGTTCGCGGGCAAGCACGCCAGTAATCGCGTCCACTGCGCCCTTGGTGCCGGTATAAACCGCGGTGTTGGGCGGCGTAATGCGGCTGACGCCCGAGCCAATGTTGATAATGCTGGCGCCTTCTTTCAGGTATTTCACTGCAGCCTGCGTCGTGAGCAGAAGGCCGAGCACGTTGACGTTGAAGAGCTTGTGGAATGAATCTTCAGTCACGCTCTCAATCGCCCCAAACTCATACACGCCGGAGTTGTTCACCAGAATATCGATGCGGCCATAGTTCTTGATGGCGGCGTCAACAATTCCTTTGGCATCCGCGGCCTTGGAAACGTCGCCACCCACGGCAACGGCTTTGCCTCCGGCTGCGGTAATGGCGGCGACAACTTTCTCCGCGCCGGCCTTGCTGGAAGCATAGTTCACCACGACTGAAGCGCCGTCCGCAGCGAGTGACTTGGCGATGGCGGCGCCAATTCCCTTGGACGCGCCCGTAACGATTGCGACCTTGCCTGTAAGCTTGCTCATAATGTTTCCTCTCAAAAAGAATTTCTGCCGGAGTGCATCCGATCCGCAGCTCCCAATCCGACTGACGCTTCATGAGATGAACGGGACGGCACAAAGATTCATTAGTTCTTGTTTTGTGAACTATTGAACTATTCTGGCGAAACAGGCTAAGATAAAGCTTAGAAATGAAGCCGCTTTTTCATCCTTCCATTGAAGACGTTACGGTAGAAGCGATCATGCACGCGCTCTCTGACCCCGTGCGTGTGGCCATTTTTGCCCAGATTGCCGCAGCGTCCTGCCCGCAGACCTGTTCCAACTTTTTGAACATCAGTGAGAAATCCATTCCCAAGTCCACGCTCTCACAGCACTTCAAAGCGCTGCGCGAAGCAGGCCTGATTCGCGGCGAACGCCAGGGCGTGGAGATGCACAACACCTCACGCTGCGCGGAAATAGACAAACGCTTTCCTGGGCTGATCGCCGCCATCGTCAAGGCCCACAACATCCAGCAGGCAGAACAGATGCGCGAGAGCAATGGTCGAAAGCGGAAGGCGGGCGGACGGAAATCGCGAAGAAGGTAGAAGGGTCAAGCGTGTGGATGCGGGAATCGCGGTGGAAGCCCATCCTTCGCAAAAACCGCGAAGGATGGGCGCCACACATTCTTTCAATCAGGGTTTCACACAGAAACATCCAGCTGCTGTTACATCTAAAGACAAGTCCGGGCATGCAGGTGATCACGTTCGTGCCGGATGAAACACCCAAAGGCCTGGCGTGTTCCGCCTGAGCGTTCGATGCGATGAGTGGGGTGCACAGTAGTGCGGCGGCGATGAAGAGTTTCTCGAGGTTTATCATTTTCATAAAGTCCTCCGGGCTTTTTTTATTCGCGAGCTGCGCAACGTGGTTGCACTTCATTCGCATTGTAAGTCGTCTTCCGAAGCATAGAGCATTAGTTCCAGCCGATTTTCTCAGAGACCGTCCCGTTTTGGAACGCACGAAATTATTCAGCCATCACTTCGCGAAACGCGCGAGAACAGGTCCAAGGACAGCCAGGAACAGCACGTAGGCAGCGGCGAGTGGCCCCAGTTGCGGCTCGATGCCTGCACCCAAACCCGCGATAACAATCGAAAACTCGCCTCGCGCTACAAGCGCCATGCCGGCTCGTATGCGGCCCCGCCGATCGACTCCGGTTCGTCCCGCCGCCCAGTAGCCAGTCATCAATTTTGTAAAAGCTGAAGTCAGGCCGAGAACAACAGCCAGGAGCCAAACGCCAGGCAAGCTTCTGGGGTCAATTTGTAACCCGAAAAAGAAAAAAAACGTGGCGGCAAACAGATCACGGAGTGGTGCGATCAGCCGTCGTGACTTCTCAGCAATAGGTCCGGACATGGCAATGCCAACAAGAAACGCTCCGATTGCCGCCGATACCTGCAGGCGGTGCGCCAGGCCCCCAACAAGAAGCACGGCGCCAAACATAGTGAGCAAAATGATCTCATCCGACTCGTGCAAAAAGAACTTGCTGATTTGTCTTCCGTAGCGCACTGCGACCAGAAGAATCACCAGGACCGTGGCTATTGCGATCAAGACAGAAAAAATGACCTTCTGCGCACCTCCTCCCACCAGAAGCACTGCCATAAGCGGGAGATAGACTGCCATCGCAAGGTCTTCCAGGACGAGTACCGAAATAATCGACGGCGTTTCCGGGTTGTTGAACCGCTTTAACTCGGCAAGCACCCGCGCGATAATACCCGACGACGAAATATACGTTACGCCACCCAACAGAACCGATGGCAAGAGACCCCAGTGCAGCAGGAGCCCCATTATCAGACCAGGTGGAAAGTTCAGCGCAAAGTCGACCAACCCCGAAGCAAGGCCGGTCTGGAGGTTCTCTTTGAGATCCTTTCCAGTGTATTCAAGCCCAAGCATAAACAGGAGCAACAGCACGCCGATCTCTGCCCCAATGCGGGTGAAGTCCTCGCTAACGTTGAGCGGCACCAGACCGCCATTGCCAAACGCAAGGCCAGCCAATAAATAGAGAGGGATCGCTGAAAATCCGAGTCGATTTGCAAACCGCGCGAGAATTGCAAGGCCGCCGATTATGACACCCAATTCGATGAAGATTGGGGACACGTCATGTGCCTGGAAAAGCATGCCAATGATTGTAAGCGTAGCAGCTCACCATCCCGAATCCCGACTGGCGACTCCTGGTGAGCCGGAGCGGTAATCCGCTGGTGCTTTGCGGACTACGAAGTTTAGGATTTCGGAATTCTCCGCTTGATCCTGGGACGCGCTTCAGGTTCAAGCTTCCGCCTGGATCTTCTTCCCACTCGCGGCTCAAATCGGCCCAGTCGGGATATCACTTGGGGATGAATGGGCGAAATCGCCGATCGCCCAACTTTCGGTAGTGGTACAGTTTGAACTATAGGGCAGAATCAATGTCCGATCCTTAATAAACAGATCGTCATCCCGAGCTCCCGTCAATGAGGGCGCGCCGTCTTCAGCGCCCGAATAGGGGCGAGGGACCTTGTGTTTTGTTTAACGTAAACACAAGGTCTCTCAGGGCTACTCGCCCGCTGATGACAACGCGGGCTCGCTTACGCCCTTCGAGATGACGTTCCGTAAAATGGTTTGAATAAACGGAAAAATTCAAACTTTACCACTACCGAAAATTCCCACCTTCACCCATGCCTTCAATTTCTCAAAGATCTGAATTTCCACCGCCTGAGCGGCTTCCCGTTCTTAATACTGACGACCATCCACGCTCATCCGCGGTAGACTTACATTTCCTGATCAGTGTCATCAGTGCAAATCAGTGGTAAGACTTACCGCTCTTCCTGCTCGTCTTCAAAATTCACCCGGCCAATATTGCTCAATGCCAGTTGCAGGTAGTACCCCAGTATTGACGCCTGCTTGTAATCCAGCTTTCCATCCACCACCGCCTGCGCTCCTTTGGCAATCGCTCCATGGATCGCGTACGCATCTCCCAGGTTCGGCAGATCGATCTTTTCCGGCCTCGCCTCTTCCAGCATCTCGTGCATGTGGCAAAATTTCTTCCCACGCACTCGCGGTGCGCGGCACGTCCCGCCACCCGCTTTCGGATGCCGGCATCTGGGCGACTGGTGCGCTCGTTCCATCGTGGTCCGCATGCGGTTAAAAATCTTTTGGTTCATCTCGTCAAACGCCAGCGCCTTTTCCTGCAATCTCGGATCATGCTCCAGGCACTCTTTATATTCGGCAAAACATTCTCCCAGCTTCTTCAGCAGCTGCGCTGCCCGGGACGTCGTCCATTCCTGCCGCTCCCGCTCAGCCTCACGCTCCTGGTGTTCTTTCAAACGGCGCGCGTCCCGCTGCTCCGCGATCACAGCGCGTTGCGGATCGGTGGACGCAATCTCCCACAAGGCTCTTTCTTCTTCGTCCAAACCCAGTACATCCTCGCCCTCTCTAATGCCAAAACCATCTTTCGGACCCCATGCCGGAACGTATCGTTCTCCCCAAATTTCGTGCCTGCTCTTCTCCATGCTTTTCCTCCTTGCCCTTGCGTGTTTAGTTCGCGATTTGGATCGCTTTAAGGCCCGTGTCCGATTTACAGATCTTCCTTTGTGTTCTTTCGTGTCCTCCCATGAATAATGTCTACTCAAAAGTTGTTTTGGCCGGGTTTAGGCAGCCAGGGTAAAGCTGGGAAAGTCTTCGAAGACCCACTGGTTTTTCAGAGTGTCATACACGATCTTGACCAGTTTCCTGGCTAGAGCGATTTTGGCCTTTCCTCCTCCTCGGCGGTGTTTGATTCGTTCATAGAACCGTTGCAGATAGGGGCTATACCGCTTCGCCACCAACCCACACTGCACCAGCGCCGTGCGGGCCAGCTTATTACCTTGTTTGGTGATGCGAGCGCTGCGTTCACTTTCATTGGAGTTGGCTATTCGTGGTACCAAGCCCAGATACGCCGCCAGCTTGTTTTCATCCGCGAAGTCGCTGATCTTTCCAATCACCGTCAGCAGAACAGTCGCGCTGAGCGAACCGATGCCCTTGATGCTGGTCAGGTTCTCGTATCCGGGCAGCTGTTGGCCTTCTTCTTCCAACCGCTCGTCCAACTCCGCGATGCTCTCCGACAACGAACGGATCTGCTCCACCAGAATCCGCAACTCCAACTGCACCATCCCGCTGACCGGCAGCGCCAGCACCCGCTCCAACGCAATCTTGCTCGACAAGGCTTCCCGTTTCAACTCGATCCCCTGCATCGCCAGCAGGTTGTTGATCTTGCCCTTCAATGCCGAGCGTTGTTTCACCAGCAGATCGCGTGTCTCCGCCAGATGCATCAACTCCCGATTCTGTTTCGGCTTCATCCTTACCTCCGGCAACAAATCCTTTTCCAGATACAGCGCCAGAGCGGCGGCATCCTTGCGGTCCGTCTTCTTCACCGACTCGCTGATCACCTTGAACTGATGCGGATTCACCACCACCACTCGCTCC
This sequence comes from Terriglobia bacterium, assembly GCA_963732195.1. Taxonomy (GTDB): domain Bacteria; phylum Acidobacteriota; class Terriglobia; order Terriglobales; family Acidobacteriaceae; genus Angelobacter. The sequence continues at coordinate 243,312 of CAVSYO010000002.1, read as the reverse complement.
ACTCGTCCCGCTACTGCATCGTAGAAGCGCGCCGTCGTCCCCATGGCTTCCACCGCGATCTGATCCTCCGGCTGCAACTGTTCCACGAACCTGGCCAACTCCCCGATCCGCCATTGCCGTATCTCTTGCTCCCCGTTCTCCCACCGTGTGCATACTACAAACTGCGTGCGATGCAGATCCACTCCTAGATATCGTTTCATTCTCGTCTCTCCTCTTGGTTGGTTCTGGAGTAGACGCAGCTCTTAGGCGATCACCACACTCCCATTCAAGCTCATACTGGCCTTACGGTGACGCTTCGATCCGCAGGTCTGACTAATCTCTGTGTCGAGGTCGTACTGCCTCACTGCACGAGCACAGCCTGCAACCTGTCTGCCCCAGATTCCTTCTCCTGGAGCATACCGCCTCAGAACTTGCACTCTTATTCATGCCATCTTTGTGGTTAATTGTTGTTTTTTTGCAGCCCTCTGCCGATGCACCCTCAGCCAGACCCCCACCCCCCATAGGCGTTTTGTTGAAAACAAAAACCAAACCGCAATTCGAAAGGCCTGTCGAAAGCTTGTCGACCCCTCTTTTTCTCGATTTTTCCACCCTGAATCACGTTGTCTCTGCCTTATCTCTGTCAGTCGGCTTCGATCGGTACGAATTGCTAACTTGTTCGCCTACGAATGCCCAGCGAATCACACCAAAGCATAGCCGAATTGATAGCGAATGTAAAGCGAATTTTATCTGTTCGGGGATGGACTGCCCGGAGACTTTGGGTGGTTAACTCGTTTGCACACGAGAACGTCTATCTATTCAATTGGGTGCAGATCCCAGCTTCTAATTGAACCGGAGGTTTATCCGGGGATATCAAACTCGTTGTGGTTTACTACAGCGGCAAGCTCCAATCCTGTGGGACCGGACCAATAGTGCAGATGGTACTCATAGTCAACATCTCGCCTCCATGCCCTGTCATCGCCACGGGTACGCTGGGGACTGCCTGCTTTCTTATCACCTCTGAGCGCATGCGTGCTTCTCATATTCTGATCGAGGATTGTTTCCGCAGCGGCGCGGAGGATGGCGCGCCCTTTTTCTGGTGCTCCAAGATTTGAGCCGACTATGCTTGATAGAAACGCGTTGCCAAGTGCCCACGGGCGATGATCCAGTTGACCAGTGAGCCTCTGCATACGCTGAACCGACAATTGCACGGCAAGTTGACAAGCTTCGCGGGACATCGCGTTGGACCAGATTCTCTCCGGATCTATTGAAGAACGAAAATTCCTTGCACATGAAAAGGCCTCGAAAGCCCCTTCCAGCGGTACTGGAAACCTATCGAGGCACTCACGATCCGGTTCGCATTCGACATCGATCAGTGCTCCTTCAAATCTCACACGTGCGGGGCAAGGACTTAGCTCCTTTGTGAATATGTAACGACTCTCATTGGCCTCACCTCTAAGTTTCGCGAAAAGAGCGATCAGGGCCATCAAACGCTCAAGGTCGTCAGCCCACGTGTCGGCCCGATTCAAACGAGTATCTGGATCGCAATGCACATCCTCAACAAGAATTTCTCGAATACCGATGTTCTCCTCAACCTTCGGCAACCTATCAAGAAAATATTGCAGAATCGAAAACACATCGCCAGCATGGACTCCAGGGGGACTCAATCTCTCAATGCTTTCGGCGACTTTGCGCCAAGGAGGAAATCCGCCTAATCTACCGAGCACGCTAGGCGCAATGGCAGAGATGTACGTTGGGAACGCTTCGGCGTGAATCAGTTCACGCCATTCCAACAATCTGCGTATATACAAATCAAAGCCAATCAGATCGCAATCATCTGACGGAAACGCCAAGAGAAACGTATCAATAAATGCCGTATCCATTCTGCCTAACTATCTCAAAGATCTTTTCTCAAGACTAGCTTTTAATATCGCGGCAGCCAGCTCTTCACCTTCATCAAAAAAGCCTCTGGGCCACTCACTGATTGAGCCATAGTGGTTGATCTTTATTTTTTTATAAAGAGACTTGCCGCCCAGAGCTTCGACAAAATATATTGTGATCTTTTGTGCAAATTGATCGCTTGCAGCTGTGGCTACCCGCTGTCTCAATCGACTGATAATGTGTTCACTATGTGTTTCCACAATGCACTGTTTGGACAACAGGGTCATAGATAAGAAAAAATCGGCCAGTCGACTTTGAACCCTAGGGTGTAGATGCAACTCAGGCTGTTCAAAGATCAGCGTGGACCCAGCGGGAGCAAGAAGGGCTAAGACCACAATCGGTAGCACTTGACTCACGCCCACGCCAACGTGAGTCAAATCCCTCATTTGGTCCAGTTGCTCTGTGGAAACCCGCAGCTCATGGCCAAGCTTGCCGCGGTCAGTGGAGTCTACATTGGTTACCACACCCATATATCGCATCCATGCGAGCACGGCGTCCTGTAGCGGCTCCATTTTTCCGCTGGCCGAATCCAGCGGGCTTGAAAACGCTTCGGGCGGTATGAACTTCACCGGCCTATATTTGTTGGTTTCGAATACCGCAGCTGTGTGCTGCCCCTTGAGACCAACGTCGGTCGGATCATTCATTCCAGCTAGTGGATATACTGGCTTCGGCTCGTCACGTAACGGTGCTAAGTACCTCACATAACGCTGAAAATACTCCACTAAATACGAATGAGCGAATTCCGACTCGTCAGAAAGCGGCACCAATCGAGTGCGAAAATCCGAAGTCCGACCTCCTTTTATAATGTGTTCTAGCTTTGTGGCCTCGTCCGTTATTTTTTTGACTAAGTTAGTTCGTTCCGCACTTGGTAATGAAGTCAAAAAAAGTCGGAAATGATGAATCGAAAATACAGATTTTAGAGTCTCGTATGCTGCCTGGGCTCGCCGGAGCGCCAACTGGCGAACTCCCCGTTCTCCATCACCTATGATTGCTTCGCAGATGGAAAGTATTTTGGTTCTGAACTCATCGGGTATTTTCCGAGCTACATCGTCTGGGGTTCTATAGAAGGCGTGCTCATAGGGAGTGGTAAAAGCACCAATCAGTGCCTTGCTATTCTCGTCTACTTCGTCATACCGAGCGACAAGCGCCCGCGGTAAAAAGTGAAACATGACCGCGCCAATCACTTCATTGGGCGATCTAAACGAGTAATATGGGCGCTGAGCAGCATTTCCCTGTTGCACCACAAGATACTCAAGTGCCCTCAAATCGTCCGGCCTAATTTGTTTAAGCTGGAGAGAATCAAGCCTGGCCTTGACATCCTCGGCACCCCGAACCACAGCAACAGAATCTGTCTTTTCTATATCGCTATCTTCGTCGCGGTATTCAACGTCGACCCTGCAGGCATCAACTGAAGGCTGCAACTGAAGGATCTCGTGTCGTTCGCCTGAACCTGAAGGGCTGAATTGAAATGCACAAGAAATTCGATCGATGTTTTCGCCGCCCCGCCGCCAGAACGGGCCAATCGAGACCGTTTCGTAATCAGCAGGAAAGCGTTGAGTCTGGGACGCTAGTTCAGAAAGACTAAATCCGATTTCGATCTTTTTTTCAGGGGATCCAGTTGAAAGTATATCGTCGAACGTGCCGAGTCTAACGAGGTGTCCATTCAGCGTTATGGGCCTATTGGAGACAGGGCTTTGCAGAGATTGCGCAGTAAGGAGAATGCTCTGAAGTACAGTGCTCTTTCCCGAGTTATTTGTACCGGCAAAGACGACTAAGGGCGACATCTCCAAACTAGTTTCATCATATACGGATTTGAATTTCGCTAATGTCCACTGTGAAATCATAGGTTCTTACGACAACCGATGAATTCTAAATGGAACAACACATAACGCAAAACATTTTCCCAGTGGGGCTGGTTCTTCACCTTCCGCCGAGGTGCCCATCCTTCGCGCTTTTCGGCCCACCCTTACCTCTGTTCCTATCTGTCCCACTCCATAAACATGAGTGGCCCATCCTTTCGCGGATTTTTCGAAAGGATGGGATTCGATTCCCGCCCGCTGCCACTCCCTCCCCAAACCAATTACAATAAAAGATTCCGCCTCACTCGCCGGGACTGCCTGCGCCCATGCCCTTTTGGCAGGCTGTCTGAGGGCAACAAACGGGCTGGAAGGTCGAGAAATACGGGTAACCATGGCTGTATCTGACAAAGCATTAGAAAAAGTAAAAGTCGCGGAGAGCGAAAGCATCGTCGTGCGCGGGGCGCGGGTTCACAATCTCAAGAACATTGATTTTGAGATTCCGCACAATGCGCTGACGGTGGTGACGGGGGTTTCCGGCAGCGGCAAGAGTTCACTGGCCTTTGACACGATTTATGCCGAGGGCCAGCGGCGTTATGTGGAGTCGCTCTCGGCGTATGCGCGGCAGTTTTTGGAGCGCATTGAGAAGCCCGACGTTGACCTGATTGATGGCATTGCGCCGGCGATTGCCATAAGGCAGAAGAATACGACGCGGAATCCACGGTCGACGGTGGCGACGGCCACGGAGATTTACGACTACCTGCGGCTGCTCTATGCGCGCGTGGGCCGCACGTTTTGCCGGAACTGCGGACAGGAAGTAAAGAAAGATACCGTGGATGAAGTGGCGCAGGCGATTTTGGGCTGGAAGAAGGCACGCGGCTGAATGTGCTCTTCCCTGTTTCGCCCCGGACGCGCAAAACCGGCGCGCCCCGCCGGAGAAGAAGACGCGCGGACGCAAAGTCGGCGAAAGCTTCCGCGATTGCTGAGACAGCGGTGAACGCGCTGCGCGAGCGCCTGTTTGATCTGCGCAAAAAAGGCTTTGGCCGGCTCTTTCAGAATGGACAGATCTTTGAGTTTGCGACGCCGGAGTCGCTGCTGGACATCGATTTCAGCCAGCCGGTGTATGTGCTGATTGATCGCATCGTGGTAGGGCCAGATCAGCGGACAAGAATTGTGGACGCGCTGGAGACTGGATATCGAGAAGCGGGAGAGACGGTGTTTGAACTGGTGCCACCGCCACAGGCTGAAATTGATGCCGCACTTGATGCTGACTTATTGGTCGTGATGCAGATGCAATGGCGCTTCAGTCATCGCTTTGAATGCAAGACGTGCCACATTAAATATGAAGAGCCGGAGCCGCCGCTGTTTTCATTTAACAATCCTTTTGGCGCGTGCCCGCGGTGCCAGGGATTTGGCAACACCATTGATTTTGATTTGAACCTGGTGATTCCGGACGTGACGAAGACGCTGAGTGAAGGCGCGATTGAGCCGTTTACCAAGCCGAAGTATCGTCCGTGGCAGGCGGAGTTGCGGAAGTTTGCGCGGCAGGTTGGAGTGCCGTTTGATGTGGCGTGGCAGGACTTGAGCGCGGAGCAGCGTGAGCTGGTGATGGAAGGCGAAGGCAAGTTTCCCGGCATACAGGGATTTTTTGCGGCGCTGGAACGCAAGAAATACAAGCTGCATGTGCGCGTGTTTTTGAGCAGGTATCGCGGGTATGCGGTGTGTCCGGAGTGCGGCGGAGGCAGGCTGCGCGCGGACGCGCTGCAAGTGAAGATTGATGGCAGGAATATCCGCGAGCTGACGCAGTTGACAGTGGAAGCCGCAGCGGAATTTTTTAAGACGCTGAAGCTCTCGCCGGAGAAGACGGAGATTGCCGGAAAAATTCTGGAGCAGATTCAGGAACGCCTGAAGTTCCTGAACGATGTTGGCCTGGAATATCTGACGCTGGATCGGCTGGCATCAACGCTGAGCGGCGGCGAAGCACAGCGCATTCAGCTGGCGACGTCGCTGGGATCGCGGCTGGTGGGCGCGTTGTACGTGCTGGACGAGCCGTCGATTGGGCTGCATAGCCGTGACACCGCGAGGCTGGTGTCGATCCTGCACGAGCTGAGGAATCTGGGAAATACCATTTTGGTCGTAGAGCACGATCCTGAAGTCATGCGCGCAGCAGATTTGATCCTGGACCTTGGCCCCGGCGCGGGCGAAAACGGCGGAAAAGTGATGGCGTCGGCGACGTACGAGCAGATCAAGGGAATGCCGCAGTCGCTCACGGGAAGATACCTCAACCAGGAGCTGCGGATACAGATTCCGCAGAATCGTCGAACACCCGGCGTGCCGATGATACGCATTGAAGGAGCGCGGGCGCACAATCTGAAAAACATCAATCTGGAAATTCCGCTCGGCATGCTGGTGGCGATTACAGGAGTGTCGGGTTCGGGAAAATCGACGCTGGTGCATGACGTTTTGTATCAGGCGCTGGCCGCGGAAAAAGGCATCACCGCTGGCGTCGGGCCGGCGGCAAACGGATTTAAGCGCGTCACCGGCGGCCAATATATTGCCGATGTGGCGCTTGTTGATCAGGCGCCCATTGGCCGGACTCCGCGCAGTAATCCCGTGACTTATATCAAGGCATTTGACGCTATCCGCGAAGTGTTTGCGTCTGTGCCGGAATCGCACAAGCACGGCTACAGTGCTGGCCACTTCTCCTTCAACATTCCCGGTGGTCGCTGTGAGACTTGCCAAGGCGATGGCACGGTGACGGTGGAAATGCAATTCCTTGCCGACGTCGAACTCATCTGTGAAGATTGCAAAGGCACGCGCTACAAGCCTCAGATTCTCGATGTCCGCTATAAAGGCAAAAACATTCATGAGGTACTGAGCCTCACGGTGCGCGAGGCGCTCCAATATTTCGTCGGTCATCCTAAGATCACTGACAAACTGCGTGTGCTGGAAGAAGTCGGTCTCGGCTACCTGCGCCTGGGACAGTCGGCCACAACGCTGAGTGGCGGCGAAGCGCAACGCATGAAGCTGGCGGCACATCTCGTCCCCACCGGACGCGCGCAGGGCTTTGATCCTGCCACGCCGGAAGAAAAAGAGCAGCGCAAGCGGGCTCGCGCCGGCAAGGGTGCGCTCTATATTTTTGACGAGCCCACCACCGGCCTCCACTTTGACGATGTCAGTAAGCTTCTCGCGGCTTTCCGCAAGCTCATTGAGGCTGGCGGCTCCGTTCTCTGCATTGAACATAATATGGATGTCATCAAGGTTTCAGATTGGGTCATCGATCTCGGCCCCGAAGGCGGAGGCCGTGGCGGGCAGATTGTTGTGGCGGGCCCGCCGGAAATAGTGGCAAAATCCAAAAACTCCCACACCGGAAAGTGGCTGGCGCGCATCTTAAAGAGTGAGAACTCTGGATCCAATGGGCATCACTAAAGCCATCGCGGTTGCGTTGCTGGCGATCTTCGCCTTGCCCGCTCTCGCGCAGACTCGCCCGTTGCACAAATCTCATCCCCAAGCCACCACCGACGCCCACTCTGCCGATGCCATAAAAGACGCCGAATCTTTGCTACAGAAACAACAGTACTCTGAGGCAGAAGAAAAGTTGCAGATCATCGTCACACAACAGGCTGAAAATCCTCAAGCCTGGTTCGATCTCGGATTCGCGCAAAGTCATCTGGGCAAAGCCACTGAAGCTATTGCTGCCTATAAAAAAGCTACGCAGCTCGATCCCAAATGGTTTGAAGCGCAGCAGAATCTCGGCCTCGCGCTGGCCAAGTCCGGTGACCTCACCGCCGCCGCTTCATCTCTCAAAACTGCAGTCACTCTCAAGCCGATCGTCGGCGGGCAGCAGGCCCTCGCTGCCGCATGGCTCTCGTTGGCGCAGGTCACGGAACAAAGCGCGCCGCAGGAATCTCTCGCCGCCTACCAAAAAGCCGTTGAACTCGATCCCACAAACTCTGAAGCTCAGCTCGGCTCCGCCCGCATGGCAGAGCGCTCTGGCAACGCCGCCGGTGCTGAGCAGCAATATCTCAAACTCGCTGCAGCCGGAAACAATGGCAGCATTGAGCGACTCATCGGCCTCTATCTCAAGCAAAAGCGCTTTGCCGACGCTGAATCCTGGCTGCACAAATACATCTCCGCCAATCCGCAGAACAGCGCCGCGCAACTTCAGTTAGGCAAGCTGCTGGCCGCGCAAGGCAAGCAGCAGGAAGCAATCGCCGCTCTTGAGCCGCTTTACAAGGCTTCTCCCGATCCCAGGATCGCTCGTGATCTAGCCAGCCTTTATCTTGAAACCAAAAAGTACTCTGCCGCCGCCGATCTGCTTCGGCCACTGATCGCGCAGAGTCCTGCAGACGCTCAACTTCATCTCGATTACGGTACTGCCCTCATGCATCAGCTCAAGTATGCAGAAGCGCAAGCGGTGTTGCTCAAGGCGGTCCAGCTCAACCCCAGCCTTGTCGAAGCCTATTCCGATCTGGCCTATGCTGCAGAGCAAAACAAGAATCACCAGCTCACCATTCGGGCGCTCGACGCGCGCGCCAAACTTCAGCCGGAAACCCCGGGCACGCTCTTCCTTCGCGCCACCGCTTACGATAATTTAAGGATGTACAAACCTGCGGCGGAAAACTATAAGCTTTTTCTGAGGGCCGCTGCCGGTAAATTTCCTGATCAGGAGTTTCAGGCCCGCCACCGGCTCAAGGCGATTCTACCGGACTAACGATGCCAAGATTCTTTTCCACCATCATCCTGCTCGCGCTGTCTTTCGCCGCCGGCGCAGAGCAAAAAACCGTCGACCAGCTTAAGGCCGAGGCCGAGCATGCTGCGCCCGATCAGCAAGGCCGGCTCTATGCTGAAATCGCTGACAAGCTGGTCTCCGTCGCGGACCAACAGTTTACTGGCGGCGAATCCGTCAAAGGCCACGCCACGGTGCAGGAGATTCTGCAGTATGGCGCCAAGGCCCGCGATCTCGCCATCCAGACGCGCAAGAAGATGAAAGAGACGGAAAAGTCCCTGCGTGCATGTCGCCGTCGTTTGGAAAATATGCGGCGAACCCTGGCCGCGGAAGACCGTCCTAAAGTTGAGGCCGTGGAAAAACAATTGGAAAAACTCACTGAAGACGTTCTGGAATCCATGTTCGCCCCGCCCGAAAAGAAAAAGGACCCCAAATGAAAACCGCTGCCAAAATAATTTTCCTGCTGCTGCTGTTGAGCGTAGCTGCTGTCGCAAAAAGGCGTGATCCACTTACTGAAGCCGAGGCGGACCAGCTGCGCGAAGCGGCCATGGACCCTTACAATCGCCTCAAGCTCATGATCAAGTTCACTGAAGCGCGTCTTGAAGCCATCGACCACGTCCGCCTCGATCCCAAGCAGGCGGCCGATCGCGGCAAGCAAATCCATGATCTCCTTGAAGATTTCACCAGCCTATTGGACGAAATCAACGACAATCTTGATCAATATGAGGCACGTCCGCTTGATAAAGAGACCGTCAAGCAATATCACAAAGGGCTGAAAGAGTTGATTGATGCTGACGCGCGCTTTGACCAAAGACTGAACGCGCTCAAGTCCGCCAGCGAAACTGATCCTGTTACCAAGAAAGAAGCGCCCGATTTTCGCTTTGTCCTGCTGGACGCCAAGGATTCACTCAAGTCCAATGCTGATATGGCGCGAGAATACATTGAAACCACGCACGATCAGAAAGGTTCTTCCGAGAAGAAAAAATAGATTTTCTTTACCCCGAGCGCAGCGAGGGGGCCCTATTGCCCGAAAAAGTCTCATGTATCAAACTTCATTGAACTCTGCTGCCAGAGCGAGCTAGGCGTAGGGTTCCCTCGCTGCGCTCGGGATTAAAACAACATGACCACCCTCACCCAGATTTTTGAGCAGGCATATCGCGATCTGCGTCCGCGCAGTCCGCTGCCGGAATTTGAGGTCCGCTTCTACCGTTTCGCCAACATCAATTGCACCATCCGCCTGCGGCAGGGACGCATCTTCGTCCGTCTCTCGGATCTCCTTGAAGGCGCTCCCGATCCGGTGCTCTATGCCATCCTGCACATCCTCATTGCCAAGCTGCATCGCAAGCCCGTTGACGCGGCCCATGCCGCGCGCTACCGCAAATACACCGGCAGCCATGCCATGGCGCAGAAGTCGCAACTTATCCGCCAGCTGCGCGGGCGCAAGCACATTGAGGGTCCCAAGGGCAAACACTATGATCTCGATCAGATTTTCGACGACCTGAATCTCCGCTTCTTCCACGGCCTGATGGCCCGACCGCAAATGACCTGGAGTGGCAACAAGGCCCTGCGCAGCCTGGGCCACTACGATCCCGCGCATAATACAATCGTCGTCAGCCGCATTTTCGATTCCCCGCGCGTCCCGCTCTATGCCATCGAGTACCTCGTCTATCATGAGATGCTGCACCTGCGGCATCCCGTCAAGCTCCGCGGCAGCCGGCGCCTGGTGCATCCCGCCGCCTTTCGTGAAGAAGAGAAACTCTTTCCGCAATTCAAAGAAGCTCAGGAATTCTTGAAACGCCTGGGCACACTGGACTAACAGACTTTCCGTCATGGCTGTAAAAGACCACAGGTGTTCAGCCACGACGTTGTCCCCATAATGAATATGGACGTGGAGTTCGCCATGACGCGGTCCCCAACTCGCCGCCTTACGGCCGCGGATCAAATCGCCATTTCTTGATGGGCTCGCCCCGCGTGAGCTGGATGAGGTCCTGGGTGCCGCTCGGGAGTGCCGGTTCCTCGCCGGGACAGTTCTGGCGTCTCAGGGTACTCCTGCCAACTCGCTGTTCTCTGCTGGTCAGCGGCCGGGCACGATTTTTTATCCTCACGCCGGACGGCCACAAGATCGTGCTCATGTGGCTGCCCGTGGGCGAAGTAATTGGCGGCGCCGCTTTGCAGAGCCGGCCTTCCGACTACATCGTGAGTACTGAGACGGTGAAAGACTGCACTCTCCTGGTCTGGGACAAGGCCAGCCATCCGACGGTTGGCCATACGCTATCCGCGATTGCTGGATAATGCACTGAACATGGCGGCAGAGTTCCTCATCTTCTATGTTGCCACACATGTGGCGCTCACTTGCCACACAGCGCCGCAACGGGTCGCTGCCATCCTCGTCAACCTGGCTCAGGGCATTGGACGCAATGTCCCCAAGGGCATGGAGCTGGATGTCACGAATGAAGAGCTGGCGGAGGCCGCGAATGTCACGCATTTCACCGCCAGCCGCCTTATCAGCCAGTGGCAAAAACAAGGTGCTTTGGTTAAGACCCGTGGAAAGATTCTGCTGCTCTCTCCGGCAAAACTCTTGCTGGCTGCCGCCTAAATCAAAACTCCGCCTTGGTCGTGGATTTTCAGGCTTCCACGCCTGCCCACAATTTCACGCTTGTGGGGCCGCAGGTACCGGGGTCCCCGACAGGCGCCGGTTTTGCGCGTACCGCGGTGGAGGTGCTTTCGCCTGCGTCGGAACCTGCTTGCGCTACCGCAATCAGGGACTTGCGCTCGTGCAACGACATCATCTGCTAACACTGCGAACATTATTTCAGGCCGATATGCCGCGAATCCGCGCTGGCATCCAGGCCAGTTAGGAGATAACTTGCTCTCAAGTATTCGTGTTCTTGTTGTAGACGATTATGCACCCTGGATGAACTTTGTCTCCGCTGCTCTTGCATCCACACCGGAAGTTCAGGTTGTTGGTCAAGCCGGCGATGGGTTGACTGCGCTCCAAAAAGTGGTGGAGCTTAACCCTGACATCGTGGTGCTCGATATCGGGCTCCCTGACATCAATGGGATCAGGGTCGCTCAGCAAATTCTGGATTGGGCGCCGAATGTCCGCATACTGTTCCTCAGTGAGAACACTGCCCCGCAGATAGTGCGCGCTGCCCTCCTCACCGGCGCTCAGGGTTACGTCGTAAAATCCTCTGCCGCCCGGGAGCTTATGCCCGCACTGGAAGCTCTTTTGCTCGATTGCTATTTTGTCAGCGCCGCTGCCAATCATTTCGGGCCTGGCGACGGTCCACTTTTTAGACTCCTAAGCGACGCTTAGACTTGCAGAGATCTCCTGTAAATCACTGTATCTGGTTTACAACTCTTTTGAGGAAAATAACGCGCTGACGGAACCTCAGGCCAGCGCCGAAGTAGCGATATTATTGATCCCACGACTGCTAGTGGCAGGCTTTGGCCTGCGGGGTTACACAATCACGCCGCCGCCGGCAACTCTCTCGCTCTTGCTAACGCCGCCAGCTCCTCTGCCGTTGCTCGCAGCCTGAACAGATTCACCGAATTCGTTGCCAGCCGCATTTTGTAACCCTGCTCACCCGTCATGTAATCGCAATCCAGCCCCTCCGCCAGAGACTGCCGGGTGACCTCATAAATCAGTGACAACGCAGGAGAGTGTTTTTCGCACCCTGCCCCAAACCATCCGGTATAAAACCGTCTGCACTCGCCATCGCGCAATGTGACCACTGCTGCGGCTCAATGTTTTCCATTCTCCAGCGTAAAAATTTCAAAAACATGCGGCATCATAGCCGCCGCGCTCAATAAAAACTCAATGCGCGCTGAATCATGGAACAGACTGGTCTCGCTTTGCCTTGCCTTGGCTCCATAGATCGCCCGCAAGAGATGAGGATTAGCCCCGTCATAGGTTTTGAGTGCAAATCCCAGTCTCTCCATACGTCGTAGATTACGCGCGAGCCGCGTATGCGCTCCCGCGAACCTCTCCGCCGATATCTGCTCGCACCTCACGCCCGGCGCGGCCGCAAACGGCAACAATTCCAGTTCATCGGTCACCACACTGCGCTCATTCGCGCGTAAAGCCACGATCTCCAGCGGGCGCCCAAGGTCAGCCAAAGCTCCCAGCGCCGCACGCAACACCGCGTCATCGCCGCGATGAAGAAATGCTCGATAATCGAACAGCTCTTCTCCCAGCAGCCTGAGCGTTCCATCGCTCAGCCGCAGCGAGGCTGGAACAATCGCCGCTCCCTGCTCAGATTCCGCACAAATCACATATGGCTCTTCCCTCTCAGAGAACATCCGGGCCGCTAGTAGGTTCAGTTCAAAGCTCTGAAACAAGGTGTATCGCCCACCCGCATACAGCGATTCCCACAGCGGCCGAATCCGAAGCATCTCATCAGTTGATCGGCACACGGTAATTTTCAGGGTTTGAGTCACATGGATAAGACGCCATTAGCCGAGTAGCGGGATGTGTGGCTAAAAGCGCTTTTGCGAGCATAATATCCAGACATTCATACGGAGCGAACCGATGTCAGTCTTGAGGTGCGACATAACTCTTCTTCTAGCTGTAGCAATGTTGTTATGCGGTGTTGCTCCACAACTTAAGGAGCAACGCGGCAAGGATCCACATCGCCCGGCCTGTGCCAGCGCTCCCTGCCAAAAGGTCGAGTCTTTTTTAAAGGCCAAGTTTTGCGGCGCTTCACCATTCGGAAATGGTCCTCAGAATGGCTGTGATACTCGTTCTGCAAAACAGTTGCTGACCGGTGTCAACGTAATGGCAGCCTTCGATTGCGAATGGAGCGTGACGGACGGAAGGCCAAAATGCCGGCAGCGCAGTGAGCCACCGCCCGCAATCCGAAACATTCTGCTGCGGGAGATGCGACAACTCGGCTTGCCGATGAAAGCGGAAAAGGACGTCTACTTTACCGTCTGGCAGCCATCGTCCGCAAAATGGCTGCTTGCCGCCGCGGACTATGGCCAGGCAAATGGCAGCGATCTGGGGCTCTGCCAGGTCATTCTTGTTGTTGATCCGGGCGGCCACATCCAAATGCTGCGAAAAGTGCAGTTCCAGAAAACAAACGCTGACGTGCCCACCGTCTCCACGTGGTTTCCCATGGGCATAGCCGACGTGGACGGCGACGGTCAGTTAGAGATCATCATGGAAGGAGACGCCTACCAGAACCACTGGCTTGAAGTCGACAAGATGCAGGCCGGTTCCTTCAGAAAAATCTATTCTGGTCTTGGCTATTACTTATAGTGCCCATTGAGGCTAACGGCCTCTAGCGCTCACTCACGATCGGCTCAGCGAATCTGCCGAAGACGACATCCGCCGATACCAGACCCAAATTCCCATTTTGGAAGTGCGTTGGGGCGCGGCGTTTTCAATTTGTTGACTGCTATCCTGCTGGCTCGGTACAATTTCTAATTGAAAATGAAATTGAATTTCATTTTCATAATTGAAACTTAACCCTATGTTCTCCGCCCTGGTAGTGACATTGCGTGAAGGCGTGGAAGCCGCGTTAATCGTGGGCATCACGCTGGTTTACCTATCCAAGATAGGCCGCCCTGACCTGCGCCGTACCGTCTATTATGCGCTGACCGCTGCCCTGGTTGGCAGCGTTGCCGGCGCAGTTGCTCTCTCCTATGCTCCCATCAATCAGGATAAAGTTGAAGGATGGGTCATGCTGGTGGCAGCCGTATTCGTGGTCAGCATGGTCATTTTCATGATGCGCACCGCCCGCAGACTCAAGGGCGCGATTGAAAGCAGAGTCGGCTCCCTGGCAACTGACGGTGGATCAAAATGGGGATTGTTCGCTTTCGTCTTCCTCATGGTCTTTCGCGAAGGCATTGAGACCGTGGCCATTCTCGCCGGCGTTTCTTTGAATTCCACCGAGCTCATGAGCTTTCTGGGGACGCTCCTCGGCGTCGCCCTGGCCGTCGTCTTTGGTGTGATGTTCGTCAAGGGAAGCGTGCGCATCGACCTGCGAAAGTTCTTCAAAGTCACCACGGTGATTCTGTTCTTTGTCGCGGCCCAGCTCACGATCTCAGGCTTGCATGAGCTTTCTGAATCCGGCGTGCTTCCCTCCAGCAAGCGTGAGATGGCGCTCATCGGTCCCATTGCCCGCAATGACTACTTCTTCCCTGTCACCATGCTGGCTCTTGTCGCCCTGATGGTGTTGCTGGAATATCGCCGGCGCAAGCCGGAAGCCGCAGTTGTTACCCGAGCCGCCAGCAAAGCAGAAGAACGCAAGCTCCAATGGACAGCCAAACGCGAGCGCCTGTGGGCGGTGCTGGTTTGCGTGACAGCGTTTATCTTTATTACCACCATCACCGCAGAGGTCATTTACGCGGAAGCCCCGCCTCCGCTTTCGCAGGCCACGGAAGTCACTTTCACCAATGGCAAGGCCGTAATCTCCGCCAAAGACCTGCCGCAGGGAGAATTGCAGCGCTACGCCGCCAACGTTAACGGGACTCGCGTGCGCTTTCTGCTGTACCGCAAGCCCGATGGCAAAATTGCCTCTGTCTTTGACGCTTGCCAGATCTGCGGCGGCATTGGCTTTTACAAGGGCGCAACCGGGCTGATCTGCAAAAACTGTGCTGCTCCCATCAACCCGCAGAGCGTGGGGCAGCCCGGCGGCTGCAATCCCATTCCGTTGCAATCGGTTCAGGATGGCGATTCCGTTGTGATCTCCATCACTGACCTGGCGCAGCAGACTGGACAATTCTCAAAGTAATGTTCCTGCGATTGTTGTTTGAATCATTCCGGCGACAAAAGCGGCGCAAGAGCGTGGCATTGTTGGCCATTGCGCTGGGCATGAGCATTGCCACCGCCATGATCGCCGTGGGAAACGATATCGGCGACAAGATCAACCACGAACTGCGCAGTCTCGGCGCCAACATCGTCGTAACCCCCATTGAAGACACGCTCGACGTAAACATTGGCGGCGTCAACCTCAAGCCAGCCAGCGAAGGCGCTTTCATTAACGAGCAAGACCTCGTTAAGATCAAAGGTATCTTCTGGGGACACAACATCAAAGGCTACGCGCCTTTTTTAAATGCCCCGCAGAAGATCCAGACGCGCAACGGCGAGCTCGATGCGGAACTCATCGGCACTTACTTTGCCCAGCCGCTGCAATACGGCAAAGAGCAATTCACCACAGGCGTGCGTAGCCTAAACCCTTGGTGGAAAGTTGAAGGAGCATGGCCACCGGATTATGTCGATTTTCCAGGGCAGCTTCCGCCCGACGTTCTGGCCGGCAACAAACTCGCCCAACAAGCCGGGGTGAATACCGGTGATCAGATTGAGATCGGCGGACGCAAGCTGCGCATCAGCGGCATCCTGAATTCCGGCGGCGACGAAGATCAGGCCATCATTGCTCCGCTTCACATCGCGCAAATCATTCTTCACCAGCCCAACGCTGTGCGTCGCGTAACCGTGAGCGCGCTCACCAAGCCGGAAGATGCCTTCGCCCGCAAAGACCCTGACAAGATGTCCCCGGCCGTGCGCGATCGCTGGTACTGTTCGCCTTACGCGAACTCTATCGCTTACCAGCTTCGTGAAGTGCTTCCCAATGCGCGTGTCGAACAGATCCGGCAGGTGGAACAAAACCAGGGCAAAGTTCTATCCCGCGTCTCCGGACTGATGCTACTACTCACTATGGCCGCGTTGCTGGCCGCCGCGTTGGCGGTCTCGGCGGCTATGGCCGCCACAATCCTTGAACGGCGCCAGGAGGTTGGATTGATGAAATCTCTCGGCGCTGGCAATTCCGCCGTCGCATCCCTCTTTCTGACTGAAGCCACATTTCTGGCCCTTGCAGGCGGGCTGATCGGCTTTCTGGCTGGCGCGGTTCTGGCCCATCGCATTGGACAAAGCATCTTCGGCTCCGCCATCGTCGTTCATCCCGTGGTGCTGGCAGTAGTGCTCTTTGCGGCCCTGCTGGTTACGTTTGTTGGTAGCGCGGGTGCCGTGCGCAAGGCCATGCAGTTTGACCCCGCCGTCGTCCTCCGAGGCGACGCATGACCCGCACCCAGCTTCTTCTCCGCCTGCTCTTCAAAGCCGCATGGGTGCGTAAGGACCGCGCTTTCACCGCGCTGGTTTCCGTCGCCGTAGTCGCCACCATCGCCACCGCCGCGCTCACAATTTATTCAAATCTTGAAGGCAATCTGAGTCGCGAATTCCGTGGCTTTGGCGCGAACGTGGTTGTTACCAAAGCTTCCAGCGCCCTGACTCTCGACGAATTGACGGAGATCCGCAAAATCGTCGGCAGCACCGGCGAAATCGCTCCTGTCGGCTACGCCATCGCCACGGAAGCCACCAGTAACGCAAAAATCGTGGTTGGTGGCGCAGATATTGATCAGCTCCGTAGGCTCAATTCATCATGGTCTTTCAGTAGTGCAGGCCAGGGTAGCGCTCTTGTAGGCGGCCGCGTGGATGAAACAATCTCCCACGGCGCGGATCTAAAACTTTCATTTGGCAAGACCTCTGCTGTGATCAAGCCGGCAGGGTTTTTCCATTCCGGCTCCGACGACGATAGCCGCGTCTATATCCCTCTTGACGACTTCGTGCGCCTCACCGGCATCCAGCCCAACACGGCTCTGGTCCGCGTGGAAGGCAAGCCACAGGATATTCGTGTCGCGATTTCCCGGATTAGCTCTGCACTTCCCAACGCTGAAGTAAAGCCTGTCCGCCAAATCACCCAGGCCCAGACCGCCGTGGTTGGAAAGACCCGCTCCGTCGTGCTCGCGTCCTCTGCCGTCGTGGTGATTCTGATCATGCTCTGCATGGTGGCCACGTTTACGGGATCGGTGCTTGAGCGCCGCAAAGATTTCGCCGTCATGAAAGCCCTCGGAGCTTCCAATCGAACAGTCAACTTCCTGTTCGCTTCTGAGTCTGCTCTGCTGGCGCTTGCGGGCTCTGCCGCCGGATACATTCTTGGCTGCGGCATCGCTTTCTGGATCGGCAAAGCTAATTTTGACGCCGCCATCCTGCCGCAACCAATGCTCCTGTTTCCGGTCTTGCTGGGAAGCGTGGCATTGGCGTTGATCGCCTCAACAGCTCCATTAAGATTGTTGCAGCAGATACAGCCCGCAGGCATCCTGCGAGGAGAATAATGCCGATCGAACTCAACAACGTGTCCCGGGTATACAAGAGCAACGTCGAGGTGCGCGCGCTCGATGACGTCTGTCTCTCGGTCGCAGCTGGCGAATGGCTGGCCGTGATGGGTCCTTCCGGCTCCGGCAAGTCCACTCTAGTCAACCTGATGGGCTGCCTTGATCAGCCCACCAGCGGCGAAATCTGGATCCACGGCGCTAACATTTCCAGGATGACTCCGGCGGAGCTGAACCGCTTTCGCGCGGAAAAGATCGGTTTTATCTTCCAGCAATTTCACTTGATCCCATATCTCACTGCGCTTGAAAACATCATGCTGGCGCAATATTTCCACAGCATGACGGATAAATCCGAAGCCCTGGCCGCGCTCGACCGCGTTGGTCTCAGGGACCGCGCCGATCATTTGCCCTCACAGCTTTCCGGCGGTGAGCAGCAGCGCGTCTGTATTGCCCGCGCTTTGATCAACGATCCACACATCATCCTGGCCGACGAGCCCACCGGCAACCTTGACGCCGTAAATGAAGAGATCGTACTGCGCAAGCTGCGTGAAATGCACGCCCAGGGACGCACAATCATCATGGTCACACACGATCCCCTAGTGGCGCGCCTGGCCGACCGCCGCCTGGAACTGCATCATGGCAAGATCGCCGCTCAGGAAATTTTCTCGCTTGCAGACGAAGAGCAGTTTGACGAGGTTCTGGAAGAGCTTTGGGTGCTGGCGGAAAACGGCGAACCTGCCGAGTTAGGCCGCGTTGAAGTCGAAGGCGCGCTGCCCATGCGGCTGGCGCTGGACCGCATGAAAAGCCTTGGGCTGGTAGATCTCACCGAGCACGCCCTGGAGCCGCACACACATAAGCAGGTGCTCAACCGCTGCCATGTGGCGTTCCGTCCCGCTATCGAGCACACCGGTCACGGCGACCACATGATCATCTTCACTGAAAAAGGCCGCAAGCGCGCTGAAGACGTCATTCGCCGTCATCGCCTGGCCGAGCGGCTCTTTACCCAGACCTTTCACGTGCACGATGAAAAAGAGGTCGCGGAAGAAGCCTGCAAGTTTGAGCACATCCTCTCGCCGGAAGCCACCGAGCGTATCTGCACGTTTCTGGGACATCCACGCACTTGCCCCCACGGCAGCCCGATCCCCGCAGGCGAATGCTGCATTGCGGAGAAGACCCAAGACGACTCAGCAATCAGCCGTCAGTTCGCAGAAATAGCATTCAGCTGTCAGCATTCAGTCGTCAGCACTCGGCACTATGTAACCCCCGCCTCCGAACCGCGCACTGATTCAGCCAGCAATTAACCGCAAAGGACGCCAAGATCGCAAAGGAACTTTGGGTCGAAAACAATGCTCCGGGATGTTGGCATCTTTCGGATCAAAAAGGATGTTGGTGTCGAATGGACTTCTGCTCCTAGAGAAATACACTGATTTCCTTACGTCCTTTGCGTCCTCTGCGTCCTTTGCGGTGAGAATGCTTCTCCCAAAAACTAAAAAGGAGAGGCAGGTTCTCCTCTCCTTCTCAAGTTTGCCAGGCTGGCCGGCTTGCGCGCCAGCCTGGCTATAAAGGTGCTGAATTACGTTCCGGCCGGGACAAAATCCCAAGCGGTGTGGAGACAACGACAGATTTAAAACAGTCGGAAATCCACCTCAAAATTCATCGCTACGGCTACCGGCGTTCCATTCCTCTTGCCGGGTTCAAACAGCCAGGTCTTTACCCGCTCTACAGCTTTCTCATCCAGCCCCATTCCCAGGCCGCGGACGACTCTGATATTGCGTGGACGTCCGTCCGGACCGACGATCGCAGCCAGAACCACCGTGCCCTGATACTTTGCCTTGCGGGCTTCTTCAGTGAAGTCCGGCTCAGGCGTGAACTTTGCAACCGGCGCGGTTACTCCGATATCGCCAAGCTTGTAAGTACCGCCACCAAAGCCACCGCCCTGTCCCGGACCATGTCCCGGGCCGGTGCCGGAGCCAATACCGTTGCTGGAGCCTGATCCGATGCCGCCGCCTGTACCGCTTCCGTTGGAAGCAGGTCCAGTCACGCGGGCTGACATGGGATTACCCAGGTTCGGCATGTTGGGATTGTCCGGCAGTTTCACGTTCGCCGGCGCAACCACAGTCGCTTCCACCGCGAGCTTTGGTTTGTTGTTCAGGATCTCCACCGTTGGAGGCGCAATCTGCTCTGGCGCCACCTTCGGCAGGTGTCCTTTGCTTTCAAAAATCTTTGAAGCATTGCCGCCGCCACCGCCGCCCGCCAGGGCTTTGGGAGCTTCAACCGGCTTCATGACCGGTTGATAATCGGTAAGAGGCGGAGCAATCAGCGTGACGTGCTCTTCCTGCTTCACCACACGTAGCGGAGCGTCCACCCCAGATGGAAACGGCGATCAGACCCGCGATTGCAAATGCATGCAGCGTCAGCGATCCTGAAGTCGCTTTCTTAGTGCGCGTAGTGGTCCAGATCTCGCCCACATTTACAGGACGTGAAGTAAGTCGCAGAGGCGGTAACTTTTCCGGGAATATCGCTTCCTTGACGTTCAGGAATAGAGACGTCAGCATCGATTGATGCATCTGCGGAAGGCCGTTGAGCTTGGGAACATCCTTACCGAAGAACTGATTGGGAACGATTACGTGATTCGCCATTGGTCCGACCCGAGAAACCTTTTCACTACCGAATTCATGTGATCTGCTTACACTCATAGCAGATGAAGGATTCGACGCGAGAGTTGCATTTCTCAGGTGAAGTTTCTGTGCCTCATCTTCGCCTGAATGCGGCTTCGCCGTCGGCGAGGAATTTTCTTTGGGCAATTCTCTGTCCTCGTGTTCCCTCAAATTCAAAGTGGGCGCGTCTTTCATTGGATGTTCATATTGTGCCTTACGATTTGTAAAGAATCGGTAAATTACATTGAAACTTTCGTAACGTCAGGGCCAACTCGCCATTGGTCTTTCGCGTCCAGCGCCAACCGGTCACTCTGACTGTTTATAATGAGGAATTAACCCATTCGGAGTAAAAATGCGGCCGCCGCTTGAACTTAAGAAGACCCTGAATCTTCCCAAAACCGACTTCTCCATGAAGGCGAATCTGCCTCAAAACGAGCCTAAATGGCTTGAACGCTGGGAGAAGATGGATATTTACGGGAAGATTCGCGAGTCTCGCTGTGGTGCGCCCAGTTATGTCCTGCATGACGGGCCCCCTTACGCGAATGGCGCCATCCATGAGGGCCATGCGCTCAACAAATGCTTGAAAGATTTTGTAGTTAAGTCCAAGACCATGGCGGGCTTCGATTCGCCCTACGTCCCCGGCTGGGACTGCCATGGCCTGCCAATCGAAATCAAAGTGGATGAAGCTCTCGGCCGCAAAAAGCTGGAGATGCCGGCGATCGAAGTGCGCTGGAAATGCCGTGAGTATGCGGAAAAATATCTCAACATTCAGCGCGATCAATTCAAGCGGCTCGGCATTCTTGGTCAATGGGATAAACCGTATGCCACCATGTGGCCGCAATATGAATCCGTGATTGCGCGGCAGCTCTTTGACTTCATGGAAAACGGCGCAGTTTATAAAGGACTGCGTCCGGTGTATTGGTGTATCCATGACAAGACGGCGTTGGCTGAAGCTGAGATTGAGTACTCCAATCGCACCAGCCCGAGCATCTGGGTGAAATATCGGCTTACCAGCGATCCGGGCAAGCTTGATCCGGCGCTGGCAGGCAAAAGAGTCTCCACCATCATCTGGACCACCACTCCCTGGACGCTTCCAGCTTCCATGGCGGTGGCGTTTCATCCCGACCTGGAATATGTAGCGCTCGAATACAAAGACGAGTTTTACATTGTGGCGGAAGCTTTGGCTAAAACCACCATTGAGGCATGTAAGTTTAGCGACGCAACAGTTGCTGCGCGGTTTCCGGGCAGCAAGCTGGAATATGCCACGTTTGCGCATCCGTTTCTCGATCGATCGATTCTCGGCGTGCTGGCGAATTACGTCACCACGGAGCAAGGTACTGGAGCGGTCCATACGGCTCCATCGCACGGCGCGGATGACTTTTACACCGGCACAAAATACAAGCTCGATCAGAAAACCAAGGTCGATGAGGCTGGTCATCTTCAGGAAGGTCTGCCGGAATATAACGGCAAGACCGTATTTGAAGCCAATCAGCCGATCATCGAACTACTGAAAGCGCGCAACGTGCTTATGGCAGAAACCAGGATTGACCACTCATATCCACATTGCTGGCGCTGCCACAACCCGGTGATCTTTCGCGCCACGGAACAGTGGTTCATCTCCATGGAAGCGCCGGTTGACGGCAGCACGCTTCGCCAGCGCTCGCTCGATGAGATCAAAAAGGTAAAGTGGATTCCGGCCTGGGGTGAAGAGCGTATCAGCAACATGATTGCTACGCGCCCAGATTGGTGTATCTCGCGCCAACGCGTCTGGGGCGTGCCAATCGCTGTATTTTTCTGCGAAGGTTGCGGCAAGGTGCTTGATACGAAAGAGTCGCACAATGTGGTAGTAGATCTATTTGCGCGTGAAGGCTCCGACGCCTGGTACACGAAAGACGCAAAAGACATTCTGCCTGCCAGTGCCAAATGCCCTGGCTGCGGCGGCTCGACGTTCCGCAAAGAGATGGACATCGTCGACGTATGGTTTGAATCAGCCTCCAGCCATGCTGCTGTACTCGGACACTCTGGACTTCCCTGGCCCGCTGATCTTTATCTTGAAGGCGGGGACCAATACCGCGGATGGTTTCACTCTTCCCTGCTCGTCGCCGTCGGCACGCGCGGGCACGCACCGTATCGCGCCGTGGCAACGAATGGCTGGACGCTTGATCCACAGGGCAAAGCCACGTCCAAATCTCTGGGCAATGGAATTGACCCCGTGGAAATCGCCAAGAAGCTTGGCGGAGAAATCATCCGCCTATGGGTGGCGTCCGTCGACTTTCAGGAAGACGTTACCGTCTCAGAAGACCTGATGAAGCAGGTGGCAGAAAACTACCGCAAGGTCCGCAACACCTTCAAGTACCTGCTAAGCAATCTTCCGGATTTCGATCCCGCTCAGCACGCAGTCAAATTCGACAACCTGCAGGCGCTCGACAAATACTGGCTTCTGCGCACGGCCGAGTTGGCTGATCGTGTGCGCGGATACTATGAGCGCTTTGAGTTTCATCGCATCTATCATCTGGTGAATGAGTTTGCCGTGGACCTGAGCACCGGCTTTATCGATGTGGTGAAGGACCGCCTGTACACCTCGGCTCCCAACTCGCATGGAAGACGTTCTGCCCAGACTGCGACCTGGCGCGTTGCGGAAGGCCTGGTGCGGCTGGTGGCGCCCATCATGAGTTTTACCGCCGACGAAATCTGGTCATTCCTTCCGGCGGTTGGCGGACGACAGGAAAGCGTGCATCTGGCGCACTTTCCCAAAGCAGAAGATATCACTGGAACTGTGAGCGATCCCGCCAGCGCAGAGACCGTTTGGAAGGATTTTGAGACATTGATGAAAGTGCGCGACGCAGCCCTGAAAGCCCTGGAAGTCGCACGCCAGGAAAAGACCATCGGAAGCGCCTTGGAGGCCGCGGTCACCATCTCTGGTCCGAGCGAGCTTGTGCCGCTGCTGCAACGCTATCGCAATGACCTGCGCTTTCTGCTAATCGTCTCCGGGGTTGAGATTAAACTCAGTTCGGGCGGGAACGGGAACACACCTCTACACGTATTAATAGAAAAAGCTCCGGGACAAAAGTGTGATCGCTGCTGGAATTATTCCACTCATGTCGGAGAAAATGAGCGTTACCCCACCGTCTGCGAGCGCTGCACGGAAGCACTCAACGAGATTGAAGGCGAGTTAGTAGGGTAAAAGTCGGGTAAAAAGTGGCACGTTGGCCTAACCCACCCTGCTAGATGAAGCGTCTAATGGAAACAATGCGGAAGTACCACATCATGATTGCAGCCCTCATCGTCCTGTGTGACAGGATGACGAAGTGGCTGGTATCGCAGAAAATTACCCTGCATGACAGCATTGATATTGTCCCCGGCATGTTCCGCCTGACGCACGTTCAGAATCAGGGTGCGGCCTTTGGCCTGTTCGCCGAGTCGCCCTCTGAGTGGCGAGTGGCCATGCTTATCCTGTTTTCCCTCGCAGCTCTGGCCGTAGTTTCTGCCCTGCTCTGGAAGAATGGTAATGCTTTAAATACAACCGCAATTGCTCTTTCACTGGTCTTTGGCGGCGCGCTGGGGAATCTATGGGACCGCGTGACCAGCGGACGCGTGATCGACTTCATCGATTTTTATCTTGGCTCGCATCACTGGCCGGCATTCAATATTGCCGACAGTGCCATTGTCGTCGGCGCGCTCCTGCTGTTGAGTGAAATCTTTCTTACGCCGCAAGAGGAAAAGCCCCGGGAAGAGAAAGTGGCAACACAGTAAAATCACCCATGCCCAAGCGTCCTCTTCTGATCGCACTTGCCGTGCTGCTGCTGGATCGGATTACCAAGTGGGCAATCGCGCAAACGATTCCTCTGGAAGATGTCATCAATATCATCCCCGGCTTTTTTCGCCTGACTCACCTGGAAAATACCGGAGCCGCCTTCAGTCTCTTTGCCGATTCTCCCTCGCCGTTCCGAACCACGCTGCTGATCGTCTTCTCCGTGGCAGCTCTGGCCGTAGTTTCTGTTCTGTTATGGAAAGATCGCAGCGTCTTTCACTCTGGCACTCTGGCGCTCTCTTTGATTCTGGGCGGGGCCGTGGGCAATCTCTGGGACCGGGCGTTTTACGGCAAAGTCACGGACTTTCTGGATTTCTATATCGGCGTGCACCACTGGCCGCCGTTCAATGTTGCCGATAGCGCCATTGTTGTAGGTGCGCTGCTGCTTTTCATGCGCATGCTCCGCAAAGATCACCACTCGCAAGCTGCAGCTTGAAGCTTCTCTTTGCGCATCATGCTGCTCTCTCCTGAGACAGTGCGAATTTTCGCGAGCTGCTTTTTTTATCGATTCTCTGAGGGGAGCGTTTTTACAAGGAAAAAGCCCCATCAACATCCTTAACGTGTAACCAATCCGCGTCTACCTCCTCTATCCATTAGGCAGTACTTTTTACGTCTACATCTAGAAAGGGAGATAAGTACATGAATTGGAAGAGGCATTTAGCAGTAGGCAGCATGGCATTGCTGTTCGCCGTAGGTTCTTCTGCTTTGGCACAGGAAAAAGGCAAGAGCGGAGCTAGCGGTAAGCCTTCTGACCCGCAGATTGTTGGCGTGGTTACGGCTGCGGACCAGATCGACATCGACACCGCAAAGGTGGCACTCAAAAAGACAAAGAACGATCAGGTCAAGCAATTTGCGCAGCAGATGATCGATGACCACACCAAGCTGCAAAATTCGGTCAATGATCTAGGTAAAAAGCTCAACGTAAAGCCGGAGCCGAGTGACATCAGCAAGTCACTGAAGACGGCTGCTGCGGCTGAGACGAAGAAGCTGCAGGGATTGCACGGCAAAGCCTTTGATACCGAATACATCAACCATGAGGTGGCATATCACCAGCAGGTGCTTGACGCTGCCGGAAATGTGCTGATCCCTAACGCGCAGAACGCCGAGTTGAAATCGGCATTGCAAGGCGCAGCGCCCCTGCTTCAAGGCCATCTGGATCACGCCAAGCAGTTGCAGTCATCGCTGGGAAGTTCCAGCGGCGGCTCAGGAAGTTCACACTAAGACCCATGACGCCTTTTGTAACAGCGCGGCGTGTGCGGCAGGGGATTGCAGTTCTGGTACTCCTCAGTGGATCAGGCATCTCAGTCGCACACCCGCGCTTGGGCGCCGCTCATTTGCGGGGAACAGGTTTAGTTCTCATTCTCCAGTCCTCAGGGACTGCATCACAGAATCCCACCGGCGCGGGCCCTTCTGCAAATGCTCAGGTGATCATGAAGGGCATCCGCTTTCAACCTGCGGAGCTTACGGTCCATCCTGGTGAAACCGTCGAGTTTAGAAATGAAGACATTGTGGCTCACACCGTCACCGCCGATGACGGAAGTTTTGATTCAGGACTGATTCAGCCCGGCAGCTCCTGGAAAATGACCGTCCAGAAGGCCGGAACGGTTGCATACCACTGCACGCCACACCCGAACATGAAGGCGACTCTGGTCACTTCATCAAGCGGCACGCAAACGAAGGGAAAGAAATGGTGCGGCACGTGGTTTGCCTGGCTTTAGACCGCCGCGGTCGCCACAGGAACTTCATCCCATACTCGTCAACTTTACAGCTGCGTTGTTGCCCCTGGCGCTGTTCAGCGATCTGCTGGGTCGCTGGCTCAAACGGTCATCACTTCACAACGCAGCAGCATGGATGGTCCTCTACGCCGCGATTATTACTCCGCTTACCGGCGCTGCCGGATGGTGGTGGAAAATCAAGTCTGCCGGAACGCTTCCGCCGGACTTAATCGCAGTCCATGAATGGCTTGGAACATCGCTGGCGGTGGTCTTTATCGCGCTTGCCGTCTGGCGGTGGCATCTTTACCGGAAAAATGCTGTTCCTACTTTGGCTTATCTGGTGTTCGCCTTGGTTGCTATGCTCGCACTCGTTTATCAGGGAAGCCTGGGTGGAGCAATGGTTTTTGGACGCTAATAACAAGCGTTGTCTTGCTCTAATCCTTCCATCTCACTGATGATTGCTTTATCGAAAGGAGAGGTAATCAGCGTTGCGGAATAAAACGCCTAGCCGATGTTTAGCCTTTCGAATACAGCAACTTGTAAATTACCGCGTTGCGCATGATGGCCTGCACGTATTCCCGTGTCTCGGTAAATGGAATCGACTCCACAAACTCTTCCACGTCGGCAAAGTTTCCATTCTTGCGCCAGTCATTTACGCGGTCTTCACCCGCATTGTAGGCAGCCAGCGCGTATTCCACCTGACCATCGTAATGATCCACAATGTGCCTGAAGTAGCGCGTGCCCAGCCGCAGGTTTGTATCGGCAACCAACAGTTCGTCGGATGAGAAATGCTTGATCTTCATCTCCTTGGCCATTCCTTTGCCTACAGTAGGCAATAGCTGCATCAAGCCCATGGCGTTGGCGCGAGAAATGGCTGAAGGATTGAACTCGGATTCCTGCCGGATCAAAGACGCCACAAGATGTGGATCGAGCCGGTTGGCAGTGGCGTCACGCTTCAACTCTTCCCAGAAAGGCCGTGGAAACAAACTCTCCCAAACTGGTCGTGGGATCTGCGGGATCTCTGCGGCAAAATAGCCGGGGACGGCGCGCTTTAGAGTCTCAATGGCGCGGATATAGCTGCCCTGCTCGTTGTAAATCTCTGCCACGGATTTTGCTTCCCACGGAGGCGATCCTGCGCTGGCCGCCTGCATCTCCGCCACGGCAAAGTCATAAAGCGCGGCATTCGCCAGCAATTGAGCTTTCTGTGCCCGGATGTTGTCCGCCGGTGTTTCCCAGTTCTCCGGAGGCGCTGGCGGGCGCGGCAAGCTTTCCAACAGAGGCGGATCGACAGTCTCATCACCCATTTTTGGCAGGCGTGCGCGCGCTAAATTTGCGTAGTAGTAATACCGGTAATTTTCTGCAAGTTTCTCATAAAAAGCGCGAGCCAGCTTCTTGTCCCCTTCTTCCTCAGCCATCCGCCCGCGCCAGTAAATAGCGTTGGGAACTTCCGCTGAGTTGGGATACATGGAAAGCTGCTCCTCAAAAAGCCTCTTCGCATCGTCTCTCTTCCCCATGCGATACGTGAGCCATGCGGTCTTCCAGTGCGAATACGGCGAGGCCTTTCCGTTCTTCTGTCGCTGATAAATCTCTGCATAAAACGGCGTTGCAGTTTCATAGTCGCGCCGCAACAGGTACATATTGCCGGCGGAAAGAAGCGCGCTACTCATCCACGTGCTTTCAGGCGCCAGCGTGCGCAATTGCGCCACGTAATCGCGGTTCTTCTGTCCATCGTCTTTATCGCGCGCTATCTCAGCCAGAAAATAAAGTGTCTGGGCTTTCGCGTCGACGGACGCTGACTGGTTCTGCAAAATGCTTTCAAACAGATGCTGTGCGTCGTCTCGCTTATGGTTGCGGTAAAGCGCAGCGGCAAACTCCACTTGCATATCGATCATTCGCTCCGGCGGCGCCTGCTCTATAAGTGGACTCAGCTCATTCAACGCATCCTGATAGCGTCTGCCCTTTGTCAACAGCAATACGCGATTGTGCCGCTGATCAAACGTTCCCACAGGCTGCGGCTCACCCAAAGTGCGCAGCTCAATTGCCGCAGCTTCGGCCTCGGCGCTCGTCGGCATTTCAAAATAAAGCTTGTGGAAGATATCGCTGGCTTTGGTCTTGTCTCCGGCAGCAAGATACGCCCGCGCCAGAGTGATTTCGATATCGGACTTTACCGGCTGGCGATGTTTTTCCAGAAACGCCGCCGCGCGATCCGGAGCGTTGGTCGCCATCAGCGCTGAGGCATACAGCATGGCCGCATCGTGCGACTGGAGCGAATCCGGATACTTCTCATCAAATCCATCCAGCGTCTCAAGCACCGCAGCGTGATTATTCTCTCCCTGATAAGCCAGGGCCTGCATGTAAGCCAGATAATCGCCCAGCAACGGCTCCAGCGACTTGGCGCGAGCCCATGATGACCGTGCGCTCGCGTAATCTTTATCGAGATAGTGCGCGTAGCCTACCACTACCCACGCGAGTGGTCCTGCATCGTCTTTCGCATGTTTGTGGGCATACGCTTCCACGCCTTGATAAGCCTGTGGAGTCCGGTTCTCAAGAAGCTGCTGCGCCATGGGCCGCAGATCGGCGGAAGCAACGAACGCGCGCTTAATGTGTCCAAGCTTGCGCTTTGCCAGCGCGTTTTTTTGCGCGGCGTCTGCCGCTTTTTTTGATTTTGGAGACGAGGATTTCTTTCTGGATGCCTGCAGGGAAAAGCCCGCCGGAACTGACACCAGCATTATGAGAAGAATGGATAGGAAACGTCTGACCTGCACTGATTTCAACTTCGCGGAAAACTGGCGCCCATGAGCGAAGCATCATTATCCGCCAGAATTCTGATTAATTCCTGTGTAAAGTAGTCGGCTGATGCGACAGCGGACTCCGCATAACGCTTATCGTAAGTGGATCGGCTCTTTTCGATATCCACTTTCAAGCGGTCATACAAATCTTTGTGCTGTCTGCCCTCTTCAACCCTGGGTTGATTGTACAGCTTAATTTCCTCCACCAGCAGCTTGGCGAAGCGCCGTGCTTTTTTGTGTAGTTCGTCCTCTTCTGAGCCCGATGCAGCGGGCGCCGACGCAGGCGCGCTCGCCGCCATGGCTGCTGCTGGTTGAGGCTGAGCTGCATCTTCCGCCGCCGATGATCCGCCGACTTTACGCAATGCCGCCAGTTCCAGCCAGATCGCCGCAAACCGTGTCAAGGTCTGAAGACCGGAAGAATCAAGCGTGCCGCCCGGGACCGCACCGGCATCGGCATAAATCATGGCTGCAACTTTATCTTTCACCACCAGCGGCAACACCAGACACTGCCCATCAACCGGGGCCTTCATTGATTTGACAAATCCAGCATCAAACTCCTGCGCCGTTCCCGACGCCGGATTGCGTGCCTGGATCGCTTTCCCCACCAGGCCCGAGCCAGCCTGAACGCTCAGTGTCTTAATGGCGTCATTGTCTTCGAATCCAATTCCCTGCCAGCCGCTGATCGCATTTCCCTTCACTACGAACAGCGCCACTCGCCCGGCAAACCGCGCTTCGCCTTCCAGCAGATGGCGCAAGATATCCGCCTGCGATCCCGACTCATGGATGGCAGCCACCGCGGCATTCAGCAGGTCACTGGGCGAAGCTCCCGGCGCAGGTGCCAGTGACTCAACCACCTCCACCGCGCGGCGGACGATCTCCGCACGCAGCCGGGGCAGGGCTGCATCAAGCACTTCGGCAACCGCCTCTTCAATGATGTTTTGGATTTCT
Organism: Terriglobia bacterium; assembly: GCA_963732195.1. GTDB lineage: Bacteria > Acidobacteriota > Terriglobia > Terriglobales > Acidobacteriaceae > Angelobacter. The sequence goes on along the minus strand of CAVSYO010000002.1, from coordinate 213,839 downwards.
GTCGGACGTGGCATTCCTGGCCGCGATTATAAGGGTTCCTGAATCAGTATCAACCCGTTAGATTACTGATGTCTACACCTCTGGCATCTTAGTCGTTACCGGAGTAAGCGCAAAGGATCGGCCCAAGAATCTGCCAGCGCTGACGAACGCGCAGCCCTATTCCACCACCAGCTTGGCCTCCATATCGTCATGGTGGGGACCGCAGATAATTCCGCAGACAATCTTGTATTCGCCCTTGGGAGGATTCTTAAGCGTAACGATTGCCGACTGTCCTGTGCGAACTGGCTCTTTAATCCCAAGTGCCGGAACGTCAAAGCCATGCTGGACATCGGCGGTAGAAATCTCTAATTCCGTGGTCTGGCTGGCCTTTACATGAATGACTGCCGGCTCAATCGAGTATTTCTTCATCGTGACCTGGATATGCTGGTCTGCAGACGATTTCGGCTGGTTCCGGCAACTCACCGCCAGAAGGGCTAAAGTTAAGGCAAATAAAGGAAGTAAGCTTTTATTCATATTCATTATGAGGGACTGAGGTAACAAAAAGTTACGCGCTCAGTCTTATATAAGTCCCCGGATTTATTTCGTCCAAAAGCCCTTTTGGGGCGCAGAACATAGTAAATTAATTTTTGAGTCGGAGCGGCATGGAAACCATCCAAAAGAAGGCAGAGGAAGGTATCACCAGTGAGCTAGCGCTCGTCCAGGCCGCCAAGAAAGGCGATCTGGAGGCATTCAGCGAGTTGGTGCGGCGGTATGACCGCAATGTCTTCCGTATAGCCCAGCACATCACGCATAACGAGGAAGACGCTCAGGACGTGGTCCAGGACGCATTCCTCAAGGCGTATCAGAATCTTGAGCAGTTCCAGGGAAATTCCAAGTTTTACACCTGGCTGGTTCGGATCGCTGTAAATGAAGCGTTGATGCGGCTGCGCAAGCGGCGCAATGACCGGACTGTTTCACTCGATGAAGACGTTGAGACAGAAGACGGATCCATCCCGCGCGAAGTAGCGGACTGGAGCCCGAATCCGGAACAGCTTTACGGCACGTCAGAGTTAGGCGACATCCTGAAGAAGACGATTCAGGGGCTTTCGCCGGGGTTTAGAACGGTGTTTGTGTTACGAGATGTTGAAGGACTTTCCACGGAGGAAACAGCAGAAATGCTGAATTTGAGCGTACCTGCGGTAAAATCCCGATTGTTACGGGCCCGCTTACAGCTCCGGGAACGTCTGTCGAGGTATTTTAAGAATAAAAAGGGCGGAGACGGCCAACAGTGAAATGCACTGAGTTCTTACAAGAGTTGACCGATTATCTTGACGGCAAGATCAGCGAGAACCTGAAAATCGAGCTGGATGAACATCTGCATTGGTGCCACGAATGCCACGTGGTGATGGATACCACCAAGAAAACCATTGAAATTTACCGCGATAACGAGCTTTATGAACTACCAGAGGGCCTCCGAAGCCGCCTCCACGATGCCATTATGACCAAGTGCCGCGGCAGCAAGTCTGGAAAGAAATCCACCACCTAAAAGGTATTCCTTTCATTTTCAGTAGCTTATGCTGGATACGTGTATTTATTACATGATCCTGACAATGAAAATTTATACCCATGAGACAACGAACCTTTTTCAGGTACTCAGAATCTAATGTAACAGTACGGCGAGACATGAACTAATGTGTACATTAGGACATGTCCTGTAGTACACTATTGCCTGAGTCGGCAAGTTAAACGCTTCCATGGGAGACCCGAAGTTTGGGGGTGGTGAATTATGGCGAGTCTGCTCGATGTTCTCTTCGGTTGCAGTCACAAGAATTTCAGCTTTCCTATTACCAAACGCCCCGGCCAGCGGCTTTCACCTGCGGCACAGCTCACTGGCACATACGTCGCGTGCCTGGGCTGCGGCAAAGAGTTCCCTTATGACTGGCATGAAATGAAAGTGATTGAATCCATGCCGAAGAAATCAAAGGCTTTAGCTGCCAATGCAGCTGAGTCTTTTGCCGGCAAATAGACCTTTTTTGCAAGGCCTAGATAGTAAGCGGCGGAAGCTCCCCATGCCCTTCCGCCAGCCTCCTTATGGGTTTCTCCACGATTTCCCTATGTGCCATTTCCTCTCTGCTGTTTGACCGCCCGCCTTTGCGCAGGTTCTATCTCAGGTAACCACCGTCTCAAGCATTAAATCCTGTCTTTGTGTGACCTTTTGTGTCATGATTCCGTCCAAGATTTGGAGGAATTCCATGAACGCTTCCGGTGGATCCAAAACGACTCGCGATTATGCGGTATTTCGACGGAGCCTCAATCGCCAGAATACCCGGCTGACAGAATCGACCTGCAAGAACTGCCGTTCATTTGTGGCTGCCAGTGTGCGCCCTGAACTGCTGGACTTCATTGAGAAGCTCCATTTCTGCATTCTGCAAAGCCGGTTTTCTTCGACCGTCAACAACCTAGGCTTGGTCGGCGGCAATACAAGCTCATAAACAGCAAAACAGGCGGCCCGCAGGCCGCCTGTTCGCTTTACAGCTATATTCGGTTACTGGTCGCGACGCTTCAACGTCGGCCGGTCGTCATCCTTCTTGTCGCCGTCCTTAGAGGCTGTACTCTGTCCGCGACGCAGGCTCGGCTTATTAGGATTGGCGTTATCGTCCACCTTGTGGCGGTTCTCAATCGCCGCCAAGCGTGACTTCATGTCATTGAATTCCGACGTGGTCTCAATGTACTGGTCTTTTGCCGGCAGGATCGTGGCGATCTCTTCCTGCGATTTGGTGATCCGGTCCGGCGTTTGCGGATGGTCAGTAAACACCTTGGCCATTGATCCGGGCTTCTTCTTTTCCTGCGCCTGGATCTTTTCAAAGAAGTTCACAAACTCATTGGGATCGTAGCCCGCTTTGTACATGTACTGAATGCCCAGATAATCAGCTTCAGCCTCAAAACCGCGGGAGAACTTAAGGAACGTCATCGGAATGCCAATTCCTGCCGCTTCCCTTGCCGCCAAACCAATGCCGCCGCCCACAAAGATCAGTGGCAAGCTGGCGTAATTAATGAACTGGTAACGCGTGAGTTGACGCGTGGTGTGGCGCGCTGCCACATGGGCAATCTCGTGCGCCATAACGCCAGCAAGTTCAGCCTCGTTATCGGCAGCCAGGATGAGGCCGGAATTGACGTAGAAGAATCCGCCCGGCAATGCCATGGCATTAATCACGTCAGAATCAACCACTTTGATCGTGAAAGGAACCTTGGCATCTGAATTCCGAACCAGGTTCTGGCCCACACGATTTATATATTCATTAATCGTCGGATCGGTTACCAGCTTCAAGCTGGCTTCAATCTGCGTGGCGTATTCCTTGCCCATGCGGATTTCGCTCTCGATTGAATACCAGTCCCAACCAGCGACTTTGCGATTGCCAATGGCGTCCACGTCGTCCTTGCCGCCACTGTGCTTTTTGGCGTCTTTCTTGTCTTTGTCCTTTTTATCTTTTTTGTCTGCGTCTTTATCTTTATCTTTCTTGTCCTTGTCGGCGTCTTTTTTGTCTGTGTCTTTGGTCTGGTCAGCGACCGGCTGTTCCTGGTCCGCTACCGGCTGCGTCTGGCTCTGGTCACTAGCTGCCGGTTTTTGATCTGTGGGCTGTACCTGACTTTGGTCAGTGGCTGTCGGCTTCTGATCGGCAGGCTGCGGCTGACTGCTGGGAGTCTGTGTTTTGGTTTTGTCATCCTGGGCAAAAGCCGAAGAAGAAAGGCTGATGCCAGCGACCAGCACTAGCGCAAGCGATAGGGAACGGAATTTCATAAGTACACTCCTGCCGAACGGGCTTCTGGGAGAGACGTCCTCATTATAACGCCCGAACCACACTGACTGGATTAGATTTCTCCCGTAGAAGGTGCGATGCACAAATCGTTAGAGGTGGTTACCTCACAAAAGTCGCCAAAATGGGTAAAGTTCAGGTAAAGACCCGGCGCTCAGCCGTTTTTCGGTGGTTTGATTGGTCAATTTCAGGATTTCTACCCGTTTTGCCCGCCACTCGCCGGATGCGTCCTGATGGGCCGTGATCCTGACTTCCTGCCCTTTAATCAGACAATCAGAATTGCAGCTGTGGCGTTGGTTTGAGGCTGGGACCTCTTCGCCGTAGACAATTTCCGCGTGCGCCACCTCCACCCGCCGCAGCATCTGGTTTCTGCCTTGGACGAAGATCCAGCCTTTTACCGCAGGCTCGTTCGCTGGCGGGTCGGCAATCTTTCCCGAGAATGTTCCATCCACGGCAAACACAGCCGAGCTGGATAGCAGCAGTCCAAACGCGAGACTCACGATCCAGAGGAGCAGGCCTCATAATAATTCTGATGCAGAGCTCTGCAGCGGCGTGGGCTGCTTAATCGTAATACTCAAGTCCGAGATGAGTGATGAGCGGCTCGCCGCGCAGATGGCGTAGCGTGTTTTTCAGCTTCATCAGTTGGATGAAAAGGTCATGCTCCGGATAAAGTCCCGGCACTGTCATCGGCGACTTCAAGTAGAAGCTCAGCCATTCCTGCACTCCCAGACCAGCCAATGCCTCGCTGCGCTTTGCCAGATCGAGGAAAAGAATCAGGTCGAGCACGATAGGCGCGGCCAGAATCGAATCCCGGCACAGGAAATCCACTTTGATTTGCATGGGATAGCCCAGCCAGCCAAAAATGTCGATATTGTCCCAGCCCTCTTTGTTATCGCCGCGCGGCGGGTAGTAATTGATGCGTACCTTGTGGTGGATGTTTCCATAAAGATCGGGATAGAGCTCCGGCTGCAGAATGCGGTCGAGCACGGAAAGTTTGGATTCTTCCTTGGTCTTGAATGAGCCGGGATCTTCCAGCACTTCTCCGTCTCGATTGCCCAGAATGTTCGTTGAAAACCAGCCATTCATGCCCAGCATACGTGCCTTGAATCCCGGAGCGAGAATGGTCTTCATCAGCGTTTGGCCGGTCTTGAAATCTTTGCCAGCGATCGGAGCGTTATTGGCCTTGGAAAGCTCCATCATCACCGGAATGTCCACGGTCAGGTTCGGAGCGCCATTGGCGAATGGCACGCCTTCCATCAGTGCCGCATAGGCATAAATCATTGACGGCGCGATATTGGGATCGTTCTCCTTCAGGCCGCGCTCAAATGCGTCCAGCGACTGATGCACCGCACTCTGCTTGGTGAACGTCTCCGTGGACGCGCACCAGATCATCACCAGCCGGTCAGCCTTGGACTTCTTCTTGAAGTCGCGAATGTCAGCCCGCAACTGCTCCGCCAGATCGCGCTTGTTCTTGCCTTTTTTTACGTGTTTGCCGTCCAGCAGCTTCACATAATTGCGATCAAACACCGCCTTGCGCGGCTTAATGGAGCGCATGAATGGCTTGATCTGGTTGAGCAAATCTTTTTCCAGCACGCCGGCATTCATGGCGGCAGCATAAGCATCTTCTTCAAAAATGTCCCATGCGGTAAAAACCAGATCTTTCAAATTGGCCAGCGGCACAAATTTGTTGATCTTGGGCGAGCGATTGTCCGTGCGCTTTCCCAGCCGGATGGTCCCCATCTGCGTGAGCGATCCAATGGGCTTGGCGATTCCCTTCCGAATGGCCTCAACGCCGGCAACAAACGTGGTGGCCACAGCCCCCATGCCGACAATCATTACGCCCAGTTTACCGCGGGCAGGAGCTATTTTGGTTGCAGTCGTCTTTTCAGCAGCAGAAGAAGCCATTAATACGGGACCGTCCTTGATGTGAGTGGAAACTTAGTATCTTCTCGTATTTGGGCAGTGTTTGTAAACTAAAAGCATCGGGCGCGATGGTATCAGAGGGAGTCGGTAGGAACATAACTGCGTGGCAAAAGCGCGTATTCAGCAAAGTTAAGAAGAAAAAGGCAACGCGGTCAGACCCTTATCGCGTAGCCCCGATTCCACCAAAGTCCGTCATTCGTTCCAAAACAGACGAAAGCAAGGGACAGGCCGAAACTGCTGCCTATTCGAAGAGCTGCAAAGAAAATCTCACGGTGATGAGCTTCGCCACGATTTTCATTTTCATCTGCTCAGGATGTTCCGCTGCCCGAACGCGGCCCTTCCAGTGCGACCACACAAACCATGTGACGCCCGCCACCAGCAGCAGGATAATCACTGCGTCCAGACGATGAAACCACTGTTTCAGTCGCGGGTCCTTGTCCCAGTGCTCGCCCAGCTTCATGCCGATCCATGCCAAAACAAAGCACCACGGCCATGAGCCAATGAACGTGTAAACGTGGAAGCGCAGACGCGGCATCTTTGCTACGCCTGCGGGCAGCGCAATAAATGTCCGGATCACCGGAAGCAATCGTCCGATCAAAACCGCGATGGCGCCAAAGCGCTTGAAGAATCGCTCCGCCAGGTCCAATTCATGTCGACCAAGGAAAATGTAGCTTCCATATCGCTCAATCAGCGGCCTTCCACCATAATGTCCAATCTCATAGGCAACGACTGAACCAAGGTTGCACCCGATCGCGCCTGCCGTCGCTGCAAGCAAAAGGTTAAATTGGCCGCGGTAAACCAGATATCCGGCAAAGGGCATGATGATTTCTGACGGCAGTGGAATACAGGCCGACTCGATGGCCATTAGGAGCAACACACCGAGATATCCGGCTTTTGAGATTACGGCGATGATAAACCCGGCGAGGGCAGCAATAACTTTTTCTATCATTCAGTGGGAGTCTTTAAACCGCGAATCAAAAATCCTGCGAGTCCTGGGTGAAGGTATATCCCGGCAAGGTCATGCCGTTATCGTCCTTCGTGATCTTCACGCGGATGGTTTCGGCATCCGGGGCGCTGACTTTCGCCGGCCGCAACATAGCGTACTGGGTGAACAATTCGCCATAAACCTTGGTGACGAGAAAGTTATCGCCGTTTTCGTCACTGCGCCAGACCTGACCTGCTTGCACGGCTTTGACCATGGATTCCAGAGTAATAAGTGAGGCTCATATAGGTCAATGGCTGCGAACCACAACCAGCAATCAGAGATTAGCAATCAGCCAAAACGGGTTGAGAGCAATCGTATCCTGAGGGTTAGAGTTCTGCCGGGAATCAACGCGAAACACGAGAATTATCTTGGTTTTCATTCGTGTTGATTCGCGAAATTCGCGGCTTGATTCTTGTGATCTGCGTTCATCCCGCGCAAATCTGCGGCTACCCTCGCTCTCAATCCGGCAATTTGCCACTGAACAACTCTTCTAACCCCGCCGCCGGGCAGCGTACGCCCACATAAAACGTCCCGAACAAGGCATACACGGCGCTGACCTCATCAAAGCGCATTTCGTAGATCAGTTTCTTGAAGATCAGCGGATCGTCGGCGAAAAGATCCACGCCCCACTCCCAATCGTCAAAGCCGATCGACCCGGTGATGATCTGCCGCACGGTCCCGGCGTAGCGGCGACCGACCAGCCCATGCTCTTCCATCTGGCGCTGGCGCTCTTCAATGGGCAGGCTGTACCAGTTCTTGTCTTCGCCGCGGCGGCGGTCCATGGGATAAAAGCAGATATAGCGGTTGGGCGGAATCTGCGGGAACAGCCGCGGACGCATCGCCTCGGTCTGGCGCTTAATCGTCTCTTCGATTACCTCATTCCACTCCGGCGAATGCGGCTGAGTTCCCTGCTCACGCAAGGCGCGATACATCTTTACGGAAGAGTCATACAGGCCAAGTTCCACCACCGACAGATAAGACGTGGTCTGCTCCAGATAATCGCTCAGCCGCAGGCGTGAAATGGCCAGTTCGGCGGCCTTAAGCTGGTCAAAAGAGTTGCGGAAGTGGACCACCAGCAGATCGCCTTTATGACCGAGCAAAGAAAAGATGGCAGTCTGCCCGGCAACATCGTTTTCCATCTTCAGCAGCGCGGCTGAAGCTTCATCGGCAATCTCATGCTGTTGCGCCGGGCTCAGCTTGCGCCATTCCGCCCAGCGGAAGCGAAACATCTGGTGCAATACGCTGGAGCCTTCAATCGTAAGCGGTACCGCATGCAGGTCACTGCTCTGGATTTTCATCTCTGCCTTTGTGGTTGTTGCCATCTTTTTCTCTTGCCCTCTTCCCTATGCCTATTGTGATTGTAAGCCCGCTGCTTTAGATTTTGTGTCATGCCCGTTGCAAAAACATCCGCTGCTAAAACCAAGTCCCGACCGAAACCGCCCGCCAAGGCCGCCCGTCCTGTAAAACCAAAAGCGGCGAAGAGTAAATCGGCTAAAAGCGGCTATAACCCCGTAGCGCCGGAACGTGTTCAGGACATTCTAAATCGGCTGGACCAGCGCTATCCCAATGTCCGCTGCGCCCTGCACCACAACAATGCCTGGGAGCTGCTGATTGCCACCATTCTCTCAGCCCAATGCACTGACGTGATGGTGAACAAGGTTACTCCGGGGCTGTTCCAGAAGTATCCCACACCGCAAGCAATGGCGGCCGCAACGCCTGAAGAGCTTGAACCTGATCTCAGGCCCACCGGCTTTTATCGCAACAAGGCAAAATCAGTGGTCGGCGCGTCCAAAGCGATCATGGAAAATTTTGGCGGCCAGGTCCCGGACGATATGGACCAACTGCTCTCTCTCCCCGGCGTCGCCCGGAAGACGGCCAATGTTGTACTGGGATCATGGTTTGGGCAAGGTGTGGGCATTGTGGTGGACACGCACGTGCATCGCATCTCTCGACGGCTCGAACTCACGAAAGCCGTCGATCCAAAAAACATCGAGCAAGACCTGATGAAAGTGATCCCGCAGGCCAAGTGGATCGACTTCTCTCATCAGATCATCCATCACGGCCGCGCGCTTGTGCATTGCGCGACGGCCCAAGTGCGCCGAATGCCCTCTGGAAAATATCTGCCACGCCGCGGACAAGACGTGGTCAACCGTGGAGATACATAAGACGGCGAAGCCTTAAACATCTACCACGGAGCGCGGAGACACGGAGAATTGCCGGAAATACCAAAATTGCCAAGCATCGCCGGAATTAGGACACGCATGCGAATCTGACCACCTTGTGCTCTTTCGTATCCTATGTGGTTATTTGCCTTTTTAATTTGGTAATTACGTGTTTCGGCAGCTCTCCGTGTCTCTGTGTCTCCTTGGTAGGTCTTGCAGTTAAGCGTTAAGGGAATTTGATGAAATTACTGTTTACACTTCTCGCGTTCTTATCGACGTCCCTGGTTTCTCAAACGCCCGCGCCATCCCCAGCCGTCATCACTGATCCCGCGCAGATCGCCTCCAAACAAAAATTTGATATCCAGCCTCTCACCATTGACAAGCTTTACATGACTCGTGCCATCGCCTATGCGTCATGGTCGCCGGACGATAAGCAGATCGCATTCGTCACCACGATCTCCGGACGATACAACATCTGGCTGGTGCCGTCCCAGAGCGGCTGGCCCACGCAACTCACGATCAGCAATCAACGCCAGATCAATATTTCGTGGTCGCCCAAAGGCCGCTGGATCGCCTACAACTCTGATTATGACGGCAATGAGCAGTGGGACCTTTTCCTGGTGTCCACTACAAATGGCCAGGTCGTGAACCTCACCAATACCCCTGAAGTTTCCGAAGAAGGCGCGGCGTGGTCGCCTGACGGGGAGAAGCTGGCCTACAGCGTAAAGCCAAAACAGTCGCCCAACTATGAGCTTGATGTGATGGAAGTTCTTACCAAAAAAGTCATCCACCTTACCAGCAACACGCCGACACAGTTGAGCAATGTTGATCCCATCTGGTCAAAGGATGGCAAGTGGATCGTCTTCACGCAGCAGCGCGCGGACGGAAAAGATGGAAATATTTTTATCGTTAATTCGGCAGGTGGCCGCGCCACGAACCTCACGCAGCATCAGGGCGAGCACAGCTTCATGGCAACAGACATCTCGCCGGACGGCAAGACAGTGCTTATTACCTCCAACGCAGGAAACGGATATCAGAATGCCGGCGCTTCTGGACGTCGCGACGAAAAAGATTACGTGGCTTACAAGCGACAAATTGGACGTCAACTCCGGAAACTTCTCTCATGACGGCAAGCGCCTTATTTGGACTGCGAACGTCGATGGCAATCAGGGCATTTTTGTGTATGAGCTGGCGGCAAAGCAGACGCATGCACTGCCGGTCGCCGAAAGGCATCAACTCCCTGGCAGGAGCGGAAACAGCATTCAGCCACGATGGCGCACGGCTCCTATATCTCCACGAGGGCGCCAACGCTCCAAACGATCTCTGGACTTATGACTTCACAATGGAAAAGCCTCAGCAGATAACTCGCTCGCTGGTTGGAGGAGTGCGCAGTGAAGACATGGTCGAGCCCTTTCTGGTGCACTATGCAAGCAAGGACGGGAAATGGCAGATCCCGGCCTCAGTTTACGTGCCATACAACGCTGAGAAAAATGGACAGAACGCGGCGATTGTCTATATTTACGGTGCGCCGACGGCGCAGACACTCAACTCCTTTAACCGCGGCATCCAATATCTCGTCAACCAGGGGTATTTTGTAATTGCGCCGATTTTTCGCGGCTCAGCCGGCTTTGGGAAAGAGTTCGAAGACGCCAATCGTTTCGATATGGGTGGCGGCGACCTGGAAGATGTGATCTCCGCCGCAGAGTGGATCAAGAAGACCGGCTTTATCGATCCGAAAAAAATTGCAGTGATGGGCGGTAGTTACGGCGGCTATCTCACCATGATGGCAGTAACCAAAGCGCCGGATCTATGGGCTGCTGGGGTGGCGATTGCCCCTTTCGTCAACTGGTTCACCGAACTTGAGAACGAAGATCCGCTGCTGCGGCAATATAACATCGCGGTTATGGGCGATCCGGTGAAGGACAAGGCGCGTCTGCAGGAACGCTCGCCGATTAATTTTGTCGGCCAGATCAAAGCGCCATTGCTGCTGCTGGCTGGGGGCAACGACCCTCGTTGTCCTAAGACGGAAGCCGAGCAGGTGGCCAGCGCGATCAAGAAGCGTAACGGGATTGCGGAGCTGAAGATATATGAAAACGAAGGCCATGGCTTTGCCAAAATCGAAAACCAGATTGATGCTTACACGCGCGTAGCTGATTTCTTGAAGAAATACGCTGAACCGGCAAAGTGCGGCTGCAATCTTGAATGATCATCTCATTTAGCTGAGCGATTTACCGCAAAGGACGCAGAGGACGCAAAGATTTGATTTTAAACGGATGTTCCTTTGCGCTCTTTGTGTCCTTTGCGGTGAAAAGGTTAGTCGGTCCGATGGGTCGTTAGCACATGCTTGGCGATTGCCAATGCGAGGCCTTCCATCGTGTATTCCAGCGCTTCAATGTTCGGCTTGAATCCGGCTTGGCGCAGCGTGTCGCTGGTGACCGGGCCAATTGACGCAAGCCATATCTCGCGCAGCCCGTGCCAATGGTCTTTTTCCAGCAGTGCCAAAAAGTTTGTTGCCGTGGACGAGCTTGTAAACGTTACAATGTCCGGCCGGGATGAGTTATTGGAAAACAGGCGGTTGAGTTTTGCCTTAGCTCCCTTGGGGACATGCGTCTCATAGGCCTCGGCTACGTCCACCTTTGCGCCGGACTTGCGTAGCTCCGTGGGGAGCACATCACGTGCGACCTTGGCCCGAACCAACAAAGCGCGCTTCCCTTTCGTCTTGTCTTTCAAAGCTTCGACGACAGATTCTGCGACATATCTCTCCGGCGTCACGGCAACTTTCATACCTTGCATTTCGATTTCCCGCTGCGTCGCCGGCCCAATGGCCGCTACCTGGAGATGCGCCAGCTTCTCCGGCGCAATGCGCAATTTTTTGAGCCGCGCGAACAACGCTTCCACGCCGTTTACGCTGGTAAGAATCAGCCAGTCATACTTGCTGATGTTCCTCAGCGCAGCATCGAGCGTCTTGTAACTGCTGGGCGGCTTGATTTCGATGGTGGGAATTTCAATCACTTCCGCGCCCATCTCGCGCAAAGGCGCGGCCAGACCGCCTGATTGCTTGCTGGCGCGGGTAGTCAAAATGCGCCAGCCGCTCAATGGCTCTTCGTTCTTAGGGCTCTTGGCTACTTTGGTCGTCATGGTTGCTTCGGCACTTCCACTTCCTGCGCGTACACTTCGTTCAGAATCTTGTCGCCGCCGCGCATCAGCAACATCTGTGCTGTTTCGCGGCCCAGTTTCACGCCATCGGTCCCTTCGGCCTGTTCGCGTAAAATTTCACTGCCGTCAGGCCGGCCCACCATGGCGCGAAGAAATAGACGGCCAGCTCGCTTCTCAGCATACGCTCCTATGGGTACCTGGCACCCGCCTCCCATCGATCCCAGCAGCGCGCGCTCACAATTGATGGCCGCCTGCGTATCGGCGTCATTCAAGAAAGCCAGCAGTGTTTTAGTCTGCTGATCTCCTCGGCGAATCTCAATCGCCAGCGCACCCTGCCCTACCGCCGGGCACATCACGTCGGCTGAAATATGTGAGCGCACATGCCGATCTAATCCCAGCCTGTGTACACCAGCGGCGGCCAGAATGATGGCTGCATAGTCGCCAGATTCGAGCTTACGAAGGCGTGTGTCCACATTGCCGCGCAGGGGGAATACTTCAAGATCCGGACGCACCGCCTTCAACTGGCACTGCCGGCGCAGACTACTGGTGCCGACTTTCGCTCCCTGCGGCAAATCTTCCAGGCTGGAAAACCTTATGGAAATAAAAGCGTCGCGCGGGTCTTCACGCTTCATGAATCGCCGCCAGCTCAAACTCCTCCGCCAGGTCCGTGGGGACATCTTTCAGGCTGTGCACGGCCAGATCCACACGCTTTTCATGCAGCGCGTCTTCAATCTCCTTCGTGAACATTCCCTTGGTTCCGACCTTGGCCAGCGCAACGCTGGTGATCTTGTCGCCCGTGGTCTTGATAACCTCTATCTCGACGGTATGCCCTTGAGCACCCAGCAAGGCCGCTACATGGTTCGCCTGCCACAGCGCCAGCTGCGAGCCTCGCGAGCCTATTCTAAGTTTGGCCATTTACTCTTTCGGTTTTCCAGTATTCAGATTGAACAGCCGCCTGATCATCTCATGGATGGTAGCAGCCTCAGGGTGATCGGTGGATGATTTGAGCGTGGTAATGGGCGTATGCAGCAGTTTATTGATGATGCCACGCGTCATAGCGTCGATAGCAGCTTCCTGTTCTGGCGTGATCGTTCCCAGCTTGCCGCGGATACGGTCAATCTCCGCCTGCCGAATGGTCTCACAATATTCCTGAAGCGAAAGAATCGTCGGCACCACAGCCAACGACTTCATGCGCGAAGCAAAACGGTCGACCTCAAGCTCAATAATTTTCTCTGCGCGCTCGGCTTCTTTTTTGCGTTCACTTGCATTGTCTGTCGCCACTGACTGCAGGTCATCCACGTCATACACAAACATTCCGTCCACTTTGTTCATATCCGGATGAACATTGCGCGGTACGGCAATATCGATGAAAAACACAGGACGGCTGCGACGGCCTTTGCGCAGACGCTCGCCATGCTCGCGGCGGAAGATCGGCTCCGGAGCGCCAGTTGAAGTCAGAATGATGTCAGCGCTGTCCGAGGTCTCGTGCAACTGGTCAAAAGAAACGGCGCGTCCGCCAAAACTTTCCGCCAGTTCCACAGCTCGCTCGTGCGTGCGATTGCTGACGATGATGTTTTTTGCGCCGTGAGCGATCAGGTGACGCGCCGCCAGTTCCGCCATCTTGCCTGCGCCCACCAGATAGACGGTCTTGTCTTCCAGCGATCCGAAAATCTTTTCCGCCAGCTGCACGGCCACGGAAGCAATGGAAACGCTAGAGCTGCCGATTGAGGTTTCTGACCGCACTCGTTTAGCTACGGCAAAAGCGCGGGACAGCAGGGCTTCCAGTCCGGAATGGATTGCCCCCAACCCGCGCGCCAGAGCATACGCTTCCTTGACCTGACCTAAAATCTGCGGCTCGCCTACCACCATGGAGTCGAGGCTGGACGCAACGCGGAACACATGGCGCACCGCTTCGCGCTGCTCAAATTCATAGATATGAGAATTCAGTGTTGTGGGGCTCACCCCAAAATAACTGCCCAGAAATCCTCGCAAATCAGCGCCCTGCTTGATGCTGGTAACCACCTCAACGCGATTGCATGTGGAAAGCACCATGCCTTCATCCACGCCGGGTTGCTGCACCAGGCTGCGGATGGCGTCCGGCAGTTGCGTTTCAGGCACCGCCAGCCGCTCACGCACCTCAAGCGGTGCGCTGTTGTGGTTCACGCCGATAACGTGAAAGTTCATTGAGCAATAAACCTGTGTGTCTGGCTGAAATTATTGGCGGCCCAGGCCAGCACCGCCGCGCCAAACGCAAATGTCGCCAGATACGCCGCCCGCCGTCCTCGCCATCCTGCGTTCCAGCGCGTGTAGAGCAGGACCATGTAGATGACCCACATCAGTCCGGATAACAAAATTTTGGGATCGGCAAAATAGCGGCTGCCAAAACGTGCTTCCGCCAGAATCGATCCGGCAATGAGTCCCAGCGTCATGAACGGGAAGCCCCAGATCAGACACTTGAAGCCAATTTCGTCGATCGTGGCCAGCGCCGGCAGCCGAGACCAGAATCCATGCATCCCTGCCTTGGTCTTTAGATTTCGTTCCTGGATCAGGTACAGAATGCTGGCGACAAAGCTGAAGAACAGCGCCGAGTATCCGACAAGAATCAGAGCAACGTGGATGTAAATCCATTGCGTGCTTACAAATAGCGGAGCCGAAGGCTCAGTCGGCTCAGCGTAAGAAGACGCTGAAAAAGTGAGCCAGAAAACCAATGGAAACACGGCGAGTCCCGGCGACGTGGCGCGGAATCTCCCGTAAACGATAAAGAAAAACACCATCAGCACGAACGCCAGCAATGATTCCAGCCCATGCATTGAGGTGGGCGTCCACGTGCCGCTGAACATGGCGTTTTCAACGATGGATACAAAATGAAACACCATGCCCAGCCCCACGGCCGGCAGGGTGATTCGGGTCAGGACTTTCCTGCCGCCCCAGAATGATGCCAGGGCGTACAACAGGCCCATGCCATAAAGGCTGAGGGCCACGCGTAACCAGAACAACGGAAGCATAGGTTATTGCAAATTATAGCCGTGAGGCCAACACAAGACGTGTATAAACCGCACACCGGGGGCCTGGACCGTCAGATCCGCTTGGTGGCTGTGAATACTGGCGATGTTAGTTGTCAGGCATCATCCGATTCATTTTGCCCGCCTGCACTTGTTGGATCTCATCGTAAAACGATGGAATCTGCCCTGTGGCCCATAAACCGTTTTGTTTCTATCTGATGCATCATTTCTCAAAAGCGAAGAGACAGTGCTGTGCGACGAGTGGGTGCTCGATAAGTACCTTCGTACTGTTTCCAACTCTCTTGGGTTAGTCTGCCTTTGTCCGCAACTATTGGAAGCCAGCCGCTTTGGGCATTTCGTTTTGCGCTCTCCGCAAAACGGCTCGACGGAAGCAAATGCCGCGACTGTGACACAAGACAATTTTTTTCGAGCACGGCGATAGCTGTAACGCCGGCGTGTGTAAGTCGGCCTTGCGCCCTGAGATCCGGGGACGCTGGTTAGCTATTATGCCCCGCACCTGCCGGACTGCACATGTGTGTCTTTCCGCGGGCTGAGAGAAGTGTGTCGCATCGCAAGCCCATTGCCGGCACTTGGGAGCTATGCAGCATAAGATTTTCGATGATGATTACAGCCTCACTCCGAAGATGGAGCAGGCGCTGTCTACCCACACTCAACAAGAGCCAGCCGCGATCCGGAACAGCTGGCGCGAACTGCTCGAGATAGTGGACTCCTATCTCACACGCCATGGGGTGAATGGATGATAAAGCCTTTCACCTATGACGGATAGATTTTACCAGTCAGCGCATGCCGTCCGGTGCTAGCGGATCGCCATCTTGCGGTACTTTTCCGCCGCGGACTCTGACGAAATGTGGGTGTAATACACCTCTTTCAGGAAATACGGCTTGGCCTTGGTGCCCATGATTGGCAGGATTTCAATATGCCAATGGTAGTCCTCATCCACGGTTTTCCAGTATTGGAGGATGTTCGATTTCTGATAGGTGTTGGGCACCGTGTGCAGCACCAGGTAAAACGATTCCGAAACACTCATCACCCTTTGCAGGGTTCGCCGGATCAACCCCGCTAGCTCGCCCAAATGCGCCGACTTCGAGGTAATCGACCGCTCAAAAGATGATTCATGTTTGCGCGGCATGATCCAAATTTCATAAGGCACGCGCGAAGCAAACGGACACATGGAAACATAGTGATTCAGCGCTTCGACGATCCTGATGGAATTTCGCAATTCCTGTCCCAGCGTGTCACAAAAAACGCAGCGCTCTTTTTCCAGGTAATAATCGCGCGAAGCCCTCAACTCATAAAGAACGCGCCGCGGAACAAACGTAGTGGCCGTCAGTTCGGAAACCGGGTGATCGAATTCCTGGCTGGCGGCGGGCCCATGATTCTTGAACATGGTCACATATTTGAAGCGCAGGTCGCCTTTCAAGTCCTGGATGCGCTGGGCAGTCAGCAACAGAAACTGGGAAATCTCAGCGTCAGAAGACTGCCACAACTCAATATCATGGCGGATGCTCTGCACCAGCACCTCATGCGCTCCGACCGTATTCATGGCGTCATAGATGCCTTCCGCGTGACGATGTGGCTCGCCCTCAATGCGGTAGAGCGGCGCCGGATGCACCATCGCAGAGATTGGACCTCCGCCAAGCTCGTTGCCGTTCAACGTGGCAATCACCTGCGGCGCGTTCTGCGCTCCCGGACAAAATGGGCAATGTCCGGGCTGGGCGGGGCGCTCCACGTCATCGCCCACGATGACCCACGAGCGTGTAATCGGATCTTTGCGCAATTCCATGCTACATCTAGGAAAACAGAGGTTGGCAAGCGCGGTCAATAGACGATTTTCATATTGACCAAAATCGATCTGTGCGTGTACTGATAAGAATCATGCCTATGACCGATAAACAACTCGTCCTGGCGCTCAAAGCAGTAGCCGATCCAGCGCGCGTAAAGATACTTCGACTGTTGAAGCAAAAGGGCCAATGCTCCATTGGAAAAGGCGTGGGTATGTGCGCCTGCGACGTTCAGGACCACGTAACGCTCTCACAGCCTACCATCTCCCACCACATGTCGATTCTGCGGAAGGCCGGTCTGGTGCAGGCGGAAAAACACGGCCTATGGATGTGGTACCGGAGAAACGAGAAGTCACTCAAAGAGCTGGCGCATGCCGTGAGCGCAGAGTTGTAAATTCGTTTAACCACAAAGGACACGAAGGATTCACAAAGGTGTTGCTCCTGCTTTCCCTTTGTGTTTCTTCGTGTCCTTTGTGGTCAAAGCTCTTTTTACCGCACCACGGACGCGAACATCGGCGATTGAATCAGCTGCTGAAAATTCTTGTCATCCGCTTTGAATTTCACCACCAGCTTATTGGTATCGCTGTCCACAGTGGTACCGTCGATCGCGGCTTTTTCCGTAGGGTTGGCATCCATTTTCTTGAACAAAATGCCGGCCTTCAGGACGGAAGAAAGAGTTGAAGCGGTCACGTTGTCAGAGGTCAGAACATTCAGGTTGAACTCCACGCCATGATCAAAGTCGATGGTATAGCGCGAGCCCAGAAGCTTTTTTTTCATGGTGTCAAATTCGCCCAGTTCGGCTGCGCTGCCCAGTGCGGACTTCAACATCGTCTCCGTCCCGGCTGAATCCAGCACGCTCCAGACCGTTCCGGCCTCGACGTTGGGAATCAGGTCGGTGATGTCGCGATTGGCATTCAGGCTCTGGCTGGAATTGTCGCGGGCATCCAGCGCGGCCTTGACTGCGGCAATGTCGCCAAACAACATGGTCCAGTCATCCAGGAAGGTCATCTGCATCCCCCCGGCCATGGGATAAATGATGGAACCGTTCTTCTTAGTGCCCTTGATTTTCTGGCTGGTGATCTTGAGCATCAGCTTTTTGCGCGGGAACTGCCCCTGCGCGATGCCGATCATCTGCAAGCCCTGATCTTTCATCCGGAAAGACGCCAGCGTGATCTGGTCAATGTCCTTGTCAGGATTTACGCCGATATCTTTCAGCGCATCCTCAAACTGCTTCATGTTCGGCGGAAGGAGCTTGGCCTTCATGTCCATGGCCGTGTCAGAATTTTTCATGCGCCGGTAATCGACGTTAATGATCTGCTGGACCTCAATGGGAATCACGGTTCGCGCGGCCGTACCAAGTGAAGCAGCAAAAGCAGTCAGTCCGCTGGATAAAAAAGCCAGCATGATAACAAGAGTGCGTTTCATAGTCATATTTTAGTCCGGTTTTGCTTAATCTGATGCGTTCAGGTGCAGCTCAGGATGCTAATTTCCCATTACTTAAGGTATTCACCTCTGGAGCTCCACTACTCTTGAACGTATCTCATCGACAAAATCAGCATCTTTTAATGAGCTTAGGTTGATTTCAACGTTAGCTAAGGCCCCCACAATGGCCGCACTGGCCAGGGATAACGCCACGGTCAGGTCAGAAGCCATATTAGGACTGGTAATTGGCTTCAGCGTCTCAACGATGTCTTTGACTTCGCGAGCTCTCTGCGCCGTATCCATTGGCACGCTGGTAGCGCCTTTCATGGCTGTTTCGATCGCGGCTTCACCGTCGCTGGAAGTCTTAGCCAGCTTATACGCCGCCAAGACGTGGTTGTAGCTCTCGGCGTCCGCATCGATACTGGCCTTCAATTCTTCCCGAAGCTGCGTCAGCCGGGCCAGCGCCGCGCTCAGCTGTGGTTCATGCTGCGCATAAGCTTTTTTCGTCCGCGACATGGACGCAACCATACTGCCCAGCGCTGCAGCCATGGCCGCAACAGACGCGGCCGCGCTGCCTCCACCGGGCGTAGCCGTGGGCGCGGCAAGCTGTTCGATAAACGGCTCAACTCCGGCGCGGATTCCTCCCACAGCCATCTTCCCGCTGGTAACTGCCGCAAGCCGGTTTTCAAGAATCATTGAAGAATCAAAATTCTCTACCTGCAGGAACCACTCGGCCGCCTGCTCCAGCGCTTTCTTGGGAATGAGTCCGACAATCTCACTGCTCAGCGGCTGCACGCCGTAGCGCGCAGCTTCTCGCTTTACGAATTCAAAGACGCGGGCGATAGGCGTCTGCTCAAAGTCGGTCAAGTTCATCGACACCTGGGCCAGTCCGCGGACTTCAAATCCCGCGCCTTTTACATAGCGCAGTCCGCCGGAAGAGTAGCGCACGGCCTTGGCAATCTTTTTGGCGATATCGACATCTTTGGTGTTGAGAAATACGTTATAGGCAATGAGCGCTTTGCGCGCGCCCACGACTGTGGCTCCTGCCGTGGGATGGCATCGGGGATCTCCAAAATCCGGGCAGCGCGCCGGGTTCACCAGAATGTCTTCACGTAGTCCTTCAAACTGACCGCGCCGGATATTTTCGAGGTTTTGCCGATCTGGATTTGTAGCTGCTGATTCATAGAGATAGACCGGAATCTTAAAGCGCTTCCATATCTCTTCTCCAACCTTGCGGGCAATGGCGACGCAATCTTCAATCGTGACGCCCTCAATCGGAATAAACGGAATCACGTCGGAGGCACCGATACGCGGGTGCGCGCCTTGGTGCTTCGTCAGGTCGATCAGTTCAGAGGCTTTGCCGACACCGCGAATTGCTGCTTCGGCAATGGCTTCACGGTCGCCGACGATGGTAATCACGCAACGGTTGTGATCGGAATCCATCTCGCGGTCCAGGAGCGAGACGCCCGGGATTTTCATGGCGTCAACAATGGCGTCAACCACAGCTTTGTCGCGGCCTTCAGAGAAATTGGGAACGCATTCAACCAGTGTGGACATAACTGGCAAGAATAGCGGATTCACCGCAAAGGGAGCAAAGTCTGATTTGGTAATTGGGTAAATTGGTAATTTGGTAATTGAGAACCGGCTGCGCCTCAGCCTTTCTAATTTACGTAATTACCAAATTACTCAATTACCCAATTCACTTAAACCAGTTCAGTCCCACCTGAAACTGCACGGTGTTAATTCCCGGATTCGGAACCGTCAAACCGGCGTTGGAAATGTGTTCATAGCGGACTCCTGCCGTAAAGGCGCGCCGGTCATTGTTGAAGAACTGAAAGCCCATGGTTGCATGCGTCACAAAATTTATGTGCGACGTATTCACGGGCACCGCGTGATTGCTGAAAAGCAAACCGCCACCCAGTTCAAGATACGGAACGATCCGGACGGAATGAATAAAGTTCCACTTTAAGTTCACAGGGTTAACCGAAGCAGCATAGGCATTTTTAGCTGGCGCAGGCTGCCAGAGGTAATAAACAGGAATGAGGTCGGCGGACCATTCGAAATTGCCGCGCAAAAAGGCACCGCCATGTTCATCGGTCAAAACCTTTCCCAGCCGAACTCCGGCGTTTATGGCGTGAGTGTCTTTTGTTCCACCGGGAACACTGAACCCTCCGCCAGCCCAGACACCGAAGTCCCAGGGCTGGCCATCGAGCGGCCTGGAAGATTGAGCATTCGCTAGGAACGAGCTAACCAGGAGAAATGCAAAAATCGCAACACGGAGACACGGAGAAGCGGAGAACGGCGGCGGCCAAAAGGTCTTTACGTCCAATCTACATCTCCCGGGAACAGGAAAGACTATCAGGTAGCAACGAGAACGACCAACGGAACCCACGGGTATGACATTTCCATTGACAAGAACGGAGCACTCAATTTAATATAACTTGTTTGTTTACATATGGTTATGCACCCCTATACAGGCGTGGATTTTGCCGCCGATCTGAAGGAGTTTGAGGACGGTTCAGCCACAAATCAGCGGGTATCCCCGGGGTTAAACTGATGCATCCCCGGAGTTGAATCAGCTAAGCACTTTAGAATCATAGTTGGGGTACTGGGGGGAGGGGTAGGTGCGATTGATTGAGCCGGTGATCGGCAAATTCGGCGGTATAGCGCTGCGAGCGGCAGCAACATTTTGCCTAGTGCTCGGACCAGTTCACGCTATCCCCCAGGCTCCCGTGGGCATTCCACGCGATCTGGCGCGGCTTCGGGCGCAGCAGCTAAACGACGTCCGCTACCAACTCGCCTTCACGATCACGCCTAAGGCAGATTTCATCAGCGGGCATGAAGAGTTGCGGTTTGTGCAGAACGCCGACGACCGGCGGCATTTTGCCGGAATGGCTGGACTTTCGCGAAGGATCAATCAGCAACCTGACGGTCAACGGCGAGTCGGCGTCGACGGAAATACAAAATGGCCACGTCGAGCTTCCCGCCAAGTTGCTCAAGCTGGATGAGAACGTGGTGGTGATCGATTTCAAAGCTCCGGTCGCGCCGGCGGGCAAGGCCATTACGCGCTTTGAAGATAAGGACGATGGCAGCGAGTATATCTACACGCTCTTTGTTCCGATGGACGCGGACATGGCGTTTCCCTGCTTTGATCAGCCGGACTTGAAGGCGAGGTTCAAGCTGGAAGTATTCACTCCGGCAGAATTGGACGGTCATCTCCAACACTCCGGAAATGCACGGCAACGAAAGACGAGAACGAAGCCTGGAAAGAGACAGGAAACCGGCGCACTGATTTCGCGGAAACCAAGCCGATCAGCACGTATCTCTTCGCCTTTGCTGCCGGGCCATTCAAAAAGGTCCACGACACGCCGGGGCTGCCGGGGCTTTACGTTCGCAAATCGAAGTTGCAGAAAGCGGAAGCAGAAGCCGAGCCCGTCCAGCAGATCACGGCCGATGGCATCAAATATCTTTCCGACTATTTTGCCCAGCCGTTCCCTTTCCCCAAGTACGACATGGTGATGATTCCCGGCTTTGCCTATGGCGGCATGGAGCATGCCGGTGCGACTTTCCTGCGCGAGGAGTCGATCCTGTTTCGCACCGCGCCCACGCACAGCGACCGGCTGAATCGCGACATTCTGCTGCTGCATGAGCTCACGCACCAGTGGTTCGGCGACCTGGTGACCATGCGCTGGTTTGACGATCTGTGGCTTAAAGAAGGCTTCGCGCAGTTCATGGCATACCACGCGCTGAACTCACTGAAGCCGGACGAAAACGTATGGAAACGCTTTTATCAGGCGATTAAGCCCGCAGCCTATGCAATCGATTCAACACAAGGCACAACACCTATCTACCAGGACATTCCCAACCTGAAAGACGCCAAGTCGGCGTATGGCGCGATTGTTTATTCCAAAGCGCCGGGCGTGATCAAGCAGCTGGCATTTGTGGTGGGCGACGACCAGTTTCGCGACGGCCTGCGGCTTTATTTGAAAGAACACGCTTACTCAAACGCTGAGTGGAGCGATCTTGTAAAGGCGCTGGAGCGAGTCTCAAAGAAGCCGCTCGGCACCTGGGCTGACGCGTGGATCAAGCACAGAGGCATGCCGCAGGTGGATGTGGAATGGAGCTGCGAAACAAAAAGCGATTTGACCAGAACGCGCATAAGTGTGTCGCAAAAAGACGTGTTGGGCGAAGGCGGCTTGTGGCCCATTGCGACCAAGGTCGTGGTGAATTATGGCAAGACGGAGACGCAAACGCGGATTGAATGGAAGACGGCTAAAACAGAGTTCGTTACCGGAAAAGGTGGAAGCTGTCCGCGTTACATCTTTGCTAATTATCAGGACGAGGCTTACGGCCGTCTCCTGTTGGATCCTGTGAGTCGCAAAGCGGTGACGGCCGAACTGGAAAGCATGACTGACGTTTTTCAGCGCACTCTGCTGTGGGGATCGTTATGGGATTCCGTTCGCGAAGCCGAGATGGATCCACGAGAATACATCGATCTGGCGCTGCGAAATCTTCCAACAGAAAAGGATGAATCCCTGGCCCAGAGCATTATCGGCCGGACGATCACCGCGCTACATCGCTATGTAAGAACGGAAGTCCGCGAGCAGTTGGCGCCGAAGATGGAAGCCGTGGCCGCCGATCAGATGCTCCAATCGCCTTCGCAGGACATGCGCATCACGTGGTTTCGCGCGCTGCGCGGCGTAGCTGAAACCGCCCAAGCCCGCGGCCAACTCAAGGACGTGCTCAGCGGCAAGCTCACCGTGCCAGGCGTGGAACTGCGTCCTCTGGACCGCTGGAACATCGTGGAATCTCTGGTCGCACAGAACGATCCTGAAGCGCCAGCGGTGCTGGCAGCGGAAGAAAAACGCGACCCTTCAGGCGATGGCAAGAAATATGCCTATATGGCAGCCGCGGCGCGCCCGGATGCGGAAACCAAGAAATACTATTTCGAAGAGTATCTCCACAATGCAGCGCGTCCGGAAGACTGGATCGAGCTGAGCCTGGGCAGTTTCAACTGGTGGAACCAGTCTGACCTTACGCTTCCCTATCTTGGCCCGGCACTGGATGCCCTGCCCCAGGTAAAGCGCGAGCGAAAGATCTTTTTTATGCTGGCATGGCTGAATGCCTTCATCGGCGGGCAGCGGTCGGAGGCGGCGCAGAAGCAGGTACACGATTTCCTGACCGCAGCTGCTTTAGATAAGGACTTAACGCTCAAAATTCTTGAGGTTGTGGACGAACTGGACCGAACCGTAAAAATCCGGGGCAAATATAGATAATGGGACGGTAAACATTAAGGAAACCTCCCTGCTTTTCCGCATTTTCAGGTGCGCAGGGCACAAACAACAGATGTATAATTTTGGAGAGATGCCGAAGTATTCGATCGTAGTCCCATTCCATAACGAGCAGGAGAGCGTGACCGCGCTCTATGATCGGCTAAAAGCGGTCATGGAAGCCACAGGAGACACGTTCGAATTGGTATTTGTTGACGATGGCAGTCTGGACCGCACCTATAAGCTGCTGCGGGAGATTGTGACCATTGATAGCCGCGTGGTGGTGGTCAAGTTGCGCCGCAACTTTGGCCAGACCTCAGCGCTGGCAGCGGGATTCGCGCACGCGCAGGGTGAATTTGTGATCGCCATGGATGGCGACCTGCAACACGATCCTGAAGATATCCCAAAATTCCTGGAAATGCTGGAACAGGGCTATGACCTGGTAAGCGGATGGCGCAAAGAACGTGTGGACAACTTTGTGATGCGACGCATCCCGTCGCGTATTGCCAACTGGGCCATGTCGAAGTTGAGCGGCGTACAGATCCACGATTTCGGCACCACGTACAAAGCGTACCGGCGGGAAATCATTCAGCAGCTGCCTCTCTACGGCGAATTGCACCGCTTTATTCCCGCGCTGGCCTCATGGTATGGCGCTTCGATCTGCGAAATTCCCATCAAGAACATTGTTCGTCCCAAGGGCAATTCGCATTACGGCATTTCGCGTACCTTCCGCGTCTTCTTTGACCTGATCACCATCCGCTTCCTGCTGAAATACATGTATCGTCCCTTGCACCTGTTTGGCACGGTAGGCATGCTTTCACTGCTGGGTGGGATGGGGATTGCCTTCTGGATGATGCTCTCCAAACTGATATGGCACATCAGCGTGATGGGAGAGCACGGCCCTCTTCTGATTTCCGCTGCGGTATTGATCGTGTTCGGCGGACAAATGCTGGCGCTGGGTCTGCTGGGCGATCTACAGGTACGCAACTTCCAGGAACCTCAACGGCGCGTGCCTTATACAGTGGCGCACGTGTTGCGATCGCAGAGCCAGGAACAAGCGGTCAACGAGTAATCTGAATTCTAAAAAGAGATAAAAAATGACCCCAGTTACCACGCCAACAGAACTGCGGCTGGCCAAACGTATGGCCCGCCTGGGAACGGAAACCGCCTTTGAAACTCTGGCCAAAGCCCGCGCGCTGGAAGCACAGGGTAGGAGCATTATCCATCTTGAAATCGGCGAGCCGGATTTTGATACGCCGAGCAATGTAATTGATGCCGGGATTGACGCCATCCATAAGGGCTACACGCATTACACGCCTTCCGCCGGAATGCCCGCGCTACGTGAAACCGTGGCGGCGGAAGTCACGCGGACGCATGGCGTGCCCGTGACCGCCGATGAAGTTGTCATTGTGCCGGGCGGCAAGCCCACGATCTATTTCACTTTTACCGCGCTGGTGGAAGAGGGCGATGAAGTTATTTATCCGAATCCCGGCTTTCCTATTTATGAGTCGCTGATCAACTTCACCGGCGCAAAACCGGTGCCGCTGCAGATGCGGGAAGAAAAAGATTTCCGGCTTGATCCCAACGAACTGGCCGACCTGATCACCGATCGCACGAAGCTGATCGTGCTCAACTCTCCGCACAATCCCACCGGCAGCGTGGTCACGGAGCAGGACGTAAAAGATATCGCGGCGGCCATTGGCGATCGCGACATCATGGTGCTCTCCGACGAAATTTACAGCCGGCTGATTTTTGAAGGCCGCCATCATTCGCTCATGTCGCTTCCCGGCTGGAGAGACCGCGTGATCATGCTGGACGGCTGGTCAAAGACGTATGCCATGACCGGCTGGCGTCTGGGTTATGGCGTGATGCGCAAAGACCTGGCCCTGCAGTTTGGCCGCCTGATGACAAACGTGAACTCATGCAGCGCAGGATTCACGCAGGTAGCAGGCATGGAAGCGCTCAAGGGTGATCAGGCTTCAGTGGACCATATGCGTGAGCAATTCCATGCTCGGCGCGATAAATTCATCGCTGGCCTGAACAACATCAAAGGATTCAGCTGCCGCTTGCCACACGGCGCGTTTTATGCCTTCCCCAACGTGCAGAAGACAGGCTGGGAATCCAAAAAACTTGCGGAAGCGCTGCTGAATGAGGCAGGCGTGGCATGTCTTTCAGGTACGGCGTTTGGCCAGTTCGGCGAAGGCTATCTGCGCTTTAGCATTGCCAACTCCATGGAGAACCTGGACGAAGCGCTCAAGCGCATTGGCGGCTGGGCTGAAAAGAACCTGTAGCTAAAAACCTTTCGCCGCAGATTGCGCAGATAAACGCAGATCAGAATCAGAACTGAATCTGAAATTCATTTTTCAATGCGGCAACTTCAACGGTTGCCGCATCGGTTTCGGCAGTCACAAGTTGTAATCTAAATCCAATAAGGTCGCTAACTCGCATCACCGCTTATGAGCATTTAGGGTTGATGAGCGTTCATCTGCGGAAATCAGCGGCGAAAAAATTATTCATGCAAAATAAATTTAAGGTATACGCCACTTGTCATATCGGCGACGCAGCGGAAAACCAGTTGCGCGAACGTGGTTATGATCTTGAGATTTATCCCGGCCCGGAAGCGCCGCCGAAGAACCTGATCGCCGAGAAAGTTGGCGCAGGAATTGACGGTCTTATCACCACCTTGCGCGATCCCATCGATGCTGAGGTCTTTGAAGCGGGCAAAGGCACGTTGAAAGTTGTGTCGCAGATCGCGGTCGGCTTTGACAACATCAACCGCGCTGACGCCAACCGCTACAAAATCCCTTTCACCAATACGGCGGAAGTCCTGAATGACGCAACTGCCGAGTTCACGTTCCTGATGATGGGCACGCTCTCACGCCGCATGTGGGACAGCGAAAAAATGGTGCGCGACCAGAAATGGGGTGCGTGGCATCCGTTTCTACCCTTTCTGGGAGATGAAATTTCCGGCAAGACCATTGCCGTGATCGGAACCGGACGCATTGGCCTGGCGCTCATCAAGAAGTGCATTGGCTTTGACATGAACGTGCTTTGCTACGATCCGGTTTACCAAAACCATCTGTTTGCAGCTCATGTGCAGCAGGTGATGGACTTGCGGGCGAAACTCGGCATGGTGAAGGAAAAGAACTGGATCAAATATGTGGGTCTGGAAGAAGCACTGGCTGAAGCTGATTACGTGAGCCTGCACGTGCCACTGGTCCGTGAAGGAAAGTCGCCGACCTACCATCTGATGAATGAACGCACGCTGAAGCTTATGCGCAAGGACGCCTACCTGATCAATGCCGCTCGCGGCCCAGTTGTCGATGAGAACGCCTTGGCCAAAGCGCTCAAGGAGCGCTGGATCGCCGGAGCAGCTCTGGACGTCTTTGAGAGAGAACCGCTGCCGGCAGATTCACCGCTGCTCGATCCGGAAATTGAAGATCGCTGCCGCTTGTTTCACCACTTTGCCAGCGCTGGACGCATTACCCGGCTCTCCACTGATCCCGAGAAAGGCATGGCTGGCCGGTGCATTCAGGGACTGATGGATGTTCTGGAAGGAAACTATGGCGGCGATAAAACCAGGATGCCCTACGTGGTGAACAAGGAAGCGTGGATGGGATCGGGCGCGGATGGCGAAGGGATTTAGCAGTTCGCAATCCTGCTGGGTTAAAAATTAAAGGACGGCATTTCTGCCGTCCTCGTCTAAATCATTTGAACGAAGCGCGGTTATGACGATCTGCGCTTGGCGCCCTTTATATCCAGCTCGTTCACGACCTGCTGAACGTTCGGCACGCTGGCAGCAAGCTTTTCAACCTGCTGGCGCTGTCCGGGAGTGTCAACATCGCCTTTCAAGGTGAGCACGCCATTCTTGGCGTCAAAGCGGATGTGCTGTTTTTCCAGCCGGTTCGCGATGATCACAGCCTTGAAGTCTTTCTCAATCGCGTCATCCACGTTGGAATCAATTTTCCTGGCATCGCTTTCCACGCCTTCGGGCCGCACGCCGATTTCATCGGACACCACAAACCCGGTGGCCGCGCTCTTGGCCACTTCCTCAGCCTTATCTTTATCTTCCTGGGTCTTTACGTCGCCGGTGAGGGTGACCAGTTGTTTGTCATTGTTTGTGGCCACTTTTACGTCTTTGTACCCAGCATTTGCCAGTGCTTTAGAAACCTGGTCTTTCACGTCAGGTGTGTTGGCTTTGTTGGATGTGCAGCCGATTGCCACACAGAGCAGAAATGCGGCCAGAGTTGCCATTAAGTTTTTCACGCGCATAAGCAGAGAGCCTCCAGGTCGGTTTAACGTCTGTAAGAACCCAGGGGAGGTTCTAAAGGCTTGGATGCAATCAGCGACTTAGAGGAGGGCTGCTGTCAGCGTATAACCACTGGCGCAGTGATCATCGAACGGAAAATTTTTGCGCCATCAGCTGAACCAAGCAGCGATTCGCTGCAACGGTCAGGATGCGGCATCATGCCCAGTACGTTGCTTCCTTCACTGCAAATGCCGGCAATGTTATCGAGCGATCCGTTAGGATTGGCTTGGGCCGAAATCTCACCTTCCGGAGTTGAATAACGGAAGACGATGCGGTTTTGCCGCTTCAACGTGTCGAACGTCTGAGCATCGCAATAGTAATTCCCTTCCATGTGCCCGATGGGAATCCTGAGCACCTCACCCTTTTTGCAAGCGTTGGTGAATGGCGTGTCAGCGTTCTCCACGCGGAGATCGACAAACTTGCAAACATATTTCAGCCCCGCGTTGCGCAAGAGTGCGCCGGGAAGAAGGCCCGCCTCGCATAGAATCTGAAAACCATTGCAGATGCCGATGACGAGCCCTCCGGACGCGGCAAACTTACGCACCTGGTCCATGATGGGTGCAAATTTGGCGATGGCTCCGGTGCGAAGGTAATCGCCATAGGCAAAGCCGCCGGGCAGGATGATTGCGTCACAATTTTCCAGATCGTGCGATTCATGCCAGAACATGGCGCCCTGCTGGCCGGTGGCGGCAATGGCCGCATTGTAACTATCCTGATCGCAATTGGAGCCGGGAAAAATGATGACGCCAAATTTCATAGTTTTATTTTAACCACAAAGGACACGAAGGAACACGAAGAATAAAATCCAAGGTTTTCTTGTCACAGGACCGTGATTCTGCCTACAGTGCATCCAAACGTAAAGGAGTGAAAGATCAACTTTTAATCGATACACCTTTGTGCTCCTTCGTGTCCTTTGTGGTTAACTGGTTTATGGATTGGCGAATTGGCGCTCCCACGCTCGCACTACCGGCACGGCACTCAAGAACTGGTTTATTGCCCAGTGCTATGACTCACTGGCAGTAGCAGTTCTGTGGCTGGTGGGATTATGGATCATCGGCATTCCCTGGGCGCCGCTATGGGCGATTCTGGGCGGCGTGCTTCAATTTATTCCGAACTTTGGCGTCATGATCTCATTGATCGGCCCGGCACTGCTGGGAGCGTTCAGCAATGATCACATGCGCTTTTTCTATGTGCTGATCCTGTTCGCGGTAATCATGGTCACGGACGGTCTTTTCCTACAGCCTTACCTGATGAAGCGCACAGCCAAGGTGCCTTTCTGGGCTGCATTGGTCGCGCCGATCGTCTTGGGCATCATTATTCCGTTCTGGGGAGTCTTGCTGGCCCCGCCGCTCCTCGCGGTGGTCTATGCGTTTCGTAGAGAGACGCCGCAAATTCTACCGCCGGAAAGGTGATACGGTGAGTTGCGGCTTCAGTCGGCTTTGCCTGATCGCAAATATCCTCTCCGGCGTTTGCGAACTGGGCTGGCAGGAACAAGACCTTTGACCCCGAGAAATATCCAGAAAAGAAGGATCGCCAGGAGATAAATGCAACCCCAGAGGCCGATCACTTTGCCTTCAAGATCGGGTTGGGCGATGATTGAAGCGATTGTTTGCGCCAAACCCCAAGACGTAACGATCGTCACAAAAAGCACGATGATCAGGAGGCTGACTTTCTGTCCTACGCTGAAGATTGCCTTTCCGGAAGCAATATTCCTGTAAAATCGGCCTTCATTCAGGTTGGTGTCCGGAAACACGATGTTGCGCTGGCGATTGAGTACGTCGCGCTCCCAATCCTTCAGGCTCATGGCGCGGAAATGATACATGAGCTCGTGCTATAATCTAGCTTGTTTTCCTGCGCTTATGGCGCGTGCCGCCTCTCCTTGTTGGCTGCGTAAATCTTTGATTCTCTGAGGTTATCCACATGTCCGGCCACTCAAAATGGGCCACAATCAAGCATAAAAAGGGCGCGCTGGACGCGAAGCGCGGCAAGATATTTACCCGTCTGATTAAGGAAATCACCATGGCCGCCAAGAGCGGCGGAGGCGACGCGGAAGGCAATCCGCGCCTGCGCACGGCTGTGGCTGCTGCCAAGGCTGAGAACATGCCAGCGGACAACATCAAGCGGGCCATCCAGCGTGGTACCGGCGAACTTGAAGGTGTGAACTATGAAGAAATCACCTTTGAAGGCTATGGCCCCGGCGGTGTGGCCCTTCTGGTGGAAGTCACCACCGACAATCGCAACCGCACCGTAAGCGAAATCCGCCATGCCTTTACCAAGGGCGGCGGAAATATGGGTGAAGCCGGCTCCGTCTCGTGGATGTTCCATAAGAAGGGCTCGATCGTGGTTTCCAAGGCCAAGTCCAAGGAAGACGATCTGATGAACATCGTTCTTGAGCAGGGCGGCGACGACCTGAGCGACGATGGCGAGAACTGGGAAATTACTACTCCTCCCAACGCGTTTGAAACTGTGCTGGAAGCGGTAAAGAAATCCGGCGCCGAGGTGTTGCATTCGGAAATCGGCATGATTCCCCAGAACTATATGAAGCTGGAAGGCGCAGCGGCGAACTCGATGATCCGGCTGCTGGAAACGCTGGAAGACACTGACGACGTCCAGAATGTCTATTCCAATTTTGACGTTGACCAGAAAACGCTGGAAGAAGTCAGTTGAGTCCGGGACGCGATCTACTAGAAGGCGGCCAGTGGCCGCCTTTTCTTATTTTTTCCGACAACGAATTGAAAATCGTCCCGACTTGCGCCGATTTCGCCGGCAAATTTTACATTCGATTGAAAAGCTTCATGAACGTTTTGGAACGCTATATAATCCGCTCACCAGCACCTTGATTCGCCCATGACCGAACCCTCCACTCCGCTGATGCGGCAATATGCCGCGATCAAGAAACAGCATCCCAACGCGCTGCTCTTCTTCCGCCTGGGAGACTTCTACGAACTCTTCTTTGAAGACGCGGTGGTGGCCGCGCGTGAGCTGCAGATCACGCTGACTTCGCGCAACAAAGAAAAAGACCACGCCATCCCCATGTGCGGCGTGCCCTATCACGCGGCGGAAAATTATCTTTCGAAGCTGCTGCGCAAGGGCTTTAAGGTTGCGATCTGCGAGCAGATGGAAGTTCCCAGCGCGGCGACGAAGCTGGTGCGCCGCGAGGTCACACGGGTTCTTACGCCAGGGACGGCCATCGATTCGAGCGTAGGGTCGGAAGAAAACAATTTTCTGGCGGCGCTGGCTCGCGCGTCCGGCGCGGTGGGACTGGCGGCGCTCGATCTTTCCACCGGCGAGTTTCGCGCCACCGAGTTTCGCGGGCCTGACGCGGAACGTCGCATTGTGGAAGAGCTGCAGCAGTTGCGTCCGCGCGAAGTTCTCTATCCTTCCGGCCTGCCATTGTTCGACCAGCCGCCGATGAACAGCGCGGAAACTCAGGCCGAGCGCAAAGATCAAGCGGCCAGACGCAGAGCAATCAGTCCGGCACCGGAGCGGCATTGCAGCAGAGCGGCGGCGCCATGCGCTTTACGGAAACGCCGCTGGAAGACTGGGTTTTCAGCCCCGACTATGCTGTGCCTCTGCTGGAGAACAAGCTGGGCGTGCTGTCGCTGGAGGGCTTTGGATTGCAGGGACGTCCAGCGGCGGCGACGGCGGCCGGGGCGATTCTGCATTATGTCCGCTCCACGCAGCGCGGCACGCTGGAGCACGTGGACCGCATTGGCTTTTACGATCGCCAGGAATATCTGGTGCTTGACGCCGTTACGGTCCGCAATCTGGAACTGGTGGAACCGCTCTTTGCCAACACCAGCAGCGAGGTCACGCTCTTCCGCGCGCTCGATGCCACGCTCACGCCCATGGGCAAGCGCCTGCTGCGGTCGTGGATGCTGCGGCCATCCATCAATTTGGCGGAGATTAGCCTGCGATTGGATGCCGTGGAAGCCGGTGTAAAAGAATTTGTCGCGCGCGAAGAGCTGCGGCGGGCGCTGGAAGGCGTGCTGGATATCGAACGGCTGCTGAGCCGCGTGACGCTGGAAACGGCGAACCCGCGC
Organism: Terriglobia bacterium; assembly: GCA_963732195.1. Classification (GTDB taxonomy): domain Bacteria; phylum Acidobacteriota; class Terriglobia; order Terriglobales; family Acidobacteriaceae; genus Angelobacter. The sequence goes on along the minus strand of CAVSYO010000002.1, from coordinate 181,971 downwards.
GACGTGCTGGCGCTGTGTGCCAGCCTGAATCGTATTCCGCGGATCAAGGTCGCGCTGGGACGATTAGCTGCGACGCGGCTGGCCGAACTGAATGGCCTGCTGGATGAAATGGCTGATCTGCGCGAGCGCATTGAAAAAACCGTGGTCGCCGAGCCGCCGCTTACGCTGGCCGATGGCGGCGTGATCCAGCCGGACGTCGATAAAGAGCTGGACGACCTGCGCAACCTGAGCCGCAACAGCAAGCAATACATCGCGCAGATTGAAGAGCGCGAGCGCAAGCGCACCGGCATCAACTCGCTCAAGGTCAAATTTAATTCTGTCTTTGGCTATTACATTGAGATCAGCAAGGCCAACCTGCATCACACGCCAGCGGACTATGAGCGCAAGCAGACGCTGGTGAACGCGGAGCGTTTCACCACGCCGGAGCTGAAAGAGTACGAAACCAAGGTCCTGGACGCGCAGGAGAAGATCGTCGAGATCGAGCGGCGACTTGTTTACCGAGCTGCGCACGGCCATTGCCGCCGAGGCCCGGCGCATCCGGCAGACGTCACTGGCGCTGGCGGAAGTGGATGTACTGGCGTCGCTGGCGTTCATCGCGCAGAACCGGGGCTATTGCCGGCCGCAGTTTTCAGCCAAGGCCCCGGAAACGCTTGCGGAAAAGCGCGCAGAGAATTCTGCTACGGAATCTGACGAACTGGAAATCATTGCCGGACGCCATCCCGTGCTGGAGCAGCTGGAGCTTACCGGCAGCAATGATCGCTTTGTGCCCAACGATCTTTATCTGAACTCCAGCAGCCACAGCATTCTGCTGATTACCGGGCCTAACATGGGCGGCAAGTCAACTTATCTTCGGCAGACTGCGCTCACGGTCCTGATGGCGCAGATGGGCGGCTTCGTCCCGGCGCGTTCGGCGCGCCTGCCGGTGGTGGACCGCATCTTTACCCGCATCGGCGCCAGTGACAATCTGGCGCGAGGCCGTTCCACCTTCATGGTGGAAATGACCGAGACGGCGGCGATCCTGAACACGGCCACGCCGCGCTCGCTGATCCTGCTGGACGAAATTGGCCGGGGCACCTCGACCTACGACGGGCTGGCCATTGCCTGGGCCGTGGTTGAATATATCCATTCCACCAGCCGAGCCAAGACGCTCTTTGCGACGCATTATCACGAGTTGACGGAGCTTGAGCGGCTTGAAGGCGTGAAGAACTTTCATGTATCGGTGAAGGAAAACGCAGGCGGCATCGTTTTCCTACGCAAAGTAGAACCCGGAGCAGCCGACCGCAGCTATGGCATTGAAGTAGGCAAGCTGGCGGGGCTGCCGCCGGAGGTTGTTATACGCGCCCGCGAGGTGCTGCACGAGCATGAAAACGCCGAACATGAGACCACAGCACACCTCTCTCCGGGAGCGCGTGAACCCGAGCCGCAGATGCAGTTGACCATGTTCACGCCGCTGTCACAGAAAATTGTTGACCGCCTGCGCGACGCCGACCTGAACAATCTCACGCCGCTTGAAGCGCTGAACCTGCTGCATGAATTGAAGAAGCAACTATAGCCAGCAAGATCTGTGATCCTTGTTATCAAGCTGGTTGCCAACGCCCATAGATTAGCGACGAAATTCCGTATAATCGACAAGCATGGCAAAAACCACCACACAGGACCTTCGCCAGCAGGTTGGGCAGTTGCTGATTCTTGGCTATGACGGGCTGGCCGTCGATAGCAAGCTGCGCACCACGCTGAGCACGCTCCAGCCCAGCGGCGTGATCCTGTTTGCGCGCAACATTGAAGAACCCAAACAGACATGGCGTTTGCTGCGCGATTCACAGGCCACCACTCCCGTGCCGATGTTTCTCTGCGTCGATCTGGAGGGCGGCACGGTCGATCGCCTGAAGAAGGTGATTGCGCCAGCGCCATCGGTAGAGCAGGTATTTGCCACCGGCAATCGCAAGCTCTTCCGCATGCACGGCAAAATCTTGGGCCTGGAAGCGCGCGCGCTCGGCTTCAACACAGACTTTGCTCCCGTCTTTGACCTGGGATTTGAAGCTTCGCGTTCGGTGCTGACCAGCCGCACTGCGTCAGCCGATCCCAACGAGACGATTGCGTATGCGCGCGCGTTTCTGCGCGGACTGAAAGATTCGAAAGTGCTTGGCTGCGGCAAGCACTTCCCTGGCCTGGGCGAAGGCAATCTGGACAGCCACCATGAAATGCCGGTGGTACAGAAGAGCTGGAAAGCCATGTGGGCGGAAGACCTGCTGCCGTATCGCGAGCTGCGTTCGCAAATTCCTTTTGTGATGGTGGCCCACGCTTCCTACCCGGAGGTCACGAACAATAACGTCCCGGCGTCACTTTCAAAGAAGTGGATGCAGGATGTGCTGCGCAAAAAGATTGGCTACAAAGGGCTGATCATCTCTGACGATCTGGAAATGGGCGGCGTGCTTTCCACCGGCGAAATTGAAGACGTGGCGGTGGAAACATTGCGCGCGGGCGCAGACATGTTTCTGGTGTGCCATAACCAGGAGCTGGTGTGGCGCGGCTTTGAGGCCGTGTTGCGCACCGCCGAGCGCGATCGCAAATTTGCCGCGCATGTGGCGCAGGCGGCGCAGCGGGTGATGGGATACAAGAAGCGCTGCCGTGAGCTGCGCGGCTTTTCCGCCGAACCCAAAGACAAAGTAGTGAGACAAGCTAAAGAAGATCGTTACGGATTTCACGCGCATCGTCGGCGGTGAAGTAATTGACGACCGGCTGCACACCGCGCGGGAGATCAACGTTTGATCGTCGCCGGGGTAATGAGCGGAACATCCGCCGACGGTGTTGATGTGGCGGTGGTGAGCATTCAGGGCCGCGGATCTTATCTCAGCTTCGATCTGCTGCTGCATGACCACTCGGAATATCCGCCGGCGATCCGCAAGGCCGTTCTTGCGGCGATGAATGCCAGCCAAGATCAGCGTGGCAGAACTCTCGCGGCTGAATTTCCGGCTGGGCGAATTCTATGCTGAAGCCGTAAGCAAAGCACAAAAGAAATCGGGCCAAGCCAAGCTGGACCTTGTGGGATGCCACGGCCAGACTATCTATCATCAGGGCACGGCCGCTCCTTATCTGGGAAAAAATATTGCATGCACGTGGCAGACAGGTGAAGGCTCCGTGGTCGCGGCAAGGCTGGGAGTGCCGGTGGTATCGGATTTTCGACCGGCAGATATGGCCGCAGGTGGCAAAGGCGCGCCGCTGGTTCCATTGCTCGACTATGCAATTTTTCGCTCTCCCCACAAGGGACGGATCGTCCAGAACATTGGCGGAATTGCCAACCTGACGGCGATTCCTGCGGGCGGCACGCCTGATGATCTTGTAGCTTTTGATACCGGTCCGGGCAACATGGTGATTGACCGGCTCATGCAAATTCTGTTCAAGAGAGACTATGACCGCGGCGGAGCTGTTGCGCGCAAAGGATCGGTGCTTCAACCAGTGCTGGAACAGTCGCTGGAAGCGGCTTACTTCAAGCTCAAGCCGCCGAAGACGGCGGGCCGCGAGGAATTCGGCAGCGAATACGCTGAAGCCTTTCTGCGCCGTTGCGGCCGTGCCGCCAAGGCAGACGTGATCGCTACGGCAACGGCGTTGACGGCGGCATCGATGGCGCAGGCGCTGAAGAGCTTCGTTCTGACAAAGAGGCAACTATCGCGACTGGGTGGTCTCCGGCGGCGGCACAAAGAATGCCGCGCTGATGGAGATGCTCAGAAAAGAAGCCGAGAACCTGGGACTGTGGCTCCGGCATTCAGACGATTTCGGCATTCCCAGCCAGGCCAAGGAAGCAGTGGCTTTTGCGCTGCTGGCGTACCAGACGTTCAATGGTTTGCCGGGCAATGTGCCCGCAGCCACGGGAGCAAAGAGGCCCGCGGTGTTGGGGAAAATTTCCTATGTTTAATTGGCTTAACCACAAAGGACACGAAGGTCCACAAAGGATATCTTCGTCGAAAACCAATCGCCTTCGTGTTTCTTCGTGTCCTTTGTGGTTAAGAATTTTTTGTTTGTTACTGACTGTGAGTCTGCTTTCCTGCTCGAAACCTCCTGACGCAAACACCGTGGTGATGATCATTGAGAGCAGTCCCACGAACCTTGATCCGCGCGTTGGCACAGATGCGCAGTCAGAGCGCATTGATGAGCTGATCTTCGATCCTCTTGTCCATCGCGACGAACACTTCAACATGGTTCCCTGGGTGGCGGAGAAGTGGGAGATTCCTGATCCCAAAACGTATGTTTTCCATCTGCGCCGGGGGATTCACTTCCATGACGGGCGTCCGCTGACCGCGCGCGACGTGAAGTGGACGCTGGACAGCATTCGTGATGGCTCGCTGACAACACTGAAGACCACAACATATAAGCTGGTGGAACGAGTTGACGCCCCGGACGACGGCACCCTTATCATTCATCTTTCCGCGCCTGACGGTACGCTGCTTTACAACGTTTCTGAAGGCGCTTTCGGCATTGTGCCTTACGGCAGTGGCAAGCCGTTCAATCGCCATCCCATTGGCTCTGGGCCATTCACGTTTGTCTCTCAGGACCCTGACACCGAGGTCGTTCTGCAGCGGAATAACAATTACTGGGGGCAGCGCGCTCAGGTGGAGCGCGTCCGCCTGACGATTGTGCCGGACGCCACCACGCGCGCGCTGGAGCTACGCAAGGGCAGTGCGGATATCTCTCCGAGCGGTTCGCTCAGCGCGGACATGATTGGCACGCTTCGCCGCTACCACAATCTTGAGATTGAACAGCAACCGGGTACCGTGCTGGCTTATCTGGCGTTCAATCTACGCGATCCGATTTTGAAGGATGTCCGTGTGCGGCAGGCGCTGGCTTACGCCATAGATCGCGGCGCGATGCTGCATTATTTGTTTGGCGACGAGGGCCGGCTGGCAGACAGCGTGCTTCCACCGCAGCACTGGGCATACAACGGCAATGTGGCGCACTATCCTTATGATCCTGGCAAAGCAAATCAAATGCTGGACGCGGCAGGCTACGCCCACGGCGCGGATGGTGTGCGTTTTCACCTGACCATGAAGACATCGACGGAAGAAACCACGCGCCTGCTGGCCGCGGTGCTGCAGCAACAGCTAAGACAGGCCGGGATTGCGCTGGATATCCGCAGCTTTGAGTTTGCCACCTTCTATGCCGATGTGACGAAAGGCGCGTTCCAGCTTTATTCACTGCGCTGGGTCGGCGGCAATGAAGATCCAGATATCTTTTATTATGCCTTTCACTCTTCCAGCTTTCCGCCCCGGCACGCGAACAGAAGCTATTACGTAAATCCGGAAATGGACCGCCTGATCGATGCTGGACGCAGCACCGTGGACCAGGAAAAGCGGAAGCAGATTTATGCCCAGGTGCAGCAGATACTGGCGCGCGATCTGCCTTACATCAATCTCTGGTACTTCGATAACGTTGTGGTGCACTCCGCCCGCGTGCGGGATCTGCACGTGAATCCAGCGGGAAATTACGACTTTCTTGCCTCAGTACACCTGGCGCAATAGTTAAGGCCGGCAATGGTAGTATCAAAGATTCGAACTCATGCAGATACTTTTCATTGGCGACATATTCGGCAGTCCGGGGCGCAAGATCGTACGCGATCATTTGGGCCATATTGTGGAAACCAACAAGGTTGATCTGGTGATCGCCAACGCGGAAAACTCCGCAGGCGGATTTGGACTCACACCGGCCATTGCCGACGAGCTATTTGACCTGGGATGCCACGTGCTGACGACAGGCAACCACGTCTGGGACAAACGCGAGATCGTTGAATACTTCAACTCGGCCAATGGCGATGCCAGCGGGCGGGCGCGGAAGGTTTTGCGTCCGGCAAACTATGCCGAGGGCGTGCCTGGTGTTGGCGTGTATGAGGGCGCAACCCGGCAAGGACAAAGTTATGCCGTGATGAACCTGCAAGGTCGGGTCTTTATGCACGATACTGACGATCCTTTCCGCAAAGCCGACGCCTTGCTGGCAAAGATCAGCAGCAAGGTTGTGATCGTGGATTTTCATGCCGAAGCCACTTCAGAAAAAATCGCGCTAGGGTGGTACCTGGATGGACGAGTCACGGCCGTTTTGGGAACACACACCCACGTGCCGACGGCAGATACTCGGGTCTTGCCGGGGGGCACGGCATATCAGACCGACGTCGGAATGACCGGCCCGTATGACAGTGTGATTGGAGTGCAGAAAGAGCAGGTGCTGCAACGCTTTCTAACCGGACTGCCGGGACGATTCGAAGCCGCCAAGGGTGATCCACGTTTCTGCGCCGTGGTGATTGGTTGTGATGCAACTACCGGACGTGCCCATTCCGTTCAGCGGTTGATGCTGGGCGAATAGGTATAAAAAAAGCAGCCCGTTTGCAGGGCTGCTTTTTCGCCTGAAGCCGTTTGGTTCCTTACTGGGCTGATTTCTTCTTCGCCGTACCTTTCTTAGCTGGACCTTTCTTGGCTGGCGTTTTAGCCGCAGGCTTGGCGCTCGGAACTTCACCTTTGATCATGGTGAACATGAACGGATCCGGCGTGTACTCTGAAATTACGCCGATCACGTCTACGCTCGCGCCTACCGCAGGTGGCTTGGTCATTGGCTTATCCATGGTAACGCGCATGTCAGCCTTGTTGGCGGTCTGGTTATCCTCGCTCAGAGCAACTTCCAGCGTGCTGGGATCCGGAACCGCGATAACCTTTACTTGGGGCATCTTCAGCTTGGCTTCGCCATTTTTCTCTTTTGACTGGATGAACGCCCACACTTTTTCGGCGGCATCTTTGTTGGCCGGAGTCTTATCGCGGCAGGAGAGCACCAGTTCATAATCGCTGAACGAAAGCTGGCTGGGATCGTTCTGCTGCACAGCTTGAGCAGCCAGGTCGCAGGGCGTAGGCGCTAGCGGAATGCTGGCGACGAAATTCGGCGGCGGAGCGGTCTCCGTGGCGGCGGTGGCCATACGCTGGTTCCAGTCGTCAGTATTGCCGTGGTACTTCTTGTAGCGTGAGAGGAAATATGGCGACCACGCCTGGAAAGCCTGGGGATTCTGTTTTTGCGCGATGCTCAACGCCTTGGCGCCATACCAGAAACCGAGTGGGTCAGAAGGATTCGATTCCAGCAGCGCGATGGCAATCTGGTAGTTATTGCCCAGATCATTGGGATCAACTTTCAGCGCCTGCTCATAATACTTGCGCGCAGCGGCGTAGTCTTTCTGCTGCAAGGCGCCAAAGGCGGCTGTGCCGGCGAAGATACCCGTCATCTGGTTCTTCATCTTTTCGTAATCGGCGGCGCTTACGCCATCAGGATTCTTCCAGTTGGGCAGTTCCTGCAAACCGCGTTCTGCGTCAGCACGGGCCTTTTGTCCGCTGGCCGGATCCTTGATCTGGCCGCGCTCAATAAACACCACAATGGCCAGAGCGCGCACGTTGTTCGGCTCAATCGTCAGAATCTGCCTGGCAATCTGCTCAACTTTTTGCTGGTTGTTGGCCTGCTGATAGGCCCCCATGGCCTGCTCCAGCGCGTCAATTTTGACAATGCTCTGTGGGTATTGAGCGACAAACGCTTCCATGGCCGCGCCTTTGGCTGCTGCGTCCGTCGTATTCAAGGCTGTAATGTAAGCGTTATATTCCGCCGGGTCCTTAATCACTTTCTGGCTGGTCGGGACGTTGGCCTGTGAATCGCCCGCTGCCGGCTGTTGGCCAGCCGGAGGTTGTGCAGCCGGAGGTTGTGCAGCCGGCGGCTGTTGCGATGGTGAACTGCCTTGACCCCATGCTGCAGTGGTTAGCGCAAGCACAAACGTGACAAGCACTCTTTTCATTTGAGTTTTGCTCCTTCAGTACATCTCTTTGCCAGATTTGTGGCCTAATGCTCCAAAGAACATTCTGGTAGGCCAGTCTTTTCCGCTAAAAACTTAGAGGCACGGATTATAAAAGACACACCCTACATTTAGGCAAGCTCTACATAAAGTGCCACTTTACTGCTCTGATGCAGAGTTGCCGGCGATTGTTACTCTCAAACATCCGGCGAGCCGCAATTCCGCCATTTTATGGCCCCGCGCCGCCCCCGGCAGCTGTCAAAAGTCATCACCTTCAGGCGCGACAAACTCTTTCTTGATTATTAAAGGTGGATGAAAATCAAATTTAGAGCGATCCATGGGCAGGAAGCGGTATCCTGCAATATTAGACACCGGCCCAGCGAAAACGTTCCGGCAAGCGGGAAAAAAGAGCGCTTTTGAGAATGAGTTTCTAAAGTTAAGGACGGAAAGCAAATGGACCACACTTTGAACGGCAAAATTGCCTTGGTAACCGGGGCGGGACGTGGCATCGGAGCTGCAATCGCGCTCCGACTGGCGAGCCTGGGCGCAACCACCATTGCCACCGGCCGGACGCTCGCCCGCCTGCAACACACCGCTGGACAAATCCGCTCGGCGGGTGGTCAGGGCGAAGCCATGGCCTGTGACGTTGCCGACTGGAACTCCGTTGCGGCGCTGGCTGACAGGGTGCAAAAAACCTTTGGGCGGCTCGATATCCTGGTCAACAATGCTGGAATCGGCACGTTTGGCGGCCCGCTGCATACCATGCCTACGGACAAATGGGACGCCATGTTCAACACCAACCTGCGTGGCGTCTTTTACATGATCCGGGCGTTTGCCCCAATGATGATCTCCGGCGGCGGTGGCGATATTGTGAATATTTCGTCGCTGGCGGGCAAGAATCCTGTGCCGAACGCCGCGGCTTATTCGGCCACCAAATGGGGGCTGAACGGACTTAGTTATTCTGTGGCAGAAGAGTTACGCGGGCACAAAATCCGCGTGGCTGTCGTTTGTCCGGGTTCGACGCACACGGAGTTTGGCGCGCATGAAGGCAAGAGCCCGGACAAGATGCTGATCGCAGATGATGTGGCCCACGCGGTGGAGATGCTGGTGACGCAGCGGCCACAGGCGTTTATCAGCGAAGTGCTTTTAAGGCCGACGCAGAAACCTTGACGGAATCGCCGATATCGCCGTGATCGGAAAGGCAGTTCACCGCAAAGGGCGCTAAGGACGCAAAGAAAGCGGCATAAAAGCCAATCTGGTAATGTAAGAAGCAGATAACCCTATACAGCAGGAAATTAGGATTACAAGATCTGGGTCACCGCTCAGCCACAACATATGGATTGCAGTTCCGGTTTCCGATTACGCGCGCTCACCCGATCTTCCTCAGACTCGCTTTTCCGGGACCATCACCGGTTCTTGCGGAGCCAGCGGCTGGCCGGCGTTGGCAGGAACGGGAACCAGCAGAGCTTCTTTGCGATAGACCAGATTGCTGGCGTTGAACGTCGCGAGTTTGAAGCCATGACCGTGCGTGATAGCGTCGGTGGGGCAGGCTTCAACACAGTATCCGCAGAAGATGCAGCGGTTATAGTCGATGTTATAGATCTTGGCGTAGCGCTCGGCTCCGCTGATACGCTTCTCTTCGGTATTGTCGGCCGCTTCAATATAAATGCAGTTTGACGGGCACGCCGCGGCGCACAGGAAACAGGCGACACACTTTTCCAGGCCATTTTCGTCGCGCTGCAACTCATGCAGTCCGCGGTAGCGCTCCTGAAAAACAGCGCCCTCATTGGGCAGCTTCTTGTTGGGATAGTCCTCAACAACGGTTGGAGCAAACATCTCCCGCAGGGTTACCGACATTCCCTTGGCGATGCCGGCCAGATCACGAAAGATCGACATGCAGCCAGTATAAAGGGTAAGGGCGAAGGAGACAAAGTCGCACAGCTAAAAGCAAAATCTCAACACCGAGACACAGAGGCACGGAGAAAAGCAATTGAGGCTAAATCAAACCCGAGTACCGTCCTCTCGGCTCAGCTTAAACGATGGCGTACAACGCTCGACCGCAACGGCTCAGCCGCGAGACCTACTATCGCGCACGCGGCCAGAACTCCTTGACCTGATCGCGTCATTGAAAAAATCGCCTAAGATACTGAAGCGCTCTCTGCTTTTTGTGTTTGTCACCGGCGAAGAGAAGGGTCTGCTGGGTGCGCGCTGTTTCACCACGCATCCCACGGTAAAGCCAGGATCGATGATTGCCAACATCAATATTGACATGTTCCTTCCCATTGTGCGGTTGAAGGTTTTGACGGTATACGGGTTGGCCGAATCCGACATGGGTGACATGACGCGTGAAGTGGCACAATCGCTGGGCGTTCAGGTGCAAGCCGACCCTGAGCCTCAACGCAATGCTTTTATCCGCAGCGATCAATATAACTTTATCCGGCACGGCGTGCCGGCGCTGGCGATGGGTGTGGGATTTGAGAAAGGAGCGCCGCAACAGGAAATCTTCAAGAACTGGCGGATGCAACGCTATCATGCGCCCTCTGACGATCTGGACCAGCCTTGGATCTGGCGGTAGCCGGCAAGTATGTAGAGATCATCCACGCGCTAATGGAACGCCTGGCCGACAACACAGGCCGACCGCAATGGAAGCCCGATAGCTTCTTCCGCCGCTATGCGCCAATGGCCTCCGGGCTGTATTGAGGGCACCAAACAAACCCTGCCACTCGCAGGCAGGGCTGGAAGTACTGCTCATCTAACAGCGTAAGTGGAACTCCTCTTGTGGTTCCACGTCCAATGTTAGAGTCCAGTTGGAGGAATAATTACCTACAAAAGCTGCCGACCCCGACACTGGACAATGCTAAACAAAGATCGACCCGTCCATGTCCCATCTGTTGCACGGCGACCGCGCGGGTAATTGCATTTGCCACATCGCCCACTTTGTAGGTAGGCCGCGCCTGCAACACCAGCGCCGCTTCTCCAGCAACCAGCGGCGCACTGAATGATGTTCCCCAGCCTGCCGCATAGTTCCCGCCCGGATAAGTAGTGATTACGCCTTCACCGGGAGCAGCAATGAACACTGAGTTGGTGCCAAAATTCGTGAAACTGCTCTTCACGTCAGAATTGCTGGTAGATCCCACTCCGATTACGCTGTTGTAGGCCGAGGGATAAACCAGGACCTGTCCGCCATCATTCCCTGAAGACGCTACCAGCACTACATTCTTGCTGAGGGCATACTGAATGGCATTCTGCAAAGCAGGCGAACTCTGTGCAATCTCAAAACTCATGCTGATAACGTTGGCTCCATTGTCCACGGCGTAATAAATCGCTCGCACAATGTTGAAAAGATCCGAGCTTCCGTCACCGGCAAAGGCCTTCAGTGACATGATCTGCGCGCCGGGCGCCACCAGGTGAACCAAGCCTGCCGTCATGGTCCCGTGACCAAACTCGCCGGGAGGTCCATCCAGAATGCTGGTGCTCGATTGGCTCAAGATAGCCATCGTGGAGCTGTTCATCTGTACAAGATTCTGGCCATCCAGAATGCTGGTGGAAGACTGTGCCAGTGCGGCGGTCATGTCAGGGCTTAGATCGACCAACTCGGAGGGATCGGCAACATTCGTAATGAAATTGAAACCTGAGACAAGGGCAGACTGCAATGCCGGGTGCGAGGTATCAACGCCAGTATCAATTACAGCTACCGTAATGCCCGTGCCGGTGAAACCGGAGGCCGCCTGCAAGTCATCCTGCCGGATAATGGCAGTGGCGGGCTGAGTCACATAATTGCTGGCGACGGGGGACCCGAAATAATTCACTACGGTGCGTCCCGGTAGTCCATCCAGAATCGACGTTGAAGATTGGGTCAGGTTGGCAACGGTTGCGCCAGACAACTCTGGCAGGCCAAGAGCATGATTACGCTCAAAACTCTGCACTGTCTTGTCAGTGGAAATGCTGGGATCAACAGAAGAAGTTGAAACCAGAAAAACGCCGTGTGAAGAGCCTTGTGTCAATTGCGTGAGACCATGCCGCCCGCATACGTCCTGCACTTTGTCAGGCGAGGTCACCAGGACGAAGTTGTCCTGCGCCCAGAGCGACAGTCCCATCAATAGAAACAAGCCGCTACAAACTCTTGCAAGCACCCTGAATCTGTTGCTCATACTTAAGTGTCCTCTTCAAGCTTCTTACCGAGCCTGGGGAGGGCTCCCTTCAGTTAGATCCGCCGACTTGGGAAAAGTATAGCTAGAGTGACTTGAAGGAATGTTGAGGAATTTTTGAAGGGTCCTACAGGAAAACGAACAACAGACGAATTGATAGCTAAAAAAATTTGTGGTATTAATTCTAAAATAATGATTCAAGCAATTGATAAATAATGACTTATCATGCATCTATCAACCTACAGGAAAGATGTCGGTCAGTGTATCGACGTGCATAAGCTGCCATCAAGAAAATCTGAGATAAAGGCTAAAATGCAGGGAAATTCTTAGACTTGCTAATAAATCCTGAGTGGTCTAAAGGAAGGGCGGATAAGAATCGGGATTATTTACCGCTGCCGCTCGTGCCGCTAGTGCTGGTGGTGGTCGAGCTCGTTCCGCTGCTGCTGACAACGTTCATGAGCGACTGATACAGATCAATGCGGCCATAGCCCATGTCACTAATCTGCTTGGTCTTGGAAAGGGCGTTGGTAATATCACCGGGCTTGCTCGCAGGACGTGCCTGCAATACCAGCGCGGCTGCGCCGGCAAACATCGGCGTACTGAAAGATGTTCCCCACCCTGCGGCGTAGTTGCTGCCAGGATAAGTGGTGATAACGCCTTCTCCCGGAGCCGCAAAGGTAACCACGCCCGAACCATAGTTCGAAAATACACTTCTTTGATCGGTGCTGGTGCTGGAACCAATTCCCTGCACGCCACCGTAGCTGGCGGGATAAACTAGCGTTTTCGAGCCATCGTTGCCAGAAGAAGCGACCAGTGCCACATTCTTGCCCAGAGCGTACTGAATTGCAGCCTGTAATCCAGGTGAAGACTGCGGCATACTGAAGCTCATGCTGACAATGTTGGCTCCATGGTCAGCAGCATAGTAAATGGCCCGGATAATGTCTGAGAGATTCGACGACCCATCTGCACGAAATGCTTTGAGCGGCATGATATTTGCCGTGGGCGCTATCAGGTGAACGATGCCGGCAGTCATAGTGCCGTGGCCAAATTCAGCCAAAGTGCTATCGAGAATCGAGGTGCTCGACTGGTCCAGAATTGACGTACTGGACTGATTCAGGATTGCCACGGCAGAACCATTCAACTGAAGAGTATTTTGCGCATCCAGAATGCTGGTGGAACTCTGCTGAAGCTGGGCGGCAACGGTTGGATTCAGGTCTGCAAGTTCAGAAAACCCGGGAATATCGCGGGTAAAGTCATAACCCGGAACCAATACCGATGAGAGAGCCGGATGGTTAGGATCGGCGCCGGTATCGATAATTGCAACCACGCCGCTGCCGGTCAAATGCGTTGCGGTGCGCGCGTCGCCCAGGCGAATAATGCTGGTGGCAACTTGCGTGGTGTAATTGCTGGGAACGGTGCTGCCAAAGAATGTCACCAGTGTGCGGCCCGGCAATGTATCCAGAATGCTTGTGCTCGATTGTGTAAGCACCGGTTGCGTAAGGCTGCTCAATTCCGGCAGACTCGCGCGTTGCTCCGGTTCGAAAGCAACCACGCGCACATCAGATTCAACTTCAACCTCAGTACCAGAAACATCAGCGGACCCCGATGTCACCAGCATCACGCAATTCGTGCCGTCATAAAGCTCTTTTACAACCGTGAGACCATGTTGGTTCACCACGCTCTGCATGTTGCTGGGGGACGCAGTGAGAATGTAGCTAGTCTGCGCCGTTAGCGGCAGATCAAGCGCCAGACACACTAATAAAAATTGAAGAAATTTCCTCATTGTCCTTGTCCCAGATCCAATTGCAATGTTTTTAAAGCGGGTTTCCCTACAGTTGGGGCGTCTTGCCTAACTGTACTTCCAGTTCCTGGCCCCTGGACTCAAGCGGCACCAGTAAGCGAAGATCGCTTTCTGGAACGTACTCAAGCTGGAATTCACCGAAGGTGTTGCTGATGGAACGGGTAACTTCACGGTTTCCTGCTACAAGAATTACGGGTAGGTTGGCCAGCAGCTCGTCGGGTGCTTTCTGGTTGGCAATCTGGCCAACCAGCACCATGCTGGCGGATCCTTTTTCGTGCTCAAATCGAAGATCGACGGAGTAATCGCCGGCGTGGAAAAGCACCTGGCGATTGATCTGATGGGTTCCGCGCACGCCAACCGGCTGCGGATCATTCACGCTGTCATAAACTAAAGTGGCCCACAAACGCTGCATCGCAGAGCGGCGCGGCGCTTTGATCAGGCTGATCATTGCCTTCACCTGCTGTTCTGCGGCCCGAGGAATCTGATATGACGCTTCGCGGGAGCAAACCGCGGCAAACTTTGACAACAAACCTTTAATTCTCTCGCACTTGGTACAGCCAGCCTGCAGGTGGGTCTGCATAAGCTTGTGCTGATCGCTGGAGACCGTGCTCCTGACGTAATCAGCCCACTCAGTGATATCGAAATGGCGAACAGCTTCAGTCATAGGTGACTTTTTCCCCGTCTTGATATCAAGGGGGAACACGGCTTCCGGGTCCATGTTCCCCTTTTTAGCAGTCGACGGATGAGCCTGCTTCTAAGCATAAGAGTGGCCGATGGGATCAAAAATATAGGCAGAGTACAATTTTTCTCTCTCATGCGAATTTTCCCACCAGGGCAAATGCCGCCCAATAGTACGGATGGCGATGTTTTTCCTTCAATTTCATCACAGCCATTCGTAATGCATTCGCCTTATTGGCCGAAGCTTTATACCCCTGATAGAAGTCTCGCATGAATTCAGCCGTGCTCTGGTCATGCACTTCCCACAAGCTCACCATCAGAGTCTGGGCGCCTGCGTACAGCAGGCCCCGGACCAGCCCAATCAACTCGTCGCCGCCGATCACTACGTTCATTCCTGTGCCACAACCGCTCAACGTGACCAGCTCTGCATCAAAGTGTAACTGATACAAATCAAACAAGCTTAGCAATGAATTGCCCAGCCGGATCGACGAGAACATCGGGTTATCCTGCCGAAAGTATCCGTGCGTGGCGATATGTATGAAACGGCTCGCCGGACCGTAGAGTCGCAACTGCTCCTCAGTTGCTTCCTCTCCCATAAAGAGCCGTGCCTTACCCATGGCTGAAGCCACAAAATGGGCCTCTTCTTCGATATAAGGCGCGCGCGCGTCCGGCACCGCCAGCACCAGGGTATCCCCATCGTCAGTCCGCTGCGGCTTTTTTTGGCAAACTGCAAAGATGCTGCTGCTCGGCGCGTAGGAGACTGAAAAGTCGTCGATGATGTATCGCTTCCCGTCAGATAAGGCATGGAACGGCAGGTAATGCAAAAACGCATGCGGGACAATAATCAGGTGCTCGGTCGTAAGCTGTTCTCGGATGGGGGCGATCAGCAACGCATACAGTTCTTCCAGGTGTGCCTGCGTGGCTTCCAAAAGCGCCTTTTCAAGAGGCTGGATGTAGTCCGGTCCCAGGCGAAACTTGGCCAGTTGCAACTGTAAAAGACGGAGTTTTTCCCGGACGCCATTGACATCGCTTAACGCCACAATCTTGAATTGCTTTCTCGAGACCAGGCAGACGTAAAAGCGGTTACGCGCCGTGTAATACTCCAGCAGCAGCGTGTTCTCCGGCAGAATCTCTTGCAACTCTTCCACTGAAACAGTTTTGGCGCTTTGCAGGCTGGCAAATTCACGGTCCACGCTTTGGACCTGCGAAAATGCCTTCACCAGAGCGTCTTCATATGTCCGGCTTAACTGCCGCAATTGCTGGATTCGCTCATTCGAGCTGCCTTCAGGATTCAGTTCTTCTATCTCAATCTGGTGATACGTCCAGTTCAGTTTTTGGCGCAGGTCGCGGAACTCTCCCATGGCCGACGAAGGCTCTTGCGGTCCACGGGATGAGGATGAGATTGAAGCCGTGCGAAAGGCAATCAAATCGGCCAGACTGCGTGACTTCGCCTGCTCAATATAGCCAAACGCCTCCCGCTGCGCTCGGACGCCAAAGCTCACGGCAAGGGAGGTAATCACCAGCCCTTCATAAACCGCCAGCTTGTTCTTCAGGAATGCAATCTTGAGTTCTTCCTTGCCCAGATGGCTGCGCAAGCCCTCCAGCTTTTTGAATGCCTGCTCATAGGCCTGTCGAGCGAGTTCCGTGTTGCCGCTGGCTTCCTCAGCCTGACCGAGCATGAAATAAGCCTGATAGGTGGCAGGCGAATCCAGATGCGTCAGGCGGGAAAGCGCGGCGCTGCAGTAACGGCGCGCCTCTTCCGGGTCAGAACCGCGCAGTTCCAGGGCCGCCAGCAGCAGTTCGCACAGCGCTGCTTTTGATGGCAACACTGAGTTGCCAAAGTACGCGAGTGCGCTTACAGCCAGGTCTTCCGCCAAGTCATTCTCTGAGGCTTGATACAACACCAGCGCTTTATACAGATCGATGAGCGGCGGCCAAAGCGGATTGCCTTCCTTCACGAACAGGTCTCGCGCAAGATCGAAAGATTCAATCGCCTGCTTGTACCGTCCCTGCTGGCTGATGGCGATGGCAGAGAAAGTCGCGGCCTTGCCGGCTTCATACGTCATGCCCAGCTCGGTGAAGGCCGCATAAGCGTCAAGCGCCAGTTCCGTACCGCCTTCAGTCAGGTTCAATTCCAGATAGATTTCTGATTCGTCCAGATCGCAGAGCGCCTGGTGATAGCCGTCCCCCAGTTCGGCGCAGAGTTTGCGCGTCTGGTCATAGAGTTCAATCGCGCGCAGGTACTCGCCTCGCAGGTAATGCAGATAAGCTACGTTGTAATCGGCTTCCGCCACTAGCAAAGAGAAACCGTTTTCCAGGCAATGCTGACGTGCCAGTCGGTATGTCTCTTCCGCGCGATCAAAATCATTCAAACTGTAGTAACAAACCGCAAGGTTCCTGAGCACTGCAGCAATGTCCAGCGGTTCGCCATACTCCAGAAAATCTTCGTAAGCCTTCTCATAGACCTCTACGGCTTCCTGGAAACGGTCCTGGCGGAAATAGATGTTGGCGATGTTGCTGTTCAGCCGCGAAAGGCGCAGCCGGTCCTTGTGTTTGTTAAAGATAGCGCGCGCTTCTTCACCCAGCCGGAATGCCCTCTCATACTGGCCGTCATAGATCAGGCTTTGCAACGCGCCGCTGATGGTCCGAGCATAGTCAACGTCGTGGCCTATCTGCCGGAAGGTCGTCAGCGCTCTTTCGTATTCCACGATTGCTTTTTGGTATTTGCCGGTCAGATAAAAAACGTGTCCCACGGCGCGCGCGCTCTGCGCCAATGCGGCAGGCTCGTTGATTTGTGTGGCGATCCAGGAACTGGCCTGGGCCATACGCTCAGCCTTTTGCAGGTCAACCCGGGCAAAAACCACGACGGCGTTGTAGAGGGAATCCACCGCGTCCCGACTGCATTTATCCTTGCGGGCGGCAAGAAACTCACGGCGCTGCGCTTCTTCAGGAAGATCGGCCAGGTCTATAATCCATTGCTCGATCCCAAAATTGGGCTGTTGCGGCATCTAGAATCCCAACTCTGCCAGGATTTTCTGTAGCCGGTTGAGACAGCGGCCGCGGATAAAGCCGATGGATCCGGTCGCCAGCCCAAGCTTCTGGGCCACCTCGTTATAAGGGACAGGCGGCTGCTCATAGAAAAGCAACTTCACCAGCTCAGCGCAACGCGGCGTGAGCCGCAGGATGGCGTCGCGAACCGCCTGCTCCTCCTGCACCTCCTGAAGCACTATGGGAGCTGCCGCAATTTCCTCCGCCAATTCCTGTTCCATCGCGTCCAGCTCAACCTCTCCTCTTTGTTGTTTCTTCCAATGGAAACACTTATGCGTGGCCACCGTGATCAGCCATGACCGGAGCGATTCAATCTTTCTGAGCTTGGAAAGATTGGTGAAAAGATCGATGCAGACGTTCTGGAAAATGTCTCCGGCGTCATCCGGGCTGAAACCGTACTTTACCGGCACGGAGTAAATCAGGCGCTTGTACTTATCAATGAGGGTGTTCCAGGCCTTCTGATCGCCGCTCAGACACTCCTGCACCAGCCGCTCGTCTTCGGCGGTCGCAGCGTCCCGGATTGTGGGCAAAGTTAGTTCCTTGGCGTTTTCTTCCATCAAATTTTCCGGCGTTGCTTTCCGGTTACTACTTTCCGGCGGGGGGGTGCCAAAAAAGTTCTTCTGCGTTCCAAAAAGTATACTGTTCAATGATGGCTGGATGGAAATTACCTAGGTTTTCCTGCGCCCCAACCAGGATATTGGGGCTGGCCAGGTACACCATAGGGAGTTGCTGCGCCAGGATCTCCTGCACGCGATCGTAGATCTTCTTGCGCTGTTGGTAATTCAGGGTGACCAGCTGCTTCTGCATAAGCTGGTCCAGTTCGGCCTCCCAGGGCGTGGCCGGCGTTTTCTCGCCCAGGTGCCACAAATGTGTCTGCCCGTTTGATACCAGGATGTTCATGTCCGGAGTTGGATCGGCATCGCCACTCACCAGGCCCATCAAAATCGCCTCATAATCGTGCGTATTCAGCAGGCGATCATTGGCTGACCGCCCTTCTATGGGGACCACATGCGCTGTAATCCCTATCGCCTTCAGGTCGGCTTGCACCAGCGTGGCTATCTGGTTGCGCTGCGCGTTGCTGGACGTCACCACAATGCTGAACTCCACAGGTTGGCCGCTGGAATCCAGCAGCGTGTTCTCGGCATTCCAGGAAAAGCCTGCGGCTTTTAAGAGCTCTCGCGCATGAGGCTGTGAGTGTGCAGGAACAGGGATGGACGAATCGAACCATGCCTTGTTGCCCGGACTCACATGCGTTGCCAGCGCCGCAGCGCGGTTGCGATAAACCAATCGAACAATTCCGGCGCGATCAATGGCCGAGGAAACCGCCTGCCTGAAGCGCACATCGCGGAACCATCTTTGTTTGCGCGCTATCTCCGGTAAACGCCCGTCAATATCGTCGTTCAGGTTGAACATCAGGAAGTTATATTCCAGGCCGGGGCCGGTATCGTAAAGTTTGAAGTGGCGGGCTTTCTGTTCTGCCTCCAGCGCGGCGTAATTATCGGCGCTCAGGCTGCTGATAATCTGCGAATCGCCTGCCTGAAACCGGATTACCTGGGCATCCTGCGTGGGCACCACCACGAACGTTAGTTCGTCGAGATACGGCAGCCTCTGCCCCTTGGCGTCAATCTTCCAGTAATAAGGATTGCGTTCAAGAACAATGCGGTCGCCGGGGATAACCTGCTTCAAACGAAACGCCCCCAGTCCCACGACCTTTTCAGGCGGAGTATTGAGCGTCCAGTCCTGCGCGATCTTCCCTTCCTGATAATCCTTTTCCAACAGGTGGCGAGGCAGAATAGCCAGGCCGTCAAAGACTCGTTCCGCCGGCGCATAGGGTGATGGAAAAGTGAAGCGGACGGTATACGGCATCCAGCTTTTCCACTTTGACGGGTTTCCCGGAGATGATCAGCAGGTCGCGCTGTGAAGAATGCACCTGCTCATCGAGATAAACCTTGAACGAGAAGAGCACGTCATCGGCATCAAACGGCTGGCCGTCAGAAAAGCGCAACCCATGACGAAGCTTCAAAGTGAATTGCGTGCCATCTTTGGAAACGTTCCAAGACTTCGCCAGTGCCGGCTCCGTCTTCTGCGTCACGCGATTAATATGGATCAGGTCTGCTTGCAGGCGCGCATTTACGCCGAACGAATTCTGATCCACTGCGACCACAGGATTAAAAGTCCTCGGCTCAGACCGTTGCGCAATCACCAGCTTCCCGCCACGATTCCCCGGCTCGGACGTGGTACGCAGAAGGTCTTCCTGCGCGATGGCTTGCGCGCCGGTAAGCAATGGCAAGAGCGCAGTCACACACCAGAAAAGAAGATGCCTTAAGCGCACGAAACCTGCTTTCTGTGCTGGATTAGATGTTTGATTTTATCCGCTCCTGCAGCGTCTCCGCCAATGAGTGATATGCCAGAAATACCGGAACCGGCGCCAGGCCGGGAAGAAGCATCCACCAGTAAGAAACCAGCACATGATATTGCTGCGCCTGGGCCAGCATGTTGCCCCAACTGGGAAATGGCTCGCCGATTCCCAACCCGAGAAATGACAGGATGACCTCTGCCAGAATGAACTGCGGAATCAATACGGCCATCTGCGTGAGCACAACCCGGAACGTGAGCGGCATCAGGTGTCTTCTGAGAAGATAAGCATTGGACGCGCCGAAGCCTCGGGCGGCCAGCACAAAGTTGCGCTCACGGGCGCTCAAAATTACGCCTCGCACCAGGCGCGCCGGACGGCTCCAGCCGACTATTCCAATCACCGACACCACTAGCAGGAACGCCGTCACCGGACTGATCTGCAGAGGCAGGAACGCCCGGACGGCAATCAAGAGATAAAACCATGGGACTGCAATAAAGATTTCGGCAAAGCGCATGGCCACGTCATCAACGCGTCCGCCGTACATTCCGGCGATTCCGCCCAGCAGCAAGCCAGTGATCGCGGAAAACGCCGCAGCCACAAAGCCAGCAAAGAGTGACACCTGACCGCCATAAAGCAGACGGGAAAACTGGTCGCGGCCAAAGCCGTCCGTGCCTATCAGAAAAAGATTCGCGGGCGCTTGCGCACCGAACAGGTGTCGAGTGGAAGAAAACATTCCCAGAATGGTGTATCTGTCTCCCTGTGGAAAAAATTCGATTCCGGCCGGCTGCGAACAATCCTTCTGATAATCGTTTAGACCGTTCTCAGCCGCTTTGGTGACATAGACAAATGGACGAAAATGAAATTTTCCCGAGCAATCAACAAAGTGCAGACGGGTGGGCGGCGCATAAGGATGCTCGCGGTCCTGCGTTTCAAAACTGTAAGGCGCAATAAACCCAGCCAGCACGACCACCGCATGGATCGCCAGCAGAAACCAGATGGCCCAGGCTTTCTGCAATCCCGAGCGGAGCGAGGGATCGCTATTGTTAAATATGTTTTTGGGGTTCATAGGTGAACCTCAAGGACCCTTGCGGGAATCGGGGTTCCTCGCTGAGCTCGGGATTTCAGAAAAAATGGCTTATTGTTACCAATGTTTTTTGGGTTCATAGTGGAACCCTCAAGAACCCTTTTGGCAATAGGGTTCCTTCGCTGCGCTCGGGATTGCTCAAAAAACTCTTCATGCCTGCCTCCTGATCCGCGGATCAAAGGCATAGAGCAGTACATCGCCCAACAGATTGCCGGCAATCAGAAAGATTGTGGAGAGCATGACCGCGCCAATCACCACGAAAAGGTCGCGTGCAAGGATCGCTTCCAGCAGCAGCGGTCCCGATGCCCGGCCAGCCCATGACCACTTCAATCAGCAAGAGAAACGCTCAACAACATGGCCACGGAAAGCCCAAAGAGCGAAATCAGCGGATTAGCCGCTGCAGGCAATGCATAACCAAAGAGCAGCTTGAAGCGTGACAGCCCATGACCTTCAGCAGCGCGCATGTAGGAAGATTCCATCACTTCGCTCACGCTGGCGCGCACGTGGCGCAAAATGATCGTCACTGAACCGACCACAAGAGCCGCCACGGGCAAAATCATGTGCCAACCCAGATCACGCAACCGCGCCCACGTTCCCTGGTCAAGGGCATTCATGGACGTCATTCCTCCCACTGGGAACATTCCGGTCTTTAACGCTGCTAACAAAGCCAGCAGAGCAATAAGCACATCGGGCAGCGCAAGCAACGCAGAAGTTCCTCCGGAAAAAAGCTGGTCAGCCCAGCGCCCTTTCCATCCCGCCGCCAGAACGCCGAGCGGCACGGCGATCAGCCATGAAATCAGCAGAGCCGGAACGCTCAGCAGCAAGGTATTGCGGGCGCGCGGCCAAAGCAGTGTTGATGCCGGCGTGTTGTATGCGAATGAATATCCAAATTCGCCTTTTGCTGAAGACTTCAGCCATTGCCAGTAACGCACAGGCAACGGCTGATCCAAACCATATTGGACGCGTAATTGCGCCAGCGTCTCCGCGGATATCTGCGAGTTCACTCTGGCATCGCTCAAGAAATCACCGGGCGCGGCCTGAAATAGAAGGAACAGCAGAATGGAAACGCCAAACAGCATCAGCAACCCATGTCCGGCGCGACGGCCAAGATAACGGATCATACGGCAGCCTCCACTCCCGGAGAATGCAGCCGCTCGCCGGCTTCCACCAGCTCGCGCGTGGCTGGATGCGTACTCTCCGCCAGTTTCTCCGGCGTAGTCCGCTCCACGATTCGTCCGGCGTCCATCACCACAACTTCCTGCGCAAAAAATGAAATGAAGTTGAGATCGTGTGAAATATAGAGATAGGTAAGGCCGTGCCGCGCCTGCAGTTCCATGAGCAAGCGAACCATTTGCGCTTGCAGCGGCATGTCGAGGCCGGAAAGCGCTTCGTCCATGATGAGCAATTTCGGATCGGCGGCCAGCGCTCGTGCCAGCGCCAACCTTTGCCGCTGTCCACCGCTGAATTCGCCCGCCAGCCGCGCAGCCCACTCCGGATCAAGGCCAACCTCTTCCATCAACTTCATCGCGCGAGCCGTGCGTTCTGCTTGAGACTTCCACCGCGCGATCTCCAGCGGCTCCGCCACAATCTGACGCGCGGTGAATCTGGGATTGAGCGACGTGGCGGCATCCTGAAAGATCATCTGCACCTTGGTCTGCCATCGCAGACCTTTCTTCTTTTCCGTGATGGGATTTCCATCCAGCAATATCTCGCCTGAATTCGGTGTTTCAAAACCAGCTAGGCAGCGCGCCAATGTCGACTTCCCTGATCCGGACCGTCCCAACACAGCAAGGGTAGAACCGGCGGACAAGGAAAGGTCAATCCCATCCAGCGACTGAACGGCAAACTTTTTGCGCGAAAGCATGCGCTTCTGAACGAATGTTTTGCTCACTCCACTTATTTCCAGCAGCGGCGCTTCGCCCTCCGATATCCGTTCTGTAAGCACTGCTTTCGCAAGACTTTTTTCCGGGAACAGAATTCCCTGGACATATTCATCGCCACTTGCCTGCAACTTTTCCATCTTGCCGCGCGCGACTGCTTCTCCCTCGCGCATGACCACGATGTTGTCCGCCAATGCAACCAGCGCTCCAGCATTGTGCGTGATAAACAGCATGGCCAACCCGAGATCGCGTTTCAGCCGTTGCAGCAGCTCGAGAATATCCGCCTGCGTGGCTGCATCCAGCGCGCTCAAGGGCTCGTCAGCAATCAGAAGTTTGGGGCGGCAGATGAGCGCCTGCGCAATGGCCACGCGCTGCCGCTGTCCGCCGCTCAGCTCGTGTGGATAGGCGCGCATAATGCGCTCAGGATCGTCAAAGCCAACCTGGCGCAGCATCTGAATGCAGCGCTCGCTCACTTCCCGGCGCGTTAGTTTGCCGTGCGCCAGCAAAACATCGGCAAGCTGCCTGCCTAATGACAAGACTGGGTTCAGCGCCAGCGCAGGCTCCTGCGATATCAGCGCAACTTCAGCGCCGCGCATCGCTCGCAATTGTGCGGGCGTAAATCCCGTTACGCTACGGCCACAATAATTGATGCTGCCTGAAACCACGCGCGCGTTTTTGGGCAGCAGCCGCATAAGCGCCAGCGCGAGTGAACTCTTGCCGGAGCCGGATTCGCCCAGCACGCCGATACTCTCCCCGGCGGCAATCTCAAGGTCCAGATTACGCAAGGCATGAACCATGTTTCCGCCGGTAGCGTTATAGTCAACGCTCAAAGCGGATACGCGCAGCAATGGCTCGGGTTTTGGCAAGCCCAGGTCGCCGGAAGTCAATGTCTGATTGCGCTCCCTAAATTGTGGGTGGAACTTTGTGCAACATTATGACGCATCGGGCCGGATTACAAATATTCTCTGCCGCAGATAGAAACCGCGCTTAGGTACTCACCGTAATCCATATTCAGAGTGCGGCTTCTCTCCGCATCAGGCCAGAAACCTTCAAACCGTCAAGCCGAGCAAAATGCATTATGGGGAAATCGGACTGCCCTTGGTATTCTGCTCAACTACCTGGTAGTGAACAAGTTACCTTGGGTTCTTAAGGTTCATGTTTGACGCAAATAACCCCGCGTTTTCTGCGGGTCAGTGCCTATCTCCGATTGCGTCCATGACCTCCCGTTATGCCGTAATCCCTTAATCTCAGGCTTTCAACGTAATCCAATATTTCCCGCTGAATATTACATTGCCCCTCGCCACTTACGGAAAACAGTTTTGCGATGGGGGTCCCTATGAGGCTTTTGCAGGCTGCTCAACTTTGCTCCGCCATGCTCGCTCTCTCCCTGATGCTTGCCTCCTGCGGTGGAAACGGCTCTTCCTCGACGTCGGCCAGTTCCGTACCAACGGCCAATGCATCGCCAACTCCGAGCCCAACGCCCGGTACGGTGCCTTCGCCCACTCCAACGCCCACTGGCAATGCCACAGTGCTCAATCACGTTGAGGAATCGCCTTGGCTGACCTGCGGCAACTGCGGCAACACGGGCGCAACGGGCGCAACGGCCGCATACTCCGATACGCTTGGCATTGCCGCGCCCAGTGAAGACGGCTCGGCCACGCAGTTCAGTATTGCTGCAACCGTCCCATACACGAATGGATACTTTTACCAGAAGCACACGCCGGTTACTACGCAGATCACTGCATTAACTTACGAGTTTGATATCTACATTCCCCCGGGCTCAGAAACCCTGCCGCAAGGCATTGAATTTGAATGCCAGCAAATCCTGAACGGATGGGTCTACAACTTCAGCTGGCAGGCCCTTTATCCGGGCAACCAATGGCGCATTTTTGATTACGGCCTAAAACGCTGGGACGCCACCGGCCTTACTCTTACGCGCTTCACTCCGGGAACCTGGCACCACATTGTTGCCGAATACCACAATGACACGGTCGCCCACACTGTTCTGCATGATGCGCTTATCGTGGACGGCGCGCGGATGCCGGTGAACATCACGCACAACGCGTTTTTCTCCGGCGCGGTGAATAACCAATTCACCAATGCCGTTCAACTCGATAGCAACAGCACCGCCGCGCCTTACAGTGTTTTCATCGACCAGATGAAGATTACGTATCAGTAGCTTGAACTTAACCACAAAGGACACGAAGGTTTTTTCTGAAATCTCGAGCGTAGCGAGAGATCGCTATCGCCACGATCGTTTCTCAGGATGCCTGGAGATCATCGTGAGCGATAGGGGTCCCTCACCTGCAAAGAACGCAGGTTTCGGGATTTCAAAAAACTACTCATAGTGCAGAGCCACCATGGGATCCACCTTTGCCGCTCGACGCGCGGGAATATAGCTGGCAAAAACTCCCACAGCAGCCAGCACCAGCGCCATGGCAAGAAACGCCAGCGGTGAATTGGTATTCACACCATACAAGAACGTAACAATCAGGCGCGCCAGCAGGAACGCGGCCACCAGCCCTGCCACCAAGCCCGCACCCATCATCACGGCGCTTTGCTTCAGGACCATCATCAGCACGTCACGAGGCTGCGCGCCCAGCGCCAGCCGAATGCCAAATTCGCGTATCCGCTGGCCCACGGAATATCCCACAACGCCGTAAATTCCTACGGCACAGAGCGCCATGGCAATCATGGCAAACACTGTCAGCAGGCTTGCGCCAAAGCTGGACGCCCACAGCGACTGCGAAATCACCTCGCCGATCGGCCAGACATTTGTGATCGGCAGGTTGCGGTCCATCTCCTGTATGCGCGAGCGCATTGTGTTCAACACTGTCCGGGGATCACCTTCAGTGCGGAAGAACAACGTAAGGGCGGCGCTTGGATTCTGCAACAGCGCCACATACATATAAGGCCGAGGGTCCTCGCCCAGGTTGTTGTAGGTGGAATCGCGCACAATGCCAATCACCTTGGTGTAGTCGGTGTCGCGAAAAAACTTAAAGCGCTTGCCGATAGGGTCTTCATTCGGCCAAATCTGGCGCGCCGCCGTCTCATTAATAATGGTGGCGCGAGGCGTGTCCTCACGGACCGAGCCATCAAAGCTCTGGCCGCGGACCATGGGAATGCCCATAGTCGGCAGATATTCCGGCGAGACGACGGCAATCTGCGCTACCTTCCCGCTCTGCCCGTTGCTGGAATCCTCGCCTTCACGAAACAGCGTTCTGCCAAATCCGCCAAAGAACAGTGGAACAGTGCTGGAGAGCGCAGCCGCCCTTACTCCCGGTGTGGACTGGGCTGCTTCAAGCGCGCGGCGTTCAAACTCTTTGGCGCGCGCCGGCTCATAGTTCAGCGCGCCTACATCAAAAGAGAGCATTCCCAGATTGTGCGTGTCAAAGCCTGTATCCATCTCATGCGCATTGCGCAGGCTCATCAGGAAGAGTCCGGCGCCTACAAGCGCGATGAGGCAAACGCATATTTGCAGCGAGATAAGAACGTCGCGGACGTTGAAGCGCGTGCCCTTGCGCAGATCGCCGCCGGCCCGCTCTTTGAGTTCTGAAACCAGATCAGGCCGCGACGATTGTAATGCCGGCGCAAGTCCAAAGATCAGGCCAGTGCCAATCGCCACCACAAAGGTAAACGCCAGCACGTGCCAATCGAGCGAGAGGTCCATCCCGTCGGCCGGAAGCTGTGGCGGACGGAAACGCCACATTACGTCGCGTCCCACGAGTGCCAGCCCAAGTCCCAGAGCGCCGCCGGCAACCGCCAGCACCATGGCTTCCGTTAGCAACTGCGTTATCACCCGGCTGCGCGACGCACCAATGGCCACGCGGATTGACATCTCGCGCTTTCTTCCCGCCGCGCGCGCCAGCAACAGATTGGCAATGTTGAAGCACGCTATCACCAGCACAATGCCAACCACGGCCATCAACATAACACCGGCGCGGGCGAACTGTGCGCGCTGGTTTGGATTGATGCTCGATTCCAGCAGCGGTTGCAGCGTGAAGCTACGTCCCTTATTGGCCAGCGGGAAGGCTGTTTCCAGATCAGAGGCTATCGCCTGCAACTCAGCCTTGGCCTGCTCCGGGCGCGCGCCGTCTTTCAGCCTGCCCACGGCGCTGAATCCCAGAAAGCGCCGCTCATTAAAAAGCTGCTTGGTAAAGCCGGTAAGAATCTGGTCATGCATTGACATGGGAACAAACATGTCCGGGCCGCCGATCACCGCGGTGCCCTGAAAACCTTTCGGCGTGACGCCAATAATGGTGAATCCCTGGCCGTTCAGCAGCACGCTCTGCCCGATCACCGCCGGATTGGCGCCAAAAGTCCGCTCCCAGAAACCATGGCTCAACACCACCACCGGCCCTGCTCCGTCCGTGCGGTCTTCTTCAGGACGAAACGTGCGTCCCAGTTGCGCACGCACGCCAAGCACATCAAAGTAGTTTCCAGACGAAAGCTGCGCAAAATACTGGTTCGGCTGGCCGTTTACTGTCATGCTTACCGGGGTGGCAAACGATTCATAGACCGTCACGCCGGAAAAAGACTGTGCCCGCTGCTGAATGTCCTGCCCGTTGGGAAAGGATATGGGCAAGACATTATTATTCGTCGCGCCGAAAATTTTGCGTTGGTCAAGAGTGAATATCTCCATCAGCCGCGCAGGATCTTTTACCGGCAACGGATGAAAGAACACCGCATTCACCACCGTAAAAATCGCCGTGTTGGCCCCAATGCCCAGCGCCAGCGTAAGAACCGCGATCACGGCAAAAGCGGGCGACTTGCGCAGGCTGCGCAGCGCAAAACGGATGTCCTGGCCGATGTTGTTCATGAATTCACCTGGGAACGACTTCTCCTGATTAATTAAGAGACGCGCCCGGAAGAGCATTGTTAGCCGCCGACGAAGATCCTGTTCCGATCCCGGCGATCAAGCGCGCTCCGCGCGTCCCCTCCCCCTATACCCCATCTACGATTCCAAAAGATTTACGCGATCCAACCCCGGGGATACCCGATTCAACTCCGGGGAGATACCCCTCAGATCAGCGTCATCTGTGTTGATCGGTGGTAATCCGATCACCCGATTTCCCGATCACCGGATCGCCCGATCTCTGCCCCACCCCCTCCCCACCCATCCCACCGCATCCCAGTTTGGCGTGACTTTGTCCCATCGAACCCTAGTTCTCCTTGGCGTCCTCTGCGACCTTTGCGGTAAATTGCTCGCCGCAAAAACGCTTCACTTTTAGTTTTGCTTCAGTTTGGGCCCAGCTTATCTTCGCGCAATTCATCCAGCGAATCAATTGCGAATAAGTTCATCGTGCTTTTATCTTGGAGCGTAAGAATCTGGCCGCAGATCAACTGTCCGAGTTGCTGATGATTTCTGCTCGAATGCCGGTTTCAGATTGCCCAATTTCCGTTAGCAAGGAAATCGGTACATTGACCAGAAAAGAAAATTGGTAGAGCACCAATCTGTCAGAGTTTTTTGCCCCCGTCGATGCAAAAAAGCGATGGCGCGCCATCGGCGGCCATCGCTTTTCTCGATCCGGGTGATCAACCGCGTCCGGACAAGCTGGTTTATGGTTTGCCTCGCAGGTTGATGCGAACCGCGAAGTTTCTTTGCACAAAGACCCCATTCTCAAAGTCAAAGGCTGATGCATTGGCTGTTACGTCTGCCGGGCCGCCTGTGAATAGATCGGCCAGCGCGCGTCCGTGGAAGGTCTGGCCTATTGTCTGGATGGAGGCGCTCCACGGAGTAGTTCCATTGCAGGGAACAAATACGGAGAAGAAACCGAAGGTTGAGGAGGGCCCATGCGTTTGCTTCAGTTGTCCGGAGATAGTCACAAAGGCCGGTTGCGAGCAGGAAACGGAGCCGGAAATGGTTGCCGCTCCGGTCGAGGGATCCACCGATCCGAACTGGACGACGCTGGGCGTAATTGCGAGCGGCTGAGGCCCCGGCACAAGGTTAAAGACGAGGTTCGCATTGGAAACAGAGAAGAACGAGAAGGACGAAACCATGAAGTAATAGGTCGTCCCCGCCACCGCGTTAAACCGTATGCGCGACTGCAGCGAGCCTGAATCGTCATTGCAGGCCAGTTGCGTCAGCGAACCGCGAGAGCCGGTGTAGACGCTCAGTGTCGTATCGTAGTTGCTGCCGAAGGTGTTGGCCTCAATCACCATGTTCTGAGTGGGCTGTGAAGGCGAACCAGACGGTCTGGGTCTGGCCTGACGCAGAACGGATCGTCAAACGCCGTGGTAGCATTCGTTACATTCTGGCTCGTAGTAAAAGGCATGGAAGGTATGACGGTTGGAGCATTGAAATCGTCATTGGGCGGCGGCACCGGAATGACTGAAATCTCAGTCACGGCCAAGCCGGTGTTCCCGGAGAGATTGTCTCCCTGGAAAGTCACAAAGAAGTTTCCGGCCTGGCTGCCGGACGGCGTCCAGTTGAAAGTGCCCGTATTGTCGCCATTGTCCACGAAGGTTGCGCCTGCCGGCACTCCGCTGGCCGAGAGCGCCACGTGGCGCGATTGCGCATCGGTAGCGGTGACCGTGAAATTCACGTTCTGGTTTTGCACTACGTTTATATGGCTTGGCGCTGTGACGGCTACCGTTGGATGCGCATTGAAGCGTATCTCTCCGGCTATCGGTATAGGAGAGCCGCAGAACTGTTCAAAAGTGGCATCGAAGGAGACCACGCCGTTTGCGTCATAGACCGCTTCCAGGACCGTAAAGCTTCCGGTGAGCGTGTTGCATCCGAAGCCGTCACCGGAGACGTCAAGTCCCGGCTCGGTAGGGGCCTGGAAAGAAATCCCGCGTCGCGCCCGTATAGGTCCCCACCGTCAGGGGCAGACCACTGGGGGCCGCAAAGTCTAAAGAAAAGAAATGATTGGAGCCGAAGAAGAACACAGAAACCCCGTTGTCGAGCACGTTGTTGAAAGTGGGGGATACGCTAAAACTTCCGTCCGCGGGAGTAAAGAAAAGGGGCTGGCCAAACCCTGTGATGTTGAGCGAAGTGACCTGGGCTTGTGCCGTAGTCATCGCGAACATCGATGCCACCAACAGGAATAGACTAATGCAGAAACGTTTCATTCAACTCTCCTCGTGCATATGTAAATTTTTTGTGAAGTTACGGCAGGACGGCTGATTCATCGGCAAACCTTTTGCTCCGGATAGCTTCCTCCAGTCCGCCGGCTACTCATGAATCTCCACTCTGATAGTGATAGTAGAGTGGTTATCGTTTCAACTTTCTTGATAAAAAATTAACCTATCACTCTTACTAGACAGTAAGTAATAATGGCTATACTTATTGCCAGACAGTGATAGCTTATGATCTTGATTAAAATCTGATATTTATTTTTGCCGATAATGAGTCTTTCCTTTCCCCTATAGACCAACTAGCAAAAATGGGTTGGATCATAAATATTGCCGGCGAGGATACAAGCAGCAAACTATATCGCACGGCGGATGTCGTTGAGTGTCGTGCAGGGTGCGGCCGGAACTGGGCCTTGCCACTGATTCACGCTGATCACACTGATTGAAAAGCAAAATGCTCACCGCAAAAGACTTGAAGATTTTGCTTTTTATCAGTGTTCATCCGATAAATGCTTCAGGCCCGCGCGCAGCAAAGCAGAGCGCGCTGACACCTACCGTCGGAGAACCGCCAAAACAGGAACCCGCTTTTCTCGCGCCAACATCAACGCAAACCGTGCAACTGGCTGTGGGCGGCCCGCTTCTTCAAGACTCGCGCTCTGGCCGCGCAGCGCAAAACGCAGCCCCAGCCCTCTCTGTAGCTGCCCTTCACTATCTTTCAATGTTTCCGGGGTAAAGTTTTGTTTCTATGGCTTTCCTGCCTTCTGCACTGGTCCTGCAACCTGGTCCAGAAAGGCGATATATGCCGCGATGAGGCGATACGATTCGTAATAGTCGTCAAGCCGCATAGCGGAAAGCTTGTCCTTGTACGAGTGAAGAATCCGGGCCTTCCACGCTTCAGGAGTCAGGGAATGGATTGTGATGCTGGGAATTTTCCGATCCGCAAACGATTCTGAATCAGCGCTGGCGCCAATCCCCTCCACGTCGACGCTGCTAATGGGCAGCTTCAACTGCCTGGCAACATAGGCGATTGCGCTGTTCAAGCGCTTGTCAGCATGGCTGCCCCATATCTCAGTGGGCGCCAGACCCAGAGTGTCCATATTAACCATCGCATCTGTTGAGGCGATATCCTCTTTAGACATTTGGTGAGCATAAAAGCTTGAGCCGACTAACCCCTGCTCTTCATCACAGAATCCAACAAAAATAAACGTATGCTTGCGGGGCACAACCTTGATCGCTTCATATAAGGACGGTAGCAAAGATGCGCCGCTCCAGTTGTCGACCACGCCATCGCCTTCAGAAATATGGTCGAAGTGCGCGCCAACGATGATGGTCCGGCCAGAACTGCCTGGCAAGATACATATGACATTGGAGAGCTTAGATCCTTTTACTGGCTGCTCTGAAATGCTCTGGCCATCACAACCGGCCCCCGCGAACATTTCTTTGAGGGTGATTTCGCGCTGCTTGTCACTTCCCGCGTATTTTCCCAGGCGCGTTTCCACGATCTGGCGCGACACCGGCTGATACTGCACATCCAGGCTTCTGGCAACGATGCAAAGCAGCAGCACTACCTGTACAGTGAAACGACAAGATTTCAGCGCAACAATTTTCATTCTCAACGAGAATAAAACCTGTACGCACGCTTGAAAAGGCTCTCAGCGAAGGGTGTCGAGGAAAGGGTGTGTGCTTTCAGAAGATTCGGCCCAATTTGAAGAACACCCGGCGATGCCCGGCTGTTCCAACTGCCCCGCCGAGCTCGATCGGTCCAAATATCGTATTGGCAATGAACGCCGCGACCACGGTCGCCTGGCGTTTGTGACTTGAATGGTGGCGCGAAGACCCTGCCCACCTCTAACAAGCTGTTGAAATAAAGTCCCTCACCGAGCAGGACTGGGAGCTTGGCCACTTTGCGAAGATAGCCTGCCTGGAACTGGTAATACTGGTCAGTAAGCAATTCGTTTTCACCGTAAGCCGCAAAGGCGTTGGGGCCGCCCAGAGAAAACAGCGGCACGCCCACCAGTTCATTTCCGAACGTGGTCCCGCCGCGCGCTCCAAAGTAGACGGATGATGGCGTATTCAGCCTGATGAATTTGACCAATGTGCCCTGGGATGTCGGAAATGAGTGGGCCGCTCCGGGGTTCGCATCCACCCATGAGGCGCTGATGTCCGCGTACTCTCCAGATCGAGGGATGACCGGATTGTCGACCTCATTCAACGCAAAACGAAGTGCAGTCGCGCCGAAACGGCCTGAGACATTCGGGAGAATAGATGCGTCCCCGATCTTGGGCGCGAGACTCTCCTGCGCGCCGGTGTACTCCAAAGTCAGTTGCGCAACACGACCGAACTCATAACCAACTTGAAGGCCTCCTCCCACGGAGGTCCTGCGATACTGGGCGATAAAAACATCTCTCTGATAGATCGGATATTGCAGATAGTCGGCGAATCCTTCTGGTGCGATGAACCACTTGCTGGCGATCTTCAACGGACGGTAATACTGGCTGTTAATGCCATACTGTGTCCCGATGATCACGTCATTCCGCAGTTCGGCACGGTAGCTGCCAAAATCCAGAAACGTAATACGCGCACCCACGCTGAAATCAACACCGCTGAAATTCGAACCACCGAACAGAAGAAGTGGTTGCACAATTGGCGGCGCATAGGGCTTTTCAGTAGCCGTGACGAGCAGACCGGACTTGTTGTCCCGGGTGGTCATCTGGTAGCTGAAACTTGAGAACCGTCCTTGCCCTTTCAGATCGAATAACTGTTCCTGTAAGACTGCCGTTTCAACCGGTTTTCCAATGTTTTTCTTAAGATCGTTTTCAATGGCATTCGCCAGGGTCTCGCTGGTTCCAACCACTTCCACGAATTGGGGAGCAGGAGCAGTAAGCCGGCGTGCCGCGCGCTCCGCCAGATAAGCTTGCCAGGTTGGCTCATCGACACTAAGGGTATTCAGGAGTGCGGCTTTGGCTTCCGCCGCTGCATAGCCAACCTTTATCAGCTCCTCTACCCGGTTGTATTGCATTGAACCAAACTTCTCCAGCGGCACCGAGATCAGCATGTCCGCTTTTTCCATGGATCGCAACTCATTGGCCGCAATCACAACGCTGATGGAACGCCCCAGCACTCCAAAGGAGGACATGGTTGCCGTGGGATCTACCTTGGCGGTTTCCAGGTGAACGGCGATGGTCAGGTCGGCCCCCATGCTTTTGGCCACGTCGACCGGCAGGTTATCCATCAGTCCACCGTCTGCGAAAATATGTCCGTTCCACCTGACCGGATCGAAGATTCCAGGTAGTGACATGGTGGAGCGCAGCGCAAGAGAGAGGGATCCCTGGCGAAAAACGTATGGTTGATTTGTCACCAGATCGGTTGAGACGCAGGCAAATGGGGTAGGAAGATCGTTGAAGTCCTTAATTCCAGAGTACGGGAGCGAAACCCGATCCAGGATCATCATGACTTCCTGGCCAGAATTGAATCCTTCAGGAAACTGCAGGCCCTTTTTGAGGCCGAATTCCAGACGATTCGGGTATTCTGCGGCGTCCTGCTTGCGGCGAAAAGAGAAATTCTTGTATGGAGTTTGACCTGCCAGCACCTCATCCCAGTTGATGGTCTTGATCAGCTCCTTTATTGCCGGGGCCGAGTGACCTGTTGCATAGAGCCCGCCTACCAACCCGCCCATACTGGTGCCGGCCACGTAGTTCACCGGGATCCGATGTTCTTCAAGCCACTGTATAACTCCGATATGCGCTAGTCCCAGCGCACCTCCGCCTTCCAGCACCAAACCAACTTTGGGACGCGGCGGCGCCGGTGCGGACTGGGAAAACCCGGTAACGAACAAGACAACCGTAAAGAGAGTAATAAGGGAAGCTCTAATAATGCAGCATCGAGCGAAGGGTCCTGACAGGTTAACTGACCATCCGATTCTCTGAACGATTGATCTCACGGCGATCCTCCCCATGCAAACGTTCCATCCCGAGGGTCGACCACTACATAACACTCAAGAGACATGCCTGGAACAGTTCGCTTTGGTGACTATGATCGCTAGTGGCTCCAAAGCCCAGCGGTGCAAAGAGAATCTCTGATCTACTGCGTCACAGCTACTGGCAAAATCGCCAGTGCAAAGGCAACGCCATCAGGAAGCCGCACCTGTGCTCAATATCCCGTCAGAAATAGCAGTTCGGCTGTGGTATATGAGAATGGATCTTATAGGACAATGTCTCTATGTCTTCCGTGCGAATCGACAAATGGCTATGGGCCGCCCGCTTCTTCAAGACGCGCGCTCTTGCGGCGCGGGCGTGCGAATTGGGCAGAATTCAGTCCAACGGACAGCCGGCAAAGCCGGCGCGCGAGGTCCGCATAGGCGACATGCTGCGGATTACCAATGACGGCGGAGAGTTTCACGTAGAGGTCCTGCTATTAAGCGAAGTGCGCGGCCCGGCATCCGTGGCGCAAACGCTCTATCGCGAGACAGAAGAAAGCAAGGAAGCGCGCCTGAAAGCCGCAGCCGAACGCAAAGCTGCCATGCAGTTTGAGCCCATGCCAACAGGACGGCCATCGAAGCGCGACCGCCGAAAGATCATTCAGTTTCGGGGCCGAGGCTAGCCGACTGGAGCAGAGTACCAGGTCATCGTCCTTAGGTTATAGGACGGCGCTAAAGTTTTAGGGCAGAGACAATTCATCAGCTTCGCTCCGTGCTACACTCCCGCTCGGGAGCCCGGTATGTCCCTTCTGCAGGACCTCTTTTACACTTTCCGCTCACTACGCAAAGCGCCTGGTTTTTCTTTGGTTGTGATTGTCACGCTGGCGCTTGGCATCGGCGCCAATACGGCGGTCTTTAGCATGATTGATGTATTGCTGCTGCGGCCGCTTCCCTACCCCGACTCCGGACATCTGCTGAGACTTTCCGAGACCAAAACTCCAGGCGACTCCGCCACCCTAGCCGACGTTGCACCGGCAAACTTTATTGACTGGCAGGCGCAGAGCCGTGCCTTCACCGGCATGGCGGCTTCAGCGGGCTTTCACTACAATCTTACCGGCAACGGACAGCCGGAGCATGTCTGGGGCGGAGCCAGCTCCGCACAATGGTTCAGCGTTTTGGGCGTGCATGCCGCGATGGGCAGAGATTTCCGTCCGGAAGAAGACGCTCCCGCCGCCGCGCCCGTGGTGATCCTGAGCGATGAGTTGTGGCGTCGTCGATTTAACGCTGATCCTGGGATTGTGGGCAAGGTCATCGGACTGAACGGCGGCCCGTTCACTGTGATTGGCGTGATGCCGCCGAAAGCCGACTATCGCGAAGAGAATGAGCTTTGGGTCCCTCTGCAACAACAGGTCAGGCCAGACCGGATGCTCTGGCACGATGCGCGATTTCTCCAGGTGATCGCACGCCCGAAGGCCGGGGTTACGATGGCCCAGGCCAACGACGACCTGAACCGCGTTGCCGCCGCCCTGCGTCAGTCGCATACGGTGGGCGATATTTACGGCGGGGCCGCCATCATACCTTTGCAGAAATCTTTGACAGGCGACATGCGGCAGATGCTGATGGTTTCTTTCGCCGTCGTAGGGCTGGTGCTGCTGGTGGTGTGCGCCAACGTGGCCAATCTTATGCTGCTTCGCGTGACCGGACGGAGCCGTGAACTTGCTATTCGTCTGGCGCTGGGCGCTAAGCCAATCAATCTTGTGCGCCAGTTGGTGCTGGAAGGCATTTGCCTGGGGAGCAGCCGCAGGCGCAGCAGGATTGGCCATTGGCGCTGCCGGCAAAAAACTACTGCTCTGGCAACTTGGATGGCAATCTCCAGATCTGATGGCCGCCAATCTGAGCTGGGCCGTATTGCTGTTTACCTTTGGCGTTTCCGTGATCGCGGGAATCGTTTTTGCGCTGTTGCCGGCTCTTGCCGTAGTGCGGGCTGAGCGGCATGACATGCTGCGTCGCGCCTCATCCGGCACCACAGTGAACGTGAAGGGCCGCCGCATGCGCAAAGCGCTGGCTATAGCGGAGATTGCCTGCTCCGTGGTGTTGCTCGCGGGAACGATTCTGGTGGCACGCAGCTTTCAAGCGCTTCGGCACGTTCCGCTGGGCTTTGACATCGATCATCGCTTCGAAGTGGCGCTTCCGCTTCCGCGCATCCGCTATCAGCGCGATGCGGACGTCGCACGCTTCTACCAGCAGGTTACGGAGAAAGTCCGCGCGCTTCCCGGAGTGATGGACGCCACTACCACACACATGCTCCCACTTAGCTATGGCAGCTTTGGCGCAACTTTCCAGACCGTGGAAGGCAATGCTTCCCCTGACGAATTCCATGAGGTTGAGCTCCGCCTGACCGACGACCATTTTCTCTCAGCTCTTTCCATCCCTCTATTGCGTGGCCGCTTCATTGAAGATACTGACCGTGGCGAAACCGCACCGGTGTGCGTGATCAACAAAGCTATGGCGGAAAAATATTGGCCGGATAAAGACCCCATGGGCCGGCTGATTGTGCTTACGCGCAATGATGTGAATGGCGAGAAAAAGCCGCGCCGCATTGTAGGCGTCGTAGCGGATGTGCGCGGCAGGATCAATGAAGATCCTCCGCCTACAGTCTATGTGCCGTACGCACAAATGGCATTCTTCAACATGGAGCTGCTTGTCCACACGCGCGACTCCGCGTCCGCGGTTCGCAAGTCCGTGGCGGCAGTGTTACAGACCATTGATCCTGACCAGCCAATCCGTTCCGTACACACATTCAGTGACGTCCTTCCCGGCGCGCTGGGCGACTGGACCGTCGCCATCACTCTTCTTGGAGGACTCTCCGCGCTCGCGGTCGTGTTGACCACGCTTGGCCTTTTCGCCGTGATCGCCTACATGGTGAAGGAGAAGACACGCGAAATCGGAATCCGGATGGCCATTGGCGCTACGCAGGCCAGCGTGCGCAACCTTGTGCTGAAGCAGACCGCGTGGCTTGCGGTGATCGGCGCAGGCGTTGGCATTTTCGTCTCGATAACCTCAAGCCGATTCCTTGGCAGCCTTATCTATGGAGTCCACCGGACAGATCCGCTGACGTTTGCCGTGGTGATCGCACTGCTTGCGGCATTGGCGCTTGCAGCCAGCTACATTCCTGCTCGACGGGCAATGCGCGTCGATCCGATACTGGCGTTGCGGGATGAGTAGATATTCCTTTCTCTCAAAGGAGCAATCGCTGGGTTGCTCCAGTCGCGCGATGCCCTGATAATGAATTGATCGTTCCCTGCCATGAAGAAGCATCCGCGCAACACTGATCGCCGCAAAGCAAAGCTAGACCGTTCGGATCGGCGAGACGATCGAGTGGAAGGTCGTGGTGAAAATCAACGCAAAGGGAGAAACACCCCTCGGCGGCCCCGCCTTTCTCGCGAAGTTGCCGTGCTTTATGAAGATGATGCCGTAATCGTCCTCAACAAGCCCGCGGGGTTGCTGGCTGTGCCGATCAAGGGATCTGACGTTGCTTCGGCATTGTCTCTTCTGATCGCTGAGCTCAAGCCGAAAAGACAACGCGCGCTGATCGTGCATCGCATAGATCGATTTGCTTCCGGCATTCTGCTGTTCGCCAAGACAGACCGCGATCGCGATGCGTTGATCCGGCAGTTTCTGGCGCATACGCCAGTGCGAAAATATCTTGCGGTGGTGCGCGGACGCCTCAAGGAAGAATCAGGCACTCTGGTCCACTACTTCCGGCGAGAAGGGATGTATCAGCAGTTGCGCACCGCGCGCGATCCTGAAGCTGCCCGCGCCGAACTGCGGTACTCCGTAGAACGGGCCTTTGCCGACGCGACGCTTGTCCGCGTGGAACTGGTCACCGGGTTACAAAACCAGATTCGAGCGCAGTTTTCCGCCATGGGATATCCGCTCATCGGCGATAGAAAATATCATCGCAAGGAAGCAGAGGAGCAGTTGATTGACCGCGTCGCGCTGCATGCCGAGCGCCTTGAGTTCGTACATCCGCGGTCGGGCGAGAAAATTGCTATTGATTGTCCGCCGCCGACAGATTTTCAAAATCTGGTTCGACAGTTGGAGCGATCTGGCCATGCGCGGCGGTGAGCTGTTAACTGTTGCATTTCGATTCTCACCTCAAGGAAAACACTAAAGACCATGCAGCAGATCATCGAGTTCATCCTGGAACTGGAGAAGCTCAAGGGAGTTACGCGCAAGCGCTACATCAATAACGTTACCGAACCGGTGACTACGAGCGCTGCTGCCCATATGAAATCCAGGTTGAACCACGCTGTGCGAAGAAGCGCGAGACCGAACTTGCGATAGACCACCCAGGCGATCAGGCCAGTGACTGCAAGGTAGCCTAACGTGTGGACACCTGTGGCCAGCAGCGCTGCAAGCGGGCTGGCGGCAGCAGACATGTGATTGTGGCCTGCTGTTTTGTTTGCGGCTTCCACTGTGCTGGTAGCGAGCAGCACCGGAACGACCATCAAACCCGCGCCGTGCGCCGAGGCCATAAGAAATGACCAGAGCGTCAGGTCGCGAAAGCCAACTTGCATTCGGACCCAGCGCGGGTGGTGATGCCGAATCAGGCAATAGATCCCAAGGCCCAGCAGCACTAGCCCAACCGGGTAGCGGATGGCCGCGAGCGGCAGCGCCATTCCGAGAAACGCCGCAGCCAGCACCACGCACCCGATTGCCAGAGCGTGGCCCAACGCAATGGGCAGGAGCGATCTCACTACGGCGCTTCCCTTTTGCTCCTGCATCCCCAACGCCACGGCAAAGAGCCAGCCCATTCCGGGGTTGATGCCGTGATAGGCGCCGAGCAGTAACATCAAGCCCAGAGCTGTCGAGCCAACCTCCGGATGCGTCATTTACGCCTCCGAGTAGCAGTATGAATCCGACGAGGCGTCGCCGCCTTGCAGCCGTACCTGGTGCGCGCGCAGTTCATCGAACTCGACGAAGAACTTTTCGTCCAGCTTCATCCCGCCCTTCGGGTCCGCGTCGACTTTTACCATCCAACTCTTTACACCGTCGGGATAGAACTGCTCGTCCCACGGAGAGTAGAGCGAGTTTGTGAAATAGACGCGCTTGCCGTCGCGGCTGATCTCCACCATCTGCGGAGCGCCATTGAGCGGCTGATTCGGTTTCTTGGGATGGGCCGCGCGGCGCACGATGCCGCCCAGGTGAAGCGAGCCGGTCTTCTTTGGGTGGGCGGGATCGGAGACGTCATACTGGATGAACTCACCAGTACCGAAGCACGAAACATAAAGGAAGCGGTCATCGAGTGACAGGTTGATGTCCGTCACCAACGGTGGAACCGCCTTGAAGCCCTTGAGCAGCGGTGGAAGCTTTTCCGGATCAGCCGGCTCAGCGGGAATTTCAATGATTTTGCGGATGGCCCACTTGCCGTTCTTACCGTCACCTTCGCGATACCACATCCAGATGGAAGCCGAAAGGTCTTTCAGCGAAATCACCACACCGGCAGAACCCATAGGTCTTTTGGGGATCGTGGGAAGGCCGCAGCTCCAGCACCATCTGTTGCTCCGCGCCCAGGTCCAGCTCTTGCAAGTGGCGGCGCGTGTGCAGGTCAAAGATGTGGATCTTGTGGCCGTATTTGCCGCCCAGCAGCAACTCGGGAATGATGCCGTCCTTCACCATGTTGGGAGTGCCCCATTCGGAGGTGATCATGACGTCATGCCCCAGATGCCACCAGAAATCGTAAGCCAGCTGCTGCGGACCGCGGTCCTTTTCCCAGGGTCCTTTCAGCTCAAACGTATTCTGCGTCCATCAGAAAAATGCCGCCCGGGCCGTTTCCGTTAGCATCGCCAAGCGCGCTGCCATAGACGCCATCGGGTCCGCAATGGATGGTGTGCGGCGAGGTGTAGCCGGTTTTTTTGATGAACTCTTCCGGCTCAATCACCTTTACGATCTTTGGCTGTTTGGGATTCTCTTTCGTATCCAGAATATGAAGCCGCGACGAACCAATACCCGGCACGATCAGGTAGCGACGCTCCATGTGCGGATGCGGCATTTGCGGACAGAGACATGCGCTGCACGCATTCCATCCGAAATGATGCAACTCATTATTGTTGCCGGGAAAATCCACTTGGCCAACGAGCCGGCCATATTCTGAAGACTTCGGATCGAGGTCAATGACGCCCATGGCATCGTGCTTTCCATTCTTGCCAACGTTGAGCAACGCGACATAAGCGAGCCGTTCCGGCGGAGCTTTCATTGCCATGGCCGGGGAAGGATAAAAGGTTGGATCTGGAAGCATCGAAGGCATACGTTTACTCCTTGCGCGAGGGGTTCGCGGAGAAACTTGCCGGCCGATTGTTCAGAGAGCCTGGTCGAGTCAACGGGACCAACAAAACCCGACGTTAAGTTCAAGGAGGGGCCGCAAAGCAAACGCCTCGGCCGGGAAGCGCTTGCCAATATCGAAACCGGCTAGCAGCCCGAGGTAACGAACAACTCTTACTCACTGCAAGCATACCACTCGTCCAGCTCTGAATGTGGGGCTTCGCCGTCGTTTAGTTGGGACGAGCTGCATTTTGTCGGCACTGCATTTCTGAAGAAGCGTTTAGAATGCCGTCAATGCCCTCACCCAACACTATCCACACGATGATGGATTATCCACTCACGCTCACCGCATTGCTGGAGCGTGCGGGGCGATACGCGGCCAACGTGGAAATTGTTTCGCGGCTGCCGAATCGGTCCATGCATCGCACCACCTGGGGACAGTTGCGACCAGCGGGCATTGCGGCTGGCTGAATGCCTGCAATCGCTGGGCCTGAAGAAAGGCGAACGCGTGGCCACGCTGATGTGGAACCACTACGCGCATCTGGAAAGCTACTTTGGCATTCCCGCCGCGGGAGGCGTGCTGCATCCGCTGAATCTGCGGCTGCATCCCGACGAGATAGCGTGGATCGCCAACCATGCGCAGGACCGTTTTCTGATCGTGGATGACGTGCTGTTGCCGGTGCTGGAAAAGTTTGTATCGAAAGTAAAGTTTGAGCGCATCTTTGTGGTGCGGCATCCGGGCGAGTCCGTGCAGCACGGTTACATTGATTATGAAGATTGGCTGAAGCGCGCCAGCGGCAACTTCACGCCGCCTCCGCTCAGCGAGAATGATGGCGCCAGCATGTGTTACACGTCCGGGACCACGGGAAATCCCAAGGGCGTGCTTTATTCGCATCGTTCCCAAGTGTTGCATAGCATGAGCCAGGCCATGGCGGATTCATGCGCGTTCTCGCAGCATGACACCGTACTGCTGGCTTCGCCTATGTTCCACGCCAACGGCTGGGGATTTTCTTACACCGCGGCGATGGTCGGCGCAAAGTATGTGCTGCCGGGGCCGCATCTGGATGCGGAAAGCCTGCTGGAATTGATTGAGCGCGAAGGCGTGACGATCACCTGCGCGGTTCCGACCGTCTGGCTGGGCGTGCTGCAGACGCTGGAAAAACGCAAGAACTGGAAGCCCGCGCGTGAAGTCCGCATTCTGTGCGGCGGCACCGCGCCGCCGGAAAGCCTGATTCGCAACCTTGATCTTTACGGCTTCCACATTATTCATTCCTGGGGCATGACGGAGACTTCACCGCAGGCCACTGCGTCGCGCCTGCCGCCGGCTGCGCTGCAATTGCCGCAAGACCAACAGTACGCCATGCGATCCAAGCAAGGATGGCCGCTGCCGTTTGTCGATGTACGCATTCGCAACGACACCGGCGAGACGCCTTGCGACGGGCAGACCATGGGCGAACTGGAAGTCCGCGGGCCGTGGGTTGCCGGAAGCTATTACAACGCGCCGGAAACACGCGACCGCTGGACCTCCGACGGCTGGTTTCGCACCGGCGATGTCGCCACGATGGATCCCGACGGCTGCATCAAGCTGGTGGACCGCAGCAAGGACCTGGTGAAATCCGGCGGCGAGTGGATCAGCTCGGTCGATCTGGAAAACACGCTGATGAGCCATCCTGCGGTGCGCGAGGCCGGCGTGATTGCGGTGCAGCATCCCAAGTGGCAAGAGCGTCCGCTGGCGGTGGTGGCGTTGAAAGATGGCGTGCAGGTTACCGCGGATGAGTTGCGGACGTTCTTAGTGCGCGAAGTTTGCCAAGTGGCAGATGCCGGACGATTTTGTTTTCGTCAACGACCTGCCGCATACGTCGACGGGAAAGCTGCTTAAGACGGAGCTGCGGAAACGGTATGCAGATTGGAAGTGGCGGGAATGAGAAATCGGGCGATCGGGTGATCGGGACATCGGGTGATCGGAAAAGCAAAAGCTTACCGCGGATCAACGCGGATTGACGCGGATCGAAAAGCAAACTCGGCCTAAAACTAATTTATCCCTTGAGCTCTTAGTGGCTAAAGGGATCTCTCGCTGGGCTCGAGATTTCAAAAAACATGTTCCTTCGTGTCCTCTGTGGTTAAAGGTTTTTCCCGTCGTCTGATCATCTTTTTGCGCCGACGCGCAGGATTCCTTCCAGATCGTCCGGATGGATGGCGTGCAGCATCGCGTCTTCGCGATCGATATGGCCTTGCGTCATCAGCGTCGCGAGCGATTCTTCCATGCTGAAAGAGCCGGCCTTCTTCGTCATCGTGATTTCCTGATGCAGTTGATGGATGTTGTTTTTGCGGATGTGCACGCGCGCGCCGTAACCGATCATCAGCATCTCCGCCGCCGGATAACGTCCGCCGCGCTTGCTGGGCAGCAGAATCTGCGTGAGCACCGCCGAGAGCGACATCGCGAGTTCCTGGCGAATGCTGCTCTGGCGCTCCGGCGGGAATGAGTCAGCAATGCGCGAGATGGTGGACGACACGTCCGTGGTGTGCAGCGTGGAAAAAACCAGATGGCCGGTCTCAGCTGCGGTCACGGCAATGCGCATGGTTTCCGGATCGCGCATTTCGCCCACGACAAGCACATCAGGCGCCTGGCGCAGAGCGGCGCGCAACGCGGTGGGAAAATCCGGCGCGTCATGCCCCACCTCAACCTGCTCAATCACACTGCGGATATTTGCGTGCTCGTACTCTATGGGATCTTCAATGGTCACAATGTGGCGCGCGTCGCGGCGATTGATCTCATTCACC
Organism: Terriglobia bacterium; assembly: GCA_963732195.1. Classification (GTDB taxonomy): domain Bacteria; phylum Acidobacteriota; class Terriglobia; order Terriglobales; family Acidobacteriaceae; genus Angelobacter. The sequence goes on along the minus strand of CAVSYO010000002.1, from coordinate 139,074 downwards.
AGCGCGGCCACCGTAGTCGATTTGCCCGAGCCTGCCGGCCCGCCGATCAAGACAAGTCCGCGCGGCAGGTGGGCAAGCTGTTCAACTGTCGGCGGAAGATGCAGCTCATGCAGAAACGGGACGGTGGTGGGCAGCGCGCGGATGGTAGCGGCGGCGCGTCCACGCTCCTGATGCAGATTGATGCGGAAGCGGCCAAGGTTGGTGTTGCGATAAGACGAGTCGGCGATGCGGATTTCCAGATACTGGCGCAGCGCATGCGGCATCAGCGCGGGCGTGATGGCGTTTTCAATTTCGTCGCTCGTGAGCTTCTGTGTCGCCGATGGGAACAACCTGGCCGTCCACGCGGATGCAGGCGGGCGCGTCGGTCACAAGCAGCAGATCGCTGCCGCGCCGCTCGACCAGTTGGACGAGCCAGCGATTGAGTTCGGTGAGAGAAGGGTCAGTCATGTGCGAGAGATTAGCATGCTTCAATGGAACGCTTGAAGATGGCTCAACTTGCAAAACAAACACAAAATCTCACCGCGGAGACGCGGAGGCGCGGAGAAGAAAAGCTTTAACCACAAAGGACACGAAGGAACACAAAGTTAGATCGGGTGATCGCACGTGATCGGGTGATCGGAAAGCTCGAAATCAAACTCCCCTTTCCGATCAGTGTTATCCGTGTTCATCAGTGGTGAGGTTTTGCTTTTCCGATTACGGCGATTACTTAGGTTCTTTCAGCTTGAGCTTGGATTTGTTTTCTTCCAGAAAGGCGCGAAGATTGTCTGCCTGGTCGAGCAGCCGGGTCCATTGTTCGAAATAGAGCGTGACCGGGAAACGTCCCAGGCCATAGACGCTGACGCCGCCTTTTTCACTCACGCGGAACTCCACCGATCCGGTGCGTTTGGTTGCGACCTGCTTTTCCAGTTCAGCAAGGCGGGCTTTCATCTCTTCATAAGTCGGTTCTGCCATGTGTGATCCTCTGTGAAATTTTACAACAATGCAATGATAGAAACGAAACACAGCAAGTGTGATAAGAGAACCGAATGAGTCACAAGGGATTTGCGATAGTGGACGCAGCGTGCGACGACTTCAAATCCGAGTGCGTTCTGGACTTGCTGGGAATCGAGATTGTCGATCCTGTATCGGACGCCATTTCCCGGCAGCTCTGCTCAAGCGACCAGCGCTCGGCTTTGGCAAGAAGGTGCGCTCCAATTCCCTGGCGACGAAACTCTGGCTGCACAAACCATCCTTCAACGAATCCAACGGGATGAGCGGGATCGCGAGCCATCGGCGTGCGAGCGCAGGCCAACCTGGATAAATCCGATGACACGGCCGTCATGGTGCTGAGCAAGAAAGAAGATGACTGGCAGGGAGCCTAACCAGTGCCCCGAAAGGATGGGAGCAAGTTCACGCGCGTGGTCGGCGGCACTGGCATCAGGCCAGAGAAGATGGCACATCCAAGCAAGCGCGGAGCAGTCGTCAGGGGTGGCGGGGCGGATGAGAAGATTCGACATGGAAACAATTTGACGCAGCGATGCAAAGGATGGTGCGCCTATTCGCACCATTGCTCCGCAAGTTTTCTCTTCGTGTGTCTTTGCGGCACGACTTCGCAGCCCTCGGTCGCGGTGCTCCCTGCGGGCTAAGCGCTCAAGTCATGCCCCTGACACTTGTATTTTTCCCCACGAAGGCAATGATGCTCTCGGCGCGTTTGCATGTCGCATCTACTGCGCTCGAATTCATTTTGCAGCCTACCCACACTTCCGGCTTCCTGCCCAAAACGCGCAAAAAGCGGCGCGTTCTGGGGCCCGTTCGCGTGCGCTCGCCTTCAGTGTAAGGAAGCACTTAGCAATTAGCCATTGGCAATTAGTTTTGTGTTTCGGTTGAAAAGTGGTTCGCAGGCTACCGCGAGATGGCAGCGGAGCAGGTCCCTCACATTCGCCGGCTCACCGAGGCTCGCCGTCGAAGTTCGGGATGGCACGTCGAGAGGGAGGGGTTGCGGAACGATGGAGACAGGCGAGGACCGAAAAATGTTTTCAAGAGAACTCCCTGATACGGCATGGCACGGGCATAATCTGTCGGGGTCCTTCCACTCGCCCTAACTCGTTTCCTCGCTCGGGCTCGGTCAGGATGACAGTGGTATGAAGGATTGCTTTCGCGGCCATAAATGGCCGCTCTTCCACCAATACAGCCGAGGGCGGCTGTACTCCTATTCGTCAAATTCTTCTCGGCTCGCGAAGATTTATCCCCGCAGCCGAGGGCGGCTGCGCTCCAAAAAACATTTCGTTTTGGTTGCGGCTCCGCCGCGCCGTGCCACACAAGCCTTCCGGCCAAAACATAACCGGGACGGCCCGACCTAGCCGCGCGAAAAGTGAATGGTTTCTGGGGCGGTGTTTGTCAAGATGTCCCGTTTCGCTCTGCGACCTTGGCCGAAAATCCTATTGACTGCCGTATTTTTTTCGCCGATAATCCGGGGCGAAAGACCGAGAGCGGCATCGGCGGGAAAAACCCTTGAAACGCCCGGAAAGGCCAGCATCCCTGCAGTCTGCGGGCCATCGTTGGGTCCACAGTAACCGCAGCCTCATGTGGTTTGAAAACAGCCCCTTAAACTTGCGGGCCTACGTGTGTTCAAACCGTTCCCAAATACAAGAAGCAATTAGCAAAACACAGCCATTAGCAATTGGCCATTGGCAAAAACAGCCATTAGCAATTAGCCATTGGCAATTAGCCTTGTGTTTTAGCACGAGGCGGGTTCCAGGCTACCGCGAAGCGGGTGATGCGAGATTTGGTAATCGAGTAATTGAAAATCGGGCACATATTGCCCATTGTCACGGGAGAACTCCCTGATGCGGCATGGTAAAGGATGCATCCTCGGGGTCCTTCCACTCGGCCTCACTCGTTCCTCGCTCGGACTCGGTCAGGATGACAGGGTTATGCGGCGTGGGGGTAGGATTCCGCATTTTCGCTGGAGTCTGGCATGGCTACCGCGAAGCAGCAGCGGAGCCGATCCTTCACCACTCGGTCTCACCAAGGCTCGACCTTCGGGATTCAGGATGGCAGGTCGTGTGGGGTGGTGTCACTGGAATCGGATGCAGGGCATATGAGGCGGTCTGGCGGGATTTGGTAAATGAGCAAGTCAATGCCAGAAACGCCAAGTTTGCCAAACATCGCCGAAATTGGAAAACCTTCAACACAGAAGGATGAGGCTTTTATATAAGGAGCAGGCCGTGAGCAAAGAAGAAATCCTTGAAGCAATCAAGAAAATGGCCGAAGAGCTGGGCCGCGCGCCGAGCGTGCCGGAACTGAGAGACAGGACCGGGATCAGCCCGCGCCAGGTCCGCAGAAATTTTTTGACCTACACCGCCGCGCTCAAAGAATGCGGCCTGGAAAGAGGCGGGGCCGGATACACCACGCCGATGGATGCGCTGTTCAAAGACTGGGCGGAACTTACGCGGAAACTGGGCAGGGTGCCGAAAATAACGAGTACGACATGTACGCAAAGTACAGCTCCAAGCCGCTGGTTACGCGTTTTGGGACGTGGGGCGAGGTCCCGTCCGGCCTGCTGTTTGCCGCAGAACAGCAGGGCTGGGAGGGCGGATGGGAGGACGTACTGGAGGTGGCGCGCGTCCATTTGCGGGCCGCGGGGAAGGCGGTAAGGAGGTCGAGGACGGCCAACAGGACGCCGAACCAGCCCAAGATCATGAGAGACCGGCCGACCTATGGGCCTCCGCTGATGCGCGTGCCGCTGGTGTACGGGCCGACCAATGAGCAGGGCGTGCTGTTTCTGTTTGGATCGATTGCGGAAGACCTGGGATTTGTGGTGACGCGCGTCCAGATCGCCTTTCCTGACTGCGAGGCCATGCGCGAGGTGGCGCCCGGCGTATGGCAACCGGTGGACATTGAACTGGAGCAATACAGCCGGAATTTTGTTTCGCACATGCACGACCCCAACAAATGCGATTTGATTGTGTGCTGGGAAAATAACTGGCCGGAGTGTCCGCTGGAGGTGATTGAGCTGAAGACGGAGTTTGAACGGTTGCAGAGAGAGGGACGAGGACGGAAGAGGAAGGGCGATGAGGAAGAAGAATGATCGCGAGACATCGGAAAAACCATTTACCACAGAGGACACGAGAGGAACACAGAGGAAAATCGGGAGATCGGCGTGATCGGAGTCGATTGTCGGAAATGCGGAAATTGCGAACATCGGGAAATTGGAAAACCGCACCACGGATGGCGCGGATGTCACGAAAGAACAGCCTGATGCAGATGGCAAAGGGTGATCGCGCGTGATCGGGTGACTGGTGATCGGAAAGACGTACAGCGCTCGATGACCGGAAATCGGACGGCAGGCGTTTGGCAGGCCTTGGGTGGCAAGTCCCGGGCGAACCATTTAATATGTCCTGCGGCTGAAAAGTTCCCATGCTGCTGGATACGAGGTGGAGCAATGAAGAAGCAAATCAGTGTGACCGTGAATGGCGTGACTCACCAGAATGAGGTTGAGCCGCGCCTGCTGCTGGTGCAGTACATACGCGACGTGCTGAACCTGACCGGCACACACGTGGGATGCGAAACCTCTCTTGTGCGGCGCATGCACCGTGATGGTGGACGGCCAGGCCGTGAAGAGCTGCACCATGCTGGCGGCGCAGGCAGACGGATCCACGGTGACCACCATTGAAGGGCTGGCGCAGGGCGGCGAGTTGCATCCGGTGCAGAACGGTTTCTGGGAGCATCACGGGCTGCAATGCGGATACTGCACGCCGGGAATGATTATGGCGGCAGCGCAGATTCTGCAGCGCAATCCTGACCCCACGGACGAAGAGATTCGCCACGGGCTGGAGGGAAATCTCTGCCGCTGTACCGGATACCAGAATATTGTGCAGGCAGTGCAATGCGCGGCGAAGAAGATGAAGTCAAAGTCGGTTGCAAGGTAGCTGGGAGAAAACCAGAAAAAACCTTACCGCTGATGAACGCGGATCAACGCTGATCAGGAAAGAGCTAAAAGAGATTAGGTCCAATCGAGTGATGGGCAGATCGAGATTGAAAAATAACTAGAGCGGAGCTTAAGACAAAGCAATCCGCTTTTATCAGCGTTCATCAGCGGTAAGGTTTTCACAGATTTGCAGGGAGGGCGGCATGGCGGAAAAGACAGTTGGCAAACCAATCAAGCGCACGGAAGATCCCCGGCTGATCCAGGGGCTGGCGCATTACGTTGATGACATTCGCCTGCCGGATACGCTGCATGCGGCGTTTCTGCGCTCCATTTATGCCCACGCAAAGATCAAGAGCATTGACACCACCGCGGCGCAAAAGCTGCCGGGCGTGGTGGCCGTCTATACCGGAAAAGACGTGCAGAAGATTGGCCCGGTACCGTGTGCCGCGGCGCTCCCAGATTTGAAAGTGCCGGACCATCGCACGCTGGCGACGAACAAAGTTTATTTTGTGGGGCATCCGGTGGCGGTGGTGGTGGCGGAAACGAAATCTGCCGCGCGTGACGCTGTGGACCTGATTGAAGTGGATTATGAAGAGCTGCCGGTGGCGCTGGATGAAGAGAAAGCCGCGGACGCAAAGAGTCCGGTGATCCATGAGCAGTTTGGCACGAACGTGGCTTACAAGCTGACGGCTGGTGAAGGCGATATTGAAGCCGCGCTGAAGTCGGCGGACAAGGTAGTGAAGCAGAAGATCCTGCACAAGCGCCTGGCGCCAATTGCGATGGAGCCGCGCGGCGTGCTGGCAAGATATTTTCCCGGCGAGCAGGAGCTCACGCTGTGGACATCGACACAGATTCCGCACCTGTGCCGGACGCAGGTGGCAATCATGCTGGGCATGCCGGAAAACAAACTGCGGCTGATTACACCGGAAGTGGGCGGCGGCTTTGGCTCAAAGCTCAACGTGTATGCGGAAGAAGCGCTGATGGGATGGATTTCCATGCAGCTCAACCGTCCGGTGAAATGGATTGAAGGCCGCCGCGAAAATATGCAGGCCACCATCCACGGGCGCGGGCAGACTGGCTACATTGAAATTGGCTTCAAGAAAGATGGCACGCTGACCGGGCTGCGCTACAACGTGTTTGCCGATATGGGATCGTATTTTCAGCTGCTGACGCCGGCGATCCCGACGCTGACAGGACTGATGCTTTCAGGCTGCTACAAAATTCCCGCAATCCAAATCAACGTGACCGGCGTTTTCACCAACAAGATGTCAACGGATGCGTATCGCGGCGCGGGTCGGCCTGAGGCGACGTATGTGGTTGAGCGCGCGCTGGATCTGGTGGCGCTGGAGCTGGGTATGGATCCGGTAGAGGTGCGGCGAAAGAATTTTCCGCAGCCGAATGAATTCCCTTTCAAGACCGCTACAGGACTTTTCTATGACAGCGGCAACTATCAGGGCGCGCTGGATAAAGCGCTGAAAATGGCCGACTACAAAAAGCTTCGCGAACAACAGAAGGCGGCGCGTAAAGAAGGCAGGCTGATGGGCATCGGCGTGTCAACGTACGTGGAGATCTGCGCGCTCGGACCTTCTTCTGCGATGCCGGCGGGCGGCTGGGAAAGCGCGACTGTCCGCGTGGAACCGACAGGAAAAGTTACGGTGCTGACGGGAGCGTCTCCACATGGCCAGGGCGAGGAGACTTCATTTGCGCAGATCGCTGCAGACGAACTCGGCGTGGGCGTGAATGACGTGACGGTCATCCACGGTGATACGGCCATTGTGCAGTATGGAATTGGCACGTTTGGCAGCCGCGGACTCGCGGTGGGCGGAGTCGCGGTGTATATGGCGATCCAGAAGCTCAAAGACAAAGCCGGCAAGATTGCGGCGCACGTTTTACAGTGCGAGAAGGCTTCGTTCGTTGATGGGAAATTCTGCGCGTCGGGCAGCGGTGGTGAGGTGCGTGAACCTGTCGTGCCAGTAGGGCAGGCGCCGGCAGCAGCTTTGCCAGAGTCGCAAAGCGGCGGAAAAACTTTGACGATGCAGGATATCGCGATGGAAGCGCACGTCGCCAAGAACCTGCCCGCAGACGTGGAGCCTGGGCTTTCCGCCACGGCGTTCTATGAGCCTAAGAATTTTACTTTCCCGTTCGGCACGCATATTGCCGTCGTGGATATTGACACCGATACCGGCGAAATTCATTTCCAGCGCTACATCGCCGTCGATGATTGCGGCAAGCAGATCAATCCTATGCTGGTTGAGGGTCAAATTCATGGGGGAATTGTGCAATCAATGGGCCAGGCTCTGTTTGAAGAAGTTGTTTACGATGAAACCGGCCAGCTCGTTACCGGCACGCTCATGGACTATGCGCTGCCAAAAGCCGTGATGATTCCGCATCTGGAGCTTGACAGCACTGAAACGCCGTCGCCGGTGAATCCGCTGGGGGCAAAAGGTGTAGGTGAAGCGGGGACCATCGGCGCGACTCCGGCAATTGTGGCCGCAATCGTTGACGCGCTCTCGCCATATGGCGTTCGCCACATCGATATGCCAATCAAGCCGGAAGTAGTCTGGCAGCTGATCAAGAATGGTCCTAAAAAAACTTCAGCAGGCGCCGCGTAAGCGCAGGAGACTCACATGATCCCAGCTAGTTTTGATTACATTGCCGCCAAAAGCCTGGACGAAGCCATCTCGCTCCTGGCCAAGCACAAAGATGACGCCAAAATTCTTGCTGGCGGCCACAGCCTGCTCCCCGCCATGAAGCTCCGACTGATGCAGCCCAAAGTCCTCATCGATCTCGGCCGCATCCGCGATCTCTCTTATATAAAGGATGAAGGCGGCCAGATTCGCATCGGCGCCATGACCACTCATTTCCAGGTAGAAATTTCCGATGTCCTGCGCCGCGCCTGCCCTCTTCTGCCTGAAACCGCCAGCCATCTTGGCGACATGCAGGTGCGCAACAAAGGCACCATCGGCGGAAGCCTTGCGCACTCTGATCCCGCAGCTGACTGGCCCGCCGCCATTCTTGCGCTCGATGCAGAGCTTGTCGCCACCAGCGCCAAGGGCGATCGCGTAATCAAAGCCACAGATTTCTTCATAGAAATGCTGACCACTTCTCTGCAGCCCGGAGAAATCCTGCGCGAAATCCGCATTCCTGCTAGCAAAGGCAAACTTGCGCAGGCCTACGTAAAAGTTCGCCATCCTGCTTCTGGATTTGCCGTCGTCGGCGTCGCCGTCAATCTGTCCATCGATGGCGGCAAGTGCCAGTCAGCCGGAATTGGAATCACCGGCGTCTCGCCCAAAGCGTATCGTGCATCGAAAGTCGAAAGCGCGCTCAAAGGCAATGCGCTCGACGCCAAGACCCTCAGCTCTGCCGCTGCGCATGCCGCGGACGGAGTTGATGTCAACTCCGATCTCTACGCTTCAGCCGAATACCGCAAGCAACTGGCAACCGTTTACACACGCCGCGCACTGGACACGGCAATCGGACGGGCAAAGTAGTTTAACCACAAAGGTCACGAAGGAACACGATGGAATCCAGCGAATCACCAACTCCTCGTGGTCCTTCGTGTCCTTTGTGGTGAAAGGTTTTTCTTTGAAGATTGAAGGCACGCAGAAAATCGACGCCCCGCGCGATCGCATCTTTGCCGCGCTGGTCGATCCCTCCGTCCTGCAAAAGTGCATTCCTGGCTGCGAGCAGATGGAAAAGACCGGCGACAATCAATACAAAGCCAAGCTCACCGCCGGAGTTGGCCCCGTAAAAGGTGTTTTCACTGCCACGGTTTCTCTTCAGGACATCATCGCGCCCGAGCATTACAAGCTCGTCGTAGAAGGCAAAGGCCAGCCGGGATTCGTCAAGGGCTCAGGCGAACTGAACCTGAAGGATGCAGGCGGCGCAACTGAAATTCAATACACAGGTGACGTGAACGTCGGCGGTCTCATCGCCAGCGTGGGACAACGCATGATTCAAGCCACAGCAAATATGCTTGCCTCACGATTCTTCAAATCGCTGGAAGCCGAGGTCACGGCGGGCAATCCCGCCTCTTCCACCGGAACCTAGCCGCCGGATTTTCCCGCCCCATTCTCATCCAGCCTGGCGCGCTTGCGCACTTCCATAACGCTCTGCTGCACCAGCAATTCTCCATCGCGAAAAACCGGCTTCAGTCTGTCATCCGGATCGTCAACTCCCCGGCGCAGCCTCACGGTGCTCCATTTGCCATCTTTCAAGTGCAGCGCCAGCCGTCCTCGTTTTGAAGCTTTGTCGTGTCCTTCTACCGGATCTTTGAACACATCGCGGTCTTCGCCGTTTACTGTCACGTTGGAACACTTAAAGGCAAACTGCTGCGTATCTCGATTCAACTGTTGCAGCAGCGCGCCGCCCATGCCAAATGTAATGTTGTCCGCTGACCAGCCGGCGCGATTCATCGCCGTAAGCGCGTCCTGTATCGTCCAGTAATTCACGCCATCGCCCTGAATCACCCGGATTTTCGGATTCAGCACGCGATAGCCTTTCGCATTCGTCTCGTAGCCAAACTTCGAGCCTAAAATATCCAGCACCTTCAACACCACTTCGCGCGGCTTGCCTGAATCCGGCCTCACCACCAGCGTTCCCTGCCGGTTCTCAACTTTTTCGCGCAGCAACGTACCCCAGAGTTTTTCGCACGCTTCATAAACGTTGTAAGAATCGCTCACCACTGCCACCAGCCCCTGCGGAAATTGCGTCAACATATTTTCGTAGGCTTGGTCTTCATTCTCGCGGCCCCAGGCCGTGATCGTGGAATGCTCTGCCGCCGGAATGCTGAAGCCTTCCATCTCGCGCGACTGATAAAAATGTTGCAGCACGCGAATGCCCGCCACCGTATCCGTGCCTTTAAAATTGATCAGGTGGGCCGCTGCGCCAATGCCGGCAGTCTCTTCGCTCGACACGCCGCGATAGCCAAAGTCATGCAGCTTGAAATCGATCAGCGCAGGATCGCCCGAGCGATGCAGCTTTTCCAGGATCACCTTGCGGATCCCGTGTGAAAGCGTTGCCACCGTAATCGGATACCACACCTTCAACAGCAGCGTCTCCAGATAATTCGTCAGCCAGTAGCAGGCAGGATCAGTGTTCTCAATCGTCATTAGCACGTTCTGCACGCTCACTGAGCTGCCTTCCGGCACGGCCTTGATCACCACCGGTAACTTTCCGCCCAGATTGCGGACAATATGCATCCAGCCTTCAACGTTGAACATGCCGGGCCCAATGTGCCGATCAACGAATTCTCGCGCCTCCGTCACGTCTTCTTCCGTCACCACGGAGCCGCATAAATATTTCAGCAGGTAATATTGCAGGCCAAAGAACACCGTCTGGGAAAACATTCCGCCGCGTGATTCCAGGTAGCTGTAGACGTACTGTGTCCCCGGCGGATACTGCTTCCAGTGCGTGAACTTATAGCTGTCGGTTTGCAGGACCAAGTTTCTCGATAAAAGGTTGCGCGGCTCGGTTTTGTGCATGAGTGTGCATGGTCTCATGCGAGTCGAGTTGAAGGCAATTCCCCTTATGCCCGACGTTTGCTTTGCACAAAAAAGCAAATCTCACCACGGATGAACACGGATGACACGGATTTACAAATTCAAAGTAGTCCTCTTTGAACTTTTTGGATCCGTGTCAATCAGTGTTATCTGTGGTGAGGTTTGCTGACGCCTAATTCACAATCAGCGTCAGAGTAGAAGTCCGCGTTACTGAACCCGAAGTAGCGCTGATCGTAATCGTCGAGGTGCCCGCTGGTGTACCCGTCTGCACAGGTGGCTTCGTGGTACTGCCTCCGCAGCCGGCCACCAGGAGCAGGACACCAAGTACTGCCGCCAGTCTTCCTGCTTGACGCCGAACCGTGGCACGCGAGAGTCTCGCAACTGCAAACGTTGCCAGGAATGCCAAAGTGAGCAGGCCCAGATTGAAAGGAAATGGGTTCGGGAACACGGGAGGGAAAGCGAACGCCGAAGAACGAGCTGTAGTGCTCACTGTAACGGTAAAGCTCGCTGGGGTCGTCCCATTCAGAGCGAGTGATGTCGGATTCACGATGCAGGTGGCCGCCGCTGGCGCTCCAGCACATGCAAGGTTCACAGTGCCGGTAAAGCCTGTCGTTCCGCTCAATGAGAGATTGTAGCTAGCGGTGCTTCCCGCGGCGATGGTGGCGGACGTGTTGCCGCCCTGCGCAGTTCCAATGCCGAAATCGGTCCCGTTTCCGCTCACCCCAATGGTGCTCTGTGTCCCATTGTAGTTAAGCGTAATGAGTCCGTTCTGGGGTCCAGCAATAGCGGGACCAAATGTGACGTCGACGTGACAGGTAGAGTTTCCGCCCAGCGTTGTTCCACAAGTGTTGGTCTGCAAGAAACCAGCGCTTGCGGTGATCCCGGTAATCGCCAGCGGTCCATTGCCCGGATTGGTGACCGTTACCGACTGCGCAGCGCTGGGTGTGCCTACAACCTGATTGCCAAAGGAAAGACTGGAAGAGGAGAAGCCAAGCTGCGCTCCAGTCCCGGATAAAGGCAGAGACTGTGGAGAGTCGGATGCGGAATCCGTAAGCGTAAGAGTCCCGCCGCGCAGTCCCGTGATTGTCGGCTGGAACGTGATCGAAACCGTACAGCCGGCTTGAGCGGCCAAAGATGCCGGGCAGTTATTGGTCTGAGTGAAATCGCCGCTTGCGGCTATGGAACTGACGGTGAGCGGCGCGTCTCCAACATTGTTCAAATTCACAGTGGCGGTAACTGGGACGTTCAGCACCTGCGCACCAAAGTCGAGACTGGCCTTGGAAAGGGAAACCACAGGAGCGATGCCCGAGCCGCTGAGGTTGGCCTGCTCGGGAGAGGTGGTGGCATCATCCACAATGCTCAAACCGCCAGTGCGGACGCCTCGCGCCGTGGGTTTAAACGTAATCTGAATAGTACAGCTTTGCGTGTTTGGCAACGAACTGGGGCAATCATTGGTCTGGGCAAAGTCACCGGAAGCCGTGATGCTGGTGATGGCGAGTGGAGTTTCGCCATTGCTGGTGAGCGTTACCGCCTGTGCCGCGCTGGTTGTGCCCACAAGTTGGCTGGTGAAACTCACACTTGCGGCGCCAAGTGTGGCTGCTGGACCGATGCCCTGTCCCTGCAACGTAACTTGGTGCGGGCTTCCGGCGGCATTGTCTGTGATCGTAATCGCGCCGTTCCGCGTGCCCCGCAGAGTCGGCGTAAAGGTCACGTTGATCGTGCAACTTGCGTTGACGCCTACTGTTGAGCCGCAGTCATTGGTTTGAGCAAAGTCGCCTGTCGCAACAATGCTGGAGATAGCTAGCGCGGTCACGCCGGTATTCTTCAGCACAACCGGCTGTGAACTGCTTGTGACACCCACCCGCTGGTTAGCAAAGGTAAGGGAGGTTGTTGACAAGCTGACAACCGGGCCAATCCCAACGCCGGAAAGATGAATGACCGTGGGACTGGCGGCCTCGTTGCTGGTAACGGTCAGAGTGCCGGTCTGTGGGCCGCTCACGGTGGGCAAAAATGAAATGCCGATCGTACAGGTTTTGCCCACGGCAAGACCGTGGCTGGTGTGGCAGTCGTCGGTTTCGGCGAACTCGCCGGTAATGGTGAATGGTGTGATTTGCAAAGCGGTTGCGCCGGTATTGGTAATCGTCACGTTCTGGGCCGCGCTCGTGGTCCCCAATAACGTGTCCGGAAAGGTCAATGAGGTAGAGCTGAAGGTTGCCGTGGTGGCTCCTTGAAACTCAAAAGCGCCAGTGTCTACCGTGCTGTTAAACACGCGCGTATTGCCGTCGATATCGGTGGCTGGCAGCGCGATCCTGGCCGTGTTATTTCCGGTATTGATGGCGGGAGAAGCGGGCTGCAAATGAAAATTATCTACCGCCGTATCTACAAACAGCGGATCGGCGGAAATGTTTCCCTGGAGTCCGGTCTGGTCACTGCAGATACCGCCGTAGGGCAAGGCCCCGGCCACGAAAATATCGTTCGCCGTGAATCCTGGCGGCGTGTTGCTGTTGAAACTCTCGCAAAAGACCGAGTCCACGCCTGCCTGGCCGATGATGGCATTGTTCTGAATGCTAGTGTTGTCGTCAAACCCGGAAGTGAAAATAGCCGATCCTTGCGTGGCCGAGTTGTTGGTAATCGTATTGTTGAGCAGCAGAATTCCCGGAGTGCTTTGTGGAATGAGCCAGTACAAACCTCCGCCATTGAAGGCGGAGTTGTGTGAAAAAACGTTTCCTATAATCTGAGGGCTCGCGTCATTGAACATCACCAACCCGCCTCCCTGGTTACCGCCATTATTGCCGGTGATGATGTTGTCCTGTATCAGCGGGCCCCCCGCCGCAAACAGGGCAATGCCGCCGCCTCCGCTTCCCCACGTATTATTTGAAATGATATTGCCGATAATCCGCGTGCCGCTGGATTCCCCGCCGATGGAGATCCCGCCACCCCCGATTCCACCGCCGCAGTCGCCTTGCGCATTATTGTTGATCGTGTTTCCCTGGACCAGCGGCGCAGCGAAATTGACAGCGATTCCGCCCCCGCCGTTACAGCCTGCATTCGCGGTAATCACATTGTTGGTGATGGTGGAAGAAGACGAGACAAAAATGCCTCCTCCTTCAAAGCCATTTCCATTAGTAATCGTGAAACCGTTTAATACCGAACCGGCTCCTTCGCCCGTGTTGAAAGTGACCACCGAATCCACGCGTCCACCGTCGATCGTGGTAGTCGCAGGGCCGTTCACACTGGTCACGGTGATCGCTTTACCCTTGAAATTGATATTTTCTTTGTACGTTCCATCTGAAACCAGCACCGTATCGCCGTTTGCTGCCGCATCGATGGCCGTCTGGATCGTAGGCTGGTCTGCTGGGACATGGATAGTCACTGGAGCAGCAGCCGGCTGCGCGGTGACGTTGGCCGCATGGGCCGCGGCAGCCGCGAGCGTCGCTGCTCCGCCGCCCGTACGCACAGTATTTCCCGTGCTATCTGTAACCGCAACAACCCGGCCCGCGCCGTCATATGCAGGCAGGCTGATGTTGCCTGCAGAACCGGCTGCGCCGCCGATACTTTGCTGCCATGCGCCGGCAGGTGAACAGAGAATGAGAGCAAGGGAAACATACAAAGCTATACGAACATGCAACCTCACCATGCAGGTATCTCCAAAAAAAGAAATTTCTCATTCTATTAACCTTGGTAGATAAAGGGGGGAGTCTATTCAGGTGACTAATGTCTATCAACTATAATAGATTGCTGCCACATTTAACTAGTGATCTAAATTGGAAAAACGTTTCACTAAATCTTAAAGCAAGCCGGTAACGGATGCGATTAGGACCTCGGCCCACTTCCGAACAACTGCGTGAAAAGAACGCGTTGTTTAACAACGAAGCTCGAACTTCCCTCCATATGCCGGCACCTCAAGAGTCTTGACTCATACCGTAAACACCCTGGGAACAGTTCGCGCCTTAGATTTCGTTTCGGCGCCCGCCGCTTTTTGTGCGATGGGCGCCGAATTTCTAGAAATCCTTCCTATACCTTCCATCCACACCGAACCCACCGTTCTGGTCGCGCGTGCCGCTCACTGACCATTTTGGATTGAACCTCAGCCGCCGTGGCTCTATTTAGGATCACAAAACATCAAAAAAATATAGTAACGAAAATACATGATGTTGCACTAGCTAACAGAACATCGCTCTGTTTCACTGACCTTTTGGATTGAGTTTGTATTCAATCTGAATAGCCTGTCGGTGTGTCAACGTAATGTGCGAGGCGAACTTCACCAGCTGTCCTAACACGCGCGGATGCAAAATAGCTAACAGGAAATCAGCTTTTCAATTGTAAAGGAGGAAGAAATGGCAATTGTCGGCGTTCTTGAAACTGGAATGTTTTTCGGGACCATTAACACATCTGCATCTGCGTCCGCACAACACAACTTTGGCTCCTCTAGTATTTGGAGCCGGCCCTATGTGCAGAGTTTCTTCAATAATGATGATGACGGTTCGATCGCTCTCGGAGTTTCCCAGTTCAAAGATAACAAAGGGACCCACAACGGCGACTTTCACCCCGGCATCTTTGCATCAAACTGCACCAGTGTCACATTTCACATGTCAACAACCGACAGCATTGGTGAAGCGGTGCTTACCACTGAGTTTTTCGGCTAAGAAAGGACGAGGAGATATCCAATGGCAACCATAGGAACGATGGAAGTGGAACATGAAAGCGTCGTTGTCATTTATGACGCCAAAACCGGAGACATCCTGCACCGCCATGACGTTGTTACCGTAAAGGGCGGAACACATCCGGACGAGAGTACGCGCGAAAAAGATGCACTTGAACACTTCTCGCAGGCTCAACCCGGACGGAAAGGCGAGACCGCGGTGTTGCACGCCGATCTTCGTACGCTCAAGCCAAGGACGCTGTATAAAGTGGATATCAAGAAACGCGCGCTCATGGAACACCCGTTGCAGTTGGGCCGCATTCCGCGAGCCCCCAAACGCTGAGAATTTGCTGCTGCCAATTCAACTGACGCCAACGGAGCGAGTGTGCTGGGATTGCTGATCGGCAACTTCCCCGATGGCTTCAGCGTGGAAAACGTATACTTCGCCACACATTAAAACCAATCATGGGCGGCCGAGTGTGGATCAAAGTTCCACGCGGACGCCCATACACACATCGATCAGTGCCGCCGGTACGCGCACGCAGAAAGCAACTCTTAAGTCCGTTAACATCAAAAATCCTTCCTATACCTTCCATCCACGCCGAACCCGCCGTTCTGGTTGCGCGTGCCGCTGACTGACCATTTTGGATTGAACTTGTATTCAATCTGTATTGCCTGCCGCTGCGTTGCTGTAACGTCGGTGGCATATGTAACCAGCAGGTTGCTGGTAACGCGCTGCTGAATGGCTATGCGTGCGCCCGGGTTCTGCCCGTTGTCGGTTCCCAGTCCGGGATCAATCTGCAATTGTGACACGCCGGCCAGCTTGGCAATCTTGCCGCTTACCTGGCTGCTGATGCCCGATGCCAGCAGTGATTGCGCGCCCAGCGCGCTCGTCGGACTCGGGCTGGGGTTCGCCGCCGCTGACTCCACGGTCTTCCCCGTCGCGATCAGGTTAATGATGTCCACCGGCGGCAATGCCGGATCGGACGTATAGGTTGTTTGCAAGCGTTCCACTGGCCCACTCAACGCAAGATTGATGTTGTATTCGTCAATCCTGGTTTTTACCTGGATGTTCAGCACTGGTTCTGTCCGTACAGGATTCAAAAAGTCAATTGTCCCGTGCTGAACTTCATAACGGTTCCCTGCCAGAAAAAATTCCCCGCCGGTAAGGTTGGTGCGTCCCAGGATCACAGGGTCCGCTGCGGTACCAACCACACGCAGATTCGCGTCACCTTTTATGCTTACCTGGCTGCTCACCAGGTTCATCTGGCTGGTGGATTGCACCGCGATATTCAGCTTCATCCCCTGCGTGAACGATCCTGGTGTTCCGCTATCGCTGGAGCCTCCTTCGCTGAACTGTGAAGTAAACGTGCTCAGGTCAAAGTCCGGCGTGAATGAGACTCGCTGAATCTTTACTTGCCCGGTCAGTTGTGATTCCTGCGTGTTCCCCGTGAGCGCAAGATTAGACGCCAGGATTGCGCGCACACCTTCCGGATAACGCATTCGGATATTGTTGGCCGACAATCCAAGATGAAACTGGATTCCCGGACGATACGCGACAGCGCCGGTCGCGTTAATGGTTCCTCCGCCCATCTGGCCTTCAAAGCTGCTGATTTCCAGCCGTGTCTGCGTTACGTTAATCGCTCCGTTCACGTGGTCTAGCCCCACCGGAGAATCCACTGTGTGCAGGTTGGCATTCACAATCTTGATCTGGCCATTCAAATTCGCGCCCGGGCCATAACGCTTTGAATCAATATCAAATTGCAGCTGGCCAGAGCTTGTAATGTCCGGCACAATCATTTGCGCAATGCCTAAATCAACATTGCCTTTCACCAGGAACGACGCGGCTTTGGGCGTGGTTACCGGCACGACGGCCTGCGCGTCAATGCTCGTGCCCGTACCGCGGATTGAAGTTGGCTGCAGCGTCGCGGTGCCGTTCTTGTAGTCCGCAATGATCGGTTTTGCTGCCGCAAGTTGGAACTGTTTGTAATGCACATCAAGATTCGGAATTTCCAGATGCGCTTCCACGCGGTTTTTATCCGCCAGCGGCCCCCGCAAGCGTTGCGTGCAATTCCGTCTGGCCGGAAAGATCAGCCGCCTGCGCCGGAGCATACAGCGCAACCAGCGGCTGGAAGTCAATCTTTCCGCTATCCAGATGGATATCCGCCATGTAGGGCGTCTCGATTCCAACGGTGCCGCGCGCTTTCAGATAGACCTTGGCTACGTTCGAATCGAGGGCGATCGACGCCACATGGTTCTGCACTGTGGTTTGGAACTTTAGGCCCTGAACGGTCTGCTTCTGCATCTGCAATTGCGGTATGTCAATCGTCGCCTGCAGTTGCGGGTCCTTCACCGTGCCCTTGCCATTTACATTCAGGTTTACGCCACCGGCAATCTGCATGTTCTTAGCGATCACCGTTTGCAATTTTTCCAGCCTGAAGTTTTGTGACTGCACATGCGCATCGTACCCCTCAGTCTTCGGGAAATAATCCACATCGGCCCGCGCTGACCCTGCCGGCATTTGCACCGTCATGTTTGCTTTCACGGTATTTCCGTCACCTTCAAACTTTACGTTCAGGTTCTGGATCGTCTCGGTGGAGACTTTTGCCTTTGTAACCGTAAGCGTTCCCTGTCCCACGGGGTTCAGTTGCGATCCATGTACGGAAACGTTGAGCGCCAGCGTGCCGCTTACGGGATAGGTCTTGTTGGCCAGCCGCTCCAGATCAGCAATTGAAATCTGCGAGCCGGAAATATTGGCCGTAATCGGACTCGAGGGCGCATAAGCCCAATTCTTCAACCTTGCTTGCGCGCTGAAATTAATTCTGCCCTGAGGCACGGCTTCCAGGTCGCCATTGCTTAGCGTCACCTGAGATGGGTTCGCGGCAAAACTTGTATGCAGGACTTTCCACGAACTGCCTTTCACGCGGAAGTTGCGTGCATCCATCTGGCCTTTGATCTGCGGCGCGGTGAGCGATCCGCTAACCGTCGCGTTCACGTTGGCTGTGCCG
Organism: Terriglobia bacterium; assembly: GCA_963732195.1. Taxonomy (GTDB): domain Bacteria; phylum Acidobacteriota; class Terriglobia; order Terriglobales; family Acidobacteriaceae; genus Angelobacter. The sequence goes on along the minus strand of CAVSYO010000002.1, from coordinate 121,014 downwards.
TAGAGTCCCAGCGGTTGCGCTGGTGGCTGTCCGGGTGTTGGCTTCTGCAAGGCCGCTGACAGCGTCTCAAGCTCATGAAGGTCATTGGATCGCACGGCAACCTGCAATTGTGAATAATCGCTGATTTTTCCATTCAGGTTGATACTGGTTTGCGGCGTGCGAATGTAACTGTTGGTGAGCGCAAGCTGTTTGTGCGCACCTGCGTAATCAGCGTGGATCACGCCATTCAGCGGCGTGGCCTGGCCTTGGCCAAGACTGGCCTTGATCGTGGCATCGCTGTGCGCAACAAGATTGTCCAGCGTCTTGGCCCAATGTGCATTTGCGTCCGCGTCAACGCGTCCGCTCAAGTGCGCCTGCCGCATAGAAGTGTTATGTGTCGCCGCCTGCGCCTGGTCCAGCGATAAGCCTTTCAGCGAGGCCTGCAACTGTGCGATAGAAGCTCCAGCGATATCTTTAATCGTTAGCTTGCCGCTCAGCATGCCGCCCATGACGCGGGCGCGAATGTCATTCACTTCGGCATTGCCGCCGGAAAGCTGGTAGCGCGCGTAGAGATCGCGAATCTCCGTCTGCAAACTCGGCGTCTTCACGTTGAGCCCTGAGCTGCTCACATTGCCGGCCACAGAGACCGTCTCCAGCATCGGCCGGTTCGGATCAGCCTGATACTTCATCTCTCCCGTCAACTTCACAATACCGCCGGGGAGCGTAGGATCTTTCAATATCCGTTTGAAGTCATTTGTGACCAGCGTGGCTTCATAGCCGCCACTGGCCTGCATATTTGGCGAACTGTAATTATTCACCGTCGCATTCAACCCAACCCGCGACTCGCCCGCCACAAGGTCCAGTTTGTCCAGCGTGAATTGCTGCGGCGTTACTCCGAATTTCGCCTGCAGGTTATGCTCTACAGGTGCATATTTGCCGTACACAATATTTCCGGCGTTGTAGCCAAGGGCGCCGGAATATTTCTCCTGCACAGGATCATAATTCGCGGTGACCGCAAAGTTATGTAAGTCGGCTTGCAGCGGCGTTTTCTGGTCGTTGTAATAGATTTCACCGTTATTCAGGCGCAGTTCCCGGATAGCCAAATCAAAAACATTCGTGGTGCTGCTGCTCGTGCTTTTCTTTTCTGGTTTAGGCAGGTTGTTCTCACCCGCTTTGTTCACGGCCATGCGCACTACCGGATGGTCCACAATAATGTCGCGCACGTGCCATTTGCGATTCAGCAATGAATCAATCGTCAGTCCAACTTGCAAATGGTCCACCGCCATCAGTGGCTGGCTGGGATCGGGCTCGGTGCCGTGTACCACAACGTTGTAAAGGTCCAGGCTGAGATTTGAGAGCCGGAAGTTGAAGTCTCGCACCTCTAGCCGCGCGCCGGTGGATTCACGAACGCTATTCTCCACTTTGGCCAGAATGCTATGGCGAAAACCTTCATTGTGGTCGAGCAAAAAGACTAGCGTCACTACTGTGCCCACAAGCAACACAATGATCGCCGCCAGACTCCATAAAACAATCTTTTTCCACCTTTTCACTGGTTCACCCTTTTCAGAAGCGACTCTCTTTTTCAAACGCTCAGCCTCGTCAAATCTGCCCTCTTCAGAATGCCTGTCCCAACGTTAGAAAGAATTGATATGTCTTCACTCCCGGCGGCGCGTTCAGCAAATGTCCAATATCAACTCGGACGGGTCCCACCGGCGTCTTGTAACGCAACCCGAACCCAACGGTATGCGTGAGGTCGGTAAACACGTTCTTAAAGGTCACGTTGGAATAAACGTTGCCGGCGTCATAAAAGGCCGCGCCACCCAGAGTCCCACCCACGAACGGTGCGGAAATACCCAACGGGAAGCGCAGTTCGGAATTGAAGATCACAAGCTGCTTTCCGCCCACGGGCACCGAAATTTGCACGCCGCAATTCGGATTGTCCTCAGGACACACCAGAACCTGGCGCTGCGGTCCGGCGCCGTTCAAGCTGAAGCCACGTAGCGTGCTGCCGCCGCCTGAGAAAAAGCTTTCGCTGATAGGAATGTGGGCGCCGCCAAATGCACGTTCCATTCCCAGCCTCAGGCTATTGGCCCAAACCAGCGACGAATCGCTCGTCAGAGACTTGTAATAAGCCGCCTGCCCCAGAAAACGCCCAAAGCTTGTGTTCGACCCCAGAAACGCTGGGTTCACATCCAACTCAAGACTCTCATAGATTCCCTTGTGAGCATCCAGGGGATTGTCTCGCGTATCGCGGTTGAACGAGGCAGCCAATGATGAGAGCCGCACATTCTGGTCTTCCGGCAGCACCAGATCCGGTATCACGATGTTTGAAAGCCTCGTAATCCGGAAGTCATAGCGGAGGATCACAGACTTCTGCCGATTCCGGTCAAGATAGTGGTGGAACTGTAACCCCGCACCCCCCAGCCGCGCGGTAAAGATCGGATTCTCGCTCGTGCGCTCGGCGGAGAGCGTTAGCGTGGAATTCCAGTTGGTATTCCAGAATGTGGGGTTGCCCCAGCTTGCCGAACCACGTTGGTCCAGCCTTCCGCCAAATGCGGCTAGCGTTATCGTTTCTGCCCTGCCACGAAAATTCCTGCGCGTGTACTCAATCGATCCTTCCGGACCCCAGAATGTTTTCTGGCTGGTCGTAAATTTTGTGGGCAGGCCTACCGGTGGAAGGCCGGGCAGCGCAATTGTTCCGCTGGGTATGCTTCCTCCGCGATTGATCACCTGAAACCCGAATCCATATGCAATGCTGTTCCGCTTTGATTCATGGAGCTTTACTAGTACGGCAGCATTTGGGTCATCAGTGATTGGCTCGCGTGTATCCACACTGGCCCAGTCAAACACGCCCAGGGTGTATAGCTGGCTTTCACCGCTCAGCAGGGCCGTTTCGCTCAGCGGCTTATTCACTTTGATATTCGCGTTGCGCGCGATAATCTCCGGCCGAGTATGCTGCGCGCCCACCGGGTCCAAGCTGGCTGTGTGGACCTGTGGGCCTTCTTCTATCTGATAAAGCACGTGCACATGGTGCGGATCGTCTTTTGTATGCTCCACCTTGGATTTGAACGTTACGTTCAGAAACCCTTTGTCCAGGTAGGTGGCCATAATCTGGTCGCGATCTTTAGTGAGCAACTGCGTGGAATACGGCTTCCCCGGCTCAAGGTTCATGCCCTTGGGCGCGAGCTCCTGTTGCCCGAGTGACTTGTTGCCCTCGATTTGCAAAGACTCAACCACATCGCGCACGCCTTCTTCCACCTGGAACGCAAGTTGCAATTCGTTTTCCTTGTTCACCACCCTGGGCGTCACTTTCACCTGGCTATATCCGGCGCCTCGGTACAGTCCTTCAATGTTCTTCATGCTTTTGCGGACAAGTTGCTCGCTGTATTTTCCGTGGGAAAACGGCATCAACGGCGTGCGCTTGGTCACCACAACACTGGACTTCAGGTCTTTATCAGAAAAATGCTGATTACCATGGAATTCAATCGCCTCCACCTTGCCGCGGGGGCCTTTTTCAATCTGATATAACACGGTCACGCCGCCAGATGGGTCCCTTTGAATGTGTCTCTGAACTTTGACGTTAAAAAAACCTTTCGCCTGAAAGTAAGAAGTCAGGTCTTGCGCGCCTTCATTGACCAGATCAGGATCAACGGCATTTTCCTGGTACATGGGGATAAGCTTTTTCTGAGTGCGCCCCCATACGTGCGCTCCCGCCAGCTTGATTTCGATTCTCGGCCCCTCAGTTATGTCGTACTTTATGTCAGTCCGGTTGGTTTGAGGGTTGTAAAGTGTTGACACCAGCTTTACCCGGGCGGCAAGCAGGTGTTGGCTTCCTAACTGCTGTTGAAGAAACGCAGTTGCTGCTGTCAGCCTCCTCAGGGAATACTGTTTGCCCGGTTTGATGTACGCGCCTTTGATTCGCGCCTTAATGGAGCGAAGGCTGTCATTCAATCTCTTGGTTTGTTGATCTGAGACTCCGGCCAGAATCACGTTGCCGAACTTTGCCCGCCGCTTCAGCTTGATGTCAAATTCCACGTTGACCACGCGATGCTTCTCGTCCATTTGCATCTTCGGTTCAACCGTGGCCATGAAGAAACCGGTGCGATGAAAGAATTCCAGCAGGTTCGATTCTGCCTCTTCCACTTTTTCCTGCGCGAAGGGCTCCTGCTTGGAATAGTTGGCGGCCTGCAGCAGACGGGTATAAGAAAAAACCTTCTCTGCCTTGGGAAATGTATAAACGCCAAAATAGTAAGCGGGCTTCAGAACAAAAAGTACGTGTATCCCCTCCGGCGCGGGCGTCACCTGTACTTCCACATCTTTGGCAACTCCAGCTTTTACCAGAGCGGCCGCAGTTTCATCAACTTTTGCCTGTGAGTACGGCGCATTGATGGGTTGCGCGATCAATGCCCGCAACATCCGAGGATTGCCATCCGGCTGTCCCGCCAGCTGCACCGACGACACTCTCTGTCCTTCATATGAAACGGCTGATGGCGCAGCTTCTACCTGCTGCGAGTGAAGCTTTGGCGAGAGCGAAGTGAATCCCACCGCCATCGCCACCACGAGTAAAGTGCCGATCCATCTGCGAAAGTTTTCCATTGCGCGTGAAGATCTGCCATTCTGCGCGGCCAGGGATACCGCAGCTCAGCCAAAAGCAATCTCTTTGGTTAGAGTTGAGAGAGAGACTTCTCGTTGCTCACTCTGAGAGAACTGCACGCAAAGCCGCATAAATTGCGGCGCAGCAGAGCTGCTGCTTGCGCCGATCTCCGCGTCAACAGAGTTGCTGAATGCACTTAACATGCTCTGGAACAGAGTTGCTGTTTCTATATCTGGCGTAGCACATGTCAACTCGCCTGTTGCGTGAATGCATCCAACCACTAAACAGGCCCGGAGTCGCTCCGGCCGGGGAGACACGAATGCTTTGGACGGTTTTTGCAATTCTTCTGCTTCTATGGCTGTTAGGTTGGGGATTTCATATTGCCGGAAGCTTGATTCACTTGATTCTGGTAATCGCCCTGGTGGTATTACTGGTTGAGGTGATTACAGGGCGCAGAGCAGCTGTTTGATTTCATTCGCGCGGCTATCGGGACACTTTTGGTTGGGCTTCCGCCGAAGTCCGGCGTTGGCGTTCTTTAGTGCGAATTTCCTAGCGCGGCCAGCTTCTCGTCGATTTCGCTTAATGCCTGCTGCAAAGACCTGGTATAACGCTCATTGGTGGAAGCCTCAATCTGATGCACGATATAAGCGCGGGAAAGTTTCAGGTTATCGCGCTCGTGCCGGACTCTCTTCTCGCCGTCAGTAAGCGGTTGCTTTTTGTTCTTGCCCCCGCTGTCTTTGGCGATTTCCATTTGCTCTTCTACGGACTTGCTTTCCCACCCTCTCGCCATATTCTTTAATTATAAGTAAATTGCACCAATTCCGAGCTGCTCTTGCGGCCCAGAATTTATAATCCATCGCACGATGATGAAACGATTTCTTGCCCTGCCTTGTGCCGCAGCTCTCTTGTGTGGCGTCTCATTCGCCCAGGCCCAAACCGCTCTTTCACCGGAACATCAGGCTGCCCGTGACATTTTTAAGCAGCTCATTGAAATCAATACCACTGACACACCGGCCGGCAACGTAACGACAGCGGCAGAAGCTATGGCCGAGCGCTTTCGGGTGGCAGGCTTTCCCGCAGAAGATATCCATGTCGATGGGCCAAAGCCGAACAAGAAAAACCTTGTCGTCCGCATGCACGGACGTGGCTCAGGCAAGCCCATCCTGTTCATCGCCCATCTCGATGTGGTGGAAGCCTTGCGCCAGGACTGGTCCATGGACCCATTCAAATTCAACGAGGTGGATGGATTTTTCTATGGTCGCGGGACCTCGGACATCAAACAGGGCGATACAATCCTGGTCGCCAATTTTATCCGCCTAAAAAAAGAGGGATGGGTCCCTGCGCGTGATCTCATCCTGGCGCTTACGGCCGATGAAGAGGGTGGCGAATCCAATGGCGCGCAATGGCTGGCCAAAAACCATCGCGACTGGATTGATGCCGAGTACTGTATCAACACTGACGCCGGCGACTTCGAGACCAAAAAGGGGAAGCGCATGCTATTGGGCATGCAGACCAGCGAAAAAAATTACGTCGATTTTCGTCTGGAAGTAAAAAGCAATGGTGGGCACAGCTCGCGGCCGGTGAAGGACAATGCCATTTACCATCTCTCGCAGGGTTTGGCGCGCCTTGCCGCTTTTGATTTTCCCGTAAGCCTGAATGAGACCACGCGGGGATACTTTGAGCGTACCGCCGCCCTTGAATCTCCGGCGACTGCCGTGGACTTTCGCGCGGTGATCGGTTCTGATCGCACCAAAGCAGAAGAAGCCGCCAAGCGCCTGGGAGAGTCGGGCTTCTTCAATGCCCTGCTCCGCACCACCTGCGTCGCCACGCGCCTTGAAGGCGGACACGCAAACAATGCTCTGCCTCAAACTGCCGCCGCCAATGTGAATTGCCGCATGCTTCCCCAGGATTCGCTGCAAACTGTGCAGGACACTCTCAAGCGCGTGCTGGCCGACGACCGCATTGTGGTAAGCGTGGTGGGTGAAGCCGTTCCCGCGCCGGCTTCCGCAATTAATCCAGCAATCGTGAGTAAGCTGCAATCGCTGAGCGCCAAATTGTACGGCGGCCTTCCCATTGTTCCGGTGATGGATACCGGCGCGAGCGACGGCAAGTACCTACGAATCGCCGGAATTCCCACATACGGCGTTCCTGGCGTATTTGAAGATGTGGATGACGTGCGTGCGCACGGTAAAGATGAACGCATAGGCGTAAAGGATTTTTATGATGGCGTGGACTTCTACTATGAATTCATCAAATCCCTAGGCGCGCAATAGCTGCCGTGCTGGCAGCAATGAAAGGAGAGCCGATGTCAGCTCCGCTAAATGATGCCGACGGCATTGCCATTCGGCGGAGTGAGCTTGCCTGTCCTGCGCATTCGCTCAAGATGATGGCGAAGGCCGCGGCGAGCGAAGCGGATGAAGTCGTCTTCGACCTGGAGGATGGCTGTGCTCCCTCGCAGAAAGCTTGCTGCCCGCAAGACCCTGATTGAGGCGTTCACCACGCTCGACTTTCACGGCAAGATTCGCGCCTTCCGCCCGAACGGGATTCATACAAAGTTTTTCTATCGCGACGTGATCGAAGTTGTCGAAGCGGCCGGAAGAAACATTGATGTGGTCGTCATCCCCAAAGCGCAGGATGCAACCGACGTGCTCTTCGCGGACCGGCTGCTTACCCAAATTGAGCAGAACGTTGGCTTGCCTATTGGGCGCATCAGGCTGGAAGTTCTGATTGAGAGCGCTAAAGGCGTCCTGCATGCCGAGCAGATTGCAGCATCAACCCCACGTCTGGCAGCATTGATTTTCGGCGTTGTGGACTACGCTGGTGATATCGGCGCGCGTGATGCTGTGCGCGAGCAGTTTGCGCTCTATCATTATCCCAAAGCCAAGACAGTGGCCGCCGCGCGGGCCGCAGGTATTGATGTTATTGATGGCGTCACGCTCCAATTTCGCGATCTGCAACAATGCGAGCACGATGCGCGTTCTGCCGCGCAAATGGGGTTCGACGGCAAGTGGGCCATTCATCCCGATCAGGTGCCGGTCATTAACCATGTTTTCAGCCCTTCCACGGCAGAAATTGCTCGAGCGCGGGAAATCATTGAGCTCTACGAAAAAGCGGACGTCAATTCCGGCGTCGGCGCAATGGTCTATAAGGACGAGATGGTGGATGCCGCCAGTTTGCCGGTCGAACGCAGGAAACTGGCCATCGCCAGAAAAACAGGTTTACTGTAAAGTGCAGTTGCGCTAGCCATTCATGTCTTCTGCTAAAAATACCGGCCTGCAGCAGGAACTCAAAAGCGCGGTCGCTGAATTGTGCCGCGACTTCCCGGACACGTACTGGCGTGAACTCGATAGCCGGCGCGCTTATCCTGAGACTTTTGTACAGGCGCTCACAAAGGCCGGTTACATGGCCACGCTCATTCCGGAAGAATACGGCGGCGCCGGAATGGGGATCACCGAAGCCGCAACGATTCTGGAAGAAATCCATCGCTCGGGCGGCAACGCAGCGGCCTGCCACGCCCAGATGTATATCATGGGAACGCTATTGCGACATGGCTCAGAAACTCAGAAGAAAAAATATCTGCCGGCGCTCGCCCGTGGTGACCTCCGTCTTCAGGCATTTGGCGTAAGTGAGCCGACCACCGGCTCAGACACCACGCAGATGAAAACCTTTGCTCGCCGCGTTGGCAACAACTACGTCGTTAAAGGTCAGAAAATCTGGATTTCGCGCGCGGAGCATTCTGACCTGATGCTTCTGGTCGCGCGCACTACGCCCATCGAACAGGTAAAGAAACGCAGCGAGGGACTCTCTGTTTTGCTGGTCGATCTGCGCGATGCCAAAAATCACGGGCTCACTGATTCGTCCGATCCGCACCATGATGAACCACGCCACAACCGAAGTCTTTTTCGATGATGTTGAGGTTCCCGCGGAAAATCTTATCGGTGAAGAAGGCCATGGCTTCCGCTACCTGCTGGACGGCCTGAACGCTGAGCGCATCCTGATCGCCGCAGAATGCATTGGCGATGGCCGCTGGTTTCTGGAGCGGGCCTGCCGTTATGCCAAAGATCGCGTGGTTTTCGGTCGCCCTATCGGACAGAATCAGGGCATACAGTTCCCTCTCGCCCGCGCGTATGCCAATGTTGAAGCTGCGTCGCTCATGGTGGAAAAAGCCGCAACGCTGTTCGATGCGCACCAGCCTTGCGGCCCGCAAGCCAACATGGCCAAGTTGCTGGCGGCGGATGCGTCCTGGGAATCGGCCAATGCCACCATGCAGACCTATGGAGGCTTTGGCTTCGCGGAAGAATATGATGTAGAACGCAAGTTCCGTGAGACGCGCCTCTACCAGGTTGCGCCGGTTTCCACCAACCTTATCCTTTCTTATATTGCCGAACACGTGCTGGGATTGCCGCGTTCGTACTGACGATGGAGAGTAAACCATGACGGTTAAACAAGGCTGGACCGGACGCGTGTTTGAAGATTTCGAAGTGGGCGACGTTTACCAGCATCCGCTCGGCCGCACCGTGATTGCCGCGGACAACATCTGGTTCACGCTGCTCACGCAGAATACGAATCCAATTCACTTTGACGCTGCTTACAGCGCACAGACTGAATACGGCAAACCGCTGGTTGATTCCACGTTCACGTTGGCGCTGGTCACCGGACAGTCCGTCGCCGACGTGTCACAAAATGCCATGGCAAATCTGGGATGGGACGAGGTCCGCCTGCCCAATCCGCTTTTTGAAGGTGACACGGTTTATTCCCGCAGTGAAGTTCTGGAAAAGCGCGAGTCCAAATCAAGGCCGAACGTGGGCATCGTCAAGGTCAGGACAATCGGCTACAAGCAGGATGGCAGCGTAGTGATCGAATTTATCCGCACGATGATGATTTATAAACGCGGACACGTCCCGATGATCCCGCAGCCCAGGATCGCTACGACCAAAAAATAAGCTGCTCTCAGGCTGCTTCGCGCGCGCCTTGCTGAAATCCGCGGATAGAAAACTCCAGTTGTTCCTGCAGGCTCTCGCCCACCAGCATCATGTCTCCAATGACCGTGCTTAAGTCCATGCGAATGAGATTGTGTTGAAGCACCGCCGAGAGAACATGCTGGAGCAATCGCATTTCAATCACAACCAGGGGAATGCTGTATCCCTGAAGTGCTCGCTGTTTTCCATGGTCTACCGCCGCCGATTTTGCTTGCTGTGTCGTAATCTCAGAACCTTTATCGACTCGCTTCGCCATTTCATCAATCAGCAGAGGCAAGTGATCAATTCGGTCTTTGTCACTGATTCGGATTGCTCCCAGTTCATGATGCGCGTTTACCAACCTGAGCCATTCCTTGGTGATTTCGCTCAGGCTCTCCTCCATCAGGTCTGAAACCCGCTTTATCGGCCTGTCTGGAGGAACATGCCGGCGATTCTCCAGCCGGCTCTGTATAGTCTGAATCAATGTCGGGACATCGGTAGGCTTAAGCAGGTAATCATCTACCTGGCTGCGAATGGCTTGCAGAGCCGTATCAAAATCCGGATAGCCCGTAAGAATAAAGGTTGCGGCTTGCGGCTGGACGCGCCGCATGGCGCTCACCACGGTAAAACCGTCTCCCGGTTGCCCGATGTTCAAATCAGAAAGCAGCACATCAAACGTGGCATGGTTCATGTGTTCCAGGGCTTCAGGAACGGTTGCTGCCGCAGTCACTTCAAACCCATGTTGTTCAAGGATCGGTTTAAGTGTGTTGCGTATCCCCGCCTCGTCGTCGACGAACAAAATCCGGGTCGCCATTTTCTACTCCAGCAACTTGGATGGTTTTTAAATCCTTATTGTTGGACATGCCCAAAAGATAAGTAGGGATGAGCAGCAGGTCAGATGTCCGGTTGGCGCGATGCCCATTGTACGAAAGGCCCATCCTGAACAGATGGGCCTTAGTCAGATGCACTCTTTTGCAGACTTATTCCTGGTTCTTAAACGAATAGCCGATCGACATGCCAAAACGGGTAGCGCGTGAACCGCTGAACTCCACGTTGTTATGTACTTCATACAAATGCGCTTCAGGGGCGATGAAGATTTTTGGGGTCACGTACAGCCGAATGGCCGCGCCAAATTGCCCAAGAAAGTGATTGCTGCTCACGAAATTCGTACACCCCGTGAAAGAGCACTGAAAAGTCGGCGTGTAAAAGCGGACACTCTCAGCGCCGATTCCTGCTGAAAGCTCCAACTGAGCGCGCTTGCCCAGCGGTGGCGCGTACACGGCGTCTACATCATAAAAAAATGGCCGGAACGGTAACTGCCCCTGGTAAAGGTTCTGGCTCGCACGGAAAGCCGCGTTAAAGCCGACTCCCAGATTGTGGTAGAAAAGAAAGTCCATGCCAAACGTGGGATATGCTCCGCCGCCAACCGTTTGTAAATTGGGTGTGCTCTCTGGGCCAGTCACCGTGGAAATGCCGGCATAAAGATCAAATTGCTGCGCATGCGCAGGGCTCCCCAGCAGAAAAATCAGTGCCAATGTCACTGCAAGAAACAATAGTTTTTTCAAGTCACTCTCCAATCCGTGAAGGCTGAATGAGATTAATGCTAAATCAATTCACCCCTCGATCTATCACCAACTATGGGCGATTATCCTACCAGCGGCAAGCGATGTCCAGAATCCGATGGTATCAAAATGGTTTCATGCCTTTTGCGTTGAGTATTTGTCATTCGTTTTGTTTTGTTAAGATCAGCCGTCCGCCGTGCGCGATCTTTAGCTGTTATTCTGGAAAATGATCCTTTCCGCCAAAGCAATTCTCTTTGATATGGACGGCGTACTCATGGACTCGACGCCCTCCGTGGAACGTGTTTGGCGAACCTGGGCAAATATGCATGGGTTCGATCCTGAACGCGTCGCGTCTCAGGCCCATGGACGGCGCAGTATTGAAACCATCCGCGCTGTAGCGCCGGAGATGGACGCCGAAAAAGAAAACGAAGTGGTAGAACAGATGGAAATTGATGACAAAGAAGGCGTAACGGCCCTGCCCGGCGCGGCAGAACTGCTCGCCCATCTGCCTCCTGACCGATTTGCCATTGTCACTTCGGCAACGCGTCCGCTCGCGGTTGCTCGCCTTGGATATGCCGGCATTCCGGTTCCCCGCCACATGATCACCGCCGATGACGTTGTCCATGGCAAGCCCTCGCCAGAGCCATTCTTGAAAGGCGCGGCATTGCTGGGCTTCGCGCCAGCGGACTGTCTGGTTTTTGAAGATTCTCCGGCAGGTATTTCCTCTGCGCGTTCAGCCGGGATGAAAGCTATCGCCCTGCAAACCACCTATCCGGCAGATCAACTGCAAGCTGCACATGCGATCATCGGCAGTCTGGCGGATGTGAAAGCAAACTTGTGCGATGAGGGAATCACGCTTGAGTTCGCTCCACTTCCATTGGTCTAAAGCTGACAGGCCGGTTATGAAGGATTTTTGTCGTTTTGCTTTTTTCTCTGCGGTGGCTCTGGGCTTCGTTGCTTTGTTTCGGCAGCCGGATTTGACGCATTCTCTTCCCGGATTGCCGCTAATGGCATTCCCGTCCAGCGAGCCAGCACCTCTTCAACATGTTCTCTCGTGACCATGCTGGCTTGCGGATTCTGGACGTTGTATTTCTGTTGCAGCTCGTCCAGTGTTTTTCGTTCCTTGCGCTCTTCCTCGGAATAAAAGCGCGCCTTTTCAAACTCGTGATTAGCTATGGCATTTTCCATCCGGTGCACTATAAGCTTGATGCGTTTCTCACACTCCGTAACTTCGTCTGGTAAGTTGCGTTTCCCTCGCTGCATCTTCACAAAGGCACCCGCATCGTCGAGCAAGTCAATGGCTTTGTCCGGTAGAAAACGATCGTTTATATAGCGATTGGAATACACCACCGCGGCAGTCAAAGCATCTTCCGTGTATTGGACGCCATGGAATTTTTCAAATCGGCTCCTTAGACGCTTGCAGGATCGTGATCGCTTCAGCTTGCGTTGCCGGCTGCACCTCCACGGCCACAAAGCATTGGTCGAGCCAATTGGCTTTCTTGCGGGCCGAACTGTACTCCTCCGGCGTAGCCGAGGCGATGCAGCGCACTTCACCGCTGAGAAGCGCCTTCTTGAGCAGTAATGTAATCTCAAGTGCTCCGCCGGCTGGCCCGGCAGCAAGAAGCGCGTGCAGTTCATCAAAAAAGAAAATCGTGCCGGCAGCGGCAACATCGATTTCAGCCGCCAAGGCCTTGAGAAATTCCTTTGATCGAGCACTGTGCTGAGCAGCAGCCACAATTAAAGACAGGTCCAGAGCAATTAACGATTCCCGTCCAATGAAGGTGGGGGCCGTCCCGTCTGCAAGGCGTTGCGCCAGGCCTTCTACGATGGTCCTTTTCCCGATCCCACGCTCCCCAACCAGCACAGGATTATTTTTAGTGGAGCGGCCCAGCACTTGAAGGATTCGATCAAGCTCCTCCTCGCGGCCAACCAAAGGAGGGAGCTTTTCTTCACTAGCGGATTGCGTAAGCGATACGGAGAACTGGGTTAACAATGACGTCGGCTGGCGTCCTAAGGTAGGTGCGGAGGATTCGTGCGCCTTCGCCGCCAATTCTTCCCGGATTCTCGATAGCATAATGCCACGTTCTTTGAGAAGCTGCGCCGCGAATGAGTTTTCTTCGCGCAGCAGGCCCAGCAACAAGTGCTCTGTCCCGATATGCTGGTGCGACAGACGCGCCGCTTCTTCCGCCGCATAACCAAGCACGCGTTTGCCTTCATTGCTGAGCGGCAGGTCCACAGACGTGGAAACCTTCTCCCGCATAACTGTGTGATCTTCAATCTGCTTGCGGATAGCTTCAACCTGCGCATGACCGCGCAGAAAACGATTAGTGAGGGCTTTGTCCTCGCGCAGCAGACCCAGCAAAAGGTGCTCGGTCTCAATGTATGGACTGCCAAACTGGCTGGCTTCATAGCGGGCGAAAAAGATTACGCGCCGCGCCTTCTCAGTATATTTTTCAAACATGAGCGTCCTCTTGCATTAGCGACGACTATTGTACAAATTTGACGGATACATCGCTGTGCATCAGGATTTCATCTTTCTTCGGCTTTTCTCCGTGTCTCCGTGCCTCCGTGGTGGATGTTCCGCTTTGTCCAACTTGATACATGGGCTTGGCTCAGCAGAGAGCGCCTGCTTCGCAATCGGCGGCTCCCATATACAATTCTTCTATCTCATTTGAGGAGCAAAATAACTCATGCAACGCAATGCAAGCGCACATTGGAGCGGCGGATTGAAAGACGGCAAAGGCACGCTCACCTCTCCCAGCGGAGTACTCAAGAGCACGCCTTATTCTTTTGCCACCCGTTTTGAATCGCAGCCCGGCACCAACCCTGAAGAGCTGATTGCCGCGGCCCACGCCGGCTGTTTCAGCATGGCCCTTTCAGCCCAGCTCGGCAATGCCGGAATGACGGCGCAGTCCATTGACACCACAGCCACAGTCACGCTTGAGAAGCTGGATTCCGGCTTCGCGGTCACCTCGTCCCACCTGCAGGTCAAAGTGAAGATCCCCGGCGCCGATAAAGCCAAGTTCGAAGAAGCGGCCAAGAACGCCAAAGAAGGCTGTCCTATCTCCAAGCTGCTCAACGCAAAAATCACCATGGACGCCCAATTGGAAAATTAACCATCCCCCACTGACGAAGCCTGCGCTAACAACGGCGCGGGCTTCGCGTCTAAACTCTCGGTTCCCACTCATCTAACAACTCTTCCCTAGGAGGTATTCCTATGCGCAGAGAACTTCGCGCTTACCCCTGTATTCATCGCAATTGTTTTTGCCGCTACTTTGGGCCATGCGCAGTCCGCTGTACTTGATCTGCCGCGTGACAGCCAGCATGCCAAGGTCATTCAACGAGTCGGCATTACTGACATCACCATCAATTACCATCGCCCACTGGTGAAAGGCAGAAAAGTCTGGGGCGGCCTTGTGCCTTATGGACAGGTTTGGCGCGCCGGTGCCAATGAAAACACGACGATCGAATTCACCGATCCCGTGACCGTGGAAGGCAAGCCGCTGGCCAAAGGCATTTACGGTTTGCACATGCTCCCAACGGAGAATGAATGGACCGTCATCTTTTCCAAGGCCGCCGACCTCCTGGGGCAGCTTTACCTACAATCAGTCTGAAGATGCTCTCCGTGTCACGGTGAAACCTCAGGCCGCAGAGATGAAAGAAGCTCTGGCTTATGAAGTGGATGATGTCACTCCAACCTCGGCAGTCATCGCGCTACGCTGGGAAAAACTTGCGGTGCCGTTCAAGGTAGAAGTCAATACGCAATGAGATCGTCGCCCAGAACCTGCATGCGCAGCTGCGTGGGCTGGCGCAATACACCTGGGACGGCTGGGACGATGCCGCTAACTATTTCCTGACCAACAAATACAACCTGGAAGAAGCGCTGAAATATGAAGACCGGTCCATTGGCGTGGAAGAGCGCTATGACAATCTGATGACAACAAGTCGCGGATTCTGGACGCAATGAACCGCAAAGACGAAGCAACCGTCGCCCGCAACAAAGCGCTTGGGATGGCCAACGTCACGCAGCTCCACACTACGGCCGCCAACTGCAACTGGCAGGCAAGCAGGAGCAGGCGTTTGAGGTCTTCCGCAGCAATATAAAGAAAGATCCGAATCACTGGCTCGTCCGCACATGAAGCGGCCCGGCTGGCTGTGCGCCAAAGGTGATTATGATGGCGCAATGAAAGAAATGAAACTTGCTCTGGCTGCTGCTCCGGACCAGACAAGAGCGCACTGGATGGATTCCTGGTAAAGCGCCTGGAAGCCAAAGCAGGACATCAACAAATAATTTGAACGCAAGTTGCGGAGTGTGTGAGATCCAGCCCTGGCTTTAACCTCTTAATCACGGCGTCATCAACGCCGATTTTAGGAGGAAACCATGGCTGGATTTCGCGTTTTACCTATCGACTCTGAACTTGCTGAAGCAGGTCCGCAGCACGCTGAAGTCTCCGCAATACGGGCATCCTGCCCATGTGGAACGTGCCACCGGCTACGGCCCTTGCCGCGCATGTTTAAAACAGTTTCGGCAGGGCGAAGAAGACCGGATTCTGTTCACTTACAACCCGTTCGAGAGTCTCGATGAATACCCTTCGCCTGGCCCTGTCTTCATTCACGCAAATTCATGTCCAGAGTTATGACAGATGCGCAAGCCTTTCCCGAGGAACTGCGATCCCTTCCTCTGACGCTGGAAGCATACGGCGAAAACCGCTGGATCATCGCTCGCGAACGCCCTTCAGCAGATGAGATTGAAAGCTCCGTGGAGCGACTCCTGCAAACCAGCGGTGTTCGCTACATTCACGTTCGCAACACGGAGGCTGGATGCTTCATTGCCCGGATTGAGCGCGATTCCGGCGCCATGGAGAACCACGGCTGAACACATGCCCTGGTTCAAGAAAGCGTGACGCTCCGCAGACTCGCCTCTGCGCTATCATGGATGCGATTCCATGAATCCCGCAGGGAGACTTTCTCGTCATGCGTAGATGGTTATGCACCTTCACCTTGATTGGTATTCTTCTGCCGTCCGGCTTCGCTGTCGGTCAAAAAGCTTCCGCGCCATCGCCCGGTCCCATGGCGCTTGCAGGTCCGGTCAGAATTTCTCTATGCCTGGAATGCTTACAAGCAATATGCCTGGGGGCATGATGAACTTAAGCCGCTCAGCAAGGGCCATCATGATTGGTACAGCAAATCCCTGCTCATGACGCCCGTGGATGCCCTGGACACGATGATCCTCATGGGATTGACCGATGAAGCAGACAAGACGCGGGAATTCATCGCGACAAATCTTTCCTTTGATCAGGACATTGAAGTCAAGAATTTTGAAATCACCATACGTCTTCTGGGCGGATTGCTGAGCAGCTACCAGATGACCGGCGACAAACGCCTGCTGGAACTGGCCGACAATCTAGGAAACCGGCTGCTGCCCGTCTTCAACTCGCCCACGGGCATGCCTTACATGTTCGTGAATCTCAAGACCGGCAAGACGCGCGGCGTGGAAAGCAATCCTGCGGAGATCGGCACGCTGCTGCTTGAGTTCGGCACGCTCAGCAAGCTTACCGGCAAGCCGATTTATTACGACAAAGCCAAAAGTGCTGTGGTCGCGTTGTACAGCAGGCGATCAAAGATCGGTCTGGTCGGTTCCACCATCAACGTTGAAACCGGCCAATGGATTGACACCACCAGCCACATCAGCGGCGGAATTGATTCCTATTACGAGTATCTGCTGAAGTCATGGCTGCTGTTTGGAGACAAAGACTGTAAGAAAATGTGGGAAGCAAGCGTAAAAGCCGTCAACAAATATCTGGCGGATAACACCCGCAACGGCCTCTGGTACGGACAGGCAGACATGAACACGGGCAAACGCATTTCCACGCAATATGGAGCGCTGGATGCCTTCTTTCCCGCGGTGCTGGCGCGTTCGGGCGATCTGGATCGCGCGCGCAAGTTGCAGGAATCGTCATACAAGATGTGGACCACTTTTGGGATTGAGCCGGAAACGCTGGACTACACGACCATGAAAGCCGTCGCTCCCGGATATCAACTTCGGCCAGAGATTATTGAGTCCGCCTACTATCTGGGTTTTTATACGAAAGACGAGCGCTACCAGGAGATGGGATCCACTTTTCTGCTGAGCCTGGTCCGCTACTGCAAGACAGACGCTGGATATCGCCGCGCTAAGCAATGTGGAAACCAAGGCCAAGAAAGACAGCATGGAAAGTTATTTTCTGGCGGAGACGCTGAAATATCTTTATTTGCTGTTTGCGCCGCGAGGAACACTGGACCTGAACAAAGTGGTATTCAATACGGAAGCGCATCCGCTCCGGAACACCTGGTCAAATCAGGACAAAGATTTTTAGTATTGAAAAGTGTTACAGGCGGCATGCCCAGGTAATTGCTTTTGGAACCGGCCCGTAGAGTAATTCAGAGAAAAGAGATAAAAGGACATCCGGACGTAAGAAAAGGCTTGGAGGCACCTTTCCCGGAAAACGCCACAGCCGATGTCCTTTTATCTCACCCACCATACTTCTCCTTCGCAAAGCTCATTTGCTACCAGCGTCAGCGCCACTCTATCACCACCCGACCCATGCACAGTGCGCGTCGCTCTTGTCCGCTACCGTCTGCCTATTCTTATAGCAAGATCAAGACCAAAGGTTAGGCCCTGTAAGTTGTTGAAGTGAAAAGGAAAGATTTAGGAAGGGTAGGCCCCTGTGACAAGTTGGCACAGGCAGTTGCGCCATGTGCCCACCACTTTTGTCACAGGGCTTCAGTAGCGGAGTTATTCGGCGGCGTTCGACTCGCCGTCTAGCAGCATTTCAAGACGTTTAGCCCCAGGCTTTGCTTCAGGACCGTTCCGAACGCTGGCTTGCTGGCGCGGATAAAGGCGCTCATAAACTTGCCATCTACCAGCGGAGCGATCGCGTCTACATCCATGCCTTGCCCGGTAAGAAATGTCCGCGCATCTTCAATCTGGTAAACCCGCGTGGGTTCGATGCTGACGCATTCAAAGCCCGCAGCTTTCAATTTGCTTGCGTAGTCTTCATCGCGCAACGCCCCGGCAATGCAGCCGACCCATAACAGCAGGCTCTTCTGTATCTCTTCCGGAACCTCGCCACGCACCACAACATCGGAAACGGCCAGCCGGCCACCCGGCTTAAGCACGCGAAAAGCCTCGCTCAACACGCGATCTTTATCGGCAGAAAGATTGATGACGCAGTTGGAGATGATTACATCCACCGAGTCCGCCGGCAGCGGAATGTTCTCAATCTCGCCGCGAAGAAACTCGACATTCGTAACGCCTGATTTCTTCTGGTTCTCACGCGCCAGCGCCAGCATGTCATCGGTCATGTCCAGGCCGTAGGCTTTGCCCGTGGGCCCAACTCGACGCGCGGACAGCAACACATCAATCCCGCCGCCCGAGCCCAGGTCCAGCACCGTCTCACCCGGCTTGAGTTCAGCCAGCGCCGTGGGATTGCCGCAGCCAAGAGAAGCCTTTACCGCCTCCTCCGGCAAAATGCTTGTCTGTGAAGCCTCATACAGATCGCGCGTAATCGGATCAATGTCCGTGCCGCATTGGGCGGACGCGCCGCAGCAGGAGCTTCCCTCGCCCGTAGTCACGCGACGGGCAGCCGCGCCATAACGCTCTTTTACTACTTCCTTAATATCCTGTGCGCTCATTTTTGTTTCTCCTCAAACTTGGTAAAAAAGACCAAATTATTTGCAGCAGGTAATACGCTGCGGCTCCACTGCTTTATTGCGAGTGCAGCACTCGGCATACAAAAAGCCCAGCAATTCCGCCAGCGCTTTGGTATTTGCCGAATAGCGCAGAAACGTGCCTTCCCGCCGCACTTCCACCAGATCTTCATTCTTCAAGCTTGTCCAGATGATGGGAAAGAGTTGAGTTCGCGATTTCCAGTTCGTCGCCAATCTCATTCACCACCATCCCTTCGGGATGCGCCGCCAGCAACAGCCTGAAGATACGCAGGCGCGGCTCTGCACCCATGGCGGAAAACATCTCCGCATAACGCGATACTTTCTGGTCATTGGCCATTCCCAACCTAATTTCCATATTTCTATGATTATCGAAATAAAGAAAACTGTCAAGCGGCCGCAATGAAAATCTCGGACGGCCAATTACAGGATCAGCTACTATGATCACGCGCTTCACAACCAAACGGAGGCCACATGCAAGGGTTGACGGTGATGATGTTCCACTCTCCTCAGATCGTCTTTCCTGAAGGCTCAACGCCGCATATCCAGCTCATATTGCGATGGATTCACTTTGCCGCGGGCATCACCTGGGTGGGAATGCTGTACTTTTTTGTTCTCATCAACGCCAAGTTTCTTCCCGCAATGGAACCTGCGACGCGGATGAAAGTTGTTCCCCTGCTCATGCCGCGCGCTCTTTGGTGGTTCCGCTGGAGTGTCGGTGGTCACCGTGGTGGCGGGAATCTGGTACTGGATGATGATTGTAGGCGCGGACGCACGTAACGCTCAGGCCAGCAGTCGCGGCGCTATCGGAACATTCTTCGGCATCTGGACCCTCGCCTTCGCCATTGAAATGGGTCTTCTCATGTCCCCGGCTGAGGCACTGAAGAAGAAAGCCGGTATTCGGAACCCTGATCGCCATTGTGGTGGTAGCGGCGGCATGGCTTTATCTGGCTCTGAATGCCCACGGCTGGGAAAGCAATCGTCTTCTGGCCATTGGCATTGGCGGCGGGCTGGGCTGGTTCATGTTCTTAAACGTATGGGGAATTGTCTGGCGCATGCAGAAAAAACTCATTCGCTGGACTGAAGCCAGCGCCGCTGACGGCACACCGATGCCGCCGGAAGCAGCAAAGCTGGCGCGGCTGGCCCAACTGGCAGCTCAGACAAATTTCATTTTGTCGTTTCCCATGCTGCTGATGATGGCCATCGCCAGCCACTATCCCATCTTCAGATCTTAAGCGAAATTAGAGGGCGGTCGGATCGGCGGTTCTGGTTGTTGTGGCGGCAAGTTCTGACTCTGCTTTGCTCTCTGCCAACTGGCGCTGAAAGTAGGCCTCAATGGCAGCTGCGTCGTCGATCAGTTCCAGTGCGAGGCTGATGTCGATGCGGTAAATAAAACCGCACGCATTCTCAACGCCGTGCAAGATGATATGGGTGCCTTTGATCTCAAATCCATCAAAGTCGTAGCCGGCGGCGGCTACCTCGGGCGTCCAGTGCTCGGTGAAGAGATTGTCGTTCCGTCCGATAAATGCCAGTTTGCGATAACGCTGGAAAATCCCGGCCAGCCGCACGCGCAACTCAGCATTCGTTGCTTCCTGCAGAGCGAGCAGCTTGGACGTGGTTGCCGGGAGCTTCATCGAAAATTCAATATTGAAGGACTCATAATATCCCACGTTGTTGGCGCGACCCAACACAATTTTTGCGCAGATTTTCTGGTTTTACTGTCCGTTGCCGGGCGGCTTCATCTTCCAGAGCATCTGGCGCAGCATGCCCAGCCAAACTTCGGCATCGGCCGAGGATAGTTCCAGACGGCGGACCATCCGGCGGATCTTTTCTTCTTTGGCGGCAATGGCACGCTCGCCCAGGTAGCCGCTGGCGTGAAGCGCATCGATCAGCATGGTGGTAATGCGCTCAAGCTTGGCTGATGCCGCGGGCTGTGGCTTCTCTGTCTTAGAAATCGCTTTGCTCTTGGTGCGATTGCCGGTCTTTGGCCGGACTGCGTGCGAGTTCATAAAGGCACACCGCAACCGCCTGACCAAGATTCATCGACGTATGCTCTTCTCGCGTGGGAATATGCACGAGCCAGTGGCAATGGCTGAAATCGTCATTTGACAGGCCGCGTTTTTCCGATCCGAACAAGAGCGCCACACGGCCTCTCGCGTGCAGCCGCTTGCGAATCAATGGCGCAGCATCTTGCAACAGCCGCAACGGATGATGCAGTTCCCTCTTCCCTACTGCGGTCGTGCCTATCACCAGCGAACAGTCGGCTACGGCTTCCGCCACGCTCGAGTATTGTTCCGCCCATGCCAGCAAAGGCGCTGCACCCACGGCGGAGCGGGCTTCTCGAAACGACGCGTCATATGGATTCACCACGCGCAGATGCAGAAAACCCAGGTTGCTCATGGCCCGCGCGGCCGCACCAATGTTCAGTGGATTGCGCGTGGACACCAGCACGACACAGAGCCGATCGAAATCAGAAGGAGTCGGCAAGACGGACCCATTTTAACTGGAGCAGCAGCTCGTCTCTCCGTCCGGGGTCACTCGTCACAAAGCAGAGTCATTTTGTCCCACGACCAGATGCTTGTGATTTCGTCTAAAAAATATTGGCTTTGCCCCTTGACAACTGCTGCTAATGTATTAGCATGTGCTAGTGCATTAGCACATAGAAGAAGCGGGATTCGAATCAGGAGAGCCATGAGCAACGAAAAGCATCTTCAATTAGGCCGGCGTGAACGCCAGATTATGGACGTGATCTACCGCCGCGGCAGGGCGTCAGTGACAGAGGTCCTGGCCGACCTGACGGACCCGCCCAGCTATTCCGCCGTGCGCGGCATGCTGGGACTGCTGGAAGATAAAGGATACCTGCGGCATGAGCAGGAAGGCTTGAAATATGTCTATCTCCCGGCCGACGATACGCGCCAGGTCCGCGCCAATGCGCTGAAGCACATGGTGAAGACATTTTTTGGCGGGTCTCCGGAGCAGGCCGTGGCTGCGCTGCTGGAAATGTCTGACAGCACACTCTCCAGCAAAGACAAACAATATCTTTCTCAACTGATCAAAAAGGCCCAGCAGGAGGGACGATAAGCATGCACTCTATTTCTTCATCCGCAATCATCCTGGATACAGTGGTGAAGTCAACGCTGCTGCTGGCGATCGCCTGGGGCGCGGCTCTGGTCCTGAAAAAACGATCGGCCGCCACGCAGCACATGGTGCGCACGTTTGCGCTGGCCGCTCTGCTGCTGCTTCCGATCTCCGTGATGCTGGTGCCCACATGGCATATAAAAGGACTCCCTCAATATCCCAAAAGCCATGCTTCGATAGAACAACGGGCCGCGCAGTCCGCCATTGCTGCCTCGCCGATAAGCACCCGCAAAGCGCCGTCAGCACCCGCGAAGCGCTCAGTAATTTCTATCGCGACCGCGCCTGCGAATTCGCGAGTTAAGCCTGATGTTCACGCTGCAAGGTCGCTGAATGCTCAACCTGTTGCATCGGCCAGTACGAGCGCTGCTGCGCCCGCTAGTTCAACAATGTCCGCTGAAACCGCACCTGTCGGACAAATTGCCTCAGCAACGTCTCCGACTAACTTGATCCCGTCGTTCTTGCCCAAACTTCTGCTTGGCCTGTGGATCGCCGGCGCCTTGTTCTTCCTCGCTCGCTGGCGCTTGAACGCCATGCGCCTGGCAGCTCTCGTCCGCCGCGCCAACGTGCTTACCGATTCGGGCTGGAATGCGCAAGTACGCGCAGTCTGCGCCGAACTGGAAATTGATCGCCACGTTGCGCTGCTGGTGAGCGACGAGATTGAAGTGCCAATCACCACAGGCATCATGTTCCCGCGCATCGTGCTATCACCCGATTATCCTGAGTGGTCGCCCACGCGGCGCTCCGCCATTCTTAACCATGAACTGGCGCACATCAAGCGGCTGGACGCTTTCACGCAGGCACTGGCGAATCTGGCAGCCTCAGTCTATTGGTTTCATCCTCTGGTATGGCTCATGGTGCGGGCGATGCGCGCGGAGCGCGAACGCGCCTGTGACGATCATGTGCTCGCGGCGGGAACCAAAGCCTCAGACTACGCGCATGAATTGCTGGATATCGTTTCCGGATTGCGTGAACCTGAACTGGCAGCAGCGCTGGCCATGGCGCGCAAATCGCAATTGGAAGGCCGCGTTCTGGCCGTGTTAAATCCGGCCTTGCCGCGTGGGTCAGTTTCCCGTCCGGCCGCGCTTGCGCTGGGTATATTGACGCTTTGCATTGTGCTGCCTCTTTCCGCGATGCGGCCTGCGTCGCAAAGCAGCACGCCCACCGCCAAGAACGGTAAAGCCAAGCCAAGTCCGGCTTCCACTCCCGCAACCGCACCTCACGCCCAAGATTCATCCACTCCAAGCAACCCATCAGAAGCGCCTCAAGCTTCCACACCTTCTTTTGATAATGACTCTGAGCCTGCGGAACCAGCGGAAATGGCGGAGGCTCCTGAAGCGCCTGAGCCACCTGAAACGCCGGAAGCTGCTGAAGCCCCTGAAGCACCAGAAACGCCGGAACCCCCGATGTTCCAGGGCGGCGCTGTCGCCTGCGGTCCCTGCTGTACCGGCTGTTCCTGCTGTACCCGCAGTGCCCGGTGTTCCTG
This sequence comes from Terriglobia bacterium, assembly GCA_963732195.1. Lineage (GTDB taxonomy): Bacteria > Acidobacteriota > Terriglobia > Terriglobales > Acidobacteriaceae > Angelobacter. The sequence goes on along the minus strand of CAVSYO010000002.1, from coordinate 97,593 downwards.
CAGTGCCAGCAGTCCCCGCAGTGCCTGCTGTTCCCGGCAGCGATATCAGCGTTTGTGGAACCCGCGCCAAGCTCCACAACATGAGCATGGAATCGAACAATGGCAACAAGCATTGGACAGCCACTTGGTCAGGCGACAATTGCAGCCTTGATCTCCGCGCTGAAGGTGAAGTTAAATTCAATGCTGACGCCACAGAAATCCAGAGCATCTCTTCCGGCGGAATGTTTGAAGTAAATCTGCGCCAGGATGACACTCTCAAACAAGTAAAGGTCACACCATCCGCCAGCGGTCTCCAATATGTTTATAAGATCAACGGCAAACAAGAGCCATTTGAAGGCGAAGCCAAAGCCTGGTTTGCACAATTCCTTCTGGCATTGGAACGCAGCACGGGCTTTGCCGCCGATGCGCGCGTCCCAGCGCTGCTGGCCAAGGGCGGCCCAAACGCCGTACTGGATGAAATCAGCAATCTGCAATCCGACTATGTTCGCGGCGTCTACTTCCGCAAGCTTCTGGAGCAACCCAAGCTGCCTTCACCCGTGATACAACGCGTCATCAAACAGGCCGGCGAGCAGATCAATTCTGACTATGAGATGGCCCGCATGCTCATGACGGTCAGCAAGCAATATGACCTGCCTGACGAAGCTTCACGGACAGCATTCCTTACGGCCGCCAATAAGCTCAAGAGCGACTATGAGCACTCCCGTGTGTTGATTGAGCTTCTGCGGCGGCCCAACATCTCAAAAGAAAACGTGAGCATGGCGCTGAACTCTGCCGGCAGCATCAAGAGCGATTACGAAAAGTCGCGCATTCTGCTCTCGCTTCTCGATCAGAAAGCCTTTGACCAGTCGCAACTGGATTTTTATCTGAAGCTGGTATCGTCCATTCAATCCGACTATGAAAAGTCGCGCGACCTTCTGGCCCCATTGCAGAAGTACACATTAACCGCGGACCAGACCAACCGTATCATGAACGCAACTTCCGGCATTGGCTCTGACTATGAAAAGTCACGTCTGCTGCTGGGATTGGCGAAGCAAGGCAAATTTGATGAAGCTCAAATGGCCAATTATCTGAAAGTGGTCGACTCCATGAAGTCTGACTATGAGCGTTCACGCAGCCTGCTGGAACTGATGCAGAACAACAGCCTGAGCAGCGCGTCCATGACCAAAGCCATGCAGAACATGCAAAAAGCTGGCAGCGACTATGAGAAATCGCGCGTGTTAACAACGCTGCTCAAAGCCAACAAGTTCGATGAGAGCCAGATAAATATCTATCTTGGACGTCACGGATTCGATGACGAGCGATTATGAGCGCTCGCGCTGCCTGATCGCGCTGATGGAGCACAACAAACTGAGCAATGATTCTGTCGGCAAAGTCCTGAACGGGATCAGCCGGATCACATCGGATTATGAGAAGGCACGTGTTCTCTCAACCGTGGCGCACTCCTATTCATTGGACGGGGCGTTGCGGGAAAGCTATATCAAAGCGGCAAACTCCATCCAGAGCGAATTCGAGCGCAATCGCGCACTGGCTGCGGTGGTGAAGAGGGCGACACTTTAAGGATTAACCACAAAGGACACGAAGAGGTTTTTTCTGAAATCCCGAGCAGAGCGAGGGATCCCTATAGCCACGAGGCTGCCAACCAGCATCACTCGTGGCTATAGATTCACATTTCCCAGATAGCAGCCGAACAACTTCCTATATAAGCCTTTAGATTTTGCTTCTATAGGGTTCCCTCGCTGACGCTCGGGATTACACAGCAGGCGTAATCGCAATCGCCCGCAGCGGGCTGCCTGAGCCATTCACGATCTTCAGCGGCGCGGCGATGACCACTGCGCCTGTTGGCGGCAACTGGTCAAGATTGCATAAACCAGCAAGCCCGAATTTGCCGCTGCCATGCATCACGTAATGATTGGGAAACGGTGGATCGAAGCTACCGGCGCGGCCGGCGTCGGTACCGACGGTTTCAACGCCAACGCCCAGAACGTCACGTTCTTTGGCCAGAAAGTCCGAGCATTCCTTCACGAATCCCGGGGTGTGCGGCCCATCTTCCTGCAGGTTGATGTATTGTTTGGGGTCGGTGCGAGCGGACCAGCCTGTGCGCAGCAGCATCCATGCACCGGCGGGGATGCGCCCGTACTTTCTCTCCCATTGCTGCACACGATCCACCGTAAGCAGAAAATCAGGATTGCTTTGCCACATCAGCCAGTCACGTCAATCACGCAGGCCGGGCCAACAAACTTTTTAGGATTGATCTTATCCACGCTGTTTTCCGGCAGGTCCTTGCCGCTCACCCAGTGGATAGGAGCGTCAAAGTGCGTTCCAGTATGCTCGCCCGTTTCAAAACCGTTCCAGTACCAGGCCGGACCACGATCGTCGTAATGGGAAAGCTCCCAGATTTTGAATGCCGGCGTGTTTGGCCATTGCGACGGCAGCGGCAGCAGCGGCGTCTGCGGACTGAGTGGCTGCGTGAGATCAACCACGCGTAGCGAGCCTGTGTTGAGTTGGGTGATGAGTTCGGTCAAGACATTGGACATTACAACTTTCCTTTCACCACGGAGGCGCAGAAACACGGAGAACTAAGACCAAAGTGAAATGTTATTCCGATATCGAACTTCCACAGACGGAGCATTCTCGCTATTAAAGCAAGCCCATCAATTTTCTCTCCGCGCCTCCGCGTCTCCGCGGTGCGCATTCGCAGTGAGCTTTTCTATATACCGCTTGAACTGAAACCGATTTTCCAGCAACGCCAGTTCCGTCACGTATCCCTTTGGGCCCCACGGCCTCAACTTTCGCCACGATGGACGTAAGGTCATTGGCTTTTAGCGCGTCATCGAAAACATGCGTGAACTCTTCGATTGTGCAAACCGTCTTTGTGCGGGCAATGCCGGACGCCCGCGCCACGCCTTCAAGATCGCTGCCGGTGGAGGTGGCTGTGGGAAAGCCGCCGACAGAGAGCAGGCTTTCATTGTCAAAAACAACATGCACCAAATTCTTGGGTCGATAACGCGCGAGCGTTGTATATCCACCAAGGTTCATCAGGATGGAGCCATCGCCATCGAAGACCACAACTTTTTGCTGCGGAAGACACAGCGCAAGGCCCAGGCCGGTCGATGATCCGAGTCCCATGGCGTGCTGCAGGTAGAAGAAGTTCGGCTTGTGGCCGAGCGATTGCAGTTCACACGCAACCGCGCCCATGATGGTTACAACCAGGCAGTCTTCCAGCCGGTCATAAATCGCGCGCAGGCATTCCAAACGCTGCATCATGCGGGCTCCTCCCACATGAGTTCGCGCGTGAGAAGCAACGCCGCAGGATGCAAGCTGGCATAGGCCCAGGTCTGCGCTTCAGCGATGCGTTTTTCCACCTTCGCCGGATCGTCTAAAAATGAATACGGAATGCCCAAGGCCCGCAAGAGCGGCTCGGTCACACCGCCGCCTTGCGTCTGCCAGGGATCGCGTTCGCCAAAGTGGCCGCGGTAACTGATGAGCATGAGCAACGGAATCCGATAGAGTTGCGCCAGAGAAACAATGCCGTTGATGCTGGCGAGAAAGCCGTGGTTCTGCATCAGCATAGCGGACTTCACACCGGCAAAATGCGCGCCCGCGGAGATGCCCACGCCTTCTTCTTCCTTGGCAAGACGCACCAGGATCATTTTGGGATCGTCTTCCGCCATGCGGATCAGGTGCACCAGCCATGTCTCAGGCAGAGCAGAGACAAGTCCGATGCCGCATTTTTTTAGCGCGTCGTAAACTACTCCGGAGTTGGCAAGAGAGACCGGCATTCAGGAAGGAAGTAGCTTACAGGAAGTGGGAGCATTCGGGAAGGTCGCAGATCAGCCCAGGGCAACTTACTCCTTAAAAGGGCAGGTGGACTTTTTTTGCGAGCTTATGAATCTCCGGATGAAATTCATCTGCCAGGTTGCTGGTAACAAAGCCAGTCAGCGCAAGCGCGCTACGCCGGAATCCACGAGACGCATTAGCATAAGGATCGGGTAGATAAGCGTTACCGACAAACCCGCCGGCCAATGCGCCAGCCATATTCGACAATGCCAGACGTGGATGCCCTGAGTCGCTGCGGTCAATCACAGCATACCGGACCGCGTTGGCAATACGAGCAAAGAAATTCTTGTTCGTAGACGTGAAATAGCGCGGATCTTCGCGCAGGATCGAGGCAGCCACGAACTTTCCGCCCTGCACAGATGCCCAACTGGCCATAAAGTCGCCATAGTTGCGGGCAAATGCGGGGAAACCCTGCCGCCATTCCGGCGGATAAGCCTTGGGCGGATTCGCCATCGTCAGGCCGTCATAAAACGCAGCCACGGGATAAATGCCGGGCCGAAATGTTTCCACGGCAAAGTAGCGCAGCTTGCCTTTTACGTTGAGCGGACCGGAAGTCGCGGGATCTCCCACGGTGCTGCTCTGGTCCTCGGTGGCTGAAGAAGCGTTTCCCTTTTTTACATTCGTTGCAGGCGAAGGAGCGGGTTGTGGATTCGCTTGCTGATCCTGCGTTTTCCCTGCTGCTGAAACGTTGCCTGATTCGGGCTGAGTTCCCTGCCCGCATGCGTTTTGCCATAAGCAGGCAGCCATCACGATCCACAATGCACCAGCGAGCAAGTATCTCCTCGTCATCGGTCTTAATGGTATATCACCGCGACTTCACAGCAGAGTAGCTGATTGCTAATTCTGCGCACAAAGGCGCCAGTTGAAATCGCAAGAGGGGTGCATTTACTATTCGGCTCACCATGGGAACCAGCACGAGACAACATTCATTCTTCACACTCACAGCCATCGCTATTCTCATCGCCGGCGCTGCCGCACCGCAGCCTACGGCAACCATTGACAAGCCCAAGTCGCGAACGCGTCACTGGAGGCTTTTGTCGCATCCTCAGCAATGACACTTTTTCCGGCAACTTGGGGCCCAAATAGTTCACTGCCGACGCTAGCCTTGACGATCGGACCAGCTTCCGCAATGGCTGATGCACTGCACGCGAACAAGGCCAAATTCACCGGCCCCGGCACCTACAAGAATGAGATTATTGCCGTATATCTGGGCAAAACCGCGCTGGAAGATAGCTACATGGGACTTGGAACCGTGGTCATCAATGCCGACAAGCACTCAGGAACCTTTACATTGAACGACAAATCCGCCGCCGGGCACTTCGACTGTGGCGCACCACCTGCGTCCTGATCGATTTCCGCGCTTTTAGGTCGAACTTCGGCCATGCGATTTCCTACAATTTCGGAGTTTTCAGGCCAGGTACTAGCACCTTTGCCTTCCAGCTCTGGATTGTATAAACCTCTCCGATGTGTTGAAATCTGATACACCCAGTACGTCGTTTGGATACACTTTTGGCTCCAGCGGCGGCCTCAGATCTGTCTATCTCATTGAAAAACAGGTTAGGCCGATCAGTTGCCTGCTAATAAGGGATAACCAAGCACGCGGGCCCTAAGACATGAAACGTCAAGCCATTTTCGTCAGGATCATTACGGCCTTGCTCGCCCTGGTGAGCACGCACCTCTTTTCACAGCAGACGCCCGAGCAGGAAATTGCGCAGATCGTCGCGCAAAGCCAGCAGGCCTTGAGCGAGCACAATGAGCAAAAAGCCCTTTCGCTCATTCAGCAAGGACTGATCAAATTTCCTAATCGCGAAGAACTGCAAATTCAATTGGCCCGAATCTATGTGGAGCAAAAGAAAGATCGCCAGGCGATTGGTCTGCTGAACTCCATTCTGTTGGCCAACAGCTCCAGCCGTAACGCCAAGCTGGAACTGGCGCAGATTTTTGGCTATCGGGAAAACTACCGCGAATCTGACCGGCTCTATCGCGAACTGCTCGCAGCCGATCCCGATGACGAAACCGCAGCGCTTGGACTTGGTCCACAATCTGGCGCTGGAAGGTAAGCGCGCGGAGGCGCGCGTGCAGTTGCAGCAGGCGTTTGCCCGACATCCAAGCAGCCTGCAATTGCAGCAATACAGTGATTATCTGGCGTCTGATCCTGCGGAAGCGCCAAGCCCGCAAATTCCATCGCGTACAAAACTCTGAATCGTTCTTCACTGACACGTCAGGAAACCGTTCCGTTTATTCCAGCCAGGGGCGTGGTCTATCAGTTCAGTAAAAACATCACCAGCCGGATGGGCATGGATGAAACATCGCTCTGGAAGACCGGCACCTTTACTGAGACGGTACTTTCCGGCGCGGCGGACACTCGCCTGCGGCTTGGCAAATATGTTGCCGTGCGTACCAGCCTTGGAGCGGTGCGCTTTGCCGATACCAGCAGCCAGCTTCTCTATGGCGGAGACCTGGAACTTTATCCCCTGAAAGGGCTTTATGTTTCCGGCGGCTTCTCGCGATATCCAATTTCACCCACGTTCGATTCCACCGCGTTCGACCTGCTGGCGCATGGCTGGCACGGCCATGTTGATTATCACGGACATAATTTTTCCGTCGCGGGCAGTTTTTCTCTGACTCACTACTCTGACAGCAATCATGGCGAGCGCGAGTGGGGAGAAGCGTTGCGCTGGTTCCCCTGGCATGACAATCAGTTTGCCATCGGCGGCGGCTATGCCTTTCGCCATATTCATTTCACCAAAGACCTGAACCACGGCTACTTCAGCCCCAACCAATATCGCAGCCATCTTGGCGCAGCCGGTTTCCGCATGCGTCTGGGCAAACACTATCGCGGCGAATATCTGGGTTATGGCGGCGCTGAAATTCTGGAAGACTTTGCCGGCTACTCGCCCGCAGGCGTTGCTGTGATGAAAAATGACTTTCTTTTTGGACCGTGGGACCTTGCCGCGGACTACACCTATTACCACCTCATACAGTCAACAGGCGCTTTCCGCACGAATGCCGTGAGCGTGACGCTGGGTTACAAGTTTTGAAGACATAAGTTTTGAAGCAAGTTGACACAAATTTTGATCGATGCAAGTTTTGGCCACAGTCCTAACGGGCTGTAGAAAGGCTCTTTCGGATGTCCGGCAGCGAAAAAAATCGTAACTTCAGAATTCTGGTGGTGGATGACGATGATTCCACCCGCAGCCTGCTCAGCTCCGTGCTGGCCGCGGAGGGTTATGAATGCCTCACCGCCAACAGCGTGGCCTCAGCAGACGTAATACTGCGCCAAGAGCCGGTGCAGCTCGCCCTGCTTGATCTCTATCTGGGCACGGCCAACGGCCTCAACGTGCTTGATCTGATCAAAGTCCTGCAGCCGCAGTGCGCCTGCGTGATCATGACGGCGCATACCAGCGTTGAGACCGTCACCAAGTCTCTGGGCTCCGGCGCAATTGAGTATCTGGGCAAGCCCTTGCTGATCGACGATCTTCTGGCTCTGGTGCGAAGAGTGCAGGCCAGCAAACGCGCATCGGGCGAAGCCACTGCCACGGTTGACGAAGGCCCTGAGACATCCATTATTGGACGCACGCCAAAAATGCTGGAAGTCTATCGCGCCATTGCGCGCGTCGCCCCGACAGAAGCCAGCGTACTGATTCTGGGCGCAAGCGGCACGGGCAAAGAGCTGGTCGCACGCGCGCTGCACGATCATAGTTCGCGCGCAGACAAGCCGTTTGTCCCGGTAAACTGCGGCGCGCTTCCGGAAAACATTCTGGAAAGCGAGCTTTTTGGCCATGAAAAAGGCGCTTATACCGGCGCAGACAGCAGCCGTCCCGGCCTGTTTGAAGCGGCCCACGGCGGCACGCTTTTCCTGGATGAAATTTCTGAAACCAAGCCCGGCTTTCAGGTCAATCTTCTGCGCGCGGTGCAGGAGCAGCAGATCCGTCGTGTCGGCTCGCATAAGTACACACAGATTAATGTTCGCATTCTTGCGGCCAGCAATCGCGACCTGACCAAGCTGATGACCGAAGGCCGCTTCCGTGAAGACCTCTACTATCGGCTGAGCGTGGTGGTGATCAATCTTCCGGGACTGGAAGAGCGGCGAGAAGACATTCCTTTGCTGGTCCAGCATTTTCTGAAGCGCTCCAACCAGAAAAGCAAGCGCAATATCACCATCACGGATTCCGCGGTAAAGATGCTGACCAATGCATCCTGGCCGGGCAATGTCCGTGAGCTGGAAAATCTGGTGGAGCGGCTGGCAATTTTCTGTTCGTCCGGCGAAATCGGCGTGGCCGACGTGGAGCGCGAACGCCAGATGGTCCGCACCAATGGCCTTCCAGACAAAACTCCTCCTTCGTCACTGGAAGACATGGAGCGGCAACACATTCTGCGCGTGTTGCAGGAACATGCGGGCAACAAGTCAAAGGCCGCGCGGGCACTTGGCATTGAACGCAAAACTCTGTACCAGAAAGCGCGCACGGCTGGGAATTGATTTGATGGTCGGCTGATTGCAGCAGGGAGATTAGGTTCAGCGATGAAGTTTTTCTCCAACTCGACGCACGCAAAGCCCATCACCTGGGGCCGTTGGATCAGGCTCAACGCGGTGTTGCTGGGCTCTGGTGTGCCTGGTGAGCTTGAGCTTCCCTGTTTCCACGCTGAGCCAGAAGCTGAATGACTTTTTCTTCCGCCTGCGGCGTCCGTTGCCGGTTTCAAACCAAGTTGCGCTCGTGCTGATTGACGATGCCACGCTGGAGCAGCATGGACGCTGGCCGTGGCCGCGCGCTGAGCTGGCTAAACTGATTCGCGCCGTCAGCGCGCAGAATCCAAGAGCCATCGGCGTAGACGTGCTTTTGCCCGAGCTTGAGGATGAGCAGAACGATTCCGCGCTGGCCAGCGCCATCCAGTCCGCTCCCAACATTGTGCTGGCGGCAAAAATTTCCACGTCGCCCACCGGCAATTTGTGGATGGACCCGCTTCCCCGCTTCGCGCAGGCGGCCAAAGGCGTCGGGCACGTGCAGGCGATTATCGATTTTGACGGCCTCTGCCGCAGCATTCCCGTGCAGGAACCAAGCGCTGACGGATTGCGTCCAGCATTTGCGCTCAAGCTGGCTGAACTGGCCAGGCCGGGAGTGCTGCCAAAGAAAATCGTCCTCGACGCAAACTTGCCCGGCGTCGAACGCATGGCTTCGCTGCCGCCCATGCTCATTGATTACCGACCGCAATTTGAGCCGGGAGAGCCGAATCCGCCTTTCGTCGTCGTCTCGGCAGGCGATCTTCTGGCCGGCAAGCCAGCGCCACAACTGGCGGGCAAAGCGGTATTGATCGGCTTTGGCGGTATCGACATCAGTGACCGCCTCATCACGCCAGTCAGCAATCAGCTCCCAATGCCCGGCGTGGAAATCAACGCCAACGTGACAGACATGGCTCTGAGCGGCCGCATCCTTTCCCAGATTGGCAACTTCGGCCAGCTCACGCTTTTGGTCTTGATGAGCGTTGTCTCGCTCTGGGTGGTGGTGCGATATCCCGGAGTGCGCGGCCTGCTGGTTCTCGTCGGCATGCTGGCGGGCGTATATGTAGCGGCATATTTCCTGTTTGCGGATTTTCATCGTCTGCTTGCGTACGGACCGTTATTGGTCGCCGGTGTACTGGCCGCGCCCATCGCGCAGCTGGAAAACCTGCTGATCGTCGATCGCGAAGTCACCTCGCGTCTGCAACAGCTTCGCCACGCCATCAGTCCGCATTATGGACAGCTCAAGCCGGCCCAGCCCGGCACCGATCTCGCCAAATGGCCCGCCTCTGACCGGCTGCATTGGAAGCTGGCTGCGCTCAAAGACCTTCAAGCGGAATTGTCGTCGCTTTATTCCTTCAACCAGACGCTGCTTGAAACCATGAATGAAGGCCTTGCCGTCTATGGCGCTGACGGCGCACTGCTTTTCAGCAATGAAACGTGGAAAGCGTTTTGCGTCCGGCATTCGCTTGCCATGGACAAACTTTCAGGCGTAACGCAGCTTGCCGGTGGCTGGCAGGAGCTGGCAAATCTATCGCAGCAGCCGGCATCATGGGCGGAAAATGAAGTTTCGCTCGGAGAAGAGTTGTGGCTCTTCCATGCCGTCCGCCTGCCATGGACGTCTTTTGCTGAAGCCGGCGCGCTCTTGCTGATCGCGGAAGACATCACCGCGCGTCGCCAGCGCGACCAGGCGCGATCCGAGGCCCTGAGTTTTGTCACGCACGAGCTGCGCACTCCGCTCATTTCGATTCAGGGCTTTTCTGAATTGCTGATGCGCTATCCCAACTCACCGGCAACGCGCGAAGCTCCTTCCACCATCTTTCGCGAAACCAACCGCCTGGTGGCGATGATCAATACTTATCTCGAAGTCCTGCGGCTGGACGCAGGAGCGCGGCCGTTGCGCCTGGCGCGCACCAGCATCAGCACCATGGTGGAGCACGTGCAAAAAGTGGTGCAGCCGCTGGCTGTGGCAGCCAAGGTCACGGTCAGAGCAGAACTCGATTGCGATGACGGATTTGTGCAGTGCGATGAGACGCTCATCTCCGGCGCGCTGCTCAATCTGGTCAGCAATGCCATCAAATACGGCGCCGGCGGAACCGAGGTCCTGATGCGCGTGCATTCTTCCGGCGAGGAAGTACAGTTTGAAGTGCAAAATTCCGGCCCGGTCATTCCGGAAGCCGAGTTGGAGCAATTGTTTGAACGCTTTTATCGTCCCGCCCGCAGCGAATCGATTCCCGGATGGGGTCTGGGGCTGAGTTTTGTCCGCCGAATTTCGCAGCAACACGGCGGAAGGGTCCATGTAAGCAGCAACCAATCTGCAGGCACCACGTTTGCATTTACGCTGCCGCGCGGCGCCTGTGAAGTTTCAGAGGTGACACCATGAAAAACAAATCGATTTTTACGCTCATCGGCTTAGTGCTGTTTTGCGCGTCTGCCGTAGCCCAGGAGTCTCAGCAAGGGACTACCGCCAGCGCGCCCTATGCCGGAGCGACAATTTCCGACTTCAAAGGAAAAGTCAGCATACAGCTTCCCGCGCAGGCGTTTGCCGCTCCTGTTCGAGGCGAAATCCTGCCGCCGGATACGACCGTGAGCACCGACGATGGCCGCCTGCTGCTGAAGCTCTCTGACGGAAGCGATGTGCTGGTGCGCGCTCACACCAAGCTCTTGCTGAAACAGCCCGAAGCCAGCGGATGGAAGTATTTTCAACTTCTGATGGGCCGCGTGCGCACGCAGATTCAAAAGCGCATGGGCGGATCGCCTGCATTCCAGATCGGCACGCCCAGCGCCGTTATTTCCGTGCGCGGCACCAAGTTTGACGTTGAGGTTGACCGCCGCGGCTTCACTGAAGTCGACGTGGATGAAGGCGTCGTGGAGCTAGAAGCCGTCACTGGCCGCGGGCAGTCCGTGCTCATCACCGCCGGCTTCTCCAGCCGCGTGGGCATGGAGGGCGGTCCGGAAGTGCCTCGTCCCAACACAGGATTTGCGTCCGCAGCTTGATCGCCCCAGCCGCCGCGACAACGGTAGCACCTTGACCGATGATGACGATCCCATCAAGAGCCTGCGCGTCTCTGATCAGCGCGATCCGGGCGACCACCATGGCGGGGCGATCCAGACAGCGGCGGACATTCCTCCGGCTCAGGCGACGGAGACCATTCTGGATCTGGATCGGACCAGGCTCTGGTTCCGGGTCTGGTTCCGATGGCGGATCGGGATCTGGATCTGACGGCGATGACCATCATCACGGCGGCAAACCGCCGGAGCTAATTTAGCCGCACCACATTTTGCAGAGTTGAAAACCGGCGGCGATATTCGTGACACGAATATCGCCGTGTAATCTGCTGATTGTTCCAGGCTAAAGCGACTTGATGAATACCGTGGACCATCTCATGAAACTGTTTAGGAAATAGTGTGCTTTTTTAAGCTAGGCAAACACAAGGTCCCTCCGGCCTACTCGCGCGCTGATGACTACGCGCGCTCGCTTTCGGGCCATCGGGATGACGAGCCATAAGAGGCACAATAAAGACCTGGCATAAAAATCCAAGACCAAAGCGGCCCTCGACTGTATCGGCGCTACACACCTTTGGGTTAGATCGACCCAATGAATCCCGCCAAGCCTGATCTAATCGACTGAAAATAAATGACTTATCCTGCTACTCCGGTTGGCCCTATGGCTGCTTTATTAATCTCAAAGTCAGCATAGATTCCCCTGTGCTACTTCGTCCTTGAAAGGAAAAAAGGTACAGCCCTGAAAAGCGTTCCCCTAGCTTCGAACTCTGCCGCCTACGCCGCACAACGCGCGCGCACCAGAAGTCCGTTGTCTTTGGGACGCCTAGGCCATGTACATGGGAGCGACGACAAGACGGAGTCGCCCCTCTATCAGGACGATGTTTGCGGTACCCTACTAACAAAACGCCACTCGATCAAATCCACAGACACTTTTATTCTTGGAGGCCCAATGAAACGGGTTTATTTGTTCACACTGCTATGCGTGGTGTTTGCTTTGTTGCTGACAGGTTGCGGAGGCGGAAATAACACGCTGACAGCCGCGCCGAATGCGGGAAATGTCACCATCCAAACCGGCGACGCGGTGAATGATCAAGTCGTAAAATTTGAGTTAACCATCAGCTCCATTACGCTGACCGGAGTCAGCCCAACCGCCACAACGGCCAATTTGATTGCGAAATCCAGCGAGGTGGAATTTGTCCACCAGGCCGGCACGCTTGAGCCCCTGACGCTGGCCAGTGTTCCGGCCGGGACTTACAACGGCGCGACTCTGACTGTTTCCAATCCGGAAATCACGGTCGTCAATGCCGGAGTGCCGACGAAAATACCTGCCACGCTTTCCAGCGGCACGGTCAATGTGACCTTTGCCAACCTGACCGTTGGCTCAACGCCTCTGTTCATCAACTTTGATCTTGATCTGGCGAACTCCATCACCCTGAACGGAACTCCGGTGACTTCGGCCGCTGTGAGCCCGAAATTCAACGTGACCTCTTCAACTGTCGCGCCGAACGACAACGACGAAGACGATGACAACGGTGAAAACGACGAAATTCACGGCAGCGTAAAGTCCATTACCGCGCCGCAGTTCACCGTTACCACCAATTCAACTGACATTACCTTTACAACCGACTCCAACACGAAATTCAAGGACGGCATGAACTCTCTGGCTGACCTGCGCGTTGGCGACATCGTGGAAGTTGACTCGGTGACCAAGAGTGACGGAACAAAGCTCGCGACGCACATCGGCCGCGAAAGCGACAACAAAGGCGAAGAACTGGAAGGCATCATCTCTGCTGTCACCGGCACGCCGGCCACGCAGATTACGATTGCTCACCAGGTTGATTCCACGGGCAATCCGTCAGCGCCAACCACAGTGGACATCACGCTCAATGCCAACACCCAGTTCACCGTGCGGGCAGACAAGCTGAATCTGAGCTCAGTCCCGGCGTTCGATGCCAGCAACATTGGAAAAGGACAGCGCATTGAAGCAGATTCCAACGGAACCACCAACCCGATCCTGGCCTCGAAGCTCAAGCTGCGCGAGCAGGCCCTGATCGGAACGGTTGCTGCTTCACCGGCGCCTACGTCAACCAGCTTCACGCTGACGATCAGCACAACCTCCGCTTTCGGAACCTTGAGCGGAATAACCTCAGTGCCGGTAACCATCGTGAACGGCACTAACCTCAAAGTCACCCCGACGGCGGGCGCGACCGTTCGCGTACGAGGCTTGGTATTCGTCAACGCCGGAGCATACGCAGCAATTGCGACGCGCGTGGACGACAATCACTAAACATCTCCTCTACCCCTCAAACCTTGACGGCCTGCGTAAGCAGGCCGTCGCTTTTTATGTCGCTGCGCTCCAAACCGCTTGAGAGTCGCGTCCTTGTAAAGAGTTGTCAGCTCCTGATGCAGTCGGGCTCGCCGCGCAAGTCGGGCTCGCCCTGAAATTCAGTATTTGGTATTTGGTATTTGGTCTTGTCTGCAAGATCAGCGCATTCCAGGATATGCGAAGCTGCTGCGGGCTTACGACTCAAATACTAATTACTAACTACCAAATACTAACTACCGGTCCTCACGGCTTGGCATAAGGCAAGGCGCTCAGCTCACTTTCTGGGGCCACAACCACTTCAATCGCGCCTTCCTGCGGCAGCGCGTCCAGCGGTAATCCGTCGCGCCACAAAGAAAAGCGAACGCGCAGCCGAGAGCCCATAGCTGCATTCAGTCGCTGCAGAGGTGTCTGACACTCAAAAATCGATTCAATTTCGACCTGAAAGCCACCTTCCTGTTGCTGGCCATTTTCGCCCAGCTTCCATCCGCGAAGCCTGCCTTGCGAAATATCGGCTTCCAACCGTACTGATTGATTTCCATTGCCGTCTGGACTCAAGGTTTCAATTGTCACCACGAGGCGCGTGTCGCCGGTGGCCCATTCCGCAGGGTCCTCGATAAAATCCACTCGGCAATAAAGATTTTCGTCATCGATGCCCGCATAGCCGGTATCCAGCAGAAAAAGTTTTCCATGCATGGCGGAAGAATGACGGTCGGCCGCATGAGATGCCGCGCCCAGCCATTCAAAGTACTCAATATTCTTGCCATCCACTTCAGGATGGATATATGCGGTTTGCGGCGTGAATTGCGGTTTGGCATGCGCGCCTGCGATAGGCTGCGCCAGCACGTCTGGCGGCGTACCGCCCAGTACAAGATAGACGTTGGAAAGATGCTTGCGGTAGAGCTCATCAAATTCGCGATCATTCGCGGAATGGTGCTCCGGACCATACCACCAGTTCCAGTCACTGCCTTCCGCGATCAGCAGCTCCTCATAAGCCAAAGCGGCCTGCTGTTCAGAAACTTTGCCGGCATTTGCTGTGAAGAAGTCGCGTGCCGCCGTGAGCTGGTCCCACGCTACGTTGTCTTCGGGAGCGCCGATCCACACATCGAAATTTGAATTGATCCATGAGCCGGGGACAATGGATCCGATCTCTGCCGGCGCGTGCTCTCGCTCTATGGCTTCAGAAACTGTCAGCGCTGCAATCGATGGGTCTCTTTGAATGCCATCGTATAGCCGACGTAAAAATTCACGTCCTGACTGCGGATAAAATTCCCAGGCGTTTTCGCCATCAAGAATGATAGGCACTACCGCGGTCTTTCGCTTTGCCAGCACCGGCTCGGCTGCCTGCTTTACGCGACGGAGCAAGTCATCGGCAGCTTCTCTTGGCGGCACACCGGAATAGACAAAGCCGATCAAGTCAGAAAGCGAATGGTCGCGGAAGACCATGCGCATCTCTGCAGCATCCTGCTGCCAGCGGAAAATCTGGTAAAGCTGGGACGCGCTCTCAGGTTCCAGCTTCCCGCTTCCATCGCGCTGGAAGATGGTTCCAAGAGAACGGCAGAGCACGCCTTCATCGGTCGCCATCCACTTCACGCCGAGATCATGCGCAATCGCCAGCGCTTGATTGGATACGCTTCCTTCCGACGGCCACATGCCTTTTGGCCTTGCGCCAAAAACCTGCTCATGCAGCGTCAGCCCGCGTTCAATCTGCTCGCCCGCATCTTCCGGATGCCGAAATCCCTGCGATGGCAGCGGCAGCCCATGATGTGAAACAGCGCCCATATCGGTGTCGCACACCAGCGGCAGAATGGGATGGTAAAAAGGCGAGGTGGAAATCTCAATCGCGCCGCGCTTCCCTGCTTCGGCATAGGCGGGCAGCACCTTAGCCAGAAACTTTTGCTGAATCTGGATGACCTGCTCCTGGTCTTTCAGTGAAAACTCTCTGGCCTTTGCTGATGAGCTCAGCGACGACTGGATCATCGAGAAAGAATTCATCCATCCATGCGATCTGCGAGAGCACCTGGAGGTCCGTGATGTCGCCTTCGGTCATGCGCCGGGCATGGTTGAGCGCGTCCTGCGGGCGGCCATGAAACTGCTGCGCTAATTCACGATAGCGCGGATACCGCCCAATCATGTTCTCCGCATTCGCCTGAAACAGGTACTGGACCGCAAACTGCCGCTCGGGCAGGTTCATTTCAACCGCCGGCATGGCTGCCACCTGCAGAAAGGGGTCCTGCGCCGTTCCGTTCACGTACTCCTGCAGTTGGGTGATCAACGAGGGTACAAGGTTAAACGTCTGGTGCAGCCCGGGAAATTCATCCAGCAGCTTCACCATGCCGTAATAATCTTTAAGCGCATGTAAGCGTACCCAGGGCAGGCGATATTGCCCGGTGACCAGGTCCTTGTAATACGGCTGGTGCATGTGCCAGAGAAACAGCAGATGGATTTCGGGCGTATCCATTGATTATCCATTAATAACACAAGCGGGCTTCTGCTAGACTTTGAGAAGAAAACGCGTGCGCATTTTTACTCGCTACATA
The DNA here is from genome assembly GCA_963732195.1 of Terriglobia bacterium. Taxonomy (GTDB): domain Bacteria; phylum Acidobacteriota; class Terriglobia; order Terriglobales; family Acidobacteriaceae; genus Angelobacter. The sequence continues at coordinate 81,392 of CAVSYO010000002.1, read as the reverse complement.
TTGAAGGAAGTGCTCTGGCACGGGCTCATTGGGGCCTCAGTCTTCACGTTTGTCATTTTTATGCGCGAACTTACGCGCATACTTGAAGCCGTGGTGCGCAACAGCGCTCCTTTTCCCAGCGTGGCGGAAATTTTCTTTCTCACACTGCCTGCCGCCCTGAAAGTCACCATCCCCATGGGAGTGCTGGTAGGAATCCTGCTGGGGCTGAGCCGCATGGCCGCCGATAGTGAAGTCACGGCGATGCGCGCTTCCGGCGTGAGCGTGCGCAAATTCCTCAAGATCATCTCCGTATTCGGCATTGCCGCATGGTTGCTGGCTCTGGTCAATACCGTCATTGTCGAACCTCGTTCCGCCGCTGCCCTTGCCCGGACTGCAAAACAAGCTGGCTGCAACTCAGATTTCTTTTGAGGTCCAGCCGCATGTTTTTTATGAAGGCTTCAAGAACCATGTGCTTTACGTCGAGGATGTTTCCAGCGTGTCCGGCGCCGCGGTCTGGAAAAATGTTTTTGACGCCGATATCAGCATTCCCGGCGCTCCCAAGATCACCATCGCCAAAGAAGCTATTGTCAGCGCTTCCGGCACGGACGCCATCCGGCTTCATCTGATCAACGGCGAAACGCACGACACAAATTCCCGTACGCCTGACCAGTACACGATCACGACTTTTCAAGATACTGACATCGTTATCAGCCAACCGCCGATCCCCAAGCCGGCACAGGACGCGGTGCCCGTGGCGCAGCTTAGCACTCAGGAGCTGTACCGCCAGAAATACAATCCCAACAAAGAGTTTGCCCGCTGGTACTGGATAGAATTCAACCGCCGACTGGCCCTCCCAACCGCCTGCCTGGTGCTGGTACTCATAGGAATTCCGCTCGGCCTTTCCGCCAAGAAAGGCGGCAAAGGCGCGGGATTTGTGCTCACCATTGTTCTGGTTTTCATCTACTATTTTGTCTCCATCATCGGCGTCTCACTGGCGCGCGGAGGAAAAATATCTCCCGTGCTTGGTGTCTGGATGGCCAACATCGTCTTTGGCCTTTTCGGTGTGGTCCTGCTAAGCCGCACTGACAGAATTCCTGTGGAGCTGGGCTTGGGCCAGATGTTGCTTGGCCAGTTTAAGGACACCTTTGCAAAGCTGCTCAACGCTAAGGCCGATGATCCGGCGAATGGCAGCCGCAGGCGCGGCCGTCTTTTCAGCACCCGCTTTCCGCTTATCCTCGATGATTACGTTCTGCGCAGCTTTGTGAGTTATCTGCTGCTCATCCTCTCCAGCCTGCTGGTCCTGTTCCTGGTTTTCACTTATTTTGAGCTGCTATCTGACATTGTGAGAAAAAAGATTCCGCTGCTCACACAGCTTGAATACCTGCTCAACTTTGTTCCCTCAGTGCTTTACCAGATCACGCCTTTGGCCGTGCTGCTGACCGTGCTGGTGATGTTTGGGCTGATGCAGAAGTCAAATGAAATTACGGCCATGAAAGCGACCGGCGTCAGCATCTACCGCACGGTAATTCCGATTCTGGTTATTGCCAGCACCCTCGCCGGTGGTCTCTTTGTGCTGGACCAGTGGTATCTCCCTTACGCCAACAAGCGGGTTGAGACCCTGCGCAATATGATTAAAGGCAAGCCGGCACAAACTTATCTGCGTCCTGACCGCAAGTGGATTTTTGGCGAAAGCAAAAAAAGCTCTGACGGCACGATAGAGAACCGAAAGATTTATTATTACGAAGCTTTTGATCCGGACCGCAATACCTTCGGCAGCGTTTCAGTCTTTGAGCTGAACCCGCATTCCTTCCAGATGATCAAGCGCGTCTATGCTGCGCGTGCGCGCTGGGCGGACCACTTAGCAAAGTGGGCCTTTGAAAATGGCTGGCAGAGATCGTGGAGCAATGCTCCGGGCGCCGACCCGCAGGAAAACCTGAGCAAGTTTGACGTGAGCACCTTTGCCGAGTTGAACGAGCCGCCGACCTACTTCAAGAAAGAAGTCCTGCAATCCTCTGAGATGAACTATGACGAACTGCAGCGCTATATTTACGATCTGCAGCAGGGCGGCTTTGATGTGGTGCGTCTCCGCGTTCAATTGCAGAAAAAGATCGCCTTCCCGCTGATCACGCTAGTCATGGCCGTGCTTGCCGTGCCATTCGCTCTTTCCGGCGGACGCCGCGGCGCTCTCAGCGGAGTAGTTGTAGCGCTCGTCATCGGCGTAAGTTACGTTTTGACTTCCAGCCTGTTTGAAGCCATGGGCAACGTCAGCCAGCTTCCTCCGCTGATTGCCGCGTGGTCGCCGGATTTGATCTTTGGCTTGGCGGGCGGGTATCTGATTATGAAGACGCCGTCGTAGCTCTAATAGCCGAAATTGCCAAAAGTGCCGGAATTGGCGACGCCGTGTTTCCAACACCAGAAATCGCGACTATTGTGCCGTGCCGCGACCCTGCTCCCAACAGAAACTATCGCCCTTTTGCCTTCGGCCCCGCAGTTTTCTTGGCTCGCTCCTCCGCATCTTCTTTTGTTAGTCCTACTGCAGAGCCAACATGAACTCGTCTCGCACGTGCCGTTTTCGGGATGGGATGACATGTCCAGGTGTTCCCGTTCTGCTTGGCTATAAATTCGAACTCATCCAGGGTAGGCCAGTGAGGGCCATAAGGGCACGGAGACTCCTCACCGCCATCCGCAGTGACATAACCGCACGCGAAGCTTTCGTATGTGACGATGCAATGATATTCGGGATAATCCTGATGACCCACGCCGGAAATTGGTGCGTCGCAATAGGGACAGTGAAACTGGGCCCGATCCTCTTCAACCGTTTGAAGGCGCTCCTGCAATTCTTGGATTCGGTCTAGGTGTTGGAGCGTGAGCGCGTTTGTGATGTCGATTGGCTCAAGATTGAAGTCCACTGGTACTTCAACGAGTCGTCCTCTTTCTCCCCCGAACCAACGTGCGCCCGCTCGCGGATTGCCGGTAGCACCTGCCTTGCTGTCAATGACGTTAAAGATCCAACCTTCTGGCTCCCGTGATTCGTCAGACAATTGACGCAACGACACAATTGCGGAAGCTGTTCGCGACTTTACATGCCGCTTCATTGCTGCGAATAACTGTCCTAGCCTTTCTTTATACTTCGCGGATTGAGCAGTGCCGGTCATTTCTAACCCGACTAGCCATCCTTTTGCAGTTAAACGATATTGAGCCGAGTTGATGCTTTCCATCAAGCCTTGTCGTACTAGTTCTTCCCACGTTGTTCGGAGAACATGGTCTCTGAATGGTGGCTGAGCCGGGTTGAAGAAGATTGTGTCAATCGCTCTGTCTCCCAGCTCTTCGAGCATCAAGCTGAACGCTGTCTTGTGATTCTCTTCGCGGTTATGCTTCGCGATTGTCATCTGGCCAGCAATCATATTAACGGCAGCGCTAAAAATGGCGCAGCCACCGCCAGGGTCGTTCTGTTCCGCGATCAATCGCAATGAATGTGATTTTGGTCGCTGATCGCCGGTCCGCTAGCCTGATTTCATCTGCGTGAGCGAGTCTATGTCGACGAGTCAGTCGTTTGCGATTCACCCAAGTACCATTTTGAGACTTCAAGTCCAACGCGTAAACATCGGCATGATCCGCAAAGAGGAGCAAGTGTTTACTTGAACACAGGCTGTCCTTGAGCACAATATCATTCAAAGGATCTGTACCCACGGCCAGACAACCATAAAAAGGAATGTATTCTCTTTTTCGCGGAACGTCATGCTCGCCCTCGTCCAGCATCAACACTCCAATTGCAAATTGCTTGGCAACCTTCTCAGCTTGGTTGGGATTCGTCGACTGAAATTCCGCAAGCTTAATTGCAAAATCTTTCTGCCATCGTTGACGCTCCTGGTACATCTGCAGACGGACGGTCACAAAAGCTGTAATCGCGCTCGTAACTAGGCCGATCACGGCAGTGAGCACAATTATTTCGACAGAGTTCATTTGAGACACCATATTGTCTGTTCCATCTTACTTCGTTGTGCTAATTCATTTCGCGCCTGAAGGCACTGGCGGTCTTGCTGCGATCACCGAGGCCGGACGGCTGTTGCTCCACTATTCTCAACGGCTATTGGCCTCTTTCGTGATTGAAATTTGGGCGAATAAAAGGTAGTATGAAGACGGCTCTTGGCCCTTGGCTATTGGCTTTTAGCTAACCCCCAAAACCCAGACCCATATACAGCGTTATAGAACAACAAAAGGACAGCAGATTTGACGCGATTTGAGGCCAGTTCGACGCGATTTGACCCCGATTTGACGCGGAATTTCCGGGGTTGAATGGAATAACTCCTTTGGAATCCTAGTCGAGGCCATGGGGGGTGGGGCGCGCAAGGCGCACCTTATCGCCGAAATTGCACGGTAAATTGCGTACATTGCCGTAATTGAAAAGCAAGAACCACTTAACTTTATGCAGCAAGAGATCCAGAAACGAACCCGCAATGAGCTGCTGGCAGCGAACACCTGAAGCGCGGTACAGCTATTACCGGCGGTGCCAGTTGTTCCGCCGGAATGGCGAGCAGTGCAAGGCCCCGGCGGAGAAGGGCGCAGCGATATGCCATGCTCACGCCGCGCAGCAGGCGATGGCCTTTCGCCGGGACTTGGAGCGGCGGATCGTGCTGGCCGAAGCAGTAGCGGAGATGCGTCGCCAGGGCAAGCCGGAATGCGAGATGGCCGACCTGTTCACCGACTTCAAGGGCATTCAGGTAACGCTGGCGGTGGTGTCCCGGGCGCTGATTGGCGGCAGGATTGATTGCAAAACGGCGGGAGCGCTTGCTGGTGCATCTGCAGACGATGTCAAAACTGTTGTGGATGGTTCACCGCAAAGGACGCGAAGGCCGCAAAGAAAATCAGGAATCGCCGCAGATTTGCGCAGAAGAGCGCAGATCGAACAAGAGCCAGAAGCCGGGATTGCCGGTGCCACTAACGGCGTTAACACCTCTTGTCGGGCGGGATATAGGTGGAGAAGATTTGCACGTTGCGTTCAAGGCGAGTGTGAGCATGTTCCCGGCAAGCCATCGAGGTTGCAGGGACGGTCCGTGGGAGCAGGCGAGAGCGGCATGACGTGAAATCGCAAGAAACGCTTCCAAAAAACTTTCCGGCTACAATCGGCGGAAAGGTGGGCTTTGACAATCGGAACAAGATGGCGCTTGAGGATGCGGATTCTTCGATCCTTTATCGCTGTTAAAATCATCTATTAGCTGTCATCCATTCATGGGCAAAAATCTCAAGCCGCTGTGGCCCTACCTGAGCAAGTATCGCGTCACGCTGTTTTGGGGCGCGATTACGGTGCTGTTCAATAACGGCCTGTGGGTGCTCTGGCCGCAGGTGGTGCGCCGCGCCGTGGACGACCTGAACCGCCACGGCATTACGCATCAGAAAATCCTGGTTTTCGCGCTGCTGCTGGTGGGGCTGGCGCTGGGCAAAGGCGTGTTCCAATTTCTTACCCGCTGGCTGGTGATCGGCGTCTCGCGTGAGATTGAATACGATCTCCGCAATGACATGTTTCGCCATCTGGAATCGCTTTCTTATTCCTACTACCAGAAGAACCGCACCGGCGACATTATGGCCCGGGCCACCAATGACCTGAATGCGGTGCGCATGCTGCTTGGCCCGGCCATTATGTACACGGCAAACACGCTGGTATTTACGGCCGTGGCGCTGGTCTTTATGTGGCAGATCAGCCCCAAGCTCACGCTGTATGCTTTTGCGCCGCTGCCTATCGCGAGCATTGTTGTGCAGTATATTGGTCGGCGAATCCATGAGCGCTTTGAAAAAATCCAGGCGCAGTTTTCTGATATTTCCGCGCGGGCGCAAGAGAACTTTTCCGGCGCGCGCGTGGTCCGCGCCTACGCGCAGGAAGAAGCTGAGATCGCGCTGTTTGAAACCAGCAACCAGGAATACGTAACGCGCAGCCTTCCGCTGGCGCGCCTTACCGGCATGCTGTGGCCGACGCTGGAGCTGCTGCTTGGCTTTGCCCTGGTGCTTGTGCTGTGGCTGGGCGGACGTGAAGTGCTTCTGCACAAGATCAGCCTGGGCGATTTCGTCGCGTTCAACACCTACATCGTCATGCTCACATGGCCGATCATTGCGCTTGGCTGGGTCATCAACCTTTTTCAGCGTGGGACCGCTTCCATGGGCCGCATTAATGAAATTCTGGTGGCACGCTCTGAAATTACCGACGCGGAGGTGGCTCCTGATCTTAAGACTGACTACGGCATTGCGCGGCGAAATTGAGTTCCGCCATCTTGATTTCAGCTATGACGGCGTTCCGGTCCTCAAGGACGTAAATCTCACGATACCGGCAGGCAGCAGCCTTGCGATCGTCGGCCCGACCGGCTCCGGCAAGACCACGCTGGTAAACCTGCTGCCGCGCATTTATGACGTAGCGCCCGGTTCCCTGTTGATCGATGGCCGGCCTATCCGTGAATATCCGCTTGAGACTTTGCGCCAGAACATTGGCTTTGTTCCCCAGGAAACTTTTCTTTTCAGCGACTCCGTGCGAGAGAACATTGCTTTCGGCGTTGAGACATCAAGCGACGACCAGGTGCAGCGCGCTGCTGAAGCCGCCAATATCGCCGCCGATATTGAAGGCTTTCCTGAAGGCTACAAAACCATGGTGGGTGAACGCGGCATTACGCTTTCCGGCGGGCAGAAACAGCGCAGCGCGATTGCGCGCGCCATTATCCGAGATCCGCGCATTCTGGTGCTGGATGATGCGCTTTCCAGCGTGGATACATACACGGAAGAAAAAATTCTCAACCACCTGCGCGAAGTGATGCGTGACCGCACGACCATTTTTATCTCGCACCGCGTCTCCACCGTCCGCAATGCTGACCGCATTGCCGTGCTGCATGAAGGACGCGTGGTGGAACTGGGCACGCATGAGGAACTGCTTGCGCGCAGCGGCTACTACACTGACCTCTACAACAAGCAGTTGCTGGAAGAAGAATTGGCCCGGGTCTAAAGCATGAAGCGCGTCGTGGTGGAAGAACTACTCGATAGCGACGCCGGCACCCCCGGCGAAGTAGCGGGTTCACTCAAAGACCTGCGCATGTTCAATAGCTGGTTTGGCGGCGTGCATACCATGTCCAGCTTGCTGCGCCGGGTGGCGCAGGAACGTGGGCTAAAACAAATTTCCTGGGTTGACGTAGCCGGCGGCGAAGGATATGTTGCCACGCGCACCCAGCGATCGCTGGCCCGTTCAGGCATATCGTCGCAACCGGTCATTCTGGATCGCGCTCCCACACACCTTGGCAGTACGCACCCGGCAGTCTGCGGAGACGCACTGGCGCTTCCCTTCCGCGATAACAGCTTTGACGCGGTAGGCTGCTCCCTGTTTATGCATCACCTTGAGCCGGCAGAGATTGTTCGATTCGTTAGCGAAGGGCTGCGCGTGGCTCGACATGCGTTCCTGGTGCAGGACTTGCAGCGCCATCCGTTGCACCTGGCGCTCGGGTATCTCGGCGCGCCTCTGTACCGCAGCCGCATAACCCGGCATGACGCTCCGGCTTCAATAAACAGGGCTTACACTGTGGAAGAAGTCAGAAAGATTCTGGCACCGGTAGCGTCGGCTGAGAACATTGAGATCAGAAAGTTTTTTCTTTTCCGCATGGGAGTGATCGTTTGGAAGCAGCCCAATATGATCTGATTGTCGTGGGCGCGGGGCCGGCCGGTTCTGCGTGCGCGATTACCGCTGCCCGAGCGGGCGCAAAGGTGTTGCTTCTGGAAAAAGACCACTTCCCCCGACAGAAAGTCTGCGGTGAATTTGTCTCTCCGGAGTCTTTAGGATTGCTTCGCGACTTCATTGAAAACGGCAGGTTTCAATCTTGTCCGGAAGTCGTTTCGTCGCGAATATTTCTGGATAACAAAATCCTCGCGCTTCCAGTTTCTCCTGCCGCGCAAAGCATTCCACGTTTCGATCTGGACCCAGCGCTTTTTGCGGCGGCACAAAATGCGGGCGTAACAGCCTGTGAAGGCATTGCCGTCCAAGAAGTGCAGCGTAATGAAGTTTTTTATGTCCGCACATCGGAGAGCACTTATTCTGCGCTCGCCCTAGTCAATGCCACGGGACGATGGTCAAAGCTCACGCAGTTTGACGTCGCAGGAAAAGACAAGTGGATTGGGTTGAAAGCGCATTTCACTGAGCCCTCGCCGCCGCAGACAGTCGATCTCTACTTCTTTCCCGGCGGCTATTGCGGAGTCACTCCCGTTGGAAAAAATTCCGTGAATGCATGCGCCATGGTCCGCGCCGATGCGGCACACACTCTGGAGGATGTTTTCACCAAAGAGCCGCGCCTGTATGAGCGAAGCCGCGGCTGGCAGCCACTGTTTTCTACGGTAACAACTTCGCCGCTTTATTTCCGTGAGCCAGAAACAGAATCGGACGGCATGTTCCTTGCAGGCGATGCCGCTGGATTCATCGATCCTTTCGCGGGCGACGGCATCTCGCTGGCCCTGCAAAGCGGAACTTTGGCTGCGCAATCCATCGTCCCATTTCTGCGCGGATCATGTTCGCTGGAGCAGGCGCATCAGCAGTACCAGGCCGCATATCGCAAGCGCTTTGCGCCGGCATTTCGCAATGCGGCCCGCCTGCGCGGCGCATTGGCTGCACCTAAATGGATCCGCAGCGCCGCATTCGCGTTTGCTGCCGTGCCAGGAGTAGGAAAGATGCTGGTGAGAGGAACGCGGGCGCGTTGAGTCATTCCCAAACCATTTCGAGGAGGCATCGTTTAGCTGTATCGACATCATAGTGCCACAATGTCATCATTCATTCCATATGCGTACCACTATCCATCTCGACGACGATATCGTCCCCGCAGTCAAACGATATGCGGAAAGTCGCTCTCTTGGCTTAGGAAAGGCGGTGTCGGAACTTGTTCGGCGAGGAATTGCGACGCCAGTGCCCACTCGTACCGTAAACGGTTTGCTTATTTTTGATCCGCCTACGGATTCACCCAAGGTGAGCACAAAAAGGGTCCGCAAACTGGAAGCTGAAGAGTAATGCAACTCAATGCGACGCCGATGCCGCCCTGACTCTGCGCAAGGCACGGCGCACAACGGCCAGCAAATCGGAAACTTCAAATGGTTTTACCAGGCAGAATATCTTCGTGGCGTCCACAAAAGCGCGCACGCCTGGGTCTGATACATCGGAAAGAACAAACACGGTACGCGGCACCAGTTCCGGTCGATTCTTTTGCAACCATTGAAACACCTGCTCGCTCGACCATGTTCCCGGGATCTTGCTATCGAGCAGCAGAATATCGAAATCCTCATTCTTCAAGCTCTCTACAGCTTCCGCTCCTGAGGAAACTGTTGCAACTTGCAAGCCCGCAGCGCTAAGGACCTCGCGCTCGAAATCGAGAACCGCTTCTTCATCGTCCACCAGAAGCACATTGCCTTCCAGCCGCGATTCTCGCCGCGCAACAATGCGCTCGCGTTCGGTCACCGGCTTCTCGCCAACCGCAACCGGCAGCCGGACCTGCAGCAACGCGCCTCCGGCAGGATGGTTCTGCGCGGAAATCTCGCCACCGTGTTCTTTCACAATCCCGTAACAGATGCTCAAGCCCAGCCCCGTCCCTTTACCCACGCGCTTCGTGGTGTAGAAAGGATCAAAGACATGCTTCGGATCGTAAATTCCAGGTCCCGAATCATGGAATGACGTGACCACGCTTCCGTTTTCAGTGGCGATGCTGACGCGTAGCCGGCCTCCGCGCCCGCTTTCCATCATGGCGTCTGCCGCGTTGTTAATGATGTTGAGATAGACCTGCTCAAGCTGATGAGGATCAGCCACCACCGATGGCAGCACGGCCTCAAATTCCCGTTCTACCCCAATGTTATTGACCTTTAGATCGTAGTCGCGGAGCGCGATGGTGTCCTCGATAACGCTGCGCAAATCCATGTGCACGCGCTGAGGCTTGTGCTGACGCGCAAATGACAGCAGGTTCTGCACGATTCTCTGGGTCCGTTGCGCTTGTTTGCGCAGCTTCTGGACAAACTCTTCAATTCGCGGTTCCAGTTTTTCGCTTTCCAGCAACTGCGTGTATCCCAGAATGGCGGTCAGCGGATTGTTCAACTCGTGCGCCACGCCTGAAATCAGTTGCCCCACAGCGGACATCTTTTCGCTTTGCAGCAATTGTTCCTGCGTCCGGCGCAGGTCTTCATAAGCTTGCCGGGTTTCGTTGTAAAGCTGGACTTTTTCAATCGTGGTGGCCAGCTGGCGGCCCACGGCAATCATCACACCCTGTTCAGACCGCGAGAATTCGCGAGGAGCGCGGCTACTGGTGGCCAGAACCCCCAAAATTCTGTCCTTGCGCCACAAGACCACCCAAAGCCATGAACGCAGGCCTTCCAGTTCCACCGCTTTCTGCAGCACTTCTGGCAGGCGGGGCAGGTCTTGTTGATCGATAATCTCCGCGTGTTTGGCTTTTACGGAATCGATGAATGCCGGCGGGAGCACAACGTTTTCACTTTCCACCGCCCACGTGGTGCGATGCCCATAAGAAGACTTTTTGGCCAGAGTGTAAGTTTCCTCATCAAACAGGTAAACGGCAGCCGTGTCCGTGGAAAACAGCTCGACCATCTGCAGCATGATCAACTGCAGAATTTCGTCCAGATCAAAGGACTGATTGAATGTAACCGCGATGTTGTTCAGCACATATAACTCGCGGTTGCGGCGGCGGATCTCGTCTTCCGCGCGCTTCATTTCCGTTACGTCAAGCACCACGCCCTGGTAGCGCTCAATCTTGCCGCTGGGAGCGCGCGTGGCAAAGCTGCTCTCAATCACGTTAATCTTGCGTCCGTCTTTCCGGCGCAGCAGGATTTCAAAGTTCCTTACAAAGCCTTGTCGTGAAATTTCACTCAGGAATTTTTTCCGGTCTTCCGTATCCACGTAAACTGATTGCGCCACATCCAGTTTGAGGATTTCTTCTTTGCTGTCATAGCCCAGCATGCGTACAAAGGCTTCGTTGCAATCCAGTATGTTCCCTTCTGGAGTGGAAACGAATACACCCTCGTGCATGTGGTTAAATAGTGAGGTAAAGCGCTCCTCAGCGGCCTTGGACTCTGTAATGTCCTTGATTACGTGCACTGTGCCCGCGAAGTGCCCCTCACCGGTGTACGCTGAAGTGGAAACGACGGAATAGCCGCCAAAACACGGGTCTTCTTCGCCTGCACAGTCGGCATGCGCACAGTAAGGGCATCCATTCCAGTTCGTGATTGCGCCCGGCAATACCTCTTCGCAAAAACTGTGTACCACTTCCTGCCGTGTGCGCTGGATTCGTCCCAGCAGCGCGCCGTTGGCCCGCAGAATCCGGTAATCCATGTCATGGACAAGAATGCAGTCCGGGATAGAGTCAAACGTGCTCGCCCACTCATTGCGTGAATGCACTAGTTGCTGCAGCAGTTGGCGATTTTCGGCCGCCAGCCCGATCTGTTTGGCCGCCGCTTTCAGGAACTCTTTCTCGCGCTCCGTATACGCGCGGAAATGCGGCATGCCCAGGATGAACATGCCTATAGGCGCACTCTTGCCTTCAATCGGCACCAGCAGAAGATGTTGGATGCCTTCAGCGGTAATGGTTTCACGGAAGTTCGGGTGCGATTCCGTCGCCTTTAGGACATATACCTCGCCCTCACGCAGGGCAAATCCGCTCACGCTGCTGGCGGTGTCGATGGCGGCGGTTTTTTCGGCAAATGTCCGGGAAAGGCCGCAGTGCCCGGCCAGCACCAGCTTTTCTCCCTGCAGCATGCGGAACCAAGCCGCTTTGGCCCGGGCAATTTTCCTGAGTTCCTCTAAAATGGTGCCGATGATGGACTCGAAATCGCGCGAATCAGAGACTTGGTGCGTAATCGTGTTCAGGGCATCCAAGCGCTCGATCTGTGCCCGTGCATCTTCCAACACCAGCGTCATCATGCCGATGCCGAGGAAAAGGTCGACCAGGAAATCGTAGGCAATCAGACTGTGTTTATTCTGCGCCACATCCAGGTGCAACAGTAGGAACATGGCGGCCAGCAGCCAGCGCCCTGCCGTCCTGCGCCCCCAGGCAAAACGCACCAACTGTATCGATGCCAGAATTTTTGTCGCCCAACACAGCGCCTGTGCCGCAATCCGCAGTGCAGGATAGGGCAACCAAAACGTATACACAAAGGCCAGGGTCAAGCCCACTGCCAGCATCAGGGCCAAGGGCAAAAGGAGCTTTCTCTGGGAAACATAGATCAATACTGCTGCCACCAGCAGCGCTAAACCCAGGAAAAAACAAGCAAGAGACAAGGAGGACCATAGCAGGGAGGCATGGCCCAGTTCCACGGTCAGCAAGACTTTGGCAAAACACAGGCATGTCCAGCCGCCAATCCACGGAACCAGATACTTTTCCCGGAAGCTGCTGTACAAAAGTATTGCGCCGGCCAGCAGGATCAGCAATGTCGACATCTCAGCCAGAAATGCTGATTCGAGGGTAAGGTTCATGGTCAATTCAACAGGGTTTCTTGTTCCGAGTAGGGTAACCTTTGTATACCACGAATTGCCCGGTTTTCAGTCGTTTTTTAAGGTGCTAGTACCATTGTATTTTGGGTAACTCTGGGTTACATTAATGCTCCCCCACAGGTAAACTTTCCAAAATGGCCACAGACCGCATACTCGTAGTTGACGACGAAGAGCCGATCCGCGAGATCATCTCGTCCATGCTCAGTGCCGCGGGATACAAAACCCGCCAGGCACCGTCAGGCATGGAAGCGTTGGCCATTCTCAATTCCACGGGCGAGTTCGAGTTGATGCTGTCAGACCTGATGATGGCGGAACTCGACGGAATCGCGCTGCTGGAGCGTTCAAAAGAAAAATACCCTGATATGCCGGTGATCATGGTCACCGCTGTCCATGATATTTCGGTTGCGCTGGCGGCCATCCGCAATGGCGCCTATGACTATCTGCTGAAACCCTTTGAGCGTGAACAGCTTCTGGCAATGGTTCGGCGCGCCCTGGAGCACCGCCGTCTGAAGCTGGAAAACCGGGCATACCAGTCAAATCTTGAGTCCCTGGTTGCGGCCCGCACGGAACAGCTTCGCCAGGCCATGACTGACCTGGAGCGTTCCTATGACATCACTCTGGAAGCTCTGGGCGACGCCCTGGATTTGAAAGACGCTGAGACCGAAGGCCATTCCAAACGGGTCACCGCGTTCACAATTGCCATTGCCCGTGCCATGGGGCTTTCAGGCGACAAAATCCGCGTCATAGCGCGCGGCGCTTTTCTGCATGACATCGGCAAGATGGCCATTCCAGACGCTATCCTGCGCAAGCCGGGCGCGTTGACTGAAGCTGAAACAGAAATCATGCGTGAGCACTGCTTCCGCGGATACCAGATGCTCAAGAAAATACCGTTCCTTTCTGAAGCCTCTGAAATCGTGTACTCGCATCAGGAGCGTTTTGACGGCACAGGTTACCCACGCGGTTTGAGCGGCCAAAGCATACCTTTGGGCGCTCGTATTTTCTCTATTGCCGATACGCTGGACGCCATCACCTCTGACCGGCCTTATCGTGCTGCCCAAACGATTCAGGTTGCGCGTGAAGAGGTGGAGCGGTTCTCCGGCCGGCAGTTTGACCCGGAAGTTGTCCGTGTCTTCCTGGACATGCCTGACACCATCTGGGAAGATCTACGCAAAGAAATCAATTCCCAGATCGATCATTTCACTTATCCCATGAGGCAAGTGGCGGCGTTGGCTGGCACAAGCCGCACGACTTAGTTCTCAATTCCCTGCCTTCGATAAGCCTCTACCCCAAAATGCGAAAAACATGCCGTGCTGCATTTTCCGCGCCAACGCACTAGAATCACTCCTGGGAAAAAGATTGGAAAGGTGCTTATGACTGTCCTAACGGATGCAGAAATCCAGAAGGAACTCGGTTCTTTAAATGGCTGGCAGAGTAACGGAGGCGCGATTCAGCGAGTCTTCCGCTTTCCTGACTTCAAAGCGGCAATGCAGTTTGTAAATAAGATTGCTGAGGCGGCGGAGCAGGCCAACCACCATCCCGACATCGATATTCGCTACAACACGGTCACCCTGGCCCTGGTGTCACATGATTCGGGAGGAGTTACGCAGCGGGATGTTCGAATGGCCGGCGTTATCAACAAGATCGCCGGTTAGCTGGGCTGGGCCTCTTCCAGGGCTTTGGCAAGGCGGTCCAAATTCTGCTGGATCGTCTCCAACTGGTCTTCGCAAAACTTGTTGAATTCATTCAGCGGATCGCCATGTTCCATCAAATCGTCAAGGAATTGGCGGACGCGTTCGCGGCCTTTTTCGCTGGCAAAGACCAGCGCCAGTCCACTTAAACCCAGTAATGTTGCCGGCAGAAACCAGTTCTTCATGTCATATTCCCTTCTGGGGAATCGGCACTTGCTGACAATATGATGCTTCAAAACGGCCTCGAATTGTACCTCTGGCCAGTTACTTTGGTAATGTCCTGATTCCTGAAACACCATGGCCGGATCTCTAGGAATCCTAGCCCAACCAGCGGCGCAGGCGTCACAGCTTTACAAAAATTGTGGATTCCAGAGCAGCTTTTCAGAAACTTCTACGCATCTCACGGGTCAAGATTCCTAAAACCCATTGAGGTGGAACATCATGCAGGCAAAGTGGGCAGCCTCCGTTTGTGCCGTTGCTCTGATTTTTGGTCTGGCAGCCATTGGCCAGGAAAGCGGTAATTCGAACGATCCGGTTCTTAAAACACGTCCTAACGATAGCACTGATAGAAAAGATAGAAATACTCTGCCTCCGCAGCAGGGGCCAGCCTCTTATCCCGGACCAGGCAATCCGTCGTCAACATACGGCGCGCCTCCAAATGCCATTCCCGACGGGTCGCGGTTCATCATTAAGCTGAAGGATACCCTTGACACCAAGAAGATGCAGGATGGCAAGCACTTCAAGGCCGAGCTTCGCGAAGATCTGGTGACGCCCAGCGGCCTGATCATCCCCAAGGGTCGGACTATCAAGGGCCATGTGGGGCGATTTGAGCATGGCTTTACCGGCTCCAAAATGCAATTGGCCCTGGATGAAATCGAAACCCGCAACGGCTGGGTTCCACTGATCGGGACTGTCACTGGCGTTCCGGGAGACTCTTCCATCAAGGCCACGGGTGAAGAAGGCGAAGTCTATCGCAAAGGTCCGGATAAGAGAAAAGTTGTGACAGACGCGGCTATTGGCGCAACCGTTGGCGCGGTTTCAGGCTCGGTAATCGGTGGACGCAAGGGCGCAGCTGTTGGCGCGGCAGCTGGCGCGGGCCTTGGAACAGGAACCAGCTATCTGTTTAAAGGCGGGGAGATGAAGCTGGATAAAGGCACGCAACTTGAAGTCCGTCTCGACCGCGATCTGGTCGTTCCCACCCACTAAACTCTTTTGTATCTTGGGGGCCATGGAGGTCAGAATCAAGACCTGCTCATGGCCCTAAATGTTGCCTCAAATCAAAAAGATATTAATCAGCAAAGTTTCCTTAAGTTTCGTGTTGCACCGACACTTAGTCGGGGAAATTGCGTCTAAGCTACCATGACACCTCGAGCCTCAGGGCGCCGTTCAGATACTGCCGGACACCACTTTGGCATCTGTATGCTCGCGATCATCCTATTTCTGGTCTTACTGATGTGGTACTTCAAGGGTCATCAGAACTCCCAGCCTCTGCCGCAGAGGCCGCCGGGATTACTCCACGCAGTCTGATTTGTCCGGTCCCTTAGCTAGCCTTAATTTGCCCTTTTCAATCTCGCCAGCTACACTCACTTGTTTTCTTCAAGGACGTCTAACCATAACGTCTTCAAAACCGAATGGTGGAGTGTCAATACATGCTGCTGCGTCGCGCCTCGTCTTTCTTGATCCTCATAACGATCTTTTCGCTTTGTGCTTTTGGCCAAAGAAACCGCGGTGAGCGGCCACCTGCCCCCACGCCGGCGGCCAGTCCTGCTGAACAAGCCAAGCCTGCCGGCACCACCGAGGCAAAGAAAGAACAGCCGGAGCAGCCACCGATTGTTACGCACCATGAAATCCATGTAGGCGGCAAAACGCTGCATTACACCGCCACCACAGGCATGATGCCGCTCAAGAACAATGACACCGGCGAGGTTGAAGCGCACATCTTCTTTATCGCTTACACGCTCGACGGCCAGAACGAACATCGGCCGCTCACTTTCTCTTTCAATGGAGGCCCCGGCTCCGCTTCTGTCTGGCTCCACATGGGCGCGATTGGTCCCAAGCGCGTGCGTATGCAGCCCAATGGCATGATGCCTCCACCACCATATCAATTGGTCGACAACGAACAAACCTGGCTCGACCAGACTGATCTTGTTTTTATCGACCCCGTGGGCACCGGATACAGCCGCGCCGTGAAACGTGATCAGACAAAAAAATTCCTCGGCCTCAAGGGCGATATCGAGTCCGTGGGTGAGTTCATTCGACTCTATCTCGGACGTTATGAGCGCTGGTCATCTCCGCTGTTCATGGTGGGGGAAAGCTACGGCACCACGCGCGCGGCAGGACTTTCTGGTTACCTTGTGGAGCACGGCGTCGCATTCAACGGCATCATGCTGATCTCCAGCATCCTGAATTTCCAAACCACCGATGGCTCTCCCGGCAATGACCTCCCCTTCATACTCTTCCTGCCCACCTACGCCAGTGCCGCGTGGTATCACAAGAAACTGGGCCCTGAGTATGAGCAGAACTTTGACAAACTGCGTTCTGAAGTCGAGCAGTGGGCCGCCGGTCCTTATGCCGACGCGCTGGCTAAAGGCGATCGCCTTACGGCGCAGGAGCGTCAGGATGTGATCGATCATTTGGCTCGCTACACCGGTCTGAGCAAGACTTACATTGACGAAAGCAACCTGCGTATTGACGAGTCGCACTTTACCAAAGAGCTTTTGCGCGATAAACGGCTGACCGTTGGCCGTCTCGACAGCCGTTTTACCGGGACTTCAAGCTCTAACGTCGATGACACCGCCAGCTTCGATCCCAGCATGAGCGCGATTCGTCCGCCGTACACTGCCATGTTTAACCAGTACGTGCGCAGCGAGCTGGGCTACAAATCAGATCTGGAGTATTACATCCTGGGCGGCGGATTCCGCTTTGATGAGTGGGATTGGGGCGTCCAGCGCGGCGGCTTCCCTGATACCGCACGCTCGCTTAAAGATGCATTCGACAAAAACCCGTTCATGAAGCTTTTTGTCGGCTCCGGTTATTTCGATCTGGCGACACCTTACTTTGCCACGCAATATACGCTGAACCACATGAATCTGGACGCGGCCCAGCATGGCAAAGTCAGCCTTGGTTATTACGGCGCCGGACACATGATGTATATCCAGGATTCTTCTTTAGGAGAGCTGAAGAAGGATGTGGGAGCGTTTATGTAGAATGCGTTGAAGTAGGATTTACCACAAAGGACACGAAGGAACACGAAGGAGAACGCTGATCTCACGAATGCACGCGGCTCAGTTAGTAGCTGCGTCAACTGGATCATTCGCTGAGACTTCAGGTTTTCCTTCGTGTTCCTTCGTGTCCTTTGTGGTTAAGATTTTTTGTCGAATGGTCGTTCTAGATCAGGCGATTGCGGCGTAAACAGCTCCGCGCCGTTCTCCGTGATGTGCATGTCGTCTTCCAGGCGCACACCGAATTCTCCGCGAATATAAATTCCCGGCTCGTCGCTGAACGTCATATTGGGAGCCAGAGGCAGAGTATTGCCGCGAACAAGATACGGCCACTCATGTCCGTCCATCCCGATGCCGTGGCCCACGCGATGCGTGAAGTGTTTGTAGTCTGGACCGTAGCCGGCGTCGGTGATCACTTTGCGCGCTGCGGCATCTACCGCCTGGCATTCCACGCCCGGCTTGGCTGCAGCCAGCGCGGCTGATTGCGCTTTGTGCACGATGTCGAAAACTTCTTTCATCTTGTCGGTTGGCTTGCCCAGCACAACCGTGCGGCTGATGTCAGATTCATACCCTTCCACCTTACAGCCGCCGTCCATCAGCAGAATCGTACCTTCACGGATCACCTGAGGTTTTGCCGAACCATGCGGTAAAGCGGAGTTCTCGCCCACCTGTATGCTTGCGCCACCTTCGAACCCCTGCTGCGCGTGCGCAGCCTGTACCATGGCACCAAAATCGTTCTGCGTCATGCCTTCTTTAGTGGAGCGATAAGCCGCCTCGTAGGCCGCAAGCGTGACCTCATTCGCCAGCTTCATCAGTTGCAGTTCGTGCTTGCTCTTGATCATTCGGCAGCCTGCCGTGACAGGCGTTGCGCTTACCAGGTGCAGGCCCGGCGCGGCTTTGCTCAGCCCTTCACTGAAAACATAGCGGACGGTCTCCTCCATACCCATATTTCCGGTGGTAAGGTTTCTGTCCTTCAGTCCTTCGGCAATCCGCTGATACGGACTTTCATCTTCCTGCCAGGTGCGGACTTCTGCATTGTTTCCGCCAGGGCCGCCGGCAATCTGCTCGCGCGCGCGGTCTTCCTCAAACGCCGGACAGACATAAAACGGATTCCCTTTTACCGGCAGAATCACCGCAAAGAGCCGCTCGCTCATCCACCAGTGAATGTTGGTGAAATAGACCAGTGACGTTCCGCCGGTGACCATGATGGCGTCAATTTTGTTGTCCGCCATCAATTGCCGCGCACGCTCCATTCGCTGCTCGCGTTCTGCGGTGGTAATGGGCTGGGCTTCAGCCTTGCGCGACTTCAATTTCGCAATGGCCTCAGGCTGTTTGCTCTTGCTGTCGTTGTCAGCGGCAAAAGCTGGCTGCGCCATCGCGACTGTTGCCATTCCGGCGGTCTGAAGAAAACTGCGGCGAGAAAATGTCATCTGCTTCTTTCTGCAATCCCGAATCCCGCTTGAGCGGGTGAGGGATCGCTACCCCTTCCATGGTTGATCGTTTTTTCAGCTTTCGAACGTTGCAAGCATTCCTTAATGCCTTACCCAAACTCCTCGTACTGATAGGGATCCCTCGCTTCGCTCGGGACTTCTAAAGCACTAATTCCCTGACGCCGGCTGAGTGAACTTCTTCACGTCCGCCGGCGTTCCCTTCAGCAGATCGCGCAGAATCGTCACCTCGGCCGTCATACCGGTCTTAATTGAAGGTTCGGCAACAGGAGCGAACAAAGGCGAGTGATTGCTGGGCAACTGCTTGCCTGATGCCTTCGCTTCCGCCAGCTTCTGTGGATCGGCAACGCCAAGCGTGAAATAAAACGATGGTATTCCCTGCTCCACAAAATACGCATAGTCCTCTGACGTCATGATCGGGTCTTCCGTCACCACAGTTCCCTTGCCCAACACGCCTTCCAGAGTCGCTGCCAGATGCTTGGTCAACACGGGATCGTTATAGACCGCGCCGGTGGATTCGTATTTTTCCACCAGCGGCATCTTCTCAGCGCCGGCGGCCATGGCTTCACCTTTGGCTACGCGCTCAATAGCCGCAAGCAGGTGCTGCCGCACCTCAGGCTTGAATGAGCGGACGGTGAGCCCCATCTGCGCATCGTCAGGAATGATGTTGTTTTTTGTTCCCGCCTGAATGTAGCCAATGGTAATTACCGCCGGCTCGCCGGGCTTGATTTCGCGCGCCACAATCGACTGCACTGTCACAGCAATCCGGGCGGCGATCAGCACCGGATCAATGGTGGTATGAGGTTGCGCTCCATGTCCGCCCTTGCCATACACGGTGATGCGAATGGAATCGGCGGCAGCCTTGGCGTATCCCGGCGTGATGCCCACCTTGCCGACGGGAAGATTATTCGTGTCATGCAGCGCAATGCCGACATCCGGCTTGGGAAAGCGCGTGAAAAGCCCGTCCTTGATCATCTTGTCTGCGCCGGTAATGGTTTCTTCCGCGGGCTGACCGATCAGCATCAGCGTTCCATGCCATGAATCCTTGTTGTGCGCCATGATCGACGCTGTCCCAAACAAAGCCGCCATATGGACATCGTGCCCGCAAGCGTGCATCACGCCCACGTCGCGCCCACTGTCATCCTTTGCGCGAACTTTGCTCGCGTACGGCAGCCCGGTCTTCTCTTCAACCGGCAAGCGCGTCAAGCTCGGTGCGCAGCATCACTGTCGGGCCAGCGCCATTCTTAAGGATGGCGACAACGCCAGTCCCGCCCACATGTTCCGTGACCTCATAGCCCAGCGTGCGCAAGCGATTGGCCAGTTCGGCTGCGGTTCGCGTCTCATGCGATGAAAGTTCAGGATGCTGATGCAGGTCCAGATACAAAGTCTGCGCGTCTGGAAGCACGGAGCTGACCTGCTTATCCAGCGGCGAGTTCTGCGCTGAAGCAAGAACTGCTATGCAGAGAAAAAAGCAACACTGAAAATGCGGCAATCTTTAAACCACGCAAGCGGCTGATGGAAAGCATGGCGGCCTCCTTTTGGACTGGATAGAGTACCACCCCGGTTCCAAAGCACAACAACGGCGCTGGAAAATTGCCGGACTTATTCGTCCCTGAGAGCTTCAATCGGCTCGACGGCTGCGGCCCGTCGCGCCGGAATAACTGCCGCCAAAGAGCCCACTACAATCAACAGAACTCCTACCCCGGCGTAGGTCCAGGCATCCAGAGGTTTCACTCCATAGAGGAAGCTCTTGAGCAGTCTGCTCGCCCACAACGCGCACGCCACGCCCACCAACAAGCCGGCCACCACAAGTATCAAACCTTGCTTAAAGAACATGCCAAGGATTTTCTGGCGTGTGGAACCCAGCGCCAGCCGGACGCCGATCTCGCGCCTCCGGTAGCTCACTAACTGGGCCAGAACTCCATAGAGTCCCGCAATCACCATCAAGACAGCCATACCGGCAAATGCTCCGGTTAAATAGAGTCCCAGCCGCTGGCTGAAATTGCTGGTATCAACTGCCTGCTGCATGGTCTGAAAGTTATCCAGAGCAAAGTCGGGCGCGGTCTGCCGGAAAACATCTCGCATTGCCGGCGCCACGGCAATGTTTCCGCGGGTCTTCACGCCGAAAAAGACGACCGTCTTGATCAGAAGCTGGTAAAAGAGTGAAGTGGATGGCACCTGTTCATACGGTACCAGGAGCAGCGGCTTAGGCGGCCGTGACACGCCATTGTCAACTTGATCGCCAATGATCCCCACAATGGTATATGGCTTAATCGCTCCAGTACCTTCGCCGCCCAGGTCTATCTGTTGTCCCAGCGGGTCTTTCCCCGCAAAATATTTGCGCGCGAGTGTTTCATTGATCACCATCACGTAGGGAGCATTTGCGCTGTCGTCATTGGTGATCATCCTGCCGCGGACCACCGGCGTTCCCATGAGCCGTTCATATCCGCCACTCACCGCCGAAATCCTGGCGTCAAAAGTGTGCGCGGGATCTTTCGGCTGGCCAACCACGCTGAAGCTGGTATTCATGTCGATGCCGGAAAGAGGAGGAGAGCTGATGAGCGCTGCTTCCTGCACGCCGGGCACATGCCGCATCCGTTCCAGAGTGGGTCGATAAAAGAGCGTTGCAACTGAGGTTGGGGCTGGCTCGTTACTCTTCGACACGCTCATGTTTGCGAATCCTGAAGCATCGGCCGGCATGGACGTGAAGGTGCTCACACGCGTCACATCAAAGCCCAGCTTGGTGTGCTCCAGGTTCCACAGCGTATGAAAAAGCAGCCCGGTGGCGATCAATAGCAGGGTTGAAAGAGTGACTTCTGCCGCAACCAGCCAGCCGCTTACGCGCGAGCCGATGGAGCGCGACCCCAGGCCACGCGACGCGGCCTGCAGTGCGGGCTGGGGATCTGTCCGAGCTACGAAAAGCGCAGGCAGAACTGAAGTCAATACCGTGGTAAGAGTTGCGATTCCTGCAAGTGCCAGCAATACCGGCCAATGGATCGCGATGGTCTCATCGCGCGGGATTGTGTCGGGGGGCAATTTATGAATCAGGCTTACTGCAAGCCACGCTATACCCAGACCGAAAACACATCCCAGGGCACTCAGTAGTCCGCCTTCCACAAAAAGTTGACGCACCAGGCGCAACTGCCCGGCTCCTAACGCGGAGCGCACAGCAAACTCCTGCTGCCGGCCGAGGCACCGCGCAATCAAAAGATTCGCCACATTTCCGCAGGCGATCAACAGGACAAGACCAAGTGCAATCACCAGGCAAGCAAAACATCGCGCACGGAACCGGTCAGCATCTCCTGATAGCTGGCAATCCTAAAGGCAATGTCTTTACCTTTCTCTGGGTCGGTTTGATGGATGTATTGCGCAATGGCAGCCAACTCCGCTTTCGCTTGCGCCATGGCAACACCAGGTTTCAGCCCTGCCACGATATAAAAGAAGTGACTCCCACGGTCCTTTTGCATCTCCGTGGTCGCCTGAATTGGCAACCACACCCCTTTGTGCAAATCCTGTCCCGTAATTTCCGGGAAAACAAAGCTCGCAGGCATCACTCCGACAACCGTTCTAGGTTTTCCATTCACACGTACTGTTTTGCCGGCAATGTCACGGATCGGCATTAAATGCCTGGCGCCATAGTCCTTCAGAAAGAAGCACCACCTGCGGGCCGCCGGGCTGTCCTTCGTCCTCAGTGAACGTCCGGCCCAGAAGCGGCTGAACGCCGAGCAGTCTTGAAGGTGTTCGGCGTCACGCCGGGCGTAACTACGCTCACTGAGCCTTCTTTACCCTGTACCACGCCCACGTCCTCTGAAAACAGCGCAACATTTTCCAATTTTTGCGCTTGATCACGAACGTCGCGGTAGGTGACCCATGAAGTGGATTGAAAGCTGTCTCCATCCGCCGGCCCAATGTAGACCATTCGATCAGAATGCTGGTAAGGCAGCGGATGCAAAAGGACGCTTTCAATCACCGTAAACATTGCGGTGTTCGCGCCGATTCCCAATGCCAACGTCAATACAGCGAGCAAAGCAAAGCCCGGGGCGTTCCATAGCTGGCGCACAGCATAGCTAATTTCTTGAAGGAGCGTGGACATATGTTCAGCCACCCATCTTTTTGCATTCAGAATATCGGCTCATCAAGTTTAGTTCAGTCTGTACTAAGGTGTTTCGCATTACCCGGTAAAGATTTGCAATCTCTAAAACTTCAGAGGGGAACTGCTGAATCAGAATTGCTGGGGCAACCTGCTTTCAGCAGCAGCATCACATGCTCAGATAAAGCCTTTCGTGTGCCTGCACGAAGGGCTTTGGTGTCCAGGAGTTTCATATGCCGTATCGTCGTGCCTTGGGGATGTTGCTCTGTAGTTCTTCTTTCCTTGTTGATGTCTGCATGCCAAGGGCTTGGCGGTGGCTCCAGTGCTACGCCTACTCCCACACCTGCGCCGGCAGGAAGCTTGAATTCGCTGAATCACTTGATCCTTTTCATGCAGGAAAACCGGTCGTTCGATACCTACTTTGGTCAATTAAATGCATATCGGGCGAAGCAAACCCCTCCGCTTCCCCAGGATGTCGATACCTGGACCTCTGGTGCCGACAAGACCCCGACGAATGTTTCAACTCCTGGACTATGACCCAGATACCGGAAAGGCAGGACCGCCGATCAAAGCGTTCCACATGCAGAGCGCATGCTCAGAGAACCTGACGCCTTCCTGGAATGAAACCCACCGCATATGGAACCTGTTTCATACCGGCTCCGGCGTCTTCACCATGGATGGCTATCGCTTTCATTGAAGGCAAAGTTTGCGCATGATGAGTTCGTGGCTGGCCAGCCCAACTTTCACGGATTTCACCGGCAAACGCGCCATGGGGTTTTACGACGACAGCGATCTGCCTTTTTACTACTTCATGGCGTCAAATTTCGCCACATCTGATCGCTTGTTTTCACCGGCTCCCACGCGCACGCATCCAAACCGCTTCTTACTGGATGGCGGCCACATCCAAGGGGTTTGTGACGGCTCCACCCCAGCAAATCGTGGCAAAAACGATTTTCGAGCTGATGGATGAACAACAATGTCTCCTGGAAAATCTACACGATTGACGGGCACACGTATTTTTCCTACTTCACTTATTTCAACAATCACCACGCGAACGTGGTTCCGACTGAGCCAATACTTTACTGACGTCAAGAACGGAACCCTGCCCCAGGTCGCGTACATAGAAACGGGAATCGAAATCAACCAGGTACGAGCAGCAGCGGCGTTGACGAGCATCCAAAGAGCAATATCCAGATCGGCGCGCAATTTGCGGCCAAGCTAATCAATGCGCTGATGAACAGCCCGTCATGGAAAGACACTGCGTTTATTGAGACCTTTGATGAAGGCGGCGGGCTTTACGACCACGTTGGACCCATTTCAGTTCCCAGCCCTGACGGCATTCCGCCCATCATGCCGGCCGACAAACCAGCCGGGTGATTTCACGCTGACCGGTTTTCGCGTTCCGCTGATCGTGATCTCACCCTTTAGTAAGAAGAACTTTGTCTCACACACACCTATGGACTCCACCGCCGCGCTCAAACTGATTGAAACGCGGTTCCATATGCCAAGCCTGACGGCGCGCGACGCCGCTATGCCGGACATGACCGAATTTTTCGATTTCACCACAGACACCGGCCCGTGGGCCACTCCACCATCTCCGCCTACGCAGCCGGTGAACATGCCTTGTACGCAGGGAGTGCCGATCGGATAGTAACCGAGAATTTCCGGAAACTGATTCGCTTGTAGCTTGCTGCAATGCGACGAGAAGCAAACCGGTACCACACCGCAAGAGCGCATCCGCAAAAGATGCGCTCTTTTTGATTGCGGCATACGCGTCTATAGTTGAGGGCGGGAACCTCTTCAGTGATGGCGAACAGCAAATGGTTTACTACTGCCCTGCTCAGCGCTTTTTTGTTGTCCAGCGCTGCAGCCGTTTTTGCGCAACACACTCAATTGGCTAAAGGCCACGTGCGCGAGTATTACATCGCTGCCGAACAGGTGGAGTGGGACTACGCTCCCAGCGGGCTGGAACTGATGCATGGAGCAGAGCTTCCGTTTCCGTGGGGACTCCATCGGCGCTGGACCAAAACCCGGTACGTCGAATACACCGACGGCACTTTTTCTCAGCGCAAGCCGCAGCCGGAATGGCTGGGAATCCTGGGACCAATCATTCGCGCCGAAGTGAGCGACACCGTGGTGGTACATTTTCGCAACCTGACCAGCGGCTACCACAGCATACACGTGCATGGCCTTCGTTATGACAAGCAGAATGAAGGCGCTGTCTACGCGAACAATCTGCCTGGAATTGCCGTGCCGCCGAACGGGAATTTCACCTATCACTGGTTTGCCGATGCCGGCAGCGGGCCGCCTGCGGGAGAGAGCTCGCGCCTGTGGCTCTATCACGGGCATGTCAACGAGCCTGATGAGACCCATTCCGGGTTGATTGGCCCTGTTATCGTGACCGCGCGCGGCCGTGCGAAGGCGGATGGCTCGCCGGCTGACATTGATCGCGAATTTGTTGTTCTTTTCATGGTCTTCGATCAACTCAGGGGCGATGAGACGCGGCCCGCCACTAGCGAAGAAGGTCTCTACCACGCGATGAACGGGTACATTTTTTCCAACCTGCCCGGGCTTGTGATGAATGAAGGAGAGCGGGTGCGCTGGTACCTGGCCGCCATGGGCAATGAGCGTGATATCCACTCCGCGCACTGGCATGGCAAAACCGTCACACGGCATGGGCGATCAGAGGATGTAATTCCGCTTGTGCCGGCGCAAACCGAAACCGTAACCATGCTGGCCGATAACCCCGGCACCTGGATGTTCCAATGCCACGTGGATGACCATCTGGAGGCGGGCATGATGGCGACATACCGAATTCAGCCGGCCCATCCTCGTAGCTGTCCCGTGCAATTTGGCAAGGCAAATTTCTGGGCCGCAGATCCCAGCTTTCGGCTGGAGCTGAAGAATCTTACTGCGAAGCCCATCAAGCAGATTTCGCTCGAAAGCGATATTGTGGTTGGCCTGAATCGCTTGAACAAAGTCCAGGATGATTGGAGCATTCCACTTCCTTTGTCCCCACAGAAAGCGGCAGACATCCAGATGCCGGGGCAAATGCCGCACCCGGAAAGCGTTCTGGGCTGGGTTGTATACCCGCAGTCGGTGATCTTTACCGATGGGAGCCAATGGACGCCTCAAGAACGCGGCGAGTGCATGCGCATCTATTGGCGCGATAAGAATCACCAGGACCTGCGGATATTGCCGCCGCTTGAGATGCCGATGCAGTGACGTCAGGCGTCCTTTCATCTGTGATCTCTCTCACAGTTTGACGAGGTGAAATTGAGGTTTCATAATATAGAGTTTGCCTTGCAAATCTGATCGGAGCATAGCAGTACATGGCTAGCATTGCCTCGCCTGTCGAGCGCGGAGTCCCGCCAATTCGTGCCGGTAAGGGCCACTCGTTTTTCCTTCGTCGCCTGCATTCGTTGAGCGGGATCATTCCCGTGGGCGCGTTTCTGCTGGAACACTTCATCTCAAATGCCTTTGCCACCAACGGCCCCCATGCGTATGGTGCGCAGGTAAAGTTTCTGACAGGACTGCCCTTTGTTGCTGGTCCTTGAAACCGTCGGGATTTATATTCCGCTCCTGTATCACGCCTTATACGGCTTCTATATCTGGTTCCGCGGCGAATCGAACGTAAGCGACTATCCCTGGGCAGGAAATTTCATGTATGCGGCGCAGCGCTGGACCGGCGCTATCGCCTTTGTTTACATCGTCTGGCATACCTACACCATGCGCTTCGCCGGAACACACCTGCTGACACATCCGGACGCAGCGTTTAACAAAGTACAGATGGAGCTGCAGCACTGGTGGGCCGGAATGTTTTATCTGATCGGGATCATTGCCGCCTCATGGCACTTTGCTTATGGGATATATCTTTTTTGCGCGAAGTGGGGCATCACCGTGAGTGAAAGATCGCGCAAATGGCTTGGCCGTGCGTGCACGGTGCTTGCGCTCACTTTGATTATCGTTGGATGGCTCACCATGGCGGCGTTCTTCCGTCCACAGTGGAGGAACACGCCGGAAAAACTGCCGGCACAACAGAGCGTGGAACCAGGGCATTAAGGACTTAACCACAAAGGACACGAAGGAACACAAAGAAAAGAGATGAATCGGTCGGCAAAAGCTCTTTAGCTCTGATTCTCAACCTTCACTCCTAGCTCGTACGAAATGAAGCAGAGCAAAAACACATTCCTTCGTGATCCTTCGTGTCCTTTGTGGTTAAAAAAGGTTTATGGCAACAATACCTAAAATTATCGTGGTTGGCGGCGGGCTGGCGGGCTTGGCGGCGGTCATCAAGATCGCTGAAGGCGGCGGACACGTCGATTTGTTTTCGATCGTGCCGGTCAAGCGATCGCATTCCGTATGCGCGCAGGGCGGCATCAATGCTGCGAAGAACCTCAAAGGCGAAGGCGACACAACCTGGCAGCACTTTGATGACACCATCTATGGCGGCGACTTTCTGGCCAATCAGCCTCCCGTCAAAGCGATGTGTGAGGCTGCGCCAGCCATTATCGATCTTGCTGGACCGCATGGGCGTCACTTTCAACCGCACGCCTGAAGGCCTACTGGATTTCCGCCGCTTTGGCGGCACGCTCTACCATCGCACCGCATTTGCCGGCGCCACCACCGGCCAGCAGCTTCTCTATGCGCTTGACGAGCAGGTTCGCCGCTATGAAGCCGAAGGCAAAGTTACCAAATATGAGCATTGGGAATTCCTGAGCGCCGTCCTCGATAACAATCGCGTCTGCCACGGCATCTGCGCCATGGATCTGCGCAGCATGGAAGTCCGCACATTCCCCGCCGACGCCATCATCATGGCCACCGGCGGTATCGGCGCAATCTTTGGCAAATCGACGAACTCCGTGGTCTGCACCGGCTCGGCGCAGTCCGCGCTTTATCAGCAAGGATGCTATTACGCTAACGGCGAATTCATCCAGGTCCATCCCACATCCATTCCGGGTGAAGACAAGCTGCGGTTAATGTCGGAGTCGGCACGCGGTGAAGGTGGCCGCGTCTGGGTGCCCAAGACCAAAGGCGACAAGCGCGACTGGAAAAGCATTCCTGAATCCGAGCGCTTTTACTTTCTGGAAGAGTGGTATCCAAAATACGGCAATCTGGTTCCGCGTGACGTGGCCACCCGCGCCATTCACAAAGTGGTTTACGAGCATGACCTTGGCATTGACGGCCAGCCGATGGTCTATCTCGACCTGACGCACATTGATCGCGAGACGCTGAATCGCAAGCTGGAAGGCATTCTGGAAATTTACGAGAAGTTCGTGGGCGACGATCCGCGCGACGTTCCCATGAAGATCTTCCCCGGAATGCATTACACCATGGGCGGCCTCTGGGTGGACTTCAATCAAGCGACAAACATCAAAGGCATCTTTGCTGCCGGCGAGTGCGAATACGGATATCACGGCGCAAATCGGCTCGGAGCAAACTCGCTCGTGTCCTGCATCTATGGTGGCTTTGTGGCCGGCCCGCAGGCAGTGCTCTACGCGAAGAACAGCAGCAAATCCACCGACGGCGTTAGCAGTACGGTGTTTCGAATCTGAGCGTAAGCGCCAGGAAGAGGCCAATGCTGCGCTGCTGAGTTCGAATGGCACGGAGAACCCCTTCCGTCTGTGGCGTGAACTGGGCGAACTGATGACACGCAACTGCACCGTTATCCGCTACAACAAGAACCTGCAGCAGACTGATGCCAAGCTGGTTGAGTTCCTGGAACGCTTCAACCACATTAACCTGAGCGACAAGAGCCAGTGGGCAAACACGTCATTCGTCTTTACGCGGCAGCTCTACAACATGCTGCAACTTTCACGCGTGATTGCCCAGGGAGCAGCGATGCGAAATGAATCGCGCGGCGCGCATTACAAGCCGGATTTCCCGGACCGCGACGACAAGAATTTTTTGAAGACCACGAAGGCTTACTTCGCGCCGGATGCCGACGAGCCCCGGTTTCGAATTTGAGCCGGTGGATATTTCTCTGCTGCCGCCAAGGCCGCGGCGGTATGACATGGCGAAATAGTTTCTGAAATCCCGAGCGCAAGCGAGGGAACCCTATAGTCTGAAGAGTTTGAAGGATGTTGGAGTAATTTTCGGTTCAGCAAGTGTGGGGAGTGAGGATGCAAAGAGTCGGTAGGGTTCCCTCGCTCCGCTCGGGATAGAAAACAAATGGACCAACCACAACGCAACACATCGCCGAAGTTTTACCGCAATGCCGCGATTCTGTTCTTTGTGATCGGCTGCATCCTGGTTTGGCAGGCGATTGCGCGTCATGATTGGGTCTATGGCGCATTTGCAGGCATCACGTTCCTGAATGCACTCATGACCACGTTGAAGCTTATTTCGTTACGGGAGACAAAACAATAATGGCCCAATCCGTTACAAAGACCGTCATTCTCAAGATCAAACGCCAGGAGAATCCCAAATCCAGCCCTCGCTGGGAGGAATTTGAACTCACCTGGAAGCCGGGGATGAACGTGATTTCGGCCATGATGGAAATTGCTGCCAATCCTGTTACGCGCGATGGCAAAACCACGACTCCCATTGCTTATGACTCCAATTGCCTGGAAGAAGTTTGTGGCTCCTGCGCCATGCTCATCAACGGCAAGGCCCGGATGGCATGCTCGGCGCTGGTGGACAAACTGGAGCAACCAATCCGCGTGGAACCCTTCAGCAAGTTCCCTATCGTGCGTGATTTGGCGGTTGACCGCAGCGTGATTTTCGAGAACCTGAAAGCCGTAAAGGCCTGGGTTCCAGTGGATGGCACCTACGATCTTGGCTCTGGTCCCCGTATTTATCCCACTGAGCAGGAAGAGGCCTATCCGATTTCGCGCTGCATTTCCTGCTGCTGCTGCATGGAAGCTTGTCCGCAATTCAATGAGAGCACCGGCTTTGTGGGGGCGGCGACCATTGCGCAGGTCCGGCTCTTCAACCAGCATCCTACCGGCAAAGCGCTGAAGCATGAGCGGCTTCAGGCATTGATGGGCGATGGCGGCATTCAGGAGTGTGGATTCGCCCAGAACTGCGTCGAGGTTTGTCCCAAGGACATTCCGCTCACCAAGGCCATCGCGGACACCGGCCGCGAGGTCATGAAGCAGGCGATCAAAGATTTCTTCCGCGGCTGAGTAACCTCAGCGCACCGTGCCGGATGAGGCCGCAATCTCCTTGATCAGGTCCTGCGTATTCTGGGCCACATCGCCGCCCGATGGAAACTTATTCGTTTCGTACTCGGCCAATAGCTGAATGTCGTGGGCAAACTCGTTGTAGTCCGCCAGGGTTGGATTCAGGCGTAGTTGAGCCTGGAGCAGCAGGTTCGAACTCTGCACAAAGAGAGCGCGGTAATACTCCGCGCGCTGTGTGATCGGAAACACTTTGGGAGTTCCGACGATTGTGGTTACCAGAATGGAGAGGATCCCGGCCGCAATACTCTTCCGTAGAAATCCTGCGAGCGCAGACAGCGCTGCCAGGATAATCCCTGCCAATACCAGCGTGGTTGCCAGCGTTGAATTACTCTTCATTTTGCTTTCATAATCACCGCTCTTGGTCTGCAGGGCAGTCTGTATTTTGTTCCAGTCTTGCGGTGCGATGGCCGCGGATTGGACTTCCTTTGCCTTCTTGTCAGCAACTTCAGCGTCTTTTTGTGCTTCCGCCACCTGCTGCTGGGCCGCCGCAGCCTTGGCCTGATCGGCGGGTGTATTGCTGTTGCTGGCCGCAATCTTCAATTGCTGGACGTTTTCTGCCGCCAGCAGAAGCCGTTTGCGAGCATTGAATGCCTGGTCCTGTGCCGCCTTGCTTTCGGCGGTGGGGTGTATCTCTTGTACTTGAGCAAATCGAGCAACCTGGAAGGCTCTGCAGATGGGAGCCGAGAGCACTACGAGCAATAAGACCCTGAGCTTGTGTGACATCGGAGGTCACCGCCTTTCAAGAAGAGATTTAACTTAGCCCTGACAAATAGTGCACTTCAACGCAAGAATGTTACATCCCAATCGGCAACCGTTGCAGATCCTGGCGATGAAAGAAACTGGACGGGGCAAGGCCCTGAAGCATGAGCGGCTTCAGGCATTGATGGGCGATGGCAGCATTCAGGCGTGTGGATTCGCCCAGAACTGCGTCGAGGTTTGTCCCAAGGACATTCCGCTCACCAAAGCTATCGCGGACACGGGGCGCGAGGTCATGAAGCAGGCGATCAAAGATTTCTTCCGCGGCTAGCTCTTGGGCGTTGGAACAGCTTTTTTCAGCTCCTGGCCAATTGCCCGGGCCTGCTCTTGCGTAATCTCCACAAAAGTTTTACTTAGCTGTCCGTAGAACCTCTTTAACGGCGGCGCAGCCAGTTCCCTGGCATACTGTTGAAGATCGACACGGGTCACGCCGTGATAAGTCACGCTCATGGAGAGCGCAATGTTATTCTGCATCTGCGCCTTGAGCTCATTGCGGCGCGAGCGAAGTTGGTCAACCACCTCCGGTGGCGCTCCGATTCCTGTCATCATCCCCGACAAATAAGCCAGAGTAAAATCAGTCACCAAATCGCTGGCCCCTGAAGCAGCATCGAGAGCCTCCAGCGCGTCCATGCGATCGTCAGTGGGTGGGTTCAGCTCAGCCATCTTGATATATCTCTTGATTTTCTCCTGACCTTCAGGGGTGCCGGTGGCCGCGTCCAGGGCAAGCATGCGGGCAACAAAAGGAGTCTGCAACCCCTGCACCGTCTGGGTCATCTGCGCCGGGTCACAATGCGCAACCATGCGGCTCTGCAGCTCCTGGCGCAACAGGGTTGCATTGAATTCTTTTTTTACAATGGGAATATAGATTGCAGCATATTGTTCCAGAGACTCTTTGCCTCGTACCTGTTGCATAAATTGATCAGAGGTCATAACCGCCGCCATTTGATCAAGCGACTGATTAAATCCACTTAACTCAAGCGCCTGACGTGTCAGGGCGCCGCAGTCGCTGGTTTGGGCAAACGCCAGCCCGTATGCAAGAACAAGGAACAGCAGTATGAAGCTTCGTTTCATCGGTAAGGGGCCTTTGTTGCAAAAGGTGACTGCACAGAGTATTGCAAGCGTTTCTGGCGGACAATATAACTTAAGTGCCGCGATAATCGACGCGGTGGAGACTAGCGCCGATAAGCTGTGTCGGGCGGACGACGAACCGTTTGAGCGATTTCAAGGATGGCGTCCGTGTAATCGCACTTGCGTCGTTAATCTCTCCAGTCGGTCGCGCCCGCGATTAGGTCGGTTTTAGAACGCCGATCCCATAGGCTTTCGTCTCAAAGAGAGACGCAATTTTGGGTCTGGTCAAGGGCACGATTTCCAAGTCGAAAAAAATTTAGGCGAACAGAGCTGGAAACTAGCAAATTTTGTCAGACACCCTAACCTGTTGATTACGAAAGTCTCTGCTTGCAAATGTCCTAGGGTTCCGTAAATTTATGAAAATTCAGGTAAATAGCTGGGTACAGATGCGGCAGCTCTGGTTTAGAATTTGCCATCTAATGCCGATGTTGTATGTGTCTGACATCTGCACCGAAAACAGGACCCGATGAGCGCTAAGAGGATTTTAATCACTTCGTCGATTTTCCTGATGGCGGTTGCCGCCACAGTGCCGGCTTCTGCCGCCAGTCGCTATACCACGCATTATCGTCACCATCGCGTTCGCCGCGTGGCTTGGAACCCCGTCCTGAAGGGCTCCATGGATTCCATGGTCCGCCAGAACGAAGAAATTGACCGCCTGCAGCTTCCGCGTATTGCGGACAATGACCAACTGCTGGAACTGGAACGCACGCAGGAGCTGGTGCCGATCCAGGAAAGCCGCGCGCTGCACGTGAGTCCTTCTCTTCAGGCCGACAAGAAATATTGCCGGCCGTGGTGCAATCAGTTTCTCCAGGACATGAGCGAAGCCTATTACAAAGAGTTCCGCACGCCTCTGCAGGTAAATTCCGCGGTACGCACCATGGAACAGCAGCAGAAGCTGCGCCGCCACAATGGCAATGCAGCGCCCGAAGTGGGCGAACATGCTTCTTCGCACCTGGCTGGCATCACCGTTGATCTGGCCAAACGAGGACTGACGCGCGCCCAGCATGCCTGGATTGAAGAATACCTTAAGAACCTGCGTGATCAGGGCCTGGTAGAAGCTGCGGAAGAGCGACGGCAGGCTTGTTTCCATGTGATGGTTTCAGATCGTTACACCGAATGGCGTGAGGCGAACCAGCTGGCTGATAAAATTGCCAGAGAATGAACCTAAGACATTCGCTGCTATGCCTTCTCCTGCTTTCGGGCTTAACGCTCGCACAACATCCAGTTCCACATAAGAAAACCGCCGGGGCCGCTGTAACGCGGCCCAAGGCTGATCCTTCCTTGGCAATCCATCAGTCTGCCTTAATCGTGGATACGCACGCCGATACCCCACAACGCTTCCTGGACGAAAACTTCGACCTCGGCCAGAACACGCCCGTAAGCGAAGGCCATATCGATCTGGATAAGATCAAGCAAGGCAATCTAGGCGCAGAGTTCTTCTCCATATGGGTTGAGCCGGAGTTCAAGGGACATTACGCGCAACGGGCAATGGACCTGATTGACAGCGTTTACGAGCAGGCAGCCCGGCATCCTGACAAAATGACGATGGCTTTCACGGCCGACGATATCGCCCACGCCCATGATCAGCATAAATTCGCCGCTTTGATGGGCATTGAAGGCGGCCATGCCATTGAAAATGACATGCGCCTGCTGCGCGATTTCTACCGCGTGGGCGTTCGCTACATGACGCTGACTTGGTCCAACACCAATGAATGGGCAGACTCTTCCGGTGACATCCAGAACCCCAACGTCAAACACCACAACGGCATGACGGATTTTGGCAAAGATGTCGTGCGTGAGATGAACCGGCTGGGCATGATCGTAGATATATCTCACGTTTCCGATGCCACGTTTTACCAGGCGCTGCTCGTCAGCCAGGCGCCGGTGATCGCCTCGCATTCCTCGTCGCGCGAGCTTACCAACCAGCCGCGCAACATGACCGATGACATGCTGCGCGCCATGACGAACAATGGCGGCGTCGTGATGGTGAACTTCTATTCTGCTTTTATCGATGAGAATTACCGCAAGGCGTCATCCGATCCGGAGAAAATCAAGCAGCGCGACGCCGAAGTGGAGGCCTACAAGAAAGCCCATCCCCACGCTGATGGCAGTCCAGTGACCTATGACGAAACCGCGGCCATTGAGAAGAAATGGGCAACACAGTTTCCGCGTCCGCCGCTGAAGTCGTTAATCGACCATATAGATCACGTCGCCAAAGTCGCTGGCATAGACCATGTGGGGCTGGGGTCCGATTTTGACGGCGTTACTTCCCTGCCGGAAGGCATCGATTCCGTCGCGGATTTACCAAAAATCACCCAGGCGCTCTACCAGCGCGGCTATACGCGAGAACAGATCATCAAAATCTTGGGCGGAAACTTTATGCGCGTAATGCGTGAAGTTGAAGCCACGGCCAAACGGCTTCAGAATGAAAGCCAGTCGTCAGATGCGCTGAGTTTTGCGGACATTGAGCGGATGGCGGCCAATCGCGTGAGCGCCGCACAATTGATCGAGAGCATCAAGCAGCACGGCGTTAATTTCGAATTGACTCCGGAATGCCGGACGCGGCTCAAAGCTGAGAAGGTAGAAGATTCAGCGCTGGATGCAATGGTGAAGGCGAGAAGGAAGTAAGATTTTATCTCGACTTCCTAGGAATTAGCGAAACTTGTCCTGGTTTCAACACTGAAAGCTCCGATAAGACGTCCTTAGCCAATGGCCTTAAGTCGGCGAGTCTGTTTGTGCGTGCCGCTAGCACAAGGACTGCAATGCTGAAAACTGAGAAATTCTGCTGAAAATAAAGATTGCGGTCAACTGTGATGAAGGCTTGGTAGGTCTTCGCGGCTAAGGCCAGGAGCTCACCATTTTTCTTGCCTGCCCATCCAGCTTCCTGAACCGTCGCAACATCGTGGCCGACCAACTCCTTGCGAAAGCGCTGATCAACGCACTCATCAAGCAGGATTCTCACTGTCAGTGGACACTCGCGACGACAAGGTCCTTCGCTTCATCCAAAAATGCGAGCAACTGTTCCCTGGTGACGGATGGAAAACCTTCCAAAAATGCTTCGATAGACTCTCCCGCCTTAATGTATTCGATGAAGGTTTGCACAGGGACACGCGTACCTGCAAATACTGGGGTCCCACCAAGTATTTCGGGAGAGATAGTGATGATTCGCGTGGCCATGAAATCCATGGTATGCAAAAACGTATCCGGTTACAACTATTTAGCCATAACCGGACCGCAGCGTGCTCAGACTGTTTTACTACTTTGCCCCGGCTTTCCTGATGTAAATATTGCCATTGAAATTCTTGAACTGAATTTCCTGGCCGCCACCGTTAATGGTTCCGCGCACATTCTTATCAATCTTCACTTTGTATTTTCCACCTTTGCCGCGATTGTCTTCCACGGTCTGCTGCGGAGAGGTGGGTTGCACTTTAACGTCAAAGTCGCTGTATACCTCGCCATTATCGGTACGCAGGCTCACATTGGCCCTTAGGTCGGCGGGAAACGTGACGTCAATATCGCCATTGAGCGAGCTGAAAGCCATGGGTTTCTGTGGGTCAACGCGATTAAACGTTGCAACAACGTGGCCGTTGAGAGCGTGCGCCACTACGCTTCCACCGATATTTTTTAGATCCACTTCGCCATTCACATTGTTGATGTCCAGATCGCCGTCAACTCCGCTAACGACAATATTTCCATCGTTCACGGAATGTAGAGAAAGCGAGGTATGGGTTGGAACGGTGATCGTCAGATCTACCGTTCGCTGGTAGGAATCCGTGCTGACCCGCACGTTGTTGTTTTCAGCTTCAATATTGAGACCGGTGGAAGTCATGGGAATGCGCTTCATGCCTTCAGCTCGGCCACCCATATGGGCCTCATCACCTCTTGCTCTTGCTTCCACCACCACCTCTTTTACGTCTGCGCCCTTTACGGTAATGCTGCCGCTCACCAGGTGAGCGCGGAGCGTTACCGGCCGCGAAGGGTCAGAAAGGGGAACGGTAACCTTGTTGTCATTCTGCGCCCACAATGGCTGTGCCAGTGCGAACAAGGCTGCTGCAGCGATTGAAATAAGGTATTTATTAGACTTAAAGTAATAGTTCATATATTTAGTTTTCCTTGGTTTACTCATGGCGTTCAAGAATGCGTATGTCGCCATTCAAGTTTTCTGCCTTGATTTCTGGCCCGCCGGAGCCGACGCGGCCTCCGGTAAATCTGTCTGACCGAAACACAAACTTGGTGCCATGCCGCTCTGTACTCACTGGCTGGGCCGGAAGCGACGTCATCTCAAAGTCGCTATACACCGCCCCGTTCATGGTCTTAAAGCGGAAGTCGCCGGATAATCCGCGCACAAAGTAAAGTTCCACATTGCCATTGATGGTGGCGAAATCAGACTTCTC
This sequence comes from Terriglobia bacterium, assembly GCA_963732195.1. GTDB lineage: Bacteria > Acidobacteriota > Terriglobia > Terriglobales > Acidobacteriaceae > Angelobacter. Next base: position 45,008 of record CAVSYO010000002.1, on the reverse strand, counting down.
GCGCGGGTTTTCCCGGAAGGAAACTTTCACTGGACCATTAACGGTCTTGACCACTCCAGAGCCGGCGACATTCTTCATATCAATGCCGCCATTCACGTTATGGACAGAAAAATCTCCGGTTACATCCTGGACGCTGACATGGCCTGAGTTGACGGTTTTCAGTTTCACTTCAATGTTCCGTGGCACCTGAAGCTGAAAATCCATCTTGACCCTGTAGCCGCGATCGCCATGCCAGTTGCTGCATCCATCGTTGCCATTCTCGCACTTGCAGCGGAAAGGCCCGTTCACGTAGAGCTTTAAGAAATCCGGCTGATCGGTGATATCGAGCGTGACTTCTTTTTTGGCGGCTTCCATGCGGTCTTTGGACTCAGCAGAGATCGTCTTATTGACCACCAGTTGAACCTGATCTCCCTGCGCGCCTGTCACCTCAATCGAGCCAAAAATGTTGTCGATTTCCAGGATTTTATGGGCCGCGGTGAGATTGAAGGTCTTGCGAATTGTTTCTTTCTCTTCCAGGCGCATGCCAGAATCGGAGTCATCATCGTCGCCGGCCGCATGCAGCGGGCTGGCGAACGCGGGCAAGAACATCAAACCAACGGAATACATCAGAATGAATGTAAGAAACTTTTGCTTGATCACAGTTCCCTCCAATTTCTCTTCGGTGATAGCGATCCCTCGCTATGCTCGGGATCAAAACTAGTTCAACTGCTGGATTCCCCAATCCACGCGTTTCTTTACCGTGGGATTTATGTTCGGGTCCTGCTGAAATTTTCTGAATTGCGGGACAGCGCTTTTGTCATGCAAGTCCACCAGCAGGTCAATCAATGCCACCTGCACCATGGGAGACTGCGTGGTCTGGAGCACGTCCACCAGGTCGCGGCGAACTTCAGGCCGATCGGCATAACGGCTCAGCGCGTCCAGGGCTGCCAGACGCACATCCACGTTATTGTCAAAGCGTACGGTGTGCATCAGACGCGCCCATCACTTTCGGGTCTGGCTCAGGCAAGCGAGTGGTCCAGCTCACGCCTTCCAACCGCTGGCTGGCGGATTGCTGCTGCAACATCGAGAGCGCAACCATTTGCCGCGTAGCGCCAAGTTCGCCTTGCAGATCTGCTAGCTGTTTCTGTACTTCGGGGTTCGCGCCGCGATCAGCGTGTTTACCGATGAAATATCCGCAGGCCAGGAAGAGGCACGCCCAAACTATCCCCGCCGCAGGCAGTTGTCTCCAGTTGCCCAGCCCCCACAACATTGGGACAGGAGTCTTGGTCTTTTCCGCCGCCAGACTGCTTTTCTCCCAGCGGCCTTCCTGATAACTCTCAAGCATCGCTTTAAAGCGCGATTCCGAGCGCCGGACTGGGCTGCTCTTCCGGCAACAATGCCAGCTTCTTCCACAGAGCAGCTTCTTCGCCGCACGTTGCGCACTCCGCCAAATGCTTTTCCACAACTCCTGCATGGTCAGCGCTTAGCCTGCCTTGCAGATAATCCGGTAAAAGTTCGCCAATTTCTTCGCAGTTCATTGCACACTCCCGGGCGCAGGCCATCTTCCCTGCCGTCCCTTGCCGCGTAAAGCTTTTCCGCTTTCAAGCTGTTGGAATATTTGTCTCAGGTCCTGCAACGCGCGATGAACCCTGGTTTTCACCGTCGCTACTTCGCAGCCCAGCAGCTGAGCAATCTCTTCATACTTCAAGTCCTGGAAGCGGCTCAGAACCAGAACTTCGCGCTTATCTTCCGATATCTGCATTAGCGCGCTGTGCAGACAGCATTGCTTCCTGGCTTTGCTGGGCCGTATCCACCGGCGCTACAGCAGGGGACATTTCAGGTTCCAGGCTTGTTTCTGGCCGGCGCTTGCGCAGCAGATCAACCCGCGCGTTCCGGGCGATCTGGTACATCCATGCGCGAAAAGCTGTTTCTGGTCGATAGCTGTGGCGATACTTCAGTATCCGGAAGAAGACTTCCTGCACCAGGTCTTCACTCGCTGTTCGGTCACCGGTCAGCTTCAAGTAAAAGTTGAATAAAGGCACGTGGTAGCGCTCAAATAACACGCCCAGCATCTCGCCAACGCCGCTGCGTACCTGCGCCATAAGCTCTTCGTCGGACATCGAATTGGCCATCGGTGGCGGCAGGCGGTTATTTGTCCTTTCAAGGATGATTACCGAGAGAAGCAGAAAAGGTTCCCACGGAAGAAAGCGTCCAACCGGTAGACTTTACTTCTAACTGCTCTCCATTTCTAATATCCGGTTACGTCCTTACAAGGAGAGACGAATGGTGACTCGTGCAGCGTTGATTCTACTGTGTTTGGGCCTTGCCGCTGGGGCGCAAAGCAAGCCGAAAACTCCAGCTACAGGAGCGGCCCCCCAGACTGGCGCAAAGACCGCCGGCAAAGCCGCGCCGGCCAAGGCAGCTCCCACAGCCATCATCCATACTTCCGCAGGAGACCTGAAGTGCACGCTTTTCCCTGCCCAGGCCCCTAAAGCGGTAGCCAATTTTGTGGGACTGGCCAAAGGCACCAAGCCGTGGAAAGACCCGGCTACCGGCAAGACAGATGCATGGAAAGCCTTTGTATGACGGCGTAATCTTTCATCGCACGATCCCTGAATTCATGATTCAAGGCGGCGATCCTTCCGGCAGCGGCAGCGGCGACGTAGGCTTTGAGTTTGAAGACGAATTGCATCCCGACCTGCTCTTTGACAAACCGGGACGGCTCGCCATGGCGAACCGCGGGCCCAATACCAACAGTTCGCAGTTCTTTATTACAGAGAAGGAAGTTCCCTTCCTCAATCCCTGCCTGGATCCTAACGGATGCGCGGGCGGCCGCCGCGCTCCCAACAGCGGCTATACCATCTTTGGCCAGTGCGATGACGACAGCGTGGAGTTGGTAAAGAAAATCGCCCGCATGCCTTGCGGCGGCGGTACTGACATGTAACGGGAACAATAGCCGTCCTGCGAATCCGGTGAAGATCACGCACATTGAGATTGTGGGCGCCGGCGCAAAGCCGGCAGCCAAGAAATCAACCGGCGCGAAAGCACCTGCAGCACCGAAGAAATAAACGAAGTATTCAAAGACCACGCAAGAGATTTTCGAAAGGAATAATCTATGGCACGCCAGCCAGGCACATATGCAGTTTTTGATACGACTGAAGGCAAGATTGTTTGCCGGCTTTTTGAAAAGGAAGCTCCCATTACCACCAAGAACTTTACCGATCTTGCCGAAGGCAAGCGTAGCTGGAAAGACAGCGTAAGCGGCAAAGGCGGTGATGGCCCACTTTATAGCGGCACGATCTTTCACCGCGTAATTCCAGATTTTATGATCCAGGGCGGCGATCCCAGCGGCACTGGCATGGGCGGCCCGGGCTACAAATTCGGAGACGAAACTAAAGGCTCGCCCTATAAATTCGATAAAGCAGGCAAGCTGGCCATGGCGAATGCTGGCCCAGGAACAAATGGCAGCCAGTTTTTTATCACCGTTGCCGCCACACCGTGGCTTACCGGCAATCACACAATTTTCGGTGAGGTGGTAGAAGGTCAGGATGTGGCCGACAAAATTTCAAAGGTGAAAAAAGGCGCGCAGGACCGTCCGGTAAAAGATGTGGTGATCAATTCCATCACGATTGAACGCACCGTAGCAACCGCCAGCATGGATCCAGTTAAGGTTGTCATCTTTGTCGTGGCATTTCTGCTCCTGCTGCTGTTGGGGCGGAAGCTCTCCGCGACGGAGGAGATCCATGGACCGCAGGTGCCGCAACCACCTCCAGTTCCTCGCCTGCCTGTGGAGGAAGAAGAAGTCGCCGAGCAACAGCGCGGCGGAACAGCGGTCGGCGCGGACCTGCCCTTCCCTGTTCGACTTCCGGAGTTGGAGCAGGATGATGACGGCAAGTACAACCGTCCAGAATTCCTCAACTACCATTTTTCCAAAATCGATCTCCTGCACGGCCCAGCCGACCCAAGATGTTTCTTTGATGAGTTTTTTATTGAAACCCGAAATCCTCCAGATGAACACATAGGCATGTACAAGTTTCTGGTGGCCACTCCCGCGGGACTACAACGCACCATGGACGAGGAACGCCAGTCTTTGCTCTATCTGGAAGAGCACGCGATCATCGTCGATCATTGGGACTTAACGTTGATGTTGAATGCCGCAGTTCAGGAGATCATCAAGAGCTACCAAGGCTGGCAAAACTATTCAGATGAACATGCGCTGCCGGAAACCGATGGTCCTGCTTGAGCGGTGGGGACGCAACGATAAAAAAGCCGACGCAGCGCGCCGGCTTTCTTGCATCACAAAAGCCTTAAACGCCAATCACCTTCACCAGCTCAGTCACAGAATCGGCGCTCTTCTGCAATGCCGCTTGCTCGTCTGGTGTCAGTTTGATTTCAATGATCTGCTCCAGGCCGTTCGAGCCGAGTTTGCACGGCACGCCGACAAAAAGGCCTTTGATGCCGTACTCGCCTTCTAGATGAACGGCGCAGGGCAGGATCTTTTTCTTGTCCTTGAGAATGGCTTCCACCATCTCCGTGGCAGCCGCGGATGGCGCGTAATAAGCGCTGCCGGTCTTCAGGTATTTCACGATCTCGGCGCCGCCGTCGCGCGTGCGCTGGATGATGGCGTCAAGCCGATCTTTGGGGATCAACTCCGTGATCGGGATACCCGCGACGGTTGAATAACGAGCCAGCGGCACCATGGTGTCACCGTGTCCGCCAAGCACGAACGCCGTCACGTTTTCCACGCTTACATTGAGTTCCTGCGCGATGAAGGTGCGGAAGCGAGCGGAGTCAAGGACACCGGCCATTCCGATGACGCGATTGCGGGAAAACTTGCTCAGCTTGAACGCCGCCTGCGCCATCGCGTCCAGCGGGTTGGAAACTACTATCAGGATGCAGTTCGGCGAGTTGGCCACCACTTTGGCGATCACGTCCTGCATGATTTTGTAATTCGTGTTGAGCAAATCGTCGCGGCTCATGCCCGGCTTGCGCGCGATTCCTGCGGTGATCACCACAATGTCAGAGTTCGCGGTATCGGCGTAATCGTTCGTTCCCAGAACGTACGAATCGCGTTTCTCAATGGGCATGGCTTCCAGCAGGTCCAGACCTTTGCCCTGGGGAACGCCCTCCAGTACATCAATCAATACAACGTTGGCCAGTTCTTTTGAGGCCACCCAGTGAGCGCACGTTGCGCCCACGTTTCCTCCACCTACAATCGTTACTTTTTTGCGCATTCCTTTTCCTTCCTGAATTTTGCTGAAGTCTACACTGCTGTTTTCTTGCGCCGGTCAACCATATTTTCAATCATGTGTCCGGCAAACTCACTGGTCTTTACCTTGGTGGAGCCCGGCATAAGACGCTCAAAGTCATACGTCACAAACTTCTGTTGGATTGTGGCTTCGAGAGACGTTTCGATCATCCGCGCCGCTTCTGACCAGCCAAGATAATCAAGCATCATCACACCGGAAAGAATCACCGATCCGGGATTGATCACGTCTTTATCCGCATACTTGGGGGCCGTGCCATGCGTGGCTTCAAAGACAGCGTGCTGATCGCCCACGTTGGCTCCGGGCGCTATGCCCAGCCCGCCCACCTGTGCCGCGCAGGCGTCGGAAATATAGTCGCCGTTCAGGTTTGGAGTAGCCAGAATGTCATACTCGGCCGGGCGAATAATCACCTGCTGGAAGATTGAATCGGCAATGCGGTCATTGATCATGATCTTCTTCTTCCACTCGCCATTGCCATGCGATTTGCCAATGGAATCCAGCACGTTCTTTACTTCAGCGTAAAGCTCTTGCTTGAAGCTCTCTGGAGCAAAGTCCATCCCGGGCTCAATCATTGCAGCGTTCTGCTCAATGCTCAAGTTAGGATTCTTGTCTTTGTTATCCAGAATCCAGCTCTCGCGCTCCGTCACAATCTGGTCGCGGAACTCATCGCGCGCGACTTCATAGCCCCACTCGCGGAAAGCGCCTTCAGTAAATTTCTGAATGTTGCCTTTATGTACCAGCGTCACCGACCGGCGTTTATTCTTGACTGCGTGCTGGATGGCCATGCGCACAAGGCGTTTCGTGCCTGTAATCGAGATCGGCTTGATGCCCACACCGGAATCTTCACGAATGCGCTTCTTCGTTCCGGCGAGCATGGTGTTGTTCAGGAAATCCAGCAGCTTTTTAACTTCAGGCGTTCCCTGCTTCCATTCGATGCCGGCGTAAACGTCTTCAGTGTTCTCACGGAAGATAATTACATTCAGCTGGTCAGGATGTTTCACAGGCGACGGCACGCCAGAGTAATAGCGCACCGGACGAATGCACGCGTAGAGGTCCATGATCTGCCGCAATGCAACGTTCAGGGAACGAATACCGCCGCCAATCGGCGTTGTGAGCGGGCCTTTGATGGAAACATGTAGGTCACGCGCGGCGTCAACGGAGCCTTGCGGCAGCCAGTCTTTAAATTTCGTGAATGCTTTTTCGCCGGCAAAGATTTCATACCAGTGAATCTTGCGCTTGCCACCGTAAGCCTTTTCTACAGCGCCATCGAAACACGCGCACGGATGCGGCCCATATGTCGCGGCCCGTGCCGTCGCCTTCAATGTAAGGAATGATTGGATTATCCGGAACCTGCAGCTTGCCGCCGCTGTAAGTAATGGGGCTGCCTCCTGCCGGCAGTGGAACCCCGTTATAAGATGACGCCATGCTTCCTCCCCGAAATACATTCACAATGCAAACTTCTTACGTTACCATCGCAGCGGAGATGGCGCAAACGCTGTGACTCTGATCACAAGCGGCCTTGCGGCATCGCCCGGAATCGAAAAACCAAACCCCACCAAGGAGACACGGAGGCGCGGAGAAATAACAGCGGATGCCTTCACGGGGAACTATAATCCCCCTCGATAGATTCCACTGAAAGTGAGCCAGTTCCTCATGCGACATCGATACGTACACGCTTTATTGTTTCTTTTGTTGTGCAGCATGCCGCTGTGCTTGGCCGTGCCAGCACGCGCTGCCGACAATCCTTACCTCTATAAAGTCACGCTAGTACAAGCCGCCCCGGGCAGATTGCTGGATCTGATTGATCTGTACAAGGCGCGCGCAGCTGAACTGAAACAGGCTGGAGACGAAGCGCCGCTTTGGATGCGACACAGCCAGGGCGACCACTGGGACCTGATGGTGCTCTTCCCTGTCGGCGGCTATGCTGAGTATTACCAGCCAGCGCGAATCGCCAAGCGCCAGCAAGCGCAGCAGGCCGCGAAGCTCGACGAGAAATTCAAAGAGCAGATCGCGTGGCAGGAAGACCTGTTTGCCTACGGACCGCCGCTGGCTGATCTGCGGAAAGCCTTTGCGGACGGGGCGTTCTTTCACGTTGAGATGTTTGTGGCGCTGCCGGGTAAGTTCGCCGACCTGTACAAAGAACGCGAAATGGAAAATGCCTATTCAAAAGCTCTGAAGCAGCCGCAGAATTTTATCTTTGTGCGCGATCAGGGAGCGGCGTGGGACATTTTCACCATCGGCGTCTTCCGCGACTTAAAGCATTACGCTGAAAGCGCAGACGCGTTGCCGAAAGATCAGGAAGCCGCCGCGAAAGCTGCGGGATTTGAGGCCCCAAACCAGATTGGACCATACCTAAGGCGATTTATCCGCGAGCACCACGACACGCTGGCGGTGGCGATCAAGTAGCAGCCGTTTTCGTCCTAAGATTACTTCGCCATCGCTTTCTCAACTTCATCCGCCGTGCGGGGCAGGCCGTGGCTCAGCATGATGAGTTTGCCGTCCTGTCCGACAGCAAACATATCTTCAATGCGTACACCAAGCTTTTCTTCCGGAATGTAAATTCCCGGCTCAAGCGTGAAGACCATGCCTTTGTCGAGCGGCAACGCAGAATCGTTGGCGTCATGCACATTCAAGCCCACATGATGTCCCAGTCCGTGGATGAAATATTTTCCCAGCGGCTCGCCGTGAAGGTCTTTGCCGTGAGTGTTGATGTAATCAAAAGCGACTTTATAAAGCGAATCTGGATCGGTGCGGCTGGTGGGCAGCTTGGACTTTCCTGCCTGGAACGCCTGCATCGCAGCCTCCTGTGAGGCCAGCACAATGTTGTAAATCTCGCGCTGGCGGGCGGTGAATTTTCCATTGACCGGCGCGGTGCGCGTGATATCGGTGGCATACATTGAGAATTCCCCGCCTACGTCCATTACCACGAGGTCTCCGTCCTGCATGGTCCGATCGTCGGCCGAGTAATGCAGCACCGTGGAGAAGAATCCGGAGCCTATAATGGGCGCGTAAGCTGGGCGCTCACAGCCACGCTTGCCGAACTCATATTGCATGAGCGCGGAAATCTCGCGCTCGTTCACGCCGGGATGGATGGCTTTCAATGCAGCGAGGTGAGCGGCGACTGAAGCGTCTGAGGCGCGAGAGATCATCTTCAATTCTCCAGCATCTTTTACGGTGCGCAGATGCGCGATCAACGGTTTGGCATCCTTGAATGAAACGTAATTGGGAAATGAGTTGCCGCGACGCAGCCATTCCAACGGGCCGGTTGAGGCCGTGGTCTGTCCGTTGGCACCGAGATCGGAATAAACCGTGGCACGCGGTTGCGGCAAAAGCTTGAGCAACTCGTCGTGCATCTTATCCAGGCTCTCGACTTTGTCAAAGCCGGTCTGCTGCGGCGCCTGCGGATTCTCCGGGCCAAGCTTGGGGCCAGTCCATTTTTCCTGCGTGACGTTGTGCTCGGCCAGAAAAAGAATTTCCACATAAGGATTGGAATTGATGAGCAGCGCCGCCCCGGGTTCGAGCCATCCGGTGAGGTAAAAGAAGTTATCGTCCTGGCGGAAACCGTAAAGATTATTGGGGCCTTCAGCTTCAGTGGGAGCAAACAGCACAAGCGTTCCGCCTTCCATCTGCTTGGCCAGCGCTGCGCGCCGAGCATGGTAGTCGGCATTGTTCTGGCGTTCAGTTGCGCCGGCACAAATGCAGGCAATAAGGGTTAACAGGCATATCCACAAAGATTGCTTTCGCAAGCTCATTCTGGTTTTCTCCGATAAACGCAGCGAATTTTATCACGCGGCACATGATTCACCGTTGCAGACTTCCCCGTGCACTCGCGTTCTGTATCACAATGCCGATTGCCTATAATAGGCAGCCATGAATCGCGCCCGGAAGATCCAGGTTTTTATTGTGCTGGCCTGCAGCCTGATTGCCGTGGCAGCGGTGGCGCATGAATTTTTCATTGGTTTTCCGAGAAAGGTTGAGGGCCGATTCGTACATCGTGTGACGGTGTGGGCGCCGGGCCATCGCTTAGAACGCGAACGAATGTATTACGCGTATACCGATGCCGATGGCCTGGAAATCAAGCATGGAGCTTTCGAGAATTTTCAAGATGGCCGGCTGGTGCAGGAGGCGAACTACCGCAATGGCAAGCTGGATGGAACCATTACTTACTGGAACGTGCTGGGCGCAAAGACGCAGGAGTTGTATTATCGCGCGGGCACTCCTTACGGATGGGCCAACTTCGCAAACGGCAAGCTGCTGAGCATGCGTCAAGAAATTACCGAGGATGGGCGTACAGTGGGAGTCAAGAATTTTGCCGGCAATCGCTACTCTCTGGAGTTCCGCTGCGGCGAGCTGATGAATGTTTCAATTGATCCGGTGTCCGGCCAGATGAGCACGGTTGGCAATGCCAGCCGGCGCGAATGCAGTAATCCGAAATCTTCAACGCCAGGTCAGGAAAAATAATGAGTTCCCAGTCCGATTCAACGCTGTTGCAGGGAATAAAGATTGTAAGCCTGGCGCTGAATGTTCCCGGCCCGGTAGCGGCGGCGCGCTTGACCAAGCTTGGCGCGGATGTCACCAAGGTAGAGCCTCCGGCTGGAGACGCAACCAGAACCGCAGCGCCAGCGTTGTATGAGTCGCTGTGCCAGGGGCAGACGGTCGTGCCGCTCGATCTTAAGTCGGCGGAAGGACGCGCCAAGTTGGACGATTTGTTGGCACAGGCGGATCTTTTGCTGGCTTCATTCCGGCCCTCAGCCTTGCAGCGGATGGGGTTGGATTGGGAAAACCTGCACGCCCGCCATCCGCGGCTCTGTTTTGTGGGAATCATTGGATACCCTGCGCCGTTCGAGGAGCGTACAGGCCACGATCTGACGTACCAGAGTGATTTGGGTCTTCTGCGACCGCCGCAGATGCCGCCGACTTTGTTTATCGATTTGGCGGGAGCCGAAAGGGCCGTAAGCATGGCGCTGGCGCTGCTGAATCGTGGCGCACGCAGTGGCCAGGCTGGTTGCGCATGGGTCTCTCTCCATGAATGTGCGCGTGATCTGGCAGCGCCGCTCAAGGCCGGTCTTACCTCGTCAGATGGGATACTCGGAGGAGCGTACCCGCTTTACGGCTTCTATCGGGCGAACGACGGATGGATTGCTATAGCAGCGCTGGAGCCACATTTCGCGGAACGACTACTCGCTGAACTTGGCCTTAGAAAAGCAGACCGCACGGCACTTGAACGAATCTTCATCCAACGTAAGGCTGCGTCGTGGGAAAAGTGGGCCGCGGAGCTAGACCTGCCGTTGGTCGCGGTGCGGCAACCTGAATGACGGCCGCCGATGCACCTAAGGCTCTGCCATCACAAGAAAGAGTGCGCCAAAAGAGGTTCCGGCGCACAACTAAAACAGTCGAGTCAAGTGGTTGTCAGTTTGCCCGTGGGAGTTTTGCCGCTGGGCACGTCCTTTGAAGTCATGTCGAAAGTGAGCAGGAATCCGTTCGTACCCTTGAACTCGTAAGCCTGCGAGCCTTCCTTGTAGACCTCGATACCCCTTTCGGCGTCACAAAACATGCTGGTGCAAGGCAGGGAGCCTTGGCCAGAGCTCAAAACAGAGTCTGAACAATTGGCCTGTCATTCCTGCTATGGCAAGAGAAAGCCTTTGCCGTGTACGATGTTCGTCATTCCCATAAACAAGAAGGACACTCAACCGTGTTTGAAAAGAATTTACTGGCAGGCAAGAGAATTCTGGTCACTGGCGGCGCCACCGGCCTGGGCAAGAGCATGGGCAAGCGCTTTCTGGAACTTGGCGCATCGCTTTATATCTGTGGACGCCGCGAAGAAGTGCTGGCGGAAGCCGCCGATGAACTGCGTAAGTCGACAGGCGGTACAGTGAAAACTTTTTCTTGCGACGTCCGCCAGAATGATCGAGTGGAAGCAATGATCGAGAGCTTCTGGCAGGATGGGCCGCTGGACGCGCTGGTAAACAACGCTGCCGGTAATTTTCTTTGCCGCACGGAAGAGCTTTCCATTGGAGCGTTTGAGGCAGTGATCGGAATCGTCCTTATGGGAACGATTCATTGCACTATGGCTTGTGGCAAGCGCTGGATCAAGGATGGCCGGAAAGCGAGCGTTCTAAGCATCACCACGACTTACGCACAATGGGGCTCTCCGTACGTTGTACCGTCATCGGTGGCAAAGGCGGGCGTGCTGAACCTAACGCGCAGCCTGGCAGTGGAATGGGGTAAGCGGGGTATCCGTTTTAACGCCATTGCTCCGGGTCCGGTGCCGACCGAAGGCGCATTCTCACGGCTGATGCCGGTGAAATCGCTGGAAGAGATGGCCAAGAAAAAAAATCCTCTTGGGCGTTTTGGCACGCATGAAGAGCTGGCCAACCTTGCGGCTTTCCTGGTGAGCGACAAATCCGGGTATGTCAACGGAGAACAGATCGTGATGGACGGAGGCGAACAACTCAAGGGCGCAAGCGAGTTTGCACATATGGGCGACATGCTTACGGAAGAACAGTGGCAGATGATGAAGCCGAGAAAGAAAAGCTAGCGGCTCGGACGATTTGGAGGAGTCATGGACCGCCGGGAATTCAACGTGTCCCTGTTGAAGGCATCGGCAGTGGCGATTTTGCCGCGCTTCAGCGCTCGAGCCTTCGCCGATGAGCCATCGCCGATCAACGCTCTCTATTTCGAAGGCAATCGTCATCGACTCCCTGTGTGCTCCGTTCGGGCGACATTGAAGCGAACCCCGGAGCGGACGAGCTCACCGCAGTACGCAAGTCCGGCAACGGGCGTCAACTTCACCATCTCGGTACCTGACTTCAACGAAACTGTCTATAATCTCGGAAATGTGCAGAAGCTGGTAGACGACCATCCCTGATGCGTTCCTGCTCGTGCGCCATCATCCCGATCTGGTTCGGGCCAAACACGAAAACAAGCTGGAATCATGCTCGGTTTTCAGAACCCTGAGTTCCTGGAAGAAGATCCCGAGCGGATCGCCACCTTCCGCAAGCTTGGTGTACGCATCATGCAGCTCACCTACAACAGGCGCGGCAAATTCGGCGATGGCTGCCTTGAAACCGCAAATGCCGGGCTCACCACGGCAGGCATTTACACTGTGAAGCTGATGAACGACGCTGGTGTTGCTGTTGACCTCAGCCACAGCGGCTATCGCACCACTGCAGAAGGTATCGCGCACTCGACCAGGCCGGTGCTGATCTCGCATGCAGGATGCGCTGCCGTCTACGCGTATCCGCGCAACAAACCGGATGAAATTCTCAAGCCACTGGCAGATCGCGGGGGCTTCTTCGGCGTTTACCTCATGCCCTACCTTGTCTCGTCGCCAACCGTGCCCACGCGCGAGCACGTGCTCAATCATCTGGTGCATGCGATTAACGTTTGCGGAGCAGACCATGTAGGCATCGGCTCCGATGGCGGGATTCAGAAAGTGGTGCTCACGCCAGAGCAGCAAGCCGTTTTCAACCAGAATATGGCAAACCGCAAGCAGGCCGGCGTTGCCGCCCCCGGCGAAGACCGCTATCCCTACGTCCCCGACCTGAACGGCCCAGATCACATGCAGGACATCGCGGCGGAATTGGCGAAAGCGGGCAGCCCCCAGCAGTCATTGAAAAAGTGCTGGGCGCGAACTTTCAGCGCGTCATAGGTGAGATTTGGGGGACCGGCGTAGCTCGTGCGCTTCGTGCTTGCTCTTCCTCTTTCCATCCCGGCCGCCCGAAACATAGCGCAGCTTGAGCCGCCAGGTGGACGCGTGGGGTAGGAGAGTTCGGCACAAACGGCACATAGTGTTTTTTACCTTGATCTGGCCGGACGCTCTGAAGGCTGCAGGGGGCACCTGGTTTTACGCGATCGAAGTGTATTTGGACACACCCACCGTTCTCGATGTGCACATTGCGTGGAAGCTCGTAGCTCAGATCATTGGCAGGGCGATACCCCTTTCCCCGCAACGTTATCTTTAACCCTTCATAAAATTCGCCCGAGGACCTGCTTCAACATGTTATTTGACATTCTTAAACGCCTCTTTGCGCACCATTTCCACGCTCTCGGAGCGCCTTGGGGCGCGTCATCGCAGCGCAATTGGCCGGGGACAACCTCGGCGTTAATCAACAAGGATATTTAGGGAACTTCCGGCGATGGGCGGACACGAAGCCGGAGCCACCAGCTATTTCTCTTCCTCCGGCGCCCTCGTCGGATTCACAGACTGCGCCATGTATCTCGCGCCTTCAAACGTTGCGCGTACCAGGACATCGCGGCCAACGCCGAGCTCATTTCTGTTTGTAACAGCCGACGGAGCAAAGTGAATCTCATAATTCTTATCGTCCGTAGAGTTTTGCACAGCAATCAGCCCGCGATGGAGATCAAGGAACGTGACCTTTCCGGCAAACGTAAACGTTGATCCGGGCACGGCGATGATGCTGACTTCACGCGCCAGACCGCGGTTGGGGCTGGACGCGGCAAAGCGCACATGCACCAGCGTTCCCGGCTTCACGTCCTTAAAGGCCGCAGGGGTCTGGCCGTTGCTGATGCGGGTTTCCTGGTCGACGGCGAAGCGCACTGGCACGGAATTGAGCGAGTCACGCAGCGTAAGTTCGTTGTGCTTGGCGTCAATGGCGATGATCTGGCCGTCGGCATCAGCAGGCAGCTCAGCCACGCCAACGCGTATGTTGCGGGCAAAAATATCGTGTTTGTTGTTGTCCAGCTGCGTGTCAACGTAAACGCGCTCGCCCTTTTTGATGGCAAGCTGGGTGGTTTCCCTGCCGTTATGGAAGATGTGTGTGCGCTCGTCAAAGTTGACGGTCCAGTGCCCGCCGCCAAAAACGTGCACGGTCATCTTGTTGCGCAGGCGATCAACGCCAGTAATGGTGCCGCCGACCATGGTTGTAGTAGTGCGCGGCATGGGCGCGGGATCAAGAATGGGATCGTGCCCGTCTGTAACCAGCGCGCCGGATGTGGCGGAGCTATCAAGAATGTCCGTCTTGGGCTGCGCCTGGGGAATAGGAGTCGGCGTAGCGGCTGGCGGAGCTGGGCCGGTTTTGTCGATGCCTTTAGCTTTTTCGTCAGCCGACTTCTGCTCAGCCGATCTTTGGTCGGCAGCTTTCTGCTCGGCAGTCTTCTGGACGGTGGATTTCGTATCGGCGCTCGAATTCTTCTGGTCGGACGCCGCAGGCTGGGCCGGGCTTGTCGGGCTGGTTGACGGGGCTGTCCGACTGGTCCGTCGGCTTTGGCTGTTCGGCCAAAGGCGGCTGCCCAGGAGCAGGAGTGACCGCCGGCTGCGCTGGCGCCGTGTTCGGCACAGGCGATTGCGGCACGCCCGAGCCAGGCTTAGGCGTGGCCGGGTTTTCCTGCGCCCAGCCGCAAAGGCCAAATATCATAACCAGAAAAAAGAGCGACACTTTAGGGGAACGATGCATACAGTTCAAGGGACTCCGAACGCCTGGCTTCTGAACGATAAAGCTCTGACAATCCGTTGGATGCAAAGAGCAGCAACTCAGATGGCAGGCAACCTTAAATCTGCTCTTGCCCAACCTGAGAGGGGGTTTTGCCATCCAACAGACAAGCAGAGCTACTGCCCTGCAGCCCTTGGTGTGAAAGTAACGCTGTGGAAGTAACGCTGTAACAGGGCCAGGGACTTGAAGCGAGGATTTGAAAAAACTCATGCGTTCCCCATTCGCTACCGTCTCTTCAGTATTGGCGCCTTCCGTTCTGGCTTTGTCTCTGGTTTGTCTCTGATGTCCGGCGGATTTGCCGCCCAGGCCCAGGAACTGCGCATCCCGCTGCCCAAGAAAAGCAAGTTCACTCCGGTACAGCAGTTGAACCGCGATGGCGTGGCAGCGCTCAAGAAGCATGACATCGGCAAGGCCAAGCGCCTCTTCTATAAGGCCTATCTGATTGACCCTAACGATCCGTTCACGCTGAATAACCTGGGATATGTCTCTGAACTTGAAGGCAGCCGGGACCGCGCGGAGCGCTATTATGATCAGGCCAAGGCCAACACTTCAGAGGCCGTAATTGACCGCTCCACCAGTCAGGACGCGCAAGGCAAGACCGTGGCCAGCGTTGCCGGACACACCGCTGAAGGCCCGATGAAGGTGAACGAACTGAATAGCGAAGCGCTGGGATTGCTGAATCGCGATCGCGCACCAGAAGCCGACGTGGTGCTGCAGGCCGCGCTCAAGATCGATCCTAAAAATCCGTTCACGCTGAACAACATGGGATTCGCCAAGGAAAAAGAGGGCGAGCTGGAGTCGGCGATCCGCTATTACGACAACTCAGCGGCCACAGGCTCCCGCGAGCCCATTGTGATTGCCTTTAACAAGAGCTGGCGCGGCAAGCCGATCAGCGAAGTGGCGCAGCAAAATGCCGACAAAAGCCGCAAAGAGCTGAGCAAGGCGCAGGACATGCAGGCCCGCGTGGCGCGCTTGAATCTGCGCGGCGTTTCCGCCATGAACCGGAATGACAGCAAGGCAGCGCGTGATAGTTTTGAGCAGGCTTACAAGATGGATCCAAACAATTCTTTCGCGCTCAACAACATGGGCTACCTCTCCGAACTGCAAGGCGACACTGAAACCGCGCAGTCATTTTATGAACAGGCGCAACGCGCGGAGCGCGCACGCCAGAAGGTAATGGTTTCCACGCGGCCTGAAGTGGAAGGCCAAACCGTGGGCCACGTAGCGGAACAGAGCACCACGCTGGTGGAATCAAGCTTTGAGGCAAAGGCAGAAGCCAGACGCCGCAGCGGCGCGCCTCCGGCGCTGAGGACACGCGATAACCGCATTATCGTGGAACCAAAAACTGCGCCGCCCAAAACCAACACCACGCCTCCGGAATTCCGCCGGACTCCGCAGAATCAAGAAGAAGAACCCATTGCGGCCCCGCAGTCTGATCAGCCACAACCGAATCAGCCTCCGGCAAATAATAATGAGCCGCAGTTGAAGACGCGTCCGGCACAGCAGCCGCCCAACGCGCAGCAGCCTCCGAATTCACAACAGCAGCAGAACGATAATCCGCCGCAGCAGTGATTTGCGGGCTGATTTAGCAGTCTAGACCACGGGACCAACGCCCTTGCCGATGGGCGGCGCCTTCCGCAGAGCGCTTTCCACATAATGTTTGGCGGCCTTGGCGGCTGTGAGCAGATCATTCCCTTTCGCCAGATGACACGCCACCGACGTTGAAAAAGCGCAGCCCGTTCCGTGCGTGGATTGGCCGGCAATTTTAGTTCCTTCAAGAATAGTAGAGCGTCGGTCCTCTTTGCTCACAAGATCGTGCGGCGGATCAAGGTGTCCGCCGGTGATGATCACATTGCGCGCACCCATTTCATGCAGTCGCACAGCGGCCAGCTCCATTTCCTCCATTGTGCTCACGGCAAGACCTGTAAGCGCGGCCGCTTCATCAATATTTGGAGTGATCACGCTTGCGCGGCACAGAATGCGGTCTTTCATCACCTGAAGACCATCGCGCGAAATGAGTTCAGCCCCGGAGCTGGAACGGATAATGGGATCAAGCACGACATGTCGCATGGAATACCGCTTGAGAAAAGCTGCAACACACTTGGCTGCTTCCGCCGATCCCAGCATGCCAATTTTTACCGCGGAAATTTCCAGGTCATCCATCAGCTGCTCAAGGGCTTCAGTAATCATTCTGCCCTCAATGGGATCAACGCGCGTTACGCCCAGCGTGGATTGCACTGTGAGAGCGGTAATGCATGTAACGCCGTAGCAGCCGTGCGCCGCAATGGTTTTAACATCTGCGGTGATTCCCGCGCCCGACGAAGGATCGTGGCCGGCAATCGAAAGCACCACGGGAAGTTGCGACTTTTTGTGCAGCATGGAGTTGAGCAGACGTTCGTCTCAAATGTATTCTAAAGGCCAGCGGGGCAAACACAACATAGCGTGAGATTTTTTGCGGCACAGAATATAAGAAATCTCTACGAAAAGCCTGCGGCCGGAATTATTCGCCACTTGTGCGCATTTCCGATTGCTGCAACACTAGAGTCGGCAAGCACCCGCCCCCTGATGATTATCTTTGGCATTCATGCTGTAGAAGAAGCTTTGTCGGCGCGCCAGCGCGCCTTCGATTACGTGGCCGTTGCGCCGGGGCGCGGCGATGCGCGCATCCAGAAGATCGCGCAGCTCTGCCGCAGCGCTGGAGTTCCGCTGCGCACCATGCCACGTGAACAGCTCACGCGACTGGCTCGCGCGGCGAATCATCAAGGCGTTGTCGCGGTCACGGCGGAAAAGCAATACAACGACGTTGACGATATCCTGGCCAGCAAACGTGGCGCGCACAGTTTTGTTCTGCTGCTGGATGGCATTGAAGATCCGCACAATCTTGGCGCGATTATCCGCACCGCGGAAGGCGCAGGCGCTGACGGCATTATTATTCCTGAACGGCGCGCCGCCGGCGTTACCGGGACGGTAGTCAAGGCGTCCGCTGGAGCGTCAGAATATCTGCCGATTGCCCGCGTTACCAATGCCGGCCGTGCGCTGGAAGAGCTGAAGTCGCGCAATATATGGACTGTTGGCCTCGACGAGCGGGGCGACAAACTATACGACGAGATCGACTACAAAATGGATTGCGCTCTGGTGCTCGGCGCTGAAGGCCACGGCTTGCACGAACAGATCCGGAAAAAATGCGACTTTCTGGTAAAGATCCCCATGGCCGGAAAAGTGCCGTCACTGAATGTGTCTGTTGCTGCCGCCATAGTCATGTATGAAGTCGCGCGGCAGCGGCGCAAATAGCTAGCGCATACATTCGCAAACGGCGATGCTGTTAGAGCTTGGCCACTGGCCTCTTCTTCGCCTTGATCACAATGGCCAGATCGCCATTGCGAGTATTGGTGAAGCGCAACTTGATTCGTCCTTCTTCATCCAGCGTAATCACCGCAGGCGTATTCACTTGAGTCAACATCCATCCCGCAGGAAGCGTGACGTAATTCAGCGGGCGTCCCAGCGTCCGCGTCCAGGTAAGCTCTCCGTCTTTCAAGGCATAGCCAATTGGATCGGTATAGGTTTCCTGCACCCGCACGCGCGTTGACTGGCCTTCGCCCACAGGATGTTCAAGGTCTCCCTGCACCGCCACTGAATCCGGTTCCACCGGCTCGGGATAATAGCCGAGCGCGTTTACATCTTTTCCTGCGACTGTTGAAGTCTTCAGCGGCTTGCCTGTATCAAGATCGGTCATCTTCGCGTCCGGTGAAACCACGCTTCCCTTGCGAACAAAGCTGTGTACGGACTTCTGTCCTACTCGCGTTACCGTGAAGTCATGCGAGATGCGGAATTGATGTGTTGAAGGCTCAAGCAGCCAGTAACTGATCTCGCGGTCCTGCTCCGCCCGATGAAAAGATTCATCCTGTGCCAGCATTCCGGCCGCCAACAATAGCAGGCATACGAGAATGAATCTCTTCATGGCAGCCTCCGCGCAACAATCTTTACCGGAAGCTGGTCGTCACGATCGTTCAGAAAACTCACGCGCACCCGGCCATCTTCGTCGGTCGAAACAATTCCGGGCGACGCGCACTCCACCAGTTCCCAGCCTTTTGGTAGCACCACCACGTTGCGCTTGATGCCGAAGGGTCGCACAAAGACCAATTTTCCGTCGGTCAAACTATAGGAAGGCGCATCGGTGTAAGTCTTGAAGATGCGGATACGCGTTTCTCCGCCTTTCGGCACCGGTCCCGGCAAATGGACTTTGATGAATTCCGCTTTGTCGGATGTGTCAGGCGGAACAAGTCCGGTCGCTTTCGCATCTTTGCCATTCACCGTTTCGAACTTCAACTCTTTGCCGCTGCTGCGCTCGATCACGCGTTCTTTCGTCGCCACCGAGCCAGGCCGAATGGGATTGAAGAAGAACGGCGCGCCTTCGCGCGTTGCGGTTACGTCATAAGTAATGGCGAACTGGTGGGTTTCCGGCTGCTGCAATTCGTACAGCGTAAACTCATCGGCGGCGATAAGCGGCACGGTCAACAGGCAAAGCATCAATAAGATTTTTGGCAGCATAGCGGGCGGAGTTTATCACATCAGCCGCCGGAAATGTCATCGCACGATTGCATATTGCAATGCCGAAGCAGCGCGACTAAACCACAGTTATTACAAATCTGCAATGTCATCCTTCTGCATATAATTGGAGACGAATGGCTCTTAACAGAATTTGGCAGGCAACAAGGTGCGTTTTGGCGCTGGTCTGTCTCGCCACTGCGCTTTGCGCCGAGCCAATCAGCCAGCTCAAGCCCACCGGATACGTGAATGACTTCGCTGGCGTGCTTGACGCCTCGTCCTCGGAGTCGATCCGCAACATCTGCCAGCAGATTGATCAAAAAGCCAAAGCTCAAATCGCCATCGTTACCATTCACTCTTTAGACGGCGCAGACATTGAAAGTTACGCTTCTAGTCTTTACAAAGCCTGGGGAATCGGGCCGAAATCCAGCAATCGCGGCGTATTGATTCTGCTGGCGATCAACGATCGCAAGCGTCGCATTGAGGTGGGCTATGGGCTTGGAGCCGATCCTTGCCCGACGGTAAAGTAGGTGGCTTTGGACGCGAAATTGTTCCGTTGCTGCAACAGGGCCAGTATGGTCCAGCACTGCTGTTGCTGACGCAACGCATCGCAAATGTTATCGCCGCCGATGCAGGCATAAAACTTGAAGGCGCTGAAGCGCCGCGTCCACCGCCAGACGAGCATCCGGCGAATGGACCGTCTGCCGGTGTCATTTTTCTAGGAATAGTTATAGTGCTGATTGTCCTCTCCGTATTATCCAGGGCGAGGCGGCGGAGGCCTGATTTGGTTCTTGCTCGGCATGTTCATGAACAGCGGAGGCCGAAGTAGCGGCGGTTGGGGTAGGGGCGGCGGCAGCGGTTGGGGCGGCGGTGGTGGGTTCGGTGGTGGCGGCGGTTTTGGTGGTTTTGGCGGCGGCAGTTCTGGAGGAGGCGGCGCAAGCGGCAGCTGGTAGCCGCGAAACGCCTATAACTTATGGAAGCAGACAAACAGATTACTGATTTTGTAAATCGCCTCAAGCAGGCAGGCGGCGCCAACCTGGAATGCGTGGCGCTATTTGGCTCGGCTGCAAATGGCGAATTTCATGCCGATTATTCTGACATCAACATTCTCTGCGTCGTAAATGAGGTCTCCGCGCCTGTCTTGGAAAAGTTGGCGCCGGTAATCAATGCCTGGACTAAAAAGAAATATCCCGCGCCGCTGATATTCTCACACGCAGAATTAAAGCAATCCGCTGACGTGTTTGCCATTGAGATGCTCGATATCCGACAGCGCCATCGTATCCTGTACGGCGAAGATATTTTTACCGGCATGAACATTCCCATGGATCGTCATCGCGTTCAACTGGAACACGAGCTGCGCACTAAACTGCTTACGTTGCGGCAAAGTTATATCCAGGCTGCGGGCGACGACAAACGCGTTCGGCGTTTGATGCTTGATTCCGTTTCCGCTTTCAGCACGCTGTTCCGCCATACGCTCATCGCCATGGGAGAACAACCTGCGCCCCACAGGGCGGAAAACATCACGCGGCTGGCAGCGCGGACCAAGTTTGATCCGGGCATTTTTCTCAAGCTGCTTCAGGTGCGCGAGCGCAAGGCAAATGAAAGTGAGATTCCGGCTGCTTCCGCGTTCGCACAATATTTGGATGGAATTAACACAGTGGTTCAGGCAGTGGATGCGCTGTGATTGCAAGAGACAAGTTTAGGCTCGGATAAAAACGGAGGAGAAGATGAAGGGTTGGATAGCAATAGGGATCATTGTGTTGCTGCTGATTGTGGGATTCAGCAGTTATGTGGGCGCTAAAAATCAGATGGTGACGAAAAATGAGACTGTAAAAGCCGCATGGTCACAAGTGGATATCGTGCTGCAACGCCGTGCTGATCTGATTCCCAACCTGGTTGAAACGGTGAAGGGTTTTGCTCTGCAGGAACAAACCGTCTTTGGCGATATTGCCAAAGCGCGTTCACGTTTGCTTTCCGCCAATACTCCTGCGGATAAAATTGCCGCCAACCAGCAACTTGATGGCGCACTGGGCCGTCTTCTGGTGGTCGTGGAAAACTATCCCCAACTGAAGTCCAATGAAAACTTTCTGCGCCTGCAGGACGAACTGGCGGGAACCGAGAACCGGATCGCTGTCGAGCGCAAGCGTTATAACGACGCTCTGCAAGACTACAACACCTTCATCGGCCTTTTCCCCAACAGCCTATGGGCCGGAATGGCTGGATTCAAGCGCAATGACGCGTACTTTACCGCCAGTGAGGGATCACGCACAACTCCGAAAGTAGATTTCTCCGGCGTGAAACCTACTCCACCGGCACAAGCTACTCCTCAACCGGCACGTTAACCTATTTGGGCCGCGGCTCTGGCTGCGGCCCAACCCCGTCCGCTACACCAGCCCAATCCTGCGGATCAAATCCTGAAATCTTGGATCGGAGCGCACCTCATCCAGCATTGGTTCAACGTTGAGCCAGGTCAGGCCATCGGCGCGATCGTCATAGGCTTTTTCCAGCCACATCATGGCTTTGTCTTTATCGCCCAGACCGGCAAAGAGCATGCCGAAATATGTCGGCGGTATGTAACGCTTCTTTGCCGCCGACTTAAACGCCTCGGCCAGCTTCATCGTCTCAGCCTTCTTGCCGCTCACCGCGTACGCCAGGCCCAGCGCCGCATCCATCAGCGGCATCTCGCCTGTTTCCGTTCGCGCCTGCTTCAGGTGCGCAATGGCTTTGGCATGCTCATTCAATCGCATATAGGCGCGTCCCGCGATAAAGTGCAGCATAAAGTACGCGGGATCCAGCTGCTTTGCTCTCTCGCATTCGTCCACCGCACGCTGGTATTCGCGGCCAAAATAATAAGCAGCCGCGCGCGTGGTGTGGACAGCCACCAGCCGGTGCGGATCTGTTTCCTGCACAATGCTCATTGTCTGCTCAATCTCATCAAAGGCCGCGTCGCGTCTTCCCAGCGCCAGCAGCAACCATGAGTACCACAGATGTGTATCCGCATGGTCCGGGTTTAGCTCGATCGCCAGCTCGTAACCGGCCTGCGGCTTCTTCCCATTTCCAGTGGTAATGGTGGTTCACCAGCGCCAATGCCGTGTGCGCTTCCGCGAATGAGGTGTCCAGTTCAAGCGATTTGCGCGCTGCCTTCTCGGCTTTCGGCATGGCTTCGCGCGGTGGCAGCAGATCAAACGGCGCTATCGCCAGCAACGCATACGCGCTGGCCAGCCCGGCATGCGCCGGAGCATATTTTTCGTCTAGCTTGATAGCGCGCTCAAAATCCTCAATGCTTTTGCTGATGGCAGAAGGCGTCATCTGGTGCAGGTTGAAACGCGCTTTCAGGTAGGCGTCATAAGCTGCGGGCTGTACCTGACCGCGCCCTTTTTGCAGATCGGAAAGGCGCGTGCTCTGGGAAAGATTCAGCGCCAGGTTGATTTCGCGCGCAATTGCCTGTGCAATGTCCGCCTGCACGCTCAGCACGTCACTCAGATCGCGCTCATAGGTTTCCGCCCAGAGCTGCGTCTGGTCTTTCAGTTGGATTAGCTGCGCAGTGATGCGAACTCGATTGCCTCCTCGCCGCACCTTCCCTTCCAGAACATAGCCTACGCCCAGGTCTTTCTTCATCTGCTCCAGCGACTTGCTGCTGGAATCGTAGTGCTCCGCCGTGGTGCGCGCTATCACTGCCAGCTCTGACGCCTGTAATCGCGTGATCTGCGTGATCATTTCTTCTGTAAGGCCGTCGCTGAAGTAGTCGTCTTCAGCGGCTCCGCTCAGATTGCCAAACGACAGTACCGCCAGCTTGATTTTCTCGGCGGAGCCTTCCTGGCGGTTCCCGGTCGCAACGGGTGCGCCGGATTGCTGCCGTGTATTGAACCACTCCGTCAGCTCATTGCGGTAAGCGTAGATCGACCCAAGTTTGTCATGCAGATGGCGATAGACGGGCAGCCCTTCTTTCTTCTCCCAGCGTTGGACCGTGCGAACGTCGCGCCGCAGATAAGAAGCAATCTCTTTCCAGGAATCTAGTCGATCAGCCGGATTGCCGGTGTTCATGGTTTGCGTTCCGCCGTTCCTTTCGGGTGTCCATCGTACGGCACGACATTCAGCGGCATCGCCCTTCTGCCGCGCCTTGCCGCTTGAGAGCCAATTCTACCGGGAGATACAGTCACATTCGTAGTGAAAAGAGTGAGGCCATTATGATTAGACTTGATACGAAAAAGCGTTCCCTGCTCCTTGCAACCGTAATGCTGGCCAAACTCGCTTCAGCGCAAGGCTTGCCCTGGCTCGATGAGCCGCCGGCGCAAACCGGTCTTGCACAAAACGCATCGCTGGACCAAACACCACTTCTTCAAACTATGGCGCCGCAGGTTGCAACCACAACCGCTCCTTCCACGGTGACCATACCCGCAGGGACCCGGGTGCTCATGGTCCTGAAGAGCCCGCTGCATACCACGTCGGGAACAGCGGGCTCTGGTCTTTATCTTGAAACGCTCTATCCTGTGGTGCAGGGCAACGGCGTAGTCATTCCTGCCCGCACTCAGGTCCAGGGCGTGGTGGAGCTCAATGAACGTCCCGGACACTTGAAACGCACATCAGAATTCCGCTTCCGCTTCACCACTCTGATCTTTCCCAACAACTCTTGTAGTGCCAATCAGCGGTGTGTTACAGAGCATACCCGGCGCCAGGAACATTCGCACGCGCGGCAATGACAGGACGCTGGAACCCGTGGACCAGGCAGAGAAAGTAATTACTCCCACGGCGGCAAGCACTGTTGGCGGCGCGATCATCGGCTCGCATCACGCTTTTGGCATTGGCTTGCTGCCCGGAGCCGGACTGGGCGCTGCCCTGGGCCTTGGTGCAGTCCTGCTGAAACGTGGTGATGAGATCAACCTGCCGCAAGGAACCAACGTCGAAATGGTCCTGCAGGCTCCTTTTAGTCTGGAGCAGATCACAGATGGCGGCAAACGCGCGCTACGTTCGTCCATCGCAAGCAGTGAACGATACGCAGCAGCCTCCGAAGGCCGATCGCATGAAGCGCAGGAGACATCAGCAGCCCGGCATTCGGAACAATCAATCCATTCAAGATCCTTGTTCCCAGTGATTAGACGTTCCAGCAGCAGTAAAAAGGCCCGCTCGGCGCGGGCCTTCGTTGTCTTTTAAGGAGAGTGTCTATTCGTAACGCAGAGCAATCATCGGATCCACTTTCGATGCCCGGTACGCCGGGATGTAACACGCCAGCAAGGAAACTATAGTGACGATTCCAATTACAGCGGCAAAAGTCCCGGCATCCGTTGGCTTGGTGCCAAATAACAAACTGCTGAAGGAAGTGGCAAAACGTCGCCACGATCAGAGACAAGACCACGCCCACCGCAACGCCGAGTGCCGTGAGCTGAAAACCCGATTTCAGCACCATTTGCACCACATTGGTTCGAGTCGCGCCCAGGGTGATACGCACGCCAATTTCATGCGTGCGTTGCGCAACCGCATAGGCAATCACTCCATAGAGTCCGATTCCCGTGAGCAGCAGCGCCAAGCCGGCAAAAGCTTCCAGCAGCATGGCATGAAAACGCGGCGTAGCCAGGGTTTGGGCGATATAATCTTGCATTGTACGAACATCGTAAACAGGCAAATCAGGATCCATGGAGGCGATCGTATTTCTGACCGCTGAGGTAAGCGCATGAGGGTCGCCGGACGTTTTTAGACAAATGGTGAGCGACGCAAACGATTGTTGCGCATGTGGCAGATAATACTCTGGTGTCACGTCCCCGCTGAGGGCTTCGTGCCGCACGTTCCCTACAATTCCCACGATTTCCCTAGGAACATTTTCACCATGCCGTCTCACTCCCGGAATGATTCTCTTGCCAATTGGATTCTCATTGGGGAAATAGCGGCGCGCAAAAGCTTCATTGATGATGGTGACCAGTGGAGAATTATCGACGTCCCCAGGCGTGAAGTCGCGGCCATTGAGCACAGGAATTCCCATGGTCTGAAAGTAACCTGGGGTTCCCAGCCGGAAAGCGGCGGAGGGTTCGTCTGCCGCCGGGACGGGACGGCCTTCAATCTGGAAAGAAATTGAATAGTTGTTGCCGCTCAAGGGCAAAGGCGTTATTCCCGCAGCCGCGGTCACTCCGGGCAGCGCTTGCAAACGCGGTAGTAGGTCCTGATAGAACTGCTGCTTGTTATCCTTGTATTTTGCATCTGGCAGCTCGAAATTGAACGTCAGCACGTTAGCAGGATTAAACCCTGGATCTACCTGCGTAAGCCGGTGGAAGCTTCGCAGCAGCAAGCCTGCCGTCACCAGCAGCATAAGCCCCAGAGCTGTTTCAACCACCACCAGAGTTGATCTTAGCCTCTGGTGTTTCTTGGTGGCTGTCGTGCTGCGGCCCTCTTTCATGAACTCCACAAGATTCGGGCTGGAAGCACGCAAGGCAGGCGCCAAGCCAAAAAATACGCTTGTCAGCAGAGTAATACCGAAGACAAAAGCCATCACGGTACCGTCAATGTTCGCACTCTGCACTCTAGGCAGGTCTTGAAGGTTCAGGCTAATGAAAAGCTTCAGCGCCCATAGCGCCAGCGGAATCGCCAATAGCGCTCCGCCTAAAGCCAGCACAAGGCTCTCTGTAAGCATCTGCGCGACCACACGTGAGCGGCGTGCTCCCAATGCGGTGCGGACTGCGATTTCACGGCTGCGTTTGCTGGCTCGCACCAGCAGCAGATTAGCCACATTCACGCACGCAATGAGCAGAACACAACCTACAGCCACCAGCAGCATGATCAGCGCCGGCCGTGTGTCACCTACCAGATGCTCTAATTCTGAAACTGTTTTTGTTGCCGGATGTCTCTTGTTGGTATCTGGGTACTGGGCTGCCAGAGCCTGCGCGATCACGTTCATTTCTTCGCGTGCCTGCTCCAACGTGACTCCGTCCTTAAGCCGGCCAACAACGGAAAGAAAATGTGCGCCTCTCACGCTAGTCACGGGCTTTGACTTAGGATCACTCACTTCAGCTTCCGTGGCAAAGGTTCGCCACAGCTTGGGGACCTCATTGTCGAGTGGAAAAACGTAGCCTGCCGGCATGACGCCGATCACGGTGAAATTCTTTTGATCCAACGTGACCGTGCGGCCCATCACGTTTGGGTCTCCGCCAAACGTGTTTTGCCAGAGCTCATGGCTTAAGATCGTCACTCGAGTACCGGGCTTTTCGTCGTCGCGCGTGAATCCGCGTCCCATGAGCGGCTTGGTCCCAACGACGGAGAAAAAATCGCCAGACACGGTTGCCGCGGAGAGATGCAGCGGCTGCGACGAACCTGTCAAAGTCACTTCTTCGCCGTGGTAACTGGCCATTCCCTGGAAGGACTGGGAGCGCTCGCGCCAATCAAAGAAATCTGGATAGGATGTCGAACTCTCAAACAACTGCCCGTTTTGGGTACGGTACATCTCTGTCATGAACGTCATCCGCTCGGAATGGGAAAATGGCAGCGGTTTCAACAACACTGCATTCACGATGCTGAAGATCGCCGTATTGGCGCCAATGCCCAGAGCCAGGGTGAGCAAGGCGATCACCGTAAACCCCGGCGACTTGCGCAATGTTCTCAGTCCATAACGCAGATCTTGCAGCAGTGTAGTCACACACTTCTCCCTCGGATTGGAATTGCGGTTTGAAGGGATGGATCGAGCTTTACGCCATCTCTGCTGCTTGCTGCGCGGCTTCCGTTTCCTCGACTACCTTGCCGTCAAAGAGATGGATAGTCCGCTCGGCGTGCTTGGCAAAGCGTGCGTCGTGCGTCACCATGCAGATGGTTGCGCCTTCGCGGTGCAGGCTCTGCAGCAGTTCCATCACGGCTTCGCCGTTGCGTGAGTCCAGGTTTCCCGTGGGCTCGTCGGCCAGCAGGATGGAAGGCGATCCGCCCAAGGCCCGGGCCACGGCAACGCGCTGTTGTTGACCGCCAGAGAGTTGTGACGGATAGTGGCGCATGCGGTGCGCCATGCCCACTTTCTCCAGCGCTTCCTGCACGCGCTTTTTGCGTTCAGGCGACGACATGGAGCGGTACGTCAACGGCAGTTCAACGTTCTCATACACCGTGAGATCGCCAATCAGGTTGAAGCTTTGGAAAATAAATCCAATTTCCTGGTTGCGAATGCGGGCACGATCAGAGAAATCCAGTCCCTGCACGGGACGGCTGTTCAGGATGTAAGAACCGTCGGTAGGAGAATCCAGCAGGCCAATAATGGAGAGCAGCGTCGACTTGCCGCAGCCCGACGGGCCGGCAATGGCAACATACTCGCCCTTCTTGATGTCCAGATGGATGCCGGAGAGCGCATGCGTCTCAACTTCATCGGTATAGAAAATTTTGGTTACGTTTTCCAGATTGATCAAAGTTTGTCCGCTGCTTGCCACGTTGGTATTCTCCTCCAAAAAATTATGTTGCTCTTCAGCTGTCCTCTATTTGTCCAGCTTGATTCGGTCCTGGTTGTCATAGCGCGACATATCGGAAAGGATTACTTTATCGCCTTCCTTGAGTCCGCCTACAATTTCAATCGTGTTCACTGAACTGCGTCCCAGTTCCACCTTGACTCGTGTCGCGGTTTTTTCGTCCGGCTCAAGCTTGAACATTCCCACCGAACTCTTTTCCTGTCCAAAGGCAGGCCTTCCGACATAAAGAACGTTTTCCAGCTTTTCCTGCGTGATCGTTCCATCCACGCTCAGGTCAGGGCGGGAGCCTTTCGGCGGCGGGCCATCCAGCTTTACATCTACCGTGACCGTGCCAGCCTGCACCGCGGGATCAATCCGTGAAACCGTGCCTTCCACCACGCCGTTGTGGGTATCGATTTCTGCCTTCTGGCCAATGATGATATCTTTTGCCTGCGTTTCCGGAATCTTCAACTCAGCCTGAAGATGTTCCGGCTGTACCACCTTCGCCAAGATCGTTCCCTGCGTCGTCCGCTGTCCAACCTGGACAGGCACTTCCTGCAGGACTCCAGGGATGCCGGCCCGGACTTTTAGGGCATCTTTCTGCCGATGCTTTAATGCCGCCAGCGCTTTCTTCTGGTCGATGGTAGCCTGTTGCACCGCAAGCTGGGTTTCAATTGCCTTGGTGCTTTCAGCAATCCTCTCTTCCTCAATTTTCTTCCGCGTCTCCAGTTCCTTTTCCTTGCTCAATGAAGTTTTTAACACCGCGTCAGAAACTACGCCAACCTTTTTCAGTTCCCTATTCTGGTCGGCATCGCGCTTGGCATTCTCATAGTCTGCTTCAACTGTTGCCGCGCCCGAGCGCAGACTCGCCAGGTCGCTATCGATCTTGGCCTTGGTGTTGTGATATTCAGCCTCGGCCGAGCGCAAATCCAGATCCGCATTCAGGGCTTCCTGCTCCACTTGCGGGTTTGAAAGCTCCATGATGATGGTATCTGCTTTTACCGGCGTGCCAGGTAAGACCACGATTCGCTCAACGCGAACATCTGTCTCCGCCGGAATTAAACGTACATCATCCGGAATTGGCACCAACGATCCCAGACCCCGGACCTGTCGCAGCATTGAGCCGCGCTTTACCGTGTCAGGCCAGATTGTTCCTGCATCAACACTCTGCAGGGCTGGTTTGAGTCTGGAAACACCTAACGTAGCGCCAAGAACCGCAATCACAGCCACCACAATCATGGCCGTCTGCTTCTGGCGCTTTCTCTTCTTCACCGATTCGTCGCGTACTATATCCATTGCACTAACAGTGTATGCACAAGCGATGCCAAAATCATATTTATCTGCAAGCTATTGATAATAAAATAAAAAACTGCCTTTGTCACAGCTGCTGCCAGCTTCGGACTGTCCATTCCTGCAAACTAAGTGTTCGAAAACGCACAGTTGAAGGTCTTCGGTCAAAATCCCGAATATCCTTATAATATATAGACCGCGCCTCTTTCCTTTGGTTATGGAGAAAAATACCTCTCGACCCCGAATCTTTTCCACTGATCAATATAAGATTACGCTTCCGGAAGGTCATAAGTTCCCGGTATTAAAGTACGGCATGCTCCGCCAGATAATTGAAAAGGAAGGCCTTTTTCAACTGGAGCAATCACCCCTTGCCGACCCCGAAGTGGTCTCATTGGCCCATGACCCGGCTTACGTTGCTGAATTTGCCGTCGGCACGCTTCCGGCTGCAGCCATGCGGCGCATCGGCCTTCCCTGGTCAGAAGTTTTGGTAAACCGTGCATTTGCGTCCGTGGGCGGAACCGTAAGCGCATCCCTTGAAGCCCTGGAACACGGCTGGGGCGCCACTCTGGGCGGCGGAACTCACCATGCCTTCCGCTCTGAAGGCGCGGGCTTCTGTGTGTTCAATGACATTGCTGTCGCCATCCAGTTCCTGAGAAAACGCGGCCTCATCCGCCGCGCCTCCGTCATCGATCTTGATGTCCATCAGGGTGATGGCACGGCAGAAATTTTTCAAGACGATCCTGATGTCTTTACGCTCTCCATCCACGGCGAAAGCAATTTCCCCTTTCGCAAGAAAAAGAGCCGCCTTGATGTGCCCTTGCCGGATGGAGTGGAAGACGCCGCTTATCTTCGCCGACTCGATGAAGTTCTTCCTGCCGCTTTCGGCTTCCGTCCGGACATTGTCTTCTATCAATCAGGCGTCGATCCTCTGGCCTCCGATGTTCTCGGGCGTCTCTCGCTCAGCCATGAAGGACTTATCGCGCGCGATCGCAGAGTTTTTTCCGCTGCGCTTAGCTTCGGTGCGCCGTTTGTTCTAACTTCCGGCGGCGGTTATTCAAGGCCCATTGAACGCAGCGCTGAAGCGCATGCCAACACCTATCGCACCGCGTGGGAGATGTTCGCACGAGTCTAGTGATATTCTCAAACCTGCCATGTCTTCTTCCGCAAAATATTCTGCAAGCGAACTAGCCTCTGCTTGATTTGTCTGATGTCAGCCGTGCAGTCCAAAAGAAAGAAGTTTCTCCCGTTGAACTCACCCAAGCCTGCCTTGCGCGCATTGAAAAGCTCAATCCCAGGCTAAACGCTTTCATTACCGTAACTGGCACGGCAGCGCTGGAAGACGCACGCAAAGCTGAAGCTGAGATCGCCCGCGGAGAATGGAAGGGGCCGCTGCATGGCATTCCGCTGGCAGTAAAAGACCTGATTGAAACTGCCGGAGTAAAAACCACCGCCGCCAGCGCTGTGCTGAAAGATCATGTTCCAAGCGCGGACGCTGAAGTCATTCGCCGGTTGAAATTGGCTGGCGCAATCCTGCTGGGCAAACTCAACCTGCATGAGTTCGCTTATGGAGGCAGCGGCATCATTAGCCACTTTGGGCCGGCGCGCAATCCGTGGAACACCGCGCACGTTACCGGCGGATCTTCTTCAGGCTCCGCTGCGGCAGTGGCAGCGTGCCTATGCTACGGAGCTATTGGAACAGATACGGCAGGCTCCATCCGCCTGCCTGCGGCGTGTTGCGGAATCACCGGACTAAAACCAACATATGGATTGGTAAGCGCGCGCGGCGTGATTCCTCTTTCCTGGTTGCTCGATCATGTTGGCCCCATGGCGCGTACAGCCGCCGATGCAGCGCTCATTCTGCAGGCCATCGCCGCGTACGATCCGCAGGACATTGGCAGCCAGAAATTTCCTCCCGTGTACTATCCTTCCGCCATTGAAGAAAGTACCGCGGCTCTCCGTCTCGGCGTCGCACGCGATTACTGGAATGAAGTCGATGAAGAAATCAAGAGTGCTGTTGACTCTGCTGTGACCGCGCTCGCCAGGATTACATCCGGCGTTCAAGAAGTTGAGCTCTCCACCGATACCGATCGCACTCTGGTCCGCTGCGAAGCATATGCTTACCAGCAAAAATATTTGCCGGAAAGTGAAAAAGACTACGATCCGGAAACCCTCAGGCGCATCCGGAGCGGGTCCGACGTGACCGCGCCGCAATATATTCAGGCGCAGCGTGAATTGTTGCAGCAACGCCGCCAGATCTTGCAGCTGTTTGAGCGCGTCGACCTGATTCTTATACCCACAACGCCCATGCTGGCGCCAACCTTCAGCGACCTTCAAGCCGCGCCTGACCAACTCCGCAATAAAGAATTGATCATGTTGCGGAATACCCGGCCTTTCAACGTCTATGGACTTCCATCGATCTCGCTAAACTGCGGTTTCTCAAAATCCGGCTTGCCAATTGGCCTGCAAATCATCGGAGCGCCCGGAGCTGAGGGCTCAGTGCTGGCATTGGCCCACGGCTACCAAAAACAGACCGATTGGCATAAGCAAAAGCCCACGCTCAATAACGATTAAGTCGCAATGCGAGTTCAGCATGCCATGTTTGACCGCGTGTAAACGCGCTGTTATATTGGATTTGCGGGGTGGAGCAGCCTGGTAGCTCGTTGGGCTCATAACCCAAAGGTCGGTGGTTCAAATCCACCCCCCGCAACCAACCTTTTCAATCACTTACATTGAATGGTCAAAATCGCGAGGGAACGGATTTCGTTCCCCTGTTCTACTCCGTTCGTTTCAGTTAGTGAATCGTTGTTCTTGATGCCGCTTTCATGCTTTCGGGCAGCAGTTTGCCGGCCACCAAGGTGTTGGCGCGGCGTTTGGTTTTCTCATAGGCAGAACCGTAATGGTTCATAGTCGTCCTGACATCCGAATGACGCATCAGCTTCTGCTGCACTCCAATCGGTGTCCCTAGATCATCCAGGAGAGTCCGATAGGTGTGCCGGAAGGCGTACCAGCCGAGATTCGGGATGCCAATCGTCTGCCCTGTCAGGATGCAGATGATCAGCTTGCCGGTATCAAAAAAAACAAAATCACATATCAAGTCCCTTAGCAATAGCCTGATCACCCCAACATAAAACCTCTGGAGGTGGAACGAAGAATTCACAGTAGGCGGTGAAGTGGTATCGCAAGGCAGGGGATCAGGCCGACACAGATGCTCTGAATAATCTTGCTCTCCTACTTGCCACCTCCACAGATGCGGGTGTCCGCAATCCAAGAGAGGCCATCGTGATAGCTCAAAAAGCCGTTGGTGCGAGTGGCGACAACCCGGCCTGCTTAGACACCTTAGCTATGGCCCTTTACGAGGCTGGTCAACCGAACAAGGCAGCGGAGGCAGAGCGGAGGGCATTGGCCCTGAAGCCTGACGATCCGGGTTACAAGAAGGCCCTCGACAAGTATTTGGCTTCCGCCAAACGGTAGGGAAAGTCGGCGACCGGGTGGAGTGAAGCCTCGCCCTTAGCTCGCCATGTAGGCCACCGCTCCCAGCCGGACTGTTTTCTCCATCGGCTATGACTTCCTGCCGGAAACGGAACAGCCGGCAGCAGCACCGGAGTTCTTTCAATCGGACCTAGCTGCCTTTGGTGATCTCGAAAAACGTTACCGTACCTTCAAATCGACCGGGTAAACCACGCCTTCCCAATCTTTGTAAGAAAAACCCGCGGTCCCGACAAAAATATTCATCCTGTATTCAATAGCTTAGCCGCGAAACGTTGCCCCGTCTTGCTCCTTACGGACGGTCGCGAAAACGCTCCATCCCGACCGAACCATGCGAGGAACCGTTGACCTTCCAATGCCGCTGGATGCGCCGGTAATGAGGACTGTTTTTGTGGGTGTCGCCATATCATCACCTCCTGAAATTTGACAAGTCACGCGGCTCGGGCACGAATGCCAGGCTTCCCTCCAGTGCGTCATTCAGCGCGAGCGCAGTCTGCACTAGCGCAAGGTGCGTTAGCGCTTGGGGGAAATTTCCCAGGTGTTCGCCGCTAAGGCCGAGTTCCTCGGCGTAGAGTCCCAGGTGGTTTGCATAACCCAGCATTTTTTCGAACAAGACGCGAGCGCGGTCGATTTCGCCGCTCAACGTGAGGGCCTCGATGTACCAAAACGAGCAGGGCGTGAAAGTACCCTCGTTGCCTGGTAAACCGTCGACTCCGGTTCCCGTGTCGTAGCGCATGACGGACGCGTCCTGCACCAATCTTTTCCCGATAGCTTCCAAAGTGCTTACCCAGCGAGTGTCTGCGGGGCTTATGAAATCCAGTTGAGCCATCAGCAACACAGATGCGTCCAAATCTCGGCTATGCTTGCTCTGCACAAAGGATTTGAGGTCCTCGTTCCAGAACTCGGTGTGAATACTCTCGTAAATCTTGTCTCGTGTTTGACGCCATTCCTCCAGCGGTGCAGGCAAGGACCTCAGCTGTGCAATCTTGATCGCACGGTCATAAGCCACCCAGCACATCAATCGTGAGTGTAGAAATTCCCGTGGCTCTCCTCTGATTTCCCAAAGGCCATTGTCAGGGCGTGTCCAGGAGCTTGAGAGCGCGGTCAGGACGGAGCGAATTTTGTTCCACCGGTCGTATTCAATCATCATTCCAGCATTGACTTCGAACCAGGCTGCAGCGCCGATTGCGCCATAGACATCGAGTTGGAGTTGCTGATGCGCAGCATTGCCAATACGAACGGGGCGCGAGTCCTCGTATCCCCGAAGAGAAGGGACCTCGCGCTCGGTAAGGTCTTTCTCGCCTTCGATGCCATACATGATCTGCAGTTCCCCAGCAAAAGTCTCGCTGGACGCGATATCTTTCAGCCATTGCATGAAGTGCATGGCTTCACGGTGATACCCGAGTCGCACGAAGGCGTTCAGCGTCATCGCCGCATCACGTAACCACGTGTAGCGATAATCCCAGTTCCTGACGCCACCGATCTGTTCCGGAAGAGCAAACGTGGGAGCCGCGACGATCGCGCCGGTCGGTTCGTAGGTCAGCAGTTTCAAGACCAGCGCTGACCGGACCACGGTTTCACGCCAGCGCCCATGGTACGTACATTCAGCGATCCAGTCTCGCCAATATCGAACCGTGTCTTGCAGCAAAGTCTCAGCGGCTTCAACCTGCCAATTTGGTTGTTGGTTCGCTTTCTGCGCATACGTCAACACGAACCTGACGTGGTCGCCGGCTTGCAGATCAAGTTCGGAAACAGCATCTCCGTCCATTACTGACAAGCTTCGGTCGGACTGCAAGTGCAGAGTGCCGGCTTCGCCGCCGTCGAAGCAGACTTGCGTCGCAGATGTAGACGTCCCGTGCTGTATGGAGGCGTAGTCGAAGCGGGGCTGGCACTGAAAGCGCAATTGCATCTGTCCACGCGTGACCGATACTTGTCGAATGATCACCGTCTGCTCCGCATTAGCTGCGATCGGCATGAAGTCAGCGATCTCCGCAATGCCTTCCGGAGCTAGAAACCTGGTGACCAAAACATTCGTATCCGGTATGTAGAACTGTTTACGGCGATAGCTTGTTGCGACAGGCCGTATCAAGCAGCTCCCGCCAGAGGCTTCGTCCAACAGCGAGGCGAACAAAGTTGGGCTGTCGAAGCGGAACGGGCAGAAAAAATCGATGGTGCCGTCAGTAGCTACGAGAGCTGCAGTGCGAAGATTGCCGATAATGCCGTGGTCTTCGATTGCAGGGTACATCATCATTCCTTCCCGCATCCCTTATGGATGCTCAGTGCATAATCACGGGTCCACCTGCTTTTACGCGCTTCAGGGTGAACGTAAGGGCCGTACACAACACTCCGAGCAGGGCAGACCAATAGAAGATGTCTACGTACGAGAGCAGCGCCGCTTGCTTTGCCAGAAGTCCGAAAAGAAGTCGCATGCTCTGGGCCACGTCGCCATGGGCCAGAACTCCATGCAGGAGATGCTGTTTTGCTTGTGCGAACGCTTCGTCATATGGGGTGTAATGAGCGACTAAGGTAGTTTGGTGCACCTGGGAGCGGCGGGCGAGCATCGTGACAAGGGATGACACGCCAATCGATCCGCCCACATTGCGCATGAGGTTAATAATTCCGCTGCCATTTCCCATTTCATGTGGCGCCAAATGTCCGAGCGCGACCGTATTCACTGGTACGAAAAGGAAACCGATAGAGATGCCATTGATGAAGGTGGGCCACAACAGGCTCCACTGGCCAATCGAGAGATTGATGTGGCCCATTTGCCAGCACGAGAAGCCAAACAACAGGAACCCGAGCCCGACCAACAGTCGTCCATCCACTTTGTTTACGAGACGGCCCGCTATGGGCATCGCGAACAACGCGCCGAGACCTCTGGGAAGCATGGTCACTCCGCTTTGGTAGGCGGTATAACCCATCAGTGTTTGCAGGAAGAGCGGCAGGATCGCGATCATTCCGAAAAGGTACGCGCCGACAGCAGTCATTAGCGCGGTCCCCACGGCGAAGTTGCGATTCCGCAAAATTCTCAGGTCAACAACCGGCGACTGCGACTTCAATTCGCGCCACACGAACGCGATAAGGCTGGCGAGGGAGATTGCAACCATCCAGCAGATGAAGCGGGAGCCAAACCAGTCATCTTCCTGCCCCTTGTCCAAGAACACCTCCTGACATCCCAGCCAGAGGGCCATCAGGGAAAATCCAAGTGCATCGAATCTTGTCGCCAGAGAACTCTTGATCCAGGGGGGATCCTCAACATTGCGGCGAATCAAAAGCTGAGCTAACAGCCCGACGGGAATATTGATGTAGAACACCCAGCGCCATGAGTACTTGTCTGTCAACCACCCACCGAGAATTGGACCGATGATGGGCGCGAAGACCACGCCAAAGCCGTACAGTCCAAGTGCCTGTCCTCGCTTTTCTTTAGGAAAGCTCTCCATTAGGATGGACATCGAGATTGGCTGCAACGCTCCGCCCCCAAGTCCCTGAAGGACGCGCATCAGGAGCAGCATTGGCAGATTTGTGGCCAACCCGCACAGGAACGATGCCACAGTGAACGTGAGGAGGCATATCTCGAGAACCCCCTTCCGCCCGAAGCGCTGTCCAAGCCAACCCGTAGTCGGGAGGACGATAGCGTTGGCGATGAGGTACGAAGTAAGCACCCACGTCGCTTGATCGTACGAAGCAGAGAGGCTTCCAGCGATGTGATCGAGCGCAACATTAGCGATCGATACATCAAGGACCTCCATGAAGGTCGGCAGGATGACCGACATGGCGATGAGCCATGGATTGACCGAAGGTTTCCACACTCGCTCTTGCATGACAACTCCGTCTGTTCTCCTTCGTAGCAGCCTGCTTAACTAACGAATTCGGACTTTGCGTAGCAGCCTGCTTAACTAACGAATTCGGACTTTGGGAACCAGCGACATGCCGGGTCGTAGAAGTCCGTCTTTGTTCGCATCGCCAGTGAGGTCGATACGCACTGGAATGCGCTGCACAACCTTCACGTAGTTGCCGGTGGCATTCTCGGGAGGAAGAAGGCTGAACCGTGCGCCGGTTGCGCCGCCGATACTGGTGACTTTTCCGTGCCACTCGCGATCATAGGCATCCACATCAATGGACACGTCCTGCCCGGCTCGCATATGCCGCAAGCTGGTCTTCTTTGAAGTTCGCAGTGATCCAGATCTCGTTCAGCGGAACGAGCGCCATCAAGTCTTGCCCGGGCTGGACATTCTGGCCGACTTGCGCCGCGCGACGTCCGATGATCCCATCAACTGGTGCAACGATTTTTGTGTAGCTCAGATCGAGTTCGGCGCGTTCAAGCGCAGCGTGCGCCCGCGTGACTTTGGCCTCTGCTGACTTGGCGCGTGCAACGATGGCCGAGACGTTTTTCGGGGAAACCCGCGCGGTTTCCAGAGAGGCGGTGCTTTCGCGAACGCGCGCCCGCGCTTGAGTGACTTGCTCTTCTGCTGATCTCAGGCCGGCTTCGGCTGCCGTGACCCGCGCATTGGCCGCCTCAGCCGCCGCAATTGCCTGATCGTATTGCTGCTGCGAAATCTCGCGCTTGGCAACCAGTTCGGCGTAACGTTTAAGGTCCGCATTGGCTGTGGTCGCCATAGCCTGCGCGTCAATCAATCGCGCTTTGGCCTGTTCCACTTGCTTTTGGGTGACAGTAACGCCGGCTTCGGCTCTTTCGAGTTCTGCTTCCGCTCCGCTGATTTGGCTGGAAGAACCCACTCGACTGACGGGCACGTTCAGGTTGGCGGCAGTCGCCTCCGCCAATGCATCCTCGTATTCCGCCTTTGCCCGCTCCGCCGCCACTTCGTAGTCCTTGGGATCGATCTCGACTAGCACGGTCCCAGCTTTGACAAACTGGCCTTCTTCCACGTGGACACCGGCTATGTGACCCGAAATGCGCGCACTGAGGGGATAGATATGCCCATCCACCTGTGCATCGTCAGTCTCTTCGTACTGTCGTGCATGCCACCACCAAAGGGAGGTTGCGAGGATGAGCAGAACGCCTCCTGCCAGGACCGCGATCTTCTTGGCCGTCTTCTTCTTCCGTGGTTCGTGTTCTCGCCGTTCCGAGGGAGCCCCGATCGCCGGACGTTCCCTAACTTCTGGTTCATCCAGCGCGGTAGTTGTGTTTTCCTGCGCCATTTTCGTTGCCTCTCATACGTGTTTTAGGATTTTCAGTTGTGATTAGCGTTGGGCTAGAAGATCCCTGGCGCTTGCTTCTGCCGTTCCGGCGGCACGACCAAGCGCAACGCGGGCTATGTTGTATGCGTAAACGCTGTTCACCCACTGTTCATTCGCGTTCGCCAGTGCCTCCTGCGCCTGAATCACCTCGATATTGTTTGTCACACCTGCCGAGAATCTATCTCTGGATTGCGTAAGTGCCCGGTTGGCGTATCCGAGCGCGGCCTTTGCGACTTCGACTTTCTTTGCAGCTGCATCGAGGTCCAGGCTCGCGTTCTCCACTTCTTGGGCGATGCGAGTACGCATGTCTTCGAGGTTCGCCTGTTTCTGACGAAGCGTGGCGTCGGCATCCGCAACATCAGCGTGGATTCGGCCACCCTCGAAAACCGGAATGCGAAGGCCGACTGCGACGTTCCAGGTGGGGATTGCATTACCGGGAGCTGTTCCGAGCGTCCCGTAATTACCAACTGCACCAATCTTAGGAACGCGCTCCATTTCAGCGGCTTGCTTGGCTTGTTCGGCTGATCGTAGTTCCTCTTGCGCTGCCCGGTAATCCTCTCTGTGCTGGAGCGCCTGCTGAAGAGCGACTTCGCTGCCGGGGACAGTCACCGACTCATCGTTCAGGACAGTGGTCAAATGGATGGGCTGGTGAATGTCAAAGCCTGTTGCCCTCGAGAGCACGATCCGCTGTTTATCTAGAGCATTGCGCGCCTCGATCACGCCCTCTTCACGCGACTGCTGTTCGACTTGCGCCCGCAGAGTATCGACCTCGGGACTGAGGCCGGTACGTTCGCGGTCCTGGGCAAGCTGGAAGAGAGCTTGGGCGGTCTTGAAATCCGCCTGCGCAAATTCCAATCGCGCCTGGGCTGCCAGTACCGAAAGGTAAGCGGCGGTTACTGCGGCCGCTACCGTTTCACGCGCGTCTTTATAGTCGCTGCTTGCGGCAACTCCGGCTGAACCAGCTGCCTTGGTACGAAATACGGCGCTTAGGTCTAGCAAAGATTGCTGGAGTTCCACACGCGCATCGGAGTTGCTGACATCAACTGTATGGGGCAAGGCTGCGATGGGAATGCCCAAGGCACGCAGGTTAATTCTTTGCGCGGACTCGCGAACCGAGCCCTCGATGTGGGGCATTAATTCGCTGATTGCCCTCCAGTGTGCCGCACGTGATTTGTCGGTTGCAATTCCGCTCAAGAACAAACCCAAGTTCGTCTTGAAGCCACGCTCAAGGGCATCCTGAAGGCTGAGATTGACGACGCCGGAGCGAAGCTCTTCAGTCCGGACGCTCCCCAGAAATGGACTCTCCGGTGCGTTCGCCAACTGATTCACACTTGGAGCAGATAGTAGCGCCGATGTCGGGCTCAGCGATGTTTGCGCTGATAGCCCCACTACCAAGACCCGAGTAATCACTGCAATTGCAACAACTCTCCACAGCTTCATAACAACCACCCTGCACTCCATTCAGAACTTGCGCTTTCGTGTCTTACAAGTCGGCTCTCTCAGCACTCAACGCTTTGTTGCTGCCATGTCCCAAAAATCTGCGAGCGTCTTGTCCAGCCAGACATGAAGGTCGCTCTTGCCCTGCATCGTCCAAATAAGGAGCGTCCCGAGCACATTGCGCTGGAACGTCATCGCCAGGTCGGCAGCTTTTCGGTCTTTGCGAATCTCCCCCCGTTGTTGGGCAATTTCACAGATTCGGGCGAGGCCCTCCCGACCTTCTGCCAGTGTGTTCCCCATCAGAACCCGCACCTCTTTCTCGGAAACGAATATGGTGAGCAGGCTTCGAGCGAGAGCCTGGCTCTTCGCCAGTTCCTCAACAATGCCGTGGATAAACCGGCGGAAAACTTCACGCACAGGTATCTCCGCCCTTTCGGCTGCCTCGGCCGCTGTACGGACCTTGTCTAGCTGTTTTTCAGACAAGGCGAGCAAAACATGCGATTTTGTGGGGAAGTAGTTGAAAAACGTTCCTTGGCCCACGTCCGCGGCCTCCGTAATGTCTTCGGTCGTAGTTTCGAAATATCCGCGCTTTGCAAAAAGTTCCATAGCCGTCCTGTATAGCTTTTCCCGCGTCTCCAGTCGCCGACGTTCGCGACGGCCGAGCGGAGCTTCAGTTCGCTGTTTGTCTTTCTTCATAGTGAATTTTTTATCGCCTGCTTTTGCATCCTTTCAAGCCGATCTATACTCATATATGAGTAACACTCACATTGTTTAGATTCAGAAATTTTTTGTCAAGTGGGTGGTTATCAGATCTGAGAGGAGGTCGAATGAGAATTTTCCTGGCAGGCGCAACCGGCGCGATTGGCAAGCGGCTACTGCCTATGCTGATCAGTGCAGGACACACCATCATCGCAACTACACAACACAAGGACAAGATGATGTCGATCCATTCCGCCGGAGCGACACCCATGCTTGTCAACGCACTGAATAAGGAAGAAGTGCTTGCTGCCGTGCAGGAGGCGCGACCTGAAATCGTCATCCATCAACTCACCGCCATCCCAGCAAATCTCAATTTGCGCCACTTTGACGAGGGTTTCGCCCTGACGAACCGGCTCCGTACTGAAGGGACAGACTACCTGTTGGCTGGGGCGCGGGCGGTTGGAGCCCGCAGGTTTATTGCGCAGAGCTATGCCGGGTGGTATGAGAGAACGGGCAATTGGATCAAAACCGAAGACGATCCACTAATCTCCAGCGGCATTACAGACGGCCGCAAGACCCTCGAAGCCACGATCCATGTGGAAGAGGCAGTTCTCAAAGAGAAGGCTCTTGAGGGATTTGTATTGCGATATGGATCCTTCTATGGTCCGGGCACGTCCTTGGCTCCAAGAGCGTGGTTCTTCGAAGGCGTTCGGCAGCGGCGTGTGCCGATCGTTGGCGGCGGTTCCGCATATTGGTCTTTTATTCATATTGAAGACGCGGCGGGCGCCACGCTGGCCGCCGTCAACGCTGCCATGCCGGACATTTACAACATAACCGACGACGAACCGGCCCCAGCATCTGTCTGGCTTCCATACCTAGCAGAAATGCTGGGAGCGAAGCCGCCCAGACATGTGCCTAAGTGGCTTGCTCGATTGGCGGTTGGGGAATACGGAGTGGCGGCGATGACCGAACTTCGCGGCTCGTCGAACCGCAAGGCGAAGTCGCTGCTTTCCTGGAGGCCCAAGTGGCCCAGCTGGCGACAGGGCTTCAAAGACGGATTTGAAACGCGAACTCAGCCGATCAGGAATGCATCTACTCGTGCCATTGCCTGATCGCAACCATCAGCTTTTGACGGCCCAAACAAGTGGTTATCTCAACTCAATAGTTAGGAGGATAAAGATACAGATGAAGTTCGCACGAACTGTGTACTGGATCGCGGCGGCTTACGGCTTCGTTTCCCTGGCGCCGCTGTACTTTCTTCTTGATAAGGTTGGCCGCGATGCTCCGCCTCCCGTTACGCACCCGGAGTTCTATTTCGGCTTTCTGGGCGTGACCTTTCTCTGGCAAATCGTCTTCGCACTGATCGCGAAGGAACCGCTTCGCTACCGATCGCTAATGCCCATCACCATTCTTGAAAAGTTTGTCTACACAGTGCCCGTGGTCTTGCTGTACCTGGACGGTCGCGTCAATGGCAACATCATGCGGTCGTCACTGGTCGATCCCATTTTCGGCGTGCTTTTCGTAATTGCCTACCTTCGAACGGCGGCGAAACAGCACTCCATTGCAAATGCGGGATAAGGAGCCCGCAGAGGAGTAGAAGTCATGCATGAAGTCGTACAGACCTTTATTTCAAAGATCGTAGACGAAACCATTGGCCCACGTTTCAATCTCGCGAAAGCCGCTCCTGCCGGGTACAACGCAATAATGGGGGTCGAAAGCTACCTTCAGCAGTGCGGAATAGAGGAAGGACTGGTCGAACTGGTGAAGTTGCGTGTTTCTCAGATGAACGGGTGTGCCGTATGTCTGGAGATGCACTGGAAACATTTGCGGGCGCGCGGAGAGTGCGAAACCAGACTGTATTCCCTGGACGGCTGGCGCAATTGCCCTTACTACAGCGAGAGGGAACGAGCAGCTTTGGAGTGGGCAGAAGCCGTGACGCAAATCACAAACGGGCGAGTGCCAGATGAGGTGTATCAACACGCCTCTGATCACTTCACCGAAAAGGAATTAGCTGACTTAACGCTTGCTGTTGCGACGATCAATGCCTGGAACCGGCTTGCCATCTCAGCAATGACAGTTGCCGGGCAGTACACCCCTGTTCAACAGAGCGAGAACTCTGACCAAGAACTGCGTCAGATCCCTCAGAAAGCGTAAATCCCCGACCATGGTCGCGTCGGGTTGATTCTGGTGAGGATCAAGTCTTGCTCTATCGGGACCTCATTATTGTCGTTGCAGGTCTTCTCGCAGGCGCGATGAATGCCGCAGGGGGAGGAGGTTCTTTTCTGGCGGTGCCGGTTCTCATCTGGATTGGCATTCCATCGCTAACCGCGAACATGTCGAGTACAGTGGCTCTCTACATGGGCAGCGTTACCAGTGTTTGGGCCTACCGAGGGTTATTGCGTAGCATTGCGGATGCTTCGCTTCCCACTCTGTTTCTCCCCACGTTGGCTGGCGGATTCACCGGGGCAATGGTATTGATGCACACGTCTCCCCGTGTTTTCGATGCAATCCTGCCATGGCTGCTTCTTGTTGGTTCTTGTGTTTTCGCGTTTGGGCCGAGAATCGCAAGTACCCTGGTCAGCACCAGTCCACGAAAGACTCTTCTGCTCTTTGCTCAATTCCTGCTAGGCGCCTACGGCGGCTACTTCGGCGGAGCAGTTGGGATCCTGATGATGGCAGTTTGGAGCCTGTTCGGAACACACGACGTAAAGTTAATGAATCCGGCCAAGGTTCTGTTGGTCGCAGCTGCAAACACAATGGCGGTTATCTGTTTTGTCGCAGGAGGTACGATCGCCTGGCACCCGACGGTAACCATGCTGATTGCAGCCTCTCTTGGAGGGTACTTGGGAGCTCGACTGACTCTGATACTGAACTCATCACAACTCCGAGTCGCGATCAGCGTCCTGAACTTCGTCGTGACAATCGTTTTCTTCGTTACGTACATGCACAGGTAATCGCTGCCAAGCGGCGATATCTTCAGCAGATTCAAAGGAAGAGCTAGGCATTGCGAGAAAGTTTTGGTAACCGTGCGGGGCCGGCGTCGGTGGTCTCGATGCATTCGACGCCGCCCTCCCCGCCTGAGCCCTCGATTCTCTTGAACTTGCTAGCAGGTGAGGATTCTCCGAAACGCAAGCTGACACACTAATT
This sequence comes from Terriglobia bacterium, assembly GCA_963732195.1. Taxonomy (GTDB): domain Bacteria; phylum Acidobacteriota; class Terriglobia; order Terriglobales; family Acidobacteriaceae; genus Angelobacter. The sequence goes on along the minus strand of CAVSYO010000002.1, from coordinate 2,105 downwards.
CTTCAAACGTATCTCGTTGACCATTTGCAAAATCCGCTCGAACCTTTCGAAAATCGATGCTGCTCGTCATGCTTTAACTTAGACATAGCTGCCGCCCTTGCTCGAAAATAAGTTAATATCGAATGCTGGCCATCCTCTTAGTTTGGGCACTCTGGCAGACCGGCATTTTTCAACGTCTCCTGCTTCTGCTCCCATTCAAGTGCCGATTAACGTAGGGTCGGATTAGCGCTTGTTCGTCGCGACGGCGGATAAGAAGGCCACGAGGGCCAGCGTTTTCCCACAGTCTTTTCATCGTTCCAAGGTGGGCATAGATTGCAAAGAAATCCTGTCGATTAACGTCATCGCGCATTCTCCGAATTTCCCATCTGCGATCGACACCCTTTAGCGGTACGCCAATCCGGATCATGCCCCATAGCGGGTCCTCTGTTGAAAAGGACGGAAATGAAAGCGACTTGTACATTGGTGGGCAGTTTCTCGATCTGCGGAAACAGCTGCAAGACAGACGGGTAATATTGACGGACCAACGAATCGCGAAAAACTGCCAGCGAAAGGCTTTCTGGTATCAGAACGGATCGCATGTGCGGAAGTAGAACTTGCGCCTGTTCTGTTTTGATACCAGCGGCCTTTTCTAAACGCCCTAAGACTTCTGACCCCAGTTCCGACCATGTGGTCTTCAATTCTGCCGCGCTATGATATCCGAGGTCCCACCCGACCCGTATCGTTATTCCTGAGTTCCCTTTTGGCCAGTAAGGACGATCGGCTAACTTTTCGGGCGGTAACACAGGTTCTCAACTGGAGGGGTTCACCCAGACAGTCGTGCGTAAGTTACCTTTTCAGGAAAAGTCATCATTTGCCGTTGTAAGGGAGAAAACAATTCTGATACGCTCGGAGCGTCTTGGGAGGACATAGACAATCGTGATAAAAAGTACAGCGGAGGAGTGCGAATCGCGTGTCATGGCCGCATTGAAAGTCAAAGTGTAAGAAAAGTGTAAGAAAGATTCGCCGCTTTCGCCAATTGTGCCAATTTCGCGTATTGCAGAATCAACAACTTAAGTGGAATCAACGCGGACCTGGGGTTCAAATCCACCCCCCGCAACCAATACCCCTAGCGGTAAGCCCCTCTTTATCTGAAAGTTACAGCCTCAGCAACACCTCCAAAATAGCATTATCGGAAAAATCCCCGATTTTCCCACCTTTCAGCTGCGCTTGAGCGAGAGCCATAACTTCGAGACGTATTCCTATCCTCGGCAGTTGGCTGAACGTCCGCTCAATTTCCTCGTCAGGGCCCACCATGCTGAAGAACACATCCGTATGCAGCGGGGATGTACTTGGTCTGTGGATGACCTCGGGGTTTGCCGGAGCGTCCGGGGTTGAACTGGGATTTTTTTCTTTTGGTTCAATCCGGTCTGCGTCGGCACTCCACTTTGGATATTTTTATTCCCGCCGCATGGGGAGAACGCGTGCCACTATCCTCATTTTCAGCCCTCTACAAAAATTGCAACCGGCTTCGCAAATGCTCAACAACATTGTTCATTAAATGAACTCATACCTAATTGATTTGTGAGATAGCCATGAACTCCACTCTAGTACTGAAGGTCATTGTCTGCTTCCAAGTCTTTGACTTTCATAGGTAATCGCCCATGCTGCTTACACCTGTACCTTTTGTCTAGGTATTGCCCCGTCTTTTCGACTGTTGTTACTCGTTGGGTTTCTCAATAATATGAGCCCACATTCGACGGACATTCTAGCTTTGACAGTTCCATTTTGGGTCTAGGAGGCATACCTGTGGTGCTCCAGAATCAGTGGTTTGCGTTACAAGTGAGAACTCGAACTGAGCAACAGGTAGCAACGATCTTGAGGGCGAAAGGCTATGAGGAGTTTTTGCCTACTTGCAGCGTCAGGAAAAAGCGCGTTTCTTATGAGGCGCCGCTTTTTCCAGGATATGTATTTTGTAGAGTTAACGCAAATGTCTACGGGTTGATCGTTACCACTCCAGGCGTTATTCGTATTGTTGAATTTGGGGGGAAACCCGCGCCGATTGATCCGGAAGAAATCCGCTCAATCCAGGTCCTTACCAATTCCGGATCGCCGCTCTGCGTATGGAA
>CAVSYO010000001.1:0-72878 GCA_963732195.1 Terriglobia bacterium | reverse complement strand
CCGCGGCACAGTGCTTGATCGCCGCATCCATATCCAGCCACTGCAATTCAGGCTGCTTGCCGGCGACAATAATGTTTACGTAATCCCTGCTGCGCAGGCAGTGGTTAGCCACTGAGAGCAGCGTGTTTGCATCGGGCGGAAAGTATGCACGCACCAACTCTGGCTTTTTATTAACCGCATTGTCCAGAAATCCCGGGTCTTGATGGCTGAACCCGTTGTGGGTCCTGCCGCCACACATGTGACGTAAGCAGATAGTTGAGTGACGCAATCGGCTTGCGCCACGGGATATGGCGCACCGCCTCAAGCCACTTCGCGTGCTGGTTGTACATCGATGTCACAATATGGATGAACGCTTCATACGACGAGAAAAACCCATGGCGTCCGGTGAGCAAATAGCCTTCCAGCCATCCCTGGCACATGTGTTCGCTCAGGACTTCCATCACTCGTCCGTCTGGGCTCACATGTACGTCGGTAGGGAAGAATTTCGGCCGTTGAAACGCAGTTCCATGACTTCGAAAATTGCTGACAGCCGATTTGAATCCGTCTCATCGGGTCCCATCACTCGGAAATTTGCCGCCTCCAGATTCAGCTTCATCACGTCGCGCAACAGCTTGCCCAGGATTCGCGTGGACTCTTCAAAATCGCTGCCCGGCTGCGTTACCTTCACCGCATATTGCCGGAAATCCGGCATCTTCAGGTCTTTCAGCAACAAGCCGCCATTCGCGTGCGGATTCGCTCCCATGCGACGATTTCCAGTCGGCGCCAGCGCTGCCAACTCAGGCATGACCTTGCCGTTTTTATCAAACAGTTCTTCCGGCTTGTAGCTCAGCATCCATTGTTCAAGAATTTTTAAATGTCCCGGCTTGCCCAGATCGGTCACCGGAACCTGGTGAGAGCGAAAAGTTCCTTCAATTTGCAATCCGTCAACAGTCTTTGGGCCCGTCCATCCCTTCGGGCTGCGCAGAACGATCATTGGCCATTGCGGACGCTGCCGCGCGGAATTCTGCCGCGCATCATGCTGGATGCTCTTGATGTCGTCCAGCGCCTTATCCAGGGTCGCCGCCATCAACTGATGCATCAGCGGGGGATCGTCGCCCTCAACAAAGTATGGCTTGTACCCGTATCCAACAAACAGATCAATTAGCTCTTGTTTCGGTATCCGCGCCAGCACCGTTAACCACGATGTTGTATCCATTCAGGTGCAGCACCGGCAGTACAGCCCCATCGCGCGCCGGGTTGAAAAACTTCTTGAATGCCAACTCGTGGCCAGCGCGCCGGTCTCTGCTTCGCCATCGCCCACAACGCAGCAAACCAGCAGGTCAGGATTATCGAATGCAGCTCCATAGGCATGCAGCAATGAATAGCCCAGCTCGCCTCCTTCGTTGATCGAACCCGGCGTGTCCGGCGACGCATGGCTGGGGATCCCTCCGGGCCATGAGAATTGCTGAAACAGCTTCTGCATTCCCGCCGCATCCTGCGTAATGTTGGGATACAACTCGGTGTACGAACCTTCCAGATAAGTATTGGCCACAATCCCCGGACCGCCATGCCCCGGCCCTGTCACATAGATCGCATTGAGATCATTACTCCGGATCATCCGGTTCATGTGAACATAGATAAAGTTCAGCCCAGGCGTGGTGCCAAAATGCCCCAGCAGCCGCGGCTTGGTGTGTTCCAGTTTCAGTGGCTCGCGCAACAACGCATTGTCCCGAAGATAAATCTACCGCTGGAGATAATTTGCAGCGCGCCAGTAATGATCCATCTTGAGCAGTTCTTCCTGGCCCATCGGACCTGCGTTGGCTATTAAATCTTCATGGGTAAGTGTCTTGGGCATTGCACAACTCCATCCGTCATCACAAAGTATCTACGAATTGTCGTGCCTTGTGCACCCTCGCATGCCACGAATCCAGAGCACGATTCTCAGTGCCCGTCTGTGGCCCTGCGCGAATCGACTGCCTTATTCTCAGGTCCTACGAAATCCACTTTCATCCGAATAAGGCTTGTCGATCCTCGATCACTCGTTCGATACGGAGTAAAATGTCCGCCAGCACGCTTCACTCAAAGGACACAATTTATGCGAGTTCGTTTCGGCTCGTTGCTTTTGCTTATTGCTGTTCTGGCGCCGCGGCTCAGCTTGGCCCGGCTGACCACCACACGTCCCCTGAACATCTGGGAACGGTTACATTCAACACATCGTGCGACAAGGCAGCACAACCACAGTTCAACCGCGCCGTGGCGCTGATGCATTCGTTTGAATTTGCGCGTGCCATTGAAGCCTTCAATTCCGTTCTCGCAAAGGAGCCCTCATGTGCAATCTCCTACTGGGGAATCGCATTGAGCAATTGGGGCAATCCCTTTGCAGCCGGTCTCAAGGCCCAAACGCAACTGGAAAAGGACTCAAAGCCATCGAGAGAGCGGACGGGCCGCGGCTGCGAAAACTGAGCGCGAGCGCGCCTATATTGAGGCCGTCGCGCTTCTTTTTACTGACACCGCTAAGATTGAGCAGCGTTCGCGTGTCGTGGCGTATGAAAGCGCTATGGCCGCCGTCAGCGCTGAGTATCCTGAGGACACTGAAGCTGCTATTTTCTACGCGCTGGCGCTCGCCGCTGCCGCTGATCCGGCTGACAAGACTTATGCCAGGCAGCTCAAAGCTGGAGCAATGCTGGAAAAACTTTTTGTACAGTATCCAGATCATCCGGGATTGGCCCATTACATCATCCACGCGTACGATGTTCCACCGCTGGCTGCGCGGGCCGTTGAAGCTGCCCGGCGCTATGGTCAGATTGCGCCGTCAGCGCCGCACGCCTTGCACATGCCATCGCATACGTTCACGCGAGTCGGCTACTGGCAGGATTCCATTAACACCAACATAGCCTCTGCGGCTTCCGCAAAAAACGAGGGTCAAACGGGCGAAGAACTGCACGCCAGCGATTACATGGTCTATGCATATTTGCAGACGGCCCAAGACCGCGCCGCCCAGCGTTTAGTGGAATCGTCGATTGAGATATTCTCGCGATTTAACCCGAAGGTGATAATCAGCGGAGCGGCCCCTCCTGTTGCGGCATACTTTGCTCACGCGGCAATTCCTGCCCGCTACTGCCTGGAACGCCATGACTGGGCCGATGCAGCAAAGCTGGAGCCATACCCAAGTCCGTTCCCACACACTGATGCAATCACCTATTTTGCTCGTGGCCTGGGGGCTGCACACCGAAAAGATAGCGCTGCCGCACGCTCAGCCATCACCTCTCTGGAGCAACTTCGTGACAAGCTTAGCAACATGAAAGAAGCTTATTGGGCCAACCAGGTGGAAATTCAGCGGCAGGAAGTATCCGCATGGGCGGCATTTGCTGAAGGCGATCACCAGGGCGCGCTCGTCGCGATGCGTGCGGCCGCCGAACGCGAGGATGGAACTGAAAAGAGCGCTGTCACGCCCGGTCCACTTACTCCCGCGCGTGAACAACTGGGAGAGATGCTGCTGGAATTGAAGCTCCCGTCTGAAGCCCTTAAGGAGTTTGAAGCCACCCTGACCAAGGAACCCAATCGTTTCCGAGCGCTCTACGGGGCTGCCGAGGCGGCGAAGCTGGCCGGCAAACGCCAGACAGCGCAGGCACATTTCCAGGAGTTGCTCAAAGTAGCCGAGCATGGCGATAAACCCGGACGCCAGGAACTGGCGGAAGCACGCACCGAGCTAAAACTGAAATAACGCATTGAGTATCTTGGCAAATTCGTTCGCCCAGCCACCTTTTACGGCGCACTATGCCCACTACATTGAAGCACGCCCAAAAACGAACGCCACGGCCCCACGGCATCACGATATTGGTACGCCATCACGCGCGATAGTTGATGCAGATGTGTGAGATCGTGAACAGCCCATGTAGCCAGAAGTTCAGATAACGTGACTGCTCCCAGCGCGGGATGTGTTCCGCGCAGGGCCAGGTCTGCCGATTGCAGATTCAGCGCTTGCAGCGCAGCCAGGCTTGCTTTCCTCACAAGCGCAAAATCATCCAGCAGTTGCTCCAGAGATTTGCCTTGGCTTTCTCTTGTCTGAGCAAAACGGTCAAAAGGCTCGAACGCACGCGCCTCGCCATGCTCCAGTATCGTCCGCACCCGCGGCATCCAGTCAGTACGGTCCGCAATAATCAAATGACCAACAATGTCAAATGCGCTCCAGGTCTCTTTGCCTTCGGTGCTATGCGTCCACATGTAGGGCAGGGCGCGCAACAGCGCATTCAATGTTGCTGGAGTTCGGGTAAGAAGCGCGATCGATTCCGCCAGGCTGAATTTGTTTGAGTTCGCCATGTGCAAATAGATGCATGCCCGGCGTTTTGGACTCAACCGCCAAAGCTTAAGCGCCATCGGTCTCAAGCGCGCTTCATCTTGTACGGTTTTTGAAACAGTTCTGCGGCAGCTTTCTCAACAAAGCTCCATTTGGTTTACTCTCGCTGGTTATTTCTACCGGGCAAATCAAGGGGAATCGGCCCTTTGATCGCCTCTTCATCTGGTTACGATTCACAACAGGGACCAGATCTGGTCTGTATTGGTCCGCAAGGAGCCGAGGTTTGATGAAAGTAAGGAAGACTGGTCTATTTGCTGCGGTGCTGCTGGTGAGCTTATCCGGGCTTGCCCAAATGCCTCCTAACCCAACTGCATTAAGTTCTGCGCTGCCAGCGGACGCGCCGCCCAAGCCGAATCTATCTACCACCGGAGATTTTGCCGTCATCCAAAGGAAATTCGATATCTTTGCCTGGCAGGAATTTGTCGCGCTCAACTGGCCTCCCGGCAAGCCGGGACAGCCCGGCCCCGGCACAATCGGCAAGTCCGCAAGCGGCGACAACTCTACTGTCTGGGAAAGTTACATGGCCGCATCACAAGTGTTTCAACCGGGCGCCGTACCTCCGGCAACCGTGGGGAACAACGCAGCCCATTCCTTCCTTCTGCCCTGCCGTTCCCGCCGCGCTCAAAGGAAAAGTCGCCAAGGTGCTGCCTCTTATCGCCAAGGGTGATGTGCAAGATGAATTCACTGAGGCTTTTACGCTTTCTCCTTTGATTGACGTCAACGGGAAATACACTCGCTATGAAGTCCGGATCAATAAGGTTGAGTTCGATAAAATTCTGCAAGGCTCAGCCAATCCGCCAGCCCCAGCCAAGCCCTGGTATATTCCTGCGAACCAGGTTACGCCCATAAATTTCCCTGCCGGCGTTTACAACACAAGTCAGATCGGATCAGTGGAAGTGAAAGCCGCGTGGCGTCAGATTTCGCAAGGCGAGGCCGGCCGATACCACACGGCATGGGCCTACATCACCTATGCGCCAGATCCGAACACTCACTTAAATACCAAGTGCGCCGGGCCGCTCCTGATGGGGTTGGTCGGGCTGCATATTGCCCACAAGACTGCCAGCGGACCGCAATGGCTTTGGGCAACTTTTGAACACCTCGATAATGCTCCCTCAGCGCCCGCCGCCGGCCATTACAGCTATTACAACAACCCCAAATGCACGTTCTCACCCGCTTGCGCTGACCAGCAACCAACAGCTCCGTCAGGCGGATGGGACGGCGATCCCACAAAGACAAACACTCCGGTCCAGGTGCTTCGGGCCACACCAATTCCGGCGGCAAAGAATAGTCCGACAACAGGCATCAATCCGGTCTTTCAAAAACTGCTGCGGGCCGTGTATCCAAAATCCGTATGGCAGTATTACCAATTAGTGGATACGCAATGGTCGCAACATCCTGGCACGGTCGCAAATCCGCAAAAGTGTTATCACGATCCCACGAACCCCAGTAATCCTTACAACTTCAAGTGCAATGGGCCTGGCATTGACGTGGGCCCATTACCCGTACCTCCAGCGCTCGCCAATACCACGCTGGAAACATACTTCCAGCAGGCGCCTGGAAATTCAAACGCCTTCATGGGAAGTTGCATGGGCTGCCATAGCAACGGAACGGTTGCCAACGGAGCGCCGAATACGAATCTGTTCAGCGATTTCAGTTTCTTGCTTGGCGACGCGCAATTACCTTCAACTTCACCCAATCCGCCAAGGCAATTGCGGCGGGCGAATAAGGCAAACAAACCATAAGTTTTGAAGCGCGGGGAAAACTGCGCCGCCTTTGCGCCGCCCTGTCATGGGCGGCGCACTGCGTCAAACCTGCTTACGATGCTTACTGGGAAAGAACAATCACGCTATATGGTCCCAGGCCGACGTTTCCATTTGCCGGCATGCCCTGGTTCCATCCTGATCCAGCTGCTGTGTCATAGCCGACGTTCGTAAATTCCCCCGCATACCCTTGGTAATCGCTGTTGAAGCGCAGATACCATGTACCCTCGCGGGGAAAGCCGACGTTGTAGCTGTCCCAGCGGCGGCTGCTCAGGTTGGCCACGACCACCACGTCGTCACCCGGCCCGCCCTGTGTCCCAGCGATGAAACGCAATCACACCTTCAGGATTCACGTGAAAGACATTCACGTTATCGCCGCACAGTCCTCGCGTATTGTTGTCCTGGTTGCGCCGCAAGCGGATCAATCGCCGGTGCAACTCCACCATTCCGGAGAAACGGTCAATCCGGCTCCAGTCCAGCGCAAAGGCCGTGCCGTCATTCCATGGCTTCGATTCGAAGAAATTCCTGGCCCATAAAGAGCATGGGAATTCCCGGTGCTGTGAACATAAGAGCTGCGCCAAGCGCGGTGCGCCGTAGCGCGAAAACACTTTGCGGATTACTTGCCATCAATCAAGCTGGGAACGCGTGCGGTCTTCGCATCGTCGTGCGATTCCGTATAGTTCACCCGCTGAAAAGCGCCCGAGGAATTATAAGACTTGCTGATCGCCTCAGCCACTTGCTGCGGGTTTCTCTGCTTGTCTTCGAACGCGAACATCGCATTGCGCACGCGGCCAGAGAACCAGTTGTCCCACTGCGCATCCAGGCCAATGCCGCCGGAAAGGGCGTCGCGCGTCAGCGTGTCATCATTCTGCAGATCTTCGGCGATCAAAAGTTTCCACGGCGAACTTTTCCTTTTCTCCTCGCCCAGGTAGCGCAGCAGGGTAACGCCTTCAGGATTGGGGCCAAGGTCGTCATACCGGCGGACGAGCCGACGGATGCTGACGGTGGAATCAAGCCGCAGGCCATCCGCTCGTATTTCGTCCAGGCAGGTCATCGCGTGGTCGCGGATATACAAACGCACCTCGCCCCGCCCGAAGTCCGGCCGGTTGTCACCCCACGGAGTATAAAGACGGCCGTCTTCATAGAAATAAATGCCCTGCGTGCCGGGAGGATACTGGCCGTCAAACTTGCCAAGGCAATCATCGAGCCCTTCCGGCCCGAAGTGGTTGTAGACAACATCCAGAATCACGGCGATGCCGCGCCGGTGCGCCTCCTTGATGAAACTCTTTATCGCATTCAGCTCGCCGTATGCGTTGTCCACCGCAAACGGAAGCCCCGGGTTGTATCCCATTGAAGTGTCTGTATCGAAATCGAACGCGGGCAGTACCTCAATCGCGTTAATGCCGAGATCGCGCAGGTAATCGAGCCGTCCAATTGCGGAAGTAAAGTCGGACTTCTCATCGGGCCGTTTGCGGCCAAATGTGCCGATGTGCAGCTCGTAAATCACCAGTTCGTTCCAGGGCGGCATCTGGAAGTTATCACCCGACCAGTCAAAGTTCCGATCCACGACAATGGAATTGCCGGTGAATGAAATGGCATCTCGAGCGTATGGGTCATGTTTCCAACGCCAGGGACCAGCCCAATGCAGTTGGTCGCCGACACTTTATCGCTGTCGGCCACCACCACCTGCAGGCCGGGATGGCCGGTCGCCATCAAGGCCTGATGGAGGAAGGGTAAGCCTCCAATGAGGGCAGACCCTGTTCCGCCACACCCGATCACAGCCACTCTGTACATCGCCCGCTGGCGGTTGAGCTTATGAACACTCCGGGTCATATTCTTATGCTGCCTCTCCCACAAATTGCTGCAACGTCTGTCTCGCCGCTAATAAATATTGAGTTGGAAACTGGTGCTTGTCGGCTAGCTCGGTCCACAGCCCGATGAACCCGCCGGGATGAGTCGTCAGCTTGCCCATGCCGCTGGGATGAGTGAACCGACTGTTGAAGAATCCCTCTTCCCATTCAAGCATGTTGCTAACGGCGGTCTCACGCGGCCGCCGCATGTCACCTTCGCAAACGTCCCCGCGCGAAGGCTCAGTATTCCAGTAAGGAGCAATCATCAGGGCAGTCGCGGGTCTAGGTCGAATGGACTGATCCAGCGCCCGAAGGGAGAGGCGACCGTGCCTCACCAACCAGACCAGGGCTGGATGCGGGCAGGCCCTGCCGTTGAGTTCACGGCGGTCTTCGGCGCCATCGGAAAAGAACATGCGATGCTGCCTTTGAGGTGTCCACCACATCAGCAGATCGGATGTGCAGGCCAGGACATTCTCGGGCAGGATCATAGCTTGTCCCCGGCGCTCCAGGCCGCGGCATAGGTGTTTTAGAAAGGCAGTCGTAAGAAGCCGGCCCGGACCCAGCCGCGATTGCGCCGGCGCTGAGCCTTCGCGAATAACTTCATGGACTGTGACAAACTGTTCATGCTTGGAGAGCAATGCCTGCTTCAACACAAACTCGTGCCTATTACCGATCTCTGTAGTCAGACGCATTTTCGAGCTCCAGGGCAAAACGGACCCATTCACTGAGGCCGGCTATTGTCCCCACTAATCCGGGAAGCGCTTTGACAATTTGCAAGAAGAACTTCGTGTCCTTTGGGCGAAAACAAAGAATGATTGGCGCACGACAGGTCGAGCCGCTTTCGAACTGCTCCTGGCAAAATTGATCAAACCAGGCGACGATGGGATCGTCCCGCCAGTGGCTTATGCCTAATCCAGGCACTGGATAGGCGTCCATGTAGTAAGCCGCGTCATCTAAAATCCGCAGGCAGTCTTCCGGCATGGTGGGTAACTTGATTTCCTGTGAGACCTGATACACCTGTTGAGCACTGACGAACGCCGCGCGGACCTTCTTGTCCGTGATTGATTCGACGGCAGCAGCCGCTTCCCTGTCTTTAAGGACCAGTTTCCCTGAATCGCGGATGTAGCTGACTACTTTTGCTGAATCGGAAGCCTCCACCTCACCTTCAAGATCCACATCTTCTCCGTTTTCCCGTGCCTCCGTGTAACACTCCTGTCGCCACGTGTAGACGTTTTTCGCCTCATCGAAACCAAATACATCAAAGACGCGCGATGCCGCGCCATAAAGCCATCGATAAAGGCTTGCCATCAATGCTTCACGATACGGATTGCCCGCCAACTTCTCAAAGACCGGACGCAGCGGGATGTACTGCGGGTCCATCGAATTGTTCCAGACGAAGAACAAGACGTTTTCCGGCTTGCGATAATCCTCAAGACGGTCCGAAATGCAGAGGTCGATATCGAATTCGTCCCGGGCGCCGGCGAAGTTATTGTTCACAATTTCCGCCAATGCTGCTTCCAGAGCACTAACGGGCGACTTGGCCGCCTGCAGATGCTTCTCCCGCAGCAGTCCTCTCGCTATGAGTGCGCGAGCTAACGGGAGCGCCGCGTTGCAACCAAGAGAAAACTCGAATCGGTCCTTTACCCCTTCCAGTGCCGGAAGAGTAAGCGTGTGAGGAGGCGCAATCAGACGAGTGGATGTATCCAGCTTGCATCCGGCCTGAGTAGTTCGTTGCGATTTCCGCCGGAGTGGGATGCATTCAGGGCGCCGACGAAGATCGCGCAAGCGGTTTTTGATGACGGGCATTTTTCCATCTCTTTTAGCATTTGTGCGTCTTTGGATTGCGCCTGGACGGCGATTCGTTGAAGCGCGCGAAGCAGACGCCTTGCCTGATTTCGCCGCGGCATGTCATCCCTTGTGGCCGATGGCCCTGCTAAAGGTATATCGCAGTTTTCCATCGATGGGTTCAGGGCCGGTCACGGTAGCAGTGGTGATTTCCGGGTGCGTGGGAATATACATCTCGCGCACCTGTTCAACCGACATGTTGGGATTTGGATCGGGAAGCGGATGGCCGTCAAATACGAACTCCCGCTCAAGCGTGGTGACTGTTACTGGCATGGAGAGGTTACCTCTTGTGCGTTCGTGGATTGACTGTTTACCTGTGAGCCAGTGGCCGGCGCTGCCTGGGAGATTGTGCTCTGCTGCGCAGCGACTCCGGGCGGCGGCACTGAGCTGTCTGTCCACCAGAGCGGTAGAGTCTCCTCAGTTTTGGGCTTGCCGTCTTCGGGCCTTGGCTTGGGATCTTCCTTTGGCTCGGTCTTCGTGCCGGTGGTTTTGGCCTTCGACTTGTTCTTGTTCCGCTCGTCAATGGCTTTGACAGCTTCCGAGATTTCCGCACTGGCTCGATTAAAGGTGGCCTGAAGCTGGCCATGGGACTCAACGAACTGAGGCAGTACATCTGAGAGCTTCTCGTCAATCTCTTCTGCCGTTCCAGTCAGCGAGATCGGCGTTGTCAACGCTTTGACAGCCGCGTCCGGAATCGCAGTGACCTCATCTTTGTGTGAATACTTGATTTGCTCATTGACTTTCGTGTCTTCAGGTCGCGAATGCGGGATGACATTGACCCTGATTTCCGCCCCGTTCAGCGCGGCAACTGTGATGGTGAGCGAGCGCTTCGCGAGCAGAGGCTGTAATTCTTTGAACATGATGACTCCTTGCGAGACTTTTTGTCTGTGCCATAATCGGCAAAGGGCGAGGTAAAAAGAAACCGTGATCTCCGCCGCCTCGCAAGATTAAAGCGGAGATCACGGGCTAATTCGGCAATTGTGCGAGAAAGCCGCCCAGCTTGGCCGTTGCCTTGAACTGCGGCACTGGATCGAGCTTCTTGAAGGCGCTGGTGAAGGCGTTCGACAGGCTCCACATGGTCCTGGCCGAGAATTCCGGGTATTGCGGCTCGAAGTAGAGCCGGTGGACCTCGGGCAGGAGGCTCCTGGGAGCTTCCAGCTTGCCATCAATGAACGCTGAGTAGAAGATTAGCTTCGCGGTCTCGTCAGTGATCTGCGTCTTCCTCCACGTCTCAACCTGGCGCTGCAGCGGTTCGAAGTTCCGCTGAATCCTGTCCACGCCGACCGAGAGCGTGTCAACTAAGTTGAAGCTCTTAGTATGCTTGGCCAAGACCGGCGTGAAATCGCCGCTGAATGCCATATTGGAGCAGACGAAGACGCGCAGGCCGGCGGTGAGTCCCAGACGAATGGATTTGTCGTGGGAGTTGCGAATGCCGATTGAGAAGCGGCACCCTTCCATTTGTGTTTCGAGATCAAGCACGCCGAACATCTTCATGCCATCGAGGGAGACAGCGTACTCCTCCTGGACGACTCCGATGTGGCGAAAGCTCAAGGTTTCAACCAGCGCCTCGACGATGGTGTGATGAGGTACGGGTTTGTGGGTTGAGGTTGCTTCAGGAACTGCAATCTGCGCCAGCTCAGGCCGGCCAATCTTGGACAGCCCGCTGGCAACACGGGTTCGACTCATGTTGGTGTTGTTCTCCTTTCTTAAAGAGATGTTGAACAGACGCCTGCTAATTCCAGTTGAACAACGAGGGTTGCTCTGGAATTGAGCTGGTGCGCGGACGGCGCCGGGGAGAACGCAATGCGTCCGAGCTCTGCCCGAACACCAGCACCGGGCCGCTGTTGATTGCCGACTCGATCAGCTCTGTCGCTTGCGAGTCTGATCTGGTGGTCATGAGCACGGAAGCATCATCGGGTTCTGTTGCGCTGTGCACCGCCGGAAACAGCTTCTGATGTTCTTCATTGAGCGAACGCCAGACAGCGTCGGCGGTATCTCCAATTCCGTTCTTCTCGACCAATTCCCCCGCCATGGCCGAGAGCATGTCATCGTCCTCATCCATGCTCTGCAGGCCCTCGCCAGCGAACTTGCCTTCCATGGTGAGTGCCACCAGCAGTTTCTTGCCCATTAGGCGCAAGCAAGAGCCCTGCATGGTCCCCTCGTAGCAGAGGAATTTCACCCGCACCGGCTGTCCTTGTCCGATGCGCCATGATCTGCGGCTCGCCTGCCGGAGCGTGTGCAGCGAATATCCTGACTCATAGAAGAGGATGGTTGGAAAATCGAGCAGATCGAGGCCGGTTTCGACCAGCTTGGGATGGCCGATCACGACCTGCACACCGTCCTTAACCTGCCTGGCATACCAGGCCTCGCGCTTTGAGGTATCGACATTTGCCTTCAGAACGGCGGTGCGAATGCCCTCGTTCGCCAGAATCTCCCTCAGCCGGGCAGTGACATCGTGCTTCAGGGTGTAAACAGCAAAGACCTGGCATCGGCGTCCCTCGGCCAGTTCCCGTTTGATCTCTTCCACCAGCCGCCGCTCCTTTGCGTGAAGCCGGTCCTGGGGAAGGTCACGCGGGTGTGTGCGATCAGAAACTTGACCTTGCGCTGAAGCTCAGGATCGAATTCTGTCCCGTATAGAGAGCCCAGCCCGTAGGGATGGTCGGGGTACAGGAGCAGCGTATGAAGCATGATGCTCAGAACGGAACGATTACCCCGGTGCTCCTTCAATGCTTTCCGAATCGCGTCTTCCAGTTCGCCGTAGGCAGCTCGCATCAGCGGTTCCATGGGCACGCTGACACAAGTTTCCTCATAGGGCGGGAGTTCGCATGAGATGTCCTCCAGGAAGACGAATGCACAGAGGTCCATCAAGAATTCACCAAACAGCAGCGGTGAAGCCCCCGGCTTGCGCCTGACCGTGGTGGTGGCCTTGGCTTTGGAGCAGGCGTTCTCCGCCGGCTCAATCTTCGTGACGGTCTCAAGGACTCCGTAATCCTGCGCAAACGCGCTGCGGCCCGCGGTGCCGAACTCGTAGCCGCGTTGCTTCATCTTGGCGGCTTCGAGACGAAACAGCGTGTTGAACAGATCGTCGGCGTAGCCGCCGAGCAGCGTGCCGGTGAGCCCTACGATTTTGTCTGTGCACGCGGCGAGTGTTCCCAGCGCGTTGCCCTGGGCAGTGTCGCCGGCGAGCTGGTGAATCTCATCGCAAATGGCGTAATCAAACCAGCCGGGCATGTATCGCCCGATAAACTCAATGGGTGCCATGCGGTGGATCTTTTCCGGGTCCGCCTGCCACATCGCGCTATAAGCCTGCTTGCATGGCTTTTCGTCGCGAGCTTCGATGATTTCCGCAATCTTGACCCTGCGGAAGTCGGCAACCGTGATGCGGCCGTCATCAACAATTACGGGTTTGCCAGTGTCGGAATTGATCACACAACCCAGGCTTGGCCCGGAGCGGGGGACTCTGTAGGCGTGGCGCCAGAAGTAACCGAGCTTGGCTCGCTCACGTCCCACGATAAACAGCGCCGGCCTGGAGCAGACCGAAGCCCAGCGCTTGCGCGAGCTTTCGTATTGTTTCTTCAACCGCATATCGCTCAGCGTTGTCTGCAAGCCTTCTCGAACAATGCGGCCACTCTTAAGACGGACTTCGTTGATGCCATGCGGTGTCTTTTCATCACCTCCATTGCGAAGATCGTCGATGAGAAATACCCGGATTCCGGGAATGGTGAGGAACGCCTCGCGCGCCCACTTTTCCACCAAATGTGGGGGCACCATGGCCAAGGCTGTGTAGGGCTTGCCGGCGCTGTGGACGTGAACTGCAGCCAGCGACATCAAGGTTTTGCCGGTGCCGCATTCAGCCATGAACATCGCCCTCCTGGCCCGCTGCCAGCGTTTGACGACACCCATGATGGCAACGCTCTGGGCTGGCTTGGGCTTGCGGAGCAGCCGCTCGAGAAGTGGAGATACCGGATCTTCGAATTGCTGCAGCGCTGGGTACTCGTGAAGTATGCGTTCTCCGAGTAGCGGCGCGTAGGAACGCATGTAGTCATAAATGGTTGACAGTTCAGCCATGGAATGCCTTGGAGGAAATGTGTTTTGAAAGGAAATTCGAAATTGATTGAGCGTGCGCGGGTTAGACGAAGGAGAGCCTAGGCAGCCGGCTGTGTCAGGAAGATCTTTTCCAAACTCAGGCTTGGCCAGTGTGCTGGTCCTGCCTCTTCTGGAAACCCTAATTGGCCGGTCTTGACGCCCTTTGCCAGCCAGGACAGGAACTGCTGCTTGGTGCCCTTTACCAGCACTGGATTACATCCCAGGCCCAGCAATGGTGTGATCGCCTGATGATTTTCAAGCTGCTCCACGAACCACTCGTCCCAATCAGGAATGCCTGGAAGACCATGCAGTTGGGCAAGCGACGCCCATATAAAGGATGGGCTGCTGGCGGCGAGCAAGGTCCGCCCGGCATTGGCGTTGGAATTGGCGGCGAACTCCTCTGAAATACCAATGAGATGCCGGACCGGCTTCTTTCTATCTGCAAGCTGAAGGGTGCCCTTGTAGCATTCCGCTTTCTTATCGAAACCCACCCGAATCGAAGCAAGGTTCGGGCCTTCAATCATGAACTTATCGCCCAAGGAGATTGCCGCACTGATCGCTGCAACCTGGGTGTCGGTGCCGAAGGCGGAGAGGAAGTGCGCTTTGGCTTGCCGCGGCGGATCGGGCAGCACCTCGCCAACAAAGCGGTCCAGGCGCACCTTGAAATGGGTGGTGCTCTTCTCCGTCGTCTTCATGTAAGTAAGCCAGCCAAAGCGAAGGTGAGCGTTCTTCATGATGGGTTCTGCTTTTCGTGAGTGAGGATTTGGGTCTTGCCGCAGGAGAAGATGAGCGTCAGTTCATGCGAAAAGCGCTCGCGGTCGTGAATAAGAATGGTCCCGTCCGGCTCCTCGTCCTCCCAGTGGTCGGTAAACTTGACGGAACGCCAGTGGGCAATGTGGCGTTCTTCGCCTTCCCCGAATACTCCGTTGAGCATTCCGGCTGTACAAAGCAGGCCAACATGGCCGCCGTGAAGCGGCGTGAGCGGCCTGCCTCGCACGCTGCTCTGTTCGCGGAGCAGCATCCGGCTGGCCTGGCGGTAGGCGGCAGATCCAAGCAAAAGGTCTTCCACTTCATCAAGCGGAATGCCGGTGTTGGTCAGAACGACCGGTTGAGAGCTGGGCACTTCATATCGGCCATCGGGCTCATCGGTCAGCGCTCCGAGATCGTTCTTGGCCGATAGACCTTCGAGGTATCGGACTGCGTCAAGCAGCGCCGCATCGCTTGTACGCTCATTGCGTTTACGGCGTACTGCCAGTACCGCAATTTGCTTGTATTGGAGACAGGCCGGATCGGTAAGCCGGTAGACGCGGAGATTGGTAAAGTGCTCCGACAACAGCCGGGCACAGGGCTGCAACTGCGGTTGTGGAATCACAAAGACCAGCACCCCCGCCGGCTTCAGCCACCGGTAAGAGTGTTCCAGAAACACCTTCTCCAGCCGTTGATTGCCACTTGTGCCGGCCTCAAAGTCGTAAGGCGGATTCAGGTAAAGGAGTGAGATGCCTTCCGCCGGACAGCGCACATCGATTGCGTTTGCCTGAACAGTGCTGATTCCCTGGCCTTTGGCCTGTTCTGCCCGATGGGCGTCAATCTTAATTCCATACCTATGGGCCGAAACGCCTTCGAGGAGCGTGCAAAAGGCAACACCGTCGCCGATGCACGGATCAACTGCTGAGAACTGCTCACTGAAGAGAAGATAATTCTTCAGGCGTCTGGCTTCGGCTACGGGCAACGGGTAAAAGCCAAGTTTGATTTTTCCCTGGTTTCTCATATGACTCTTAGGGCAGATTGGCCTGGATGAGACGAAACATTTGATGGTCCTGCTATGGCTGCTCGATCCCGTGAATGACCCGGCCAATCTCTCCTTCCGCCGCAAGGAGGGATTCCTGGGCATCGGAAAGCCGGTTCTGGATAAAAGCAACCGATACTGCCACTTTCGATCCGGCTTCGAGTTCATCAACATTGGTTGCGAAGCGCTTGGCGGCCGATTCTGCAAACCTCAGAGCATGATTGGTCTCGTTCAGAGCAAAATAAAGATCTTCACGTTTCACAGGTTCACCTTAGTGTTGTTCCACACGTTCGTGGCTTTACGCGAACTGGTTCTTTGCAGTCTCACTGGAGATGAAGACCTGAGAGGTCTGAATTCTTCCAGTTCGGAAAGGGCTGGCGGCTTGAATCCCTGAAGGCAGTAATCAAGTCGCGGATTCTCATTCGTCGCTCATGCAGCGTTTCGACGAGCTGTTGTAGCGCATGGAGTCAAGGCCGTACCATTCCGGCGGGATTGGATCGGCACAGCGCCAGATGTCGATCGGTTCAGCCTGTTCGGCTTTGGTGAGAGCCGGCTCAAATGCATCCCAGCCGGTCACGCCTGCGTAGACACAGTTCCGAGAGTAGACGCCACGCAAAGGGTGTCCGGGAAGTCCCATTCGCCGGCATTGAAGCAATAACCCTGATCAATAAATGTCGCGGTATAGAGGCGTTGCTTCGCTTTCTTGCTGAACACTGCCTGTCGTCCATCGCAATTAGCTGTCCATTTATCCAGCACGAGCACACGCGCAAAGTCAGCGACGTTTCTGACTCTGGTGAACATGCTTTCGGGGAGATAGTCAAAGAGCACGCCTTCCAGGGGATCGCATGGATACCGTGAGCCAAGCTGGCGGCCACTGTTGCATTTGGCCTTCAGACCTGCGCTGTCGAAGCACAGCTCAGGCGTGTTCTCGATCAGCCAATCGGACACTTCGATGACAGCCACTTCAGGCATCGGCAGGCCAAGCCAACGGCCTAGACGCGACGCCAGCATCTCGTTGGCGAGCACCCGGATGTGCTGGGGGTTGTTGGAGAATTTGGTGACATAGAAGCCTCCATCGGAGGCCCGGAGAAGGTGCGCCTGCGATCCTCCTCGCATTCTTCTAACGTGCTGTACGGCATCAATCGGAAATGACATAAAGAGGGATTCGAGCTGAATTGTGCTTTGCTGATGTTGGGGCGACAGCAATTAGGGATTCCTGGTCGAAACGTATTGGAGAGGGCAGACTTAGTTGGGCCGTTCCGGTTCTTCGAGTTCGGGACGATCTACGGTTCCATTCAGAATCACGACATGGCCTGATTCAGCAGAGTGTGCCGAAGCTGCCTCTATCGCTTCCAAGCCTGCGGCGCGCATTGTGAATCGGTCCGCAGCAACTGCATGCGGCTTCAATCACCAAGCGAACATTGCTGTGGCAACGAAGCATTGGGGTGGAGGAAATCCGTACAATCATTTTTTATCCCGACGACAACTTAAATGCGGCACGCTGTGTGCCTTCGCGTAGCCAAACCAGCAGAATAAAATCCAACGCGAGCCCGCGTGTTTCCATCGTCAAATCGAGAGACAGCAGGCCGCAGGTCATGACATCGCGGCGGTGGTCAAGGTCATTGATGAACAAATGCCCATCACGCGTCCATTGCGTTACGCCAGGCCCGTGCTGAAGGTCGTATAGGTCAGTGTTTGCGGTTTGCCAGTCCTGCAAGGGTTTGCCGTTCCGAACCAAACGAAACTCAGGCGGAGGAATTAGGAATTGGAAACACTCCAATTCGACGCGATCACCGAACTGCTTCCGCAAATCAAGGCTGATGGTCGAACCGAAAGGCGCACGCAATGAGAGCATCATGCTGGTACGCGCTCTCAGTAATCTTCTGGATACATGATGGTGAAGCCGTCACCATCGGCGTCGATCCATAGCGAATGCGTGCGGGCGTCGATGATGACTTGAAATTCGACAGGAAAGTCGCTCTCTCTGATGCCATTGCTCTTGAGCGCTCGCAACTTCAGGTATGCCATCCAGAGAACATCATGAAGCCGTCCGCGATAGTCCTGGCCTGCGCTCGATTCCGGAATGACCTCAAGCACGTTTTGCACCTGATCGGTAATGACGGTGGGTAAGAGCAGTCCGGTCTCTTTGGCTTGCTCCGTTACATCGACTAGGACACCGTCTTCAATGGCATGCGCACGCGTATAGCGGGAAATAATCTGGTCATTTCATCCATGTGAGTATCTGGAGTCCTTGACTGTGCGGAAGATCATTTGAGCGGCGCAGGTGGCTGGGATGACCTCGGGCCGATTAAAGCGGCCTAACGGCTTCCTATTACCGCCTACTCCGATCTCAGTTTCTCCTCTATCGCCACGACTTCATTGACCAGATCGGTAATCGGACAGTTCATCCCAAACGCGATCCGTACGATTTGCGTGAGTGATGCATTGGTAGACTTTCCGCGTTCTAGGGTGCTGAGGAAGCGCACCGAGAGGCCAGAAGCATCGCTCAATTGCACGCGTGACATGTTTTGCTTTTCGCGCAGCCGCCGCACGACGATTCCCAAAGCTCGCGGCAGCCGCGGATATAGATCTTGCTTCAAGCTTTTTTGAAAAGCTGCGTCGGCCTGTTCGAGAGACAAGCCTTTCTCAATGCGAACGTCGCGTAAGGCATCTCCGAAGGCTTTCAGGATGGCTTCATCTCCGGGGTAACCAAGAGGGTCTTTCCTTTTTTTCATTTCGTCTTTCGGACACACGTCTCTCCTCCGGTCCTGTGAATCAGAAAGACCGGTGGGGAGAGAACGCAGGTTGTTTGTTGGAAAACGACCGCAAAGCGGACGACGCTTGAATGAGCTATGCGGTCAGAATGAGGTGATTGCTGAGATGGAGAAGTTGAGGAATGCTGCTACTGAGAGGTCGAAACGGCTTGGGCTTCGAGCGCCAGAACGATCTTGTGTAGGGTGTCCAGGCTCTCAACCCTGTCAAGCGAGTTCAGGTTGAACGACCGCAGAATAGTAGCTAAGGGTTCAGGGCCTGTTCTGTCCAAAGCGGCTTCGAGTCTCTTCAGGCCACGCTCCGCTGCTTGCATGTGGGTGAATACCCTTTCGAGTACCCCAGTCTCCGTGATATCGCTGGGTTTCCACGCCGTTGCTATTGTCTTCAGCAGGCCTCGATAAAGCCCTTTACCTAGCAGGCCTGCCATTCCCTCAATCCGTTGAACGAGTTCGCTCTGCTTGCCCTGCGCGCCGCTCTGATGGGTCTGGTTGCCGTTGCTCTTTGTCGGTCCGGAGGGCTGTAAGTTTGATGTTTGCCCCGGTCGCAAGCCCTGTCGCCAGCCGTCAGGAGTGGCCCAGCCGGCCAATTTCGGAATGGTTCTCGGCCGCTTGCGGTCATCTAAATCAACCCACGTACCGGTGAAGTGATAGAGGTATCTGCCAAGCCCAAAACAGGCGCAGCTGCGCTTAAATGCCTGGGCTTCCGCGCAGCCCCCGGAGCCCGCCGACTCTGAGGCTTCGGGGCAGCAGACTCATCGGAGTCATCCCATGCCTTCTTTGCGGATTGTGCCAGCTGCTCCTGTCGCGCTTTTACAAACGGTGCGTAGTGCTTTTCGGTTACTTTCACACTGCTGTGCCCCAGCAGCAGAGAAACCTGATCAATCGACACACCGGCGAGCAACAACTCGACGGCAAAGGTGTCGCGGAACATGTGCGAGTGACAACGTTTGGGGGGCTTGTCGGGCTTCTGTATGTTGGCCAGCTTGAAGAGTCGCGCCAGGGCTCGCGTCCATCCTCGTTTGCAGGTTGTAGGATCGCCATTGCCGCTCCAGAAGATATAACGCGGGTTCTCACTGGGAAGCAAACGTAGAAGCTGGTAGACGTGAGGAGGCAATGGAACATACACCGGTACGCCTGTCTTGGCCCGGTACAGAAACACGTTTCCGTCGGCACTGATGCGGCTGCGCTCCAGGGTAACCGCATCTTTGATGGCCAGGCCAGACCAGCGCATAAGCAGAACTAATGCACGCAGACGGTCGCGGCGATGTTCGAAGTCGTGGCCCCCAACCCAATTGCCGTAGGCGTACGTGGCGTCAACAATGGCCTTGAATTCCTCTTTCGTGAAATAGTCGGTGGGCTTCACCTCGGCCTTCACCCGCTTCATGAGGATTGCCGGGTTCTTGTCGATCCAATCCATTCGCGCACAGAACCAGAAAAATGCAATCAACCTCTCATGCTTGCGACGCGTGGTCTGCGGTCCATTGCCCCATTGGCCGCGAAACTTGGTCAGATCGGCGGCGGTCAGTTGATCGAGGTAAACAAATCCCTGCCTTTCCGCCCAAGGTTTGAGTTGCGTTTCAAAAAAGAAAGCGCTCTTGCGATTGCTGTCTTTGCTCAGATGCCGCGACTTTTCGTCATCACGGAAACACTGGATGGCACTCTCAATTGTCACTCTGTGCGCGCTCCAGGTTTGTGGGGATTGGCTGCATCTTCAAGAGCGCGCGCCGTGAACTCGGCCTTTTTTTCAGCTGCGAGTGTTGGCTGATTGACGAATCAGTCTGCCTTCATCGAGTGTTCCTTGTTCTTTCGGACAGCGGCAGCGCCGTTGATAGATATCTGTGTGCGTGCAAGGCGGGTAATGACGCGTGTAAACAGAGAGCATTTTCGATCACCACTGTCGGGTCGGTTGTACGATTTTTGTACGATTCGAGCAAATGCTCTGGAAGTGATTGATTCTAGGAGGGTTTAAATGGTGGACCTGGTCGGGATCGAACCGACGACCTCTTCCATGCCATGGAAGCGCGCTCCCAGCTGCGCCACAGGCCCACAGTCCTACTTTCCTATTCTCGCCGACCGGGATGTATTCGTCAAACCAAAGGTGCTGCCAGACGTCCAACAGTGAGAACATTTTTTGTTAAAAATGGAACCAAACGGTTAAATTTTCGTCTTGTATACAAGGATAACGATAAACTTTAATTACTTTTCCTCGATTAGATATGCAGATTTCAACTCCAGCAACGGAGAACATTTCATCGAAAGCGGCCGCAACCGCCGGCCAAGGCGTGGACCGATCGTCGCGTCGGCGTGTGTCCTTGAAAGAGCCGATGATGATCGCCCTGGAAACTTTGCGCTCGCACAAGCTCCGCTCTTTTCTTACCCTCCTGGGCGTGATCCTCTCGGTTTCCACTTTGATTATCGTGGTTTCCATGGTGCAAGGTGCAAACAAGTACGTGGCGGAAAAGGTGGCCAACTTCGGCTCCAACGTTTTTCTGGTGATGCGCTTTCCGCTGATCACCAGCGCGGAACAGTTTGTGAAGCTCTCACGCAGCAATAAGAACATCACGTGGGAAGACTATGAGTACGTCCGCGACAATATGAAACTTGCAGAAGCGGTGGGGCTGGAAGCGCGGCGCAATGGCAAGGTGAAATACAAAACGGAGTCGATTGAAGATATTGACGTCCGCGGCGTCACCGCAAACATGGGCGGCATTGATACTGAAGAGCCCGTGCTGGGGCGCTACATCACTGATCCGGATGACGTGCATCGGGCGAACGTGACAATGATTGGAAATGACGTGGCCAAGCGGTTTTTTGCCAGCGTCGATCCGCTGGGCAAGTCGATTTACATCGATGGAGAAGCCTACGAGGTGGTGGGCGTGGCCAAGGAAATGGGCAGCGCATTTGGCCAGTCGCAGGATAGTTTTGTTTACATTCCGATTCAAACGTGGCGCAAAGTGTACGGCAGCAATAATTCCATGAACATCAACGTCAAAGCCGAGGCCGCTGACCTGATGCAGCCCGCTGAAGACGAAGCCCGCGTGTTGATGCGCGCACGCCGGCATCTGGCCGGAAAACAGGATGACACTTTTGGCGTGGTGGAACCCTCAGCCATCATGGATCTTTACAACAGTCTCACAGGGTCGCTGGCCAGCGGCTCGATCTTTGTAGTCGGAATTTTCATGGTGATTGGCGGCATCGTAATCATGAACATCATGTTGGCCAGCGTCACTGAAAGAACGCGTGAAATCGGCGTTCGCAAGTCTCTTGGGGCCACCCGGCGCGACGTCCTGCTGCAGTTCCTGGT
This sequence comes from Terriglobia bacterium, assembly GCA_963732195.1. Lineage (GTDB taxonomy): Bacteria > Acidobacteriota > Terriglobia > Terriglobales > Acidobacteriaceae > Angelobacter. Next base: position 51,140 of record CAVSYO010000001.1, on the reverse strand, counting down.
GGAATCTGCCGTTATGGCGACCATTGGCGGCGTAATGGGCGTTGTGGTGGCGGCTGTAATCTCATTTATCGTCGGCCACCTGACTCCGTTTCCCATGGACTTGCCGATACGCTGGGTCATCATCGGCGTGCTTGTTGCTACCTCTGTCGGGGTTTTCTTTGGCGTCTATCCCGCGTACAAAGCATCCAAACTGAACCCGATTGAAGCTCTGCGGTTTGAGGCATAACTATGACGCATTCCAACATGGTGCTGGAAGACGTGAAGATGGCCCTTGAGACCATCCGCAGCCACAAAGTCCGTTCATTTCTTACCGTGCTGGGTGTGGTAATCGGGACCATGGTGGCGATCCTGGTCGCGTCAGTTCTGTTGGGCGTAGAAAAAAACGTGCAGGATTCTCTCAATGAATTTGGCGTCGATAATCTATTCATCTTAAAGTTCGATCCCGGAATTCGCTTTGGCCGGCTATCTCCGGAAGAGCGCACACGCAAACCGCTGACCTATGAGGACGGCATCGCCGTTAAAGAAGAGCTTCCGGCGGTAAAGGACGTGGTGATTGAAATACTTTCGCGCATCGGCCAGGGCCCCCAGCCTATCCGCACCGCGCGTTATAAGAGTCACGAGCTCACGAATATTCTCTTTCGCGGGATGACCTCCAGCTATGCCGAAGTGGTGAATGGCCGCATGAAAGAAGGCCGTTTTTATACCGAGCAGGAAGACCTTCATCGCGCCGATGTGGTGGTGATCGGCTTTGATGCGGAGAAAAGCCTCTTCCCCGATGAAACCGCCGAAGGCAAGCAGTTGCTGGTGGATGGCAATCTCTACACTGTGATCGGCGTATTCGATAAGAAGAAGAGCACGCTGAACCAGGCCGGTGATGTGGAGGTATTTATTCCCTTCCGGACGTACAAAAAGCATTATCCGCAGGATGATGAGATTGCCTTGATCGCAGCGGCCTATCCCGGAATGAAGAGCGTAGCGGAAGACCAGATTCGCGGGCTCTTGCGCACTCGCCGCCGCGTGCCACCCAATAAACCGGACACTTTTGGCATCAGCAGCGCCGAGCAACTCGGGGTCCAGTTCCGTGACATCATGAAAGGCATCTTCCAATTGGTCGTGTGCGTGGTTTCCGTGGGGCTCCTGGTGGGAGGCGTGGGCGTGATGAATATCATGCTGATGTCAGTCACGGAACGGACGCGGGAAATTGGCGTTCGCAAAGCCATTGGCGCTCGCAAGCGCGATATCAGCTTTCAGTTCATCACTGAGGCCATGACGCTGACGGGCATTGGGGGATTCCTGGGCGTTATCTTGTCTCTGATCTTCAGCTTCCTGATGCAGCTCGCGCATTTTCCGTCATCTGTGCCGATCTGGGCGATCCTGCTCGCGCTGGCCGTGGCGTGCAGCGTAGGACTCTTCTTTGGAATTTACCCGGCGGTCAAAGCGGCACGGCTGGATCCGGTAACAGCGCTGCGGTATGAATAAGCAATTGGTAATTAGCAATTGGCCTTTTCTGTAATCCCGAACGAAGTGAGGGATCACTACCGCCTATCACGGCCCATTGAGAACGGTGAAACTCGTCGCACATTCGATCTCAAGCAAATTGTGTACTGTTGCGGTTCCAGAAGTTGTGGCGGCTATAGGGATCTCTCGCTTCGCTCGAGACTTCGGAAAAGCCATTTGCCAATTGCTATTTACTATTCGTCAATCAGCGTTCATCAGCGGAAATCTGCGGCGAAGACTTCTTTCTCTTCTTCTTTCACAAAGCCATACGGACAATGCCGGCAGCCTGAACGGCAGCAATATCCGCGATTGAGCAAATACTTGGCCGTAAAGACCCAGTTCCCTCTTTCCAGGTAATAGTCTTCGCCTTCTACCAGATCGGTGCCGCTCATACTCTGCTCGCCATGCTCAGAATCGGTGTCTCAGGGGTATCCACCAGCACGCCATCTTTAAAGCTCAGGTACTTGCCGGAAATCGCAGGTACGCGCTCTCCGGGTACCACGATTCCGGCAAGATTCAACGGATCAGCAGCGGATATGGTAATGATCTCACCGCTGGGCGGAATGCTTTTCATCGCGCGCAGAGATTCCACAGCAACCGGCAGGGCAAACTGCTCGCCGATGAAGCCGCTGATGAAACGTCCGCCACGGATTTCGCCGCGGTCTTCAAGCCGGCGGAACGAGATCAGCAGGTCACGCCAGCGCGGCAGCATGCTTTCGCGCACCAGCAGCTCGCGGAAAACCACGCCGTAACGCTCCAGAAGCACGCGGCAGACTGACTCAACTGCTCGACCGCTGTCTTCTCCATGCGGTGGGTAAAGCAATGACCACCGTCCCGCGCTGTGGCGCGGCCGGTTGCTCTTGCCGCTTCCCTGGCCCGCGCGTCGCTTGGGATCGATCAGGGCACGCAGGTTATCGAAACCATCGGCCGTAACCAAACCGGCGGCCACAAGTTCCCACAAGGCGGTTTCGATTTCAGCTTTCAGCTTGCCCTGTGCCGCGTACGATATCGGCAAAGAACGATGCGCCGCGCGAATGAAGGAAAGTAAGTACTTCACGAGCGCCCGGGCCCAAGCCCGCGCACTTCCTGTTCGGCCTCACGATGCGCCGATTTCACGCTGGGCAATGCCATCCATTCAGCTTCATCGCGGACAAAGAACGTGATGGGAGCAACGCTCGTGGGTACCACTCTGCGTCCGCCGCCGGAAGAATCTTCCAGCATTGCCGGATGAGGCGTAAGCCGGCCCCATCCCACAGCGCCGGTCAGGCAGAGCTGATCAAGCACCTGCGGATCATAATTGCTAATGCGGCGCGCAAGAATGTGGCGCTCCCACGCGCTCGCCGGAACTTCAAAGCCCTGCAACTGGCGCAGCACTTGCAGCGTGCCATGCTCAGAGCGCGCCTGAGTACCCGGCGCAACATGCTGCCAGCGCAGCAGCCAGCGCATGAACGTGGCCGATGTGACCGGCTCAATCTGTTTGCGCAAAGTGCCCAGCGTGAGCCGATGAATTCGCGCCAGCAGGCGACGCTCCGACCACTGCGTCTCTTCACCCAGCGTCTTATCAAAAGTTCCGCGCAGAATCAGGCCGGTAGTCTCGATGCGCACCAGCGTCTTGTCGATCTCAGCGACAGGCAGACGCAGTAGCGCGGCCAATGCAGTAGCGGTGGTGGGACCGAGGTGCGTGAGCCAGCCAGTGACCATTGCCTTGAGCGCGTCTTCTTGCGAAGGCGCTTCACCATCAACCGCGGGCAGTTGGTCTTCAAATTGCGCTTCAGGATAAATTGCCGGAAGGCTTTCGCTTTTTCGGCAGAGACCCAGAAGTAAGTGTTCTCGCAGGCAGCCGGGCGCGCCCGGCGTGCTCCGGCTCCCCGATCCAAAATATTGTGGAGCGCAGTCGCCCTCGCCTGCGCGGATACAGCTCCGGGTATTCGTGCTCTGGTCGCACGGTTCGACTGCCGCAATGATTCAAAGAAACTCGCCCATGCTTCCGCCGGTGAGCGGCCATCGGGCGGAACAAATTTTTCCGGCACAGCGATCAATGTATGCAACGTGTCAGCCAGTTCGTCGGCATCGCGCACGTCAGGCCACGCATCGGCGCGGACTTCAGCAATCGCAGCTGGATCAAGCGCTCCAACTTCCTGCAAGACTGACTCAGGCAGCGTGCGGCGCATCTCCACCGCGCGCGCGCGGCGCTCTTCCAAAGGAGCATCGTCCAGATAAGCGTAGGGATTGCTGTTGAGGATTTCGTGAGAGAAGACTGAAGGCACCGGCGTATCGACCGCGATGCATTTGATCTCACCTGACCGCATCTTGCGCAGCACATCTTTCAGACCTTCAAGATCCAGCGCTTCCTGGAAAATATCTTTCATCACCTCGCGCAGCAGAGGATGGTCGGGAACCACGATTGGCCCGTCGGCATTTTCCTGGCACTGCGCCACATCCGGAAACACTGAGGCCAGCAGATCGGCTGAACGCGTGCGCTGTATCTGGAGCGGAATCTTTTTGCCATTCCAGTAACGCAAAAGGGCCAGCGCGCGATTCGCGTCCCAGCGCCAGCGCGTCTCCAGCAACGGAGAGAGAAGCGCCGCCTGCTGCAAAACTTCCTTCACCGTATTTTCATGCAGGAAGTGAAAAACATCGGCCAGCGGGAAGCTGTGCTGTTCAGCCAGAGAAATATTTACGCCATTGTCTGTGGCGGCAGCCTGCAACTCAAAGTTGAAAGACACGCAGAAGCGCTTGCGTAAAGCGAGTCCCCAGGCTTTGTTAATACGCGCGCCAAACGGTGCATGCACAACCAGCTGCATGCCGCCGCCTTCATCAAAGAAACGTTCAGCAATGACGGTGTTGGTGGTGGGGACTGAGCCCAGCACTGTCCGGCCGGTCACAATGTATTCAATGGCCTGCTCCGCGCCGGAATCATCGAGCCCGCATTCGCTCTTGAGCCATTCCACGGCGTTCAGAACTTCCGGCGATTTCTGGTTGACGAACCCGGGCACGGTGTGGGGCGTGAGGTCGCTGATCTTCTGGCGCAGCTCGCCGATCTGTCGAGAAAGCTCTTCGGTGCGTCCCGGCGCTTCGCCCAACCAGAAAGGAATTGAAGGCGGCGCACCATGCGCGTCTTCCACCAGAATGCGTCCCGCCGATTCCACGCGACGAATGCGCCAGCTCATGTTTCCCAGCAGAACAATATCGCCTTTCAGGCTTTCAACGGCGAAGTCTTCATGCAGCGTACCGACGACTGTTCCTTCCGGTTCGGCGACGACGGTATAGAGCGCCGTCTCAGGAATCGCTCCGCCATTCATAATGGCGATCATGCGGGCGCCGCGACGTGCTTTTAGCCGCTTATTTACGCGGTCGCGAAAGAGATATGCGCCGAATCGTCCCCGCTGGGACGCAATGCCATCGGCCAGCATCGTCAGCAGATCGTCAAAGTCCTTGCGTTCGAGTTCACGGTAAGGGTATGCCCGCTTGACCAGGGTAAAGAGTTCGTCCTCGCCCCATTCTTCAGCAGCGCAAATCGCCACAATCTGCTGCGCCAGTATGTCGAGTGGCGCTTCAGGAATCACCAGGCGGTCAAGCTCTCCGTGATGAATGGAGCGTACCAGTGCGGCACATTCGATCAGTTCGTCGCGCGTAGTCGGGAAAAAGCGGCCTTTGGGAACAGCGCCGCGCCAGTGGCCGGCTCGGCCAAAGCGCTGGAGTGAGACGCCGATCGACCGCGGCGAGCCAATGTGCAGAGCCAGATCAACGTGGCCAATATCGATTCCCAGTTCCAGCGAAGCAGTCGCCACCAGAACTTTCAGTTCGCCATTCTTGAGCTTGCTCTCCGCGTCCAGGCGAAGCTTGCGAGCCAGGCTGCCATGGTGCGCGCCAACAACGTCCTCGCCCATCCGTTCCGCCAGGTTAAACGCCACGCGCTCAGCCAGACGGCGCGTATTTACAAAAACCAGCGTGGAGCGGTGCTGCTGCACCAGCTCACAGATGCGGTCATATATCTCGTCCCAGAGTTCGTTGCTGGCAACAGGGCCAAGTTCCTGACCGGGAACTTCGATCGCCAGATCCATCTGGCGTTTGTGGCCGATGTTGACCACCACAGGATCAGGGCGATGGTTGCCGGTAAGAAAGTGTGCCACGGTTTCGATTGGTTTCTGCGTAGCAGAAAGACCGATGCGAACCGCGCGATTCACTGTCAATGCATCCAGGCGTTCGAGCGAAAGAGTCAGATGAGCGCCGCGTTTGTCGTCGGCCACGGCGTGGATTTCGTCCACGATGATGGTGTTTACGTCGGTAAGAATGCCGCGGCTCTTCTGGGCAGTGAGCAGGATGTAAAGGGATTCCGGCGTGGTCACCAGGATGTGAGGAGGCCGCTTGAGCATCCGCTGGCGGTCCTGGGTCAGCGTGTCGCCGGTGCGCACCGCCGTGCGAATCTCCGGCATCAGCAGTCCCTTTTCGCCGGCCAGGGCCGTGATCTCGCCCAGTGGGCCTTCCAGGTTTTTCTGGATGTCATTGCCCAGGGCCTTCAACGGCGAGATGTAAAGGATCTCGGTGCGGTCGGTAAGATCGCCACTCAGCGCCTTGCGCACCAACCGGTCAATGCAGATCAGGAACGCTGCCAGCGTCTTGCCGGAGCCGGTGGGCGCAGAGATGAGAGTAGTGCGGCCTGCAAGAATGTGCGGCCAGCCCTGCTCCTGCGGCTCAGTGGGCGTACCGAATTTATTGATGAACCATTCCTGCACCAGGGGATGAGCCCAGGCCAGGGATTCGGGGACGGGGGAGTGCATCTACAGATTATAACAGTTTCGTTAAAGATTCGCTCGGTTTCAAGAACATTCGACCACTAGCCAACAGCTTCAAGACAACAGCTTCAATTTGCAGAACGGAAGCTGCGCGCCTTTAATTCTCAACTTTCATCGCACTCAGTTCCATATTGGTGAAAGTGAAAGTCACCTTGCGTCCCTCGCGCACATTCAGTACTAACGGCGGGCGAAAACAGACAACACACACGCCATCCTTTTTGTGACGCACGCTTGGATATACGATGCCCGCGGAACCAATAGCAAGCAGTTGGTGGCCCAGTGCTTGTGAAGCATGGTAGCTATCTGGATCCAGGCAATCACTGAAATCCGGATCATCGCGAATATCATGAAATTGGTACCTAAAATCAGCAAGGTAGTCGACATAAGGAGATACTTCTTCCGCCGTCCATCCGATTTCCTTCAAGTCCGATGCCGCGTGAAAGGCCACTTCCTCTTGTGCAGTTTCCATCTCAAAGGCCGCGTACCAGGCCCCTCGTGCCGGGCTGTTGAATCGGCCCCCAAGAGGCTTGGCATGTGTAAACGACGCGTTAACTATGTGAGCAAGGTGGAAGCCGGAAACCAACTCGACGGTGCTAATCCCAGGCAGTCTGCCACTCTCGCCGAGCAACCTGTCGTTTGTGGAGCCTTCAAGTTCTGTCAGGTCTTTGAGCAGGTGGTCATCATCCTCCGCAAGAATATTCAGGATCGGCCGGCCACGGTCACTATAGCGATATGGAATAAGACGATGAGTTCCGTCGCGTTCAAACCTTACCAGCTTTGGAGACGTCATCTGCCGCCGCGCCGCGCATCCAACAATTGCCGCACCCTTATGAAAGCAGGTATGCCACCCCTCGTGAGGTAATTGAGTGGTGAATCACCTCCGAACATCGGATTCATATTCGGGAGCGCCATCCAGGCGTCTGCAAGCTTGGCGCTGTAAAGAATGTTGAGCGCCTTGTAAATCCCAATCAAAAGCGAAATCCGCGTGAGCTGGTCCGTATTCAGCGTTTTGGCGGCGCGCCCCTTCAATGCGTAAAAACTGCCGCTGGAAATGCCGCCAAGCAACTCTCTCGTATCCTCGTCCCGCAATTGCCAATGTGCGGCAATCCGAAAAAGACCTTTGATTGCCGCTGGACTGAGCCGGGCCCGATTCTCTTTCTTGGACAAATCGACAGCCGTATCCCAAGAGAAACCGGCAACAAAGGCTTGTTGTAGAGTTGCCATAACCACCACCTCCAACTATGATGGAATTTTACTCCAGATTTGATGAGACGCAAGCCCTTATTGGTTGGCTTTTGTAACCGATTGATTTCATTAAGGAAATCGTAGAACATCTTCAAAAAGATAGCAGCAACAACCCACTTTGTACTAACTTCACCCGGCCTCTAACCAAGCAAACCTCATTTTTTCGCCGCGACCGTAGCCTGCTGCGTCCTGTACGCAGGCACAACCAAAGCTTCTTCCACGGTAGGGATCTTCCAGTCGAGCAGCTTCACCCGCCATTCCTGGGCTGCGGCTTTGGCATTAGCTTTCTGATCCGCGGTTATGAGCAATCGGATGGAGACAGGGTTCATGAAATCCTGCTCAAGCTGTGCAGCGGCGTCACGATATTTCTTGCGCGCAAGCAGCAGCGTTCCGTCTGCGCCGGCATAAGTTCTCTGGATACTGATGGAGCCCGAACTCGCCATTTTTTGCAGCTCAGCCAGCAGCTTCTGCGCGGTGGCCAGATCCTTGCGGGCGACGGCGTGCTCCACTCGAACACGTAAAATGCGCGCACGCTCCTCGTCCAGATCGGCCTGGGCGACTGCATCTTTGTTGGCGACCAGCACTGACTCGGCCTGGTCCAGTTCCTTCGCGGCCGTATCGTGATCGGCCTGATACATGGCCATAATCCGATAGGCGCGCGCTTCCCACACCCACTGTCCCATGGCATGGGCGCTCTCAGCGGCCTTGCGGTAAGCCTTGTCCGCGTCGTCATATTTCTGCTCGCGCAGGTAGGTCATGGCGGACTTCTGCAGATATTCCGCCTTGAGTCCGTTGCCGGGCGCTTCGTCGATGGCCTTGGCATACTCCGCGCGCGCCCGTTCCTCCTGGCCCATCACCGCGTATGTCTCGCCCAGCTCTTTCTGGGAAATATAAAAGGTCGGATCGATCTTCAGGGCGATGTGGTATTGCTCCAGCGCATCCTCAAAGCGCCCGGAGAGGCGCAGCATCTCGCCGTAAGAATCATGCGGGTTGGGTTCATTGGGAAGAAGCTTTACGTACTTCTCCATGGCCTCAATGGCCTTGTCATACTCGCGGCCGCGCGAGTATAGATATCCCAACTGGTTGTAGGCGGTCGCGTAAGCCGGATCATCTTCCAGCGCCTGCAAAGTAAACGTCTTGGAACGCTCGTATTCATCGAGCTTGTAAAGCCAGTACCCGATCAGAAAATTCAACCGCTTGTCATGCGGATACGCCTGGGCCGCGTCGTTCATGGCCTGGATGCCTTCCACGTAATTGTTCTCGTGTGCGCCGGCCATCCAGCGGACCATCGACTGCTCTGCCGGAGTGATGTGATTCAACAGCGCCTTGGCTTTGGCGCGGTCCTGACTCTCTTCAGCAGGGTCGGTTGTGGTAAAGCAAATCCATGTGTAAGCCAGGGCGAACTTCGGATCGAGCGCCACCGCTTCGCGCCAGTCACGCAGGGCAAAATTCCAGCGATGGTTCTCATAATGGACCATGCCTGTCTCAAAGTACCGCGCTGCTGCCGCCGACGACGTGGTGACGGGAAACTTTTGCGCTTTGCCGTTGCCGGCGTTGGTCTTGGCTGTGGTTTGGGGATACGCCGCGGTTACAGCCGCAGCCAGAAAGAATGCAAATATCAAGCGTGGCAATCGCATAGGACTCCCTGGCGTATTGGAGCCCAATTTGCACGTCGGCACAACGTAACGGTGGTGACCCAGCCTTGGTTATCCTCTTGATGCCGAATGACTTCGAGATCTTTCGGAAAGCTTAGAGGCTGCCCAGTTTCAAGAAGGCCGACGCGAGGGTCGCGGCTACTATCCGGCAGAGCATCGAATTTTCCTGTTCCGAATCAGTCACTTAGCGTGTCCAAGCTATTGTCGGGACCCATTGGACCAAACACCATGTACTTCAGTAACTCAACGCGGAGAAGACATCGAGCATCTCACGTTTTAAGCCACTTGTTTTTTAAGCCACTGCCTTCCGGTCGTCTGCAAGAGAGCTGTTTTGCCACTTCTTCCGATGTCTAGCTGTCCCAAATACTTGCAGAGCAAGGATTAGACAATGGAAGATCTCTCAGATCAGATTGAAAATATTACTCAAGAACTTAGGGCCCTGCATGTGAAGTTGCGCTGGTCCACGTTCCAGAATGCTGACTCCGGCGATCAAGACCGCATCTTGAACAATTTGCTAAACGCCGGATTAGGCCATGACCTGAAGAAGGCAGTTGACCTTCTTAGCCAGTTTTTGTGGTGCTATATCGAATCCGCTGCCGCCCGAATCAATGCGGAAGGCGTCGATTACGCACAGCAAAGCCTTCGCTTGTGCCAGGTCACTGAGATGCTCCGGCTCCTCCACCATTCAGCATGTCCCCTAAAAGAGTCTTTGGCTTCTATTGAACAAGCAACCATCGCGGTCGCCCGCAATGCGGAAGCTGCCGCCATGTTTCGTCCCTTAGCCATGGAGAAAACTGCCTGACGCAGGCTGTCTCTCTGTTTTGCAAACAAAACGGCTGCGCTCAAGCGCAGCCGTTTATTTTCCGACTTAATGGCAGAGGCGAATGCTACTTATCTTCTTCCATGTCGAAGACATGAAGGGTATGCGTCTCCGCGTCTAAACTTCCGTTCATCTTTACTTTTTTGCCGGCAAATTGTTCCGCCTTGACCTGATCGTCAAGTTTATAGACTTCCTTCTTAACCACCAGAACGTAACTGCCTCCCATATCTTTCACGCAATGGCGGGTGCAGCTCTCTTCATCATTGGCGCCCTGAATGCCACGCTTGGTCATCCATTCATGCGAATGTGCGTCAGAGTGCACGTTAAAGGCGCACTGGCTGTCCATGATGGCGCCGTGCAGGCTCACTGTGGTTTCTTTGGGTTTGTCTTTGGCAAAAGAATAGAACGATAACAGCGCAACAGCTGCAAAGAAGATCGCCGCGCGCACTTGGTTCATCGATTTGTTCATCATAAATCCCCTTCTAAGTGTTCAGTTTTGCTAGGACCAGGTGCGTGCATTTCCAGTCGTCACAAAAAGTCTTACGGTAAAACCACAAATTTCATCCGCATGCCTTCATGCTCTTCACTGCAGATGACCGTACATAAAACTTCATACTCGCCAGGCTCGGCAGGTGCAGTGAGAGAAAACTCCTGCTGTCCCTGCTTTAGCTCCAGATTCCATCCGCTGACTTTGCTATGGTCCTTGGCCCGCAGCAGGGTAAAGCCGTGCACAGTGCCGTCACGGTTCCAGGTTTTGCCTTTGCGCGCGTTGATGCGCAACAGCAGTGGCTCACCTGCCTTGACCGTGATTTCCGGGCGGCTCATTCCGGCAATCTTAAAATGACTGTCTTTATCGGCCAGAACTTCAATTACGCGCGCCTGGCCGAAGCATGGCATTGATGCGAAAAAAAACACGCCAAAGATCGTCAGGATTGAAAGCCGCATAAAGCGGTTGCGTAAGCGCTCCATCACTACTCCGTCATATAGCGCAGGATCAAACGCATATCCTGGTCGGTAATGGTGGCTCGCACACGCATATGGCGAACAATAGTAGCCATCATGCGCGGCGGAAATTTAGGCGGCGCGGCATGGCAGCGTCCGCAGTTGGAGTGGAAACGTTTCTCGCCCTCCACATGCATGGTTTCATTCAGGGCGCTCTGCTCCGCAGAAACTGTGGGGGCAGCAGAATCTTTCGCGGCATCCTTGCGCCGCTGCTGGCATTGGCCATCAAGCCCAGTGATAGGGCGCTTGCAACCAGAAATCCGGCCAGGAAGAATTTGATTTTCATCGCGCGCCTCCTTGCGGCAGCATCGGCATAACAAAGCGATACGTCATACCGACTGTCCAGAGGTTGGCGTCTCTGCCAAGCACAAACTGGCGGCCATAGCTGGCGGATGCACGAACATCGCTGCGCAGGTAATAGTTCATGCCAAAATCGCCTTCATTGGTGTCTTTGCCCAGCGCGCCCAGCTTTTTTACCGTGGCAGCAGAAAGGTTCGCCGCGGCGAAGAACTGCTCTCCGCGACCAACCAGTTCCAGTCGCCGCAGCGAAGGAATCTGGCTCAGACGATAGACTGATTCAATCCAATACGCGCTTCCCTTGGTGCCGGAGGAGCGCACATATTCTGACCGTACTGTTAAAGGCGCGCGGTTGGGCTGCCATTCCATGAAACACGCCGGAAGAATGCGGCCGGTCTGCCTGCAAGACTTGTTGGAATGAAGCGCCGACTTCAAGCCTCTGGTGCGGCAGGAAAAATCCGAGCCTGCCGCCGGTCGAGCGGTCCGTGGCCAGTAAGTGGTGCGTGTTATTCGCCGAAAAATAAAGTGCGTAGGTAACGTTCAGGCTATCCGTCCCGGGAAAACCGCCGCGCATCATGCCGCCCAAACCGGAGCCGCTTGTAACAGGCGAAGTCAGGGGACTGGTTTGCAGGGCGCGTATCCAGTTGGGCGCCAGCCGCTCACCGTAAATATTGAAAGGCGTTGTAAAGCGGCCTGCCACGAACGTCATGTAACGATTGGCAATGTAGTCAATCTGGCCGTAAGACATCCCGTAAGAAATGGTGCCGTTGTAATCGCCCTGCGCGTTCTTGCTGAAGGTGTCAGAATAGGAGCCCTTGGCTTCAACCAGCCACTTGTCTCCCAAAGGCAGCAGCAAAAGGGGGCTGACACTCGGAGCGTCCTGGTATTGCCCGGCATTGACACGGGTGAAATACGCAGTTGAGCCGGTCAGGATTGGTACGGCCTTGAACCCGTCAACTGGGAACCCATCATCCTGGGCGTGGACGCTCAGCGAAATTAAGATAAAGAGACCGAGAAGACCCGCTTGCGCGACTTTCCTGGGCCATCTAACATTACTGCACATCATCGTTCTTCTTTCCTTTTAATGCAGCCAATACAATCCCGGAATGGGCTGTTTATACCGCTAACGAGCTGAGGGGACAACAGTACTGAGGTAACCGTTGCGTCATTTTCGGATCGGAGTTCACTTTGTAAAGCGTCTACGGGGAAAGGTTGGTACATTCCGACTTTCTGGCTTCACCGGTGAACGGTCGTGCGCCAGAACTCGTCTGTTTAAGTGACGCCGTAAAAAAATGCAGCCAAATCGACCCGGAGAAAATCGAATCTCTATCGAAGACCAATCGCGGTACAAGGGAAACCGGGCCGCCGTTATATCATTGTGTTTTCAGAATAGTTAAGTCGAAATCGGAGAGGGCTTGCATGCCGCGTTACGAATACCGCAACATTCAGCCGCTGCCAGCGGCTGAAAAAGCGTTTCTGGACTGGATACAGAAGCTCGATGAGCAGTTTGCCAACCGAAATGTCGAGCATCGGTGTCTGGTCGTCCGTAACACGCTGCATGAACTCTATCTGGGCCGGCCCTATGCCGATCCGAATCCCAGCTCTTCGTTAGCCGAGCAGGCACTGGTGCACAGCTTTGATCCACGCAATGCTTCTCTGGAACCTGAGTATTATGGCGACGTGGACGCGGAGAAATACGCCGAACGCAAGCCCCTGATCTGGTTCTGGATGATGTTTGATCGATCGCCCGTTGGACTCGACCACTGGCTGGGCTTTCGCATGCGCGCCATGATTGCAAAGCACGTGCTCAAGCACATAGGAAAAAACGTAAAGATTTTTCATGGCGTGGAAGTTTCTTACGGCTACAACCTGACCATCGAAGACAATTGTGTGATCCACAAGTATGTGCTGCTGGACGATCGGGGCGAAATCACGATCCACCAAGGCAGTTCGGTCTCCGATTACGCCAACATATATTCCCATGACCACGACCTGAACGATGGCATGATCGTGACCAACCGGCACACGGAGATCGGCCCTCGCGCCCGCATTACCTATCACTCGACCGTAATGAGCGGCGTTCGCGTGCACGAACATGGACTGCTGGGATCAATGGGCGTGGCGACCAAAGACATTGATCCGTTTACGATTTCAGTCGGCGTTCCGGCAAAGCCGGTTAAGGTGAAAACAATCGCGCCGCAGACACAGGCTGCAGGAGATAAGACGGGAACGTAGGCAATCCGAACCTTGAACCGCAAAGTGCGCGAAGGTCGCAAAGAAAAATCCTCAAAGCATGTCTTTGCGATCTTTGTGCCCTTTGCCGGTTCAAGTTCTTTGCCTTTGCCAATTACTAGCTGCTAATTGCCATTTTGCTAAACTGCTAGATGTCGGCCGATAAAGCATTTGCCGCTCTCCATACAAATGACAGACCACCCAAAGCAGAAATCACGTCCGCGTGCCCTGAGCGGTATGCGCCCAACCGGCAGGCTGCATCTGGGCAACTATGTTGGTGCGCTGCAGAACTGGGTGAAGTTGCAGAATACGCACGATTGTTTTTTCTTTGTGGCGGATTGGCACGCGCTTACCACCGATTACGACAACACATCGCAGCTTGCTGACAACACGTTGGAGGTCGTACTGGATTTTCTGGCTGCCGGTCTCGATCCGGAAAAATGCGCCATCTTTGTTCAGTCGCACGTACCCGAGCATGCCGAACTGCACCTGCTCTTTTCCATGATCACGCCGCTGGGCTGGCTGGAGCGCGTTCCCTCTTTTAAGGAACAACAGCAGCAGATGCCAAATAAAGACCTGCACATGTACGGATTCCTGGGGTATCCGCTACTCCAGGCGGCTGACATCCTTTTATATCGCCCTGATTTTGTACCTGTCGGTGAAGACCAGTCCGCCCACATTGAACTCACACGCGAGGTGGCGCGGCGCTTCAACCATTTTTACAAGCTCAACGACAAGCCCGTCCTTCCTGAGCCGCAGACGCTGCTCACGCCTTCGCCCAAGCTACTGGGCACTGACAAGCGAAAGATGTCAAAGTCCTATGGCAACTCGATTCTGCTGAGTGACGAGGCATCCATCGTCGAACAGAAAATCAAGAATAGCGTGACGGACCGGCCCAAGTTGACTGACCGCGGCAGCCCTGACCGTTGTCCCGTGGGCAACCTGCACCAGATCTTCAGCGATCGCGAGCGGCTTGCCCACATCACCGCAGGCTGCACGCAAGCCACAATCACCTGTGTGGAATGCAAAGCCCTGGCCGTGGAAAGCGTGAACGCGCATTTGGCTCCCATCCGCGAACGGCGGCATGCGCTGGCGCAGAATCCGGGCAAGCTACGGCAGACGATTCAACACGGAGCCCAAAAAGCAATAGCGGCTGCCGAAGAAACCATGACCGCGGTACGCGATGCCATAGGACTGCTGCGGCTGAGTGCAGTCGCGGAATTGGCTGCGAAAGAAGAGGTCACGGCGGCGATAAGGGTACCTGAATCAATTGCGGACGCGAAGAATGAAGATGAGAGATGGGAGCTGCGGACGTCCAGAATGGCTGGAGCGCGTAAACAGAACCAATCCTCTCAAGAAAGACCGCTCGCGGACTTTCATAACGCGTCGAGGAAGAAAAGTGGGACTGTATGCGGCGGCGGAAGAGAATGGTACGTGGAAATTTCTGCTGGAGGACCGTCCGGTCAACGTTCTGGTGTTGCTGGCTCAGGACAAAGACCGTTATCTGCATGACTATGTTCTACCGCCCAAGGTGATTCAGGACCATTGGAAGAAGTTTGCGCGCAATAATGGCAGTGTAGAGATCGTGCTGAAGAAGGTGTCGAACGGAATTTCGCTGGCGACCGGCGAAGACGAACTGCCCGTTCAGCAATATGCAGGCGATTTCAGCGCATTACAATAAACCGCACCCAATAAAAGACATGTAATCCACAGCTCTGCCATCGGCAAGAGCCGCCAATAACATTTAGAATTGAATAGTGCAGAACGCAGCCGGGGCGGTTTGCGCTCCAGATTTTTTTGATGGCAGAAACATCACAATCCGCGAAGCCGCAGACCAACGAATTTCCGTTCTCGGTAAGCGTGGGCCAGGTCTATGACGGCCCGCTCGATCTCCTGCTGGACCTAGTCCGCAAGCAGGACATCGACATTTATGACATTCCCATCGCCAAGATTACGGCGCAGTACCTGGGCTATGTGGAAAACCTGAAGCACCTTGACGTGGACATTGCGGCAGAGTTCATCTACATGGCTTCCCTGCTGATCCACATCAAGAGCAAGATGCTGCTGCCGCGCGATCCTGAAGCAGCCGAGGGCGAACAGGAAGATCCGCGTGAAGAACTGGTACAGCGACTGCTGGAGCATGAAAAATTCAAGAACGCCGCGCAGATGCTGATGCAGAAGCAGCAGATAGAAGAGGCGGTGGTCAGCAATCCTTCAATGAAGGAATTCAAGGATGCTGAAGGGACAGAGCCAGAGTTGGCCGCTGATGTTGTAGACCTGGTACGAACTTTTCAGCAGATCCTGGAGCGGGCAAAGTCGCGTCCCATACTGCAAGTTGACGAGGAAACGGTCACCGTCGGGCAGATGATTGAATTTTTCCGGCGGCGTCTGTTAATGGAAGACCGTCCAATTCCGCTGAAACGGCTTTTACAGCACATCACTTCACGCCATGCGCTCATCTCATCTTTTTTGGCGCTGCTTGAGCTCGTGCGCCTGCAAGCCATTCTGCTGCGGCAGGAAAGAGTTTTTGGCGAGGTCCTGATCAAGAAACACGCGATGTTTGATACCGTAATGGGCGAAGGCGCCGCGGTGAGGGATGATTGGAGATAGAGCAATTGGCAACTAGCAGTTGGCAATTAGTTTTTGACTCGTGAGCTTTGGTTTGTTCTGAAATCCCGAGCGCAGATTTGCGAAGCGAGAGATCACTATAGATGTAAATTCCTCTTTGGGGCCAATGACCTTTAAAATAATTGTAATGATAGGGATCCCTCGCTCCGCTCGGGATTTCAGATCAAGAACTAATTGCTAAGTACTAATTGCTATTTGCTATGTCGATTAAAGCCAAACTCGAAGCAATTATTTACGCGGCGGAAGATCCTATCACGCTGGACCAGATGGCGGCGCTGCTCAAAGACGATCTGCTGGCGCTGAAGACCGCTTTGCCGGAACCTGAAAAGAACTCCGCAGCCGAAACACAGTCCCAGCCGGAACAAGCTGAAGACCATCTGGGCGCCGTGGAAGAGTCCTCACCGCAGCCGCCCCCGAAGAAGACAAAGGAAAAATCGGAGAAGGTCGAATTGCGTGGGCTCTTGAGGCCGTACCTCGACGAACTGATCGCCGACTACGCAAACCCGGAACATGGAATTGAAATCCGCGAAGTTGCGAGCGGCTATCGAATGTCGACCAAGCCAGAGCATCATGACGTGGTTCGCGCATTCTCAAAGAGTCTGAAGCCGCCGATCCGCCTCTCTTTGCAGGCGCTGGAAACCCTTGCCGTGATCGCATATAAACAGCCCGTGACGGTTCCAGAAATCAGCGATATCCGCGGCGTGGACGCAGCCGGAGTGATCGGCACGCTGCTGGAACGCAAGCTAATCACCACTGCTGGGCGAAAAGCGGTGGTCGGCAGGCCGATGCTATACAAGACCACCAAAGACTTCCTGATGCGCTTTGGCCTGCGTGATCTGAGCGAGCTGCCCAGCCTGGAAGAATTTGAAAAGCTGGCGGCGGGCGAACTCCAGGATGAACTCTTTGAGTCCGGTGACAGCCCCGTTGCCGTGGCAGACGCAACCGGCACGCCCGGTGAAGATGGCGGCGTGGAGCAACTGGAAGAAGACAAAGCTGAGGTCCCGCAAAATGTGACTGAGCCGACTGTCTCATCCGATCCGGAGCATAACAAAGCCGACGAGCAGGTGGCCGACCAGATTGCCTCTGAAAGCACAGGCGGCTGAGTATGGCCCCACAGCGATTACAGAAGATCATTGCCGCCGCGGGCGTCACGTCGCGTCGTAAAGCAGAAGAGTTGATCACGCAAGGCCGTGTGAGCGTGAACGGCCAGACTGTGACAGAACTCGGCAGCAAGGCAGACCTTCAAAGAGACCACATCAAAGTAGATGGCAAGCTGTTGCAAGGCGCGGAACGCCATGTCTATCTGCTGCTCAACAAGCCAAGAGGTTATGTAACCACTGTGACCGACCCCGAACGCCGGCCTACAGTGATGGACTTGATCAAAGGCGTGGGCGCGCGCATTTATCCAGTGGGTAGGCTCGATTGGTCGAGCGAAGGCCTTTTGCTGCTGACCAATGATGGAGAGCTTGCCGCCAAGCTCACGCACGCTTCGTCTCATGTTCCCAAAACTTATCTGGTAAAGATTGCCGGACGCGCCAAAGAAGAAGGGATCGAAAAGCTGCGGCGCGGAATCAAGATTGGCGCTAAGCCCGGACCGCGCCGGATGGAGACAATACACACCGCGCCCGCCCAGATCCGCCTGGTGAAAGACGCTGAAAATCCCTGGTACGAAGTAACGTTGATTGAAGGCAAAAACCGGCAGATACGACGCATGTTTGAAGAGATTGGCCATCACGTGGAAAAGATCAAGCGCGTGCGTTATGGTCCGCTCACGCTGGATGTTGAGCCAGGCCAGTTTCGCGAGTTGACGCCCGGAGAATTGTCGGGCTTGCGGCGCGCCGGGCGAGGCGAGAAAGCGCAAACAACTGAACGCAAGCCACCATCGCGAACCAGAGCCAGCGCGCGGCGGGGCGAGCATCGTCGGGAAAGAAAACCAAGCCGTTAGTCAATTCCCTTCAGCTAAGATCAAAAATCAAAACTTAAAGCAGCGGAGATAGCGAAGCAACTCTGCTTGTGGTACAAACTTCTGTTATCCCTTCTTCTCCGATGAAAAAGACTGTCCTTGATCTAATTCCGGAACACATACGCGCGCTGGCCGGATACGTGCCCGGAAAACCTTTGCGTCAGGCAGAGCGGGAATCCGGCGTGGCGATGATCAAGCTGGCGTCGAATGAAAATCCGTTTGGGCCGTCACCGCTGGCGCTGGAGGCGATTCGCGAGGCGGCCGCCGAGGTCAATCTCTATCCGGACAATGACGCCAGTGAATTGCGGGAGGCGCTGGCGGAGCGTCATCAACTGGCGGCAGAGCAGATTTTTATTGCCGATGGCTCGCTGGGAATTCTGGATGTCGTCGCGCGTACTTTGCTTGTGCCGGGGACGAACTGCATCAGCAGCGAACGGTCTTTTATCAGCTATCCGGTGATCACGCGCAGCATAGGCGCGCGGTTTATTGAAGTTCCCATGCGCAATGACGCATACGATCTGGACGCGATTGCGGCGGCCATTGACGAACAGACGCGCGTGGTCATCCTGGCGAACCCAAACAATCCCACCGGGACGATGTTTGACGCGGATGCGACGGAAGCGTTCCTTAAGCAAGTACCTGAAAGCGTGCTGGTAATTCTGGACGAAGCGTACTCCGACTTTGCTGAATATTTTGCGCGCCAGCGCGGCATCACGTATTCGCGTTCATTTGATTATGTGCGCGCCGGCAAGTTGAATGTTCTGGTATTGCGTACCTTTTCCAAAGCGCATGGGCTGGCCGGCGTGCGGCTGGGATATGCCTGCGGGAATCCCGAACTGCTCCGCTATTTTGCCAGAGTACGAAATTCATTTTCAGTCTCCATAGTGGCGGAAGCTGCTGGACTGGCGGCAATCCGCGACGTAAACCATATCCGCAAGACGGTGGAAAATAATGCTGTGGGCGCGGCGTGGCTGATGGAGCGCTTCAAGGAGCTTGGAGTCAAAGCCATACCCACGAGCGCAAACTTTATCTATTTTACGGTGGACGAAGACGCCAATGCTTTTACCAAACGAATGCAGGCGGAAGGTGTGATTGTCCGCTCACTAGTGCCATGGGGCGCGCCCAATGCGATACGCGTAAGCATTGGTACGCCGGAGCAGAATGAAACTTTCTTTCGCGCGCTGAAAAAGCTGGTGCGGCAGACGGTGACACCCTAGTATTATTTAGTTCCGAGCGCAGCGAGGAATCCCTGTTGCCGAGCTTCTGGTCATCTGCGCGAATTTCCTTCTCGTGAATCTGCCAATCAGAATGGACACCCATGCAGCAGCTGCTACGATTTTTCGCGGCGGCTAATGACGACATTCCTACAGTAGGGATCCCTCGCCGCGCTCGGGACTTCGGAAAAAAGACCGACGTCGTTTATGATCTGACCCGATGGCTTCCTCCACCTGGAACACCGCGGCAACATTGGGAAGGCGCAACGTGCTTGCGTCAATCGGCATGGTGCTGGTGGCAGTGTTCATTATCTTTGCGCTGTTCGCGCCGTGGATCGCTCCGCAAAATCCCAGCAATATCGATTTGCCTTCCCGCTTGCAACCGCCGAGCGGCGCACACTGGTTCGGTACAGACGAACTTGGCCGCGATATCTTCTCGCGCGTGATTTACGGGGCTCGCATCTCCATGCTGGTGGGCAGCAGCGTAGTGGCAGGATCGCTGCTGCTGGGGCTGATTTTGGGCTCGATTGCCGGCTATTACGGAGGGCTGGCCGACAAGTTTTTCAACGTGATCGTGATGAATGCGTTTCTCTCTTTCCCGGGAATTCTGCTGGCAATTGCGTTTGTAGCTTTTCTGGGACCGGGAATTTTCAACCTGATCCTGGCGCTCTGCATTGGCGGATGGGTGGGATATGCCCGGCTGGTGCGCGCGCAGGTGCTGGCGGTGAAGGAAAAAGAGTTTGTAGAAGCGGCGCGGGCCCTGGGCGCGAGCGACTGGCGGATTGTCACGCGGCACATTCTGCCCAACATTATTCAGCCGGTGATCGTGCAAGCCGCGATCGGAATGGCGGGAGCCGTACTGGCGGAAGCTACCATGAGCTTTCTGGGCTTGGGCGTTCCACCGCCGACGGCAAGTTGGGGATCGATGCTGAATGATGGCCGCGCACACCTTTTTGACGCGCCGCACCTGGTGCTCTTCCCTGCTCTGGCGGTGATGCTCGCCGTGCTGTCGTTTAATTTTATTGGCGACGCGCTGCGGGATTACATGGATCCGCGGTCACGGATTGAGGCAGGGTTGTGAGAGCAATTGGCAATTAGCAATTGGCAATTAGCCAAACCTGTTTACCGCAAAGGACGCGAAGGCCGCAAAGGAAAGGCAATCTGAATTCATTCCGCGCGATTAGCGCAGATAACGCTGATGATAGTTGGCGTCATCTCCGATACGCATGGGCTGCTTCGTCCTGAGGCGGTGGAGTTGCTGCGCGGGTCTGAACACATCATTCATGCCGGCGATATCGGCGCACCTGAAATCATTCCAGAACTAGAGAAGATCGCTCCGGTCACGGCAATCCGAGGCAATGTGGATACGCAGGCATGGGCGCGACGGTTCGCGGAAACGGAAGTGGTCGAGCTGGGCGGAGTCTTTCTTTATGTCATTCATGATGCGAACGCGCTGGACCTCAATCCTAAAGCGGCAGGCTTTGCAGCGGTGATCAGCGGGCACTCACATAAGCCGAAGCAGGAAGTGAAGGACGGCGTGCTGTATTTCAATCCGGGAAGCGCGGGGCCAAGAAGATTCAAACTACCGATCAGTGTGGGAAAGATGGTGATTGCCGACGGGAAGGTGAGCGCAGAGGTTCTGGAAATTAATTTGGCCGCGAATCAACGCGAATAAACACGAATGGCGAAATTAAAGGAATTTATTGGCAGGTAACCCGGGCACTTACAGATGATCGCGGCGATAGGGCTCCCTCTCTTCACACGAATGCGGAAATTAATGCGCGCTTGGATGTGGCAGCCAGATCGTTCATCAGAGATTATCGTGGAAAGAAAGAATGAACTGGCGATTGTTTGCTTACAGATTGTCGGCACGATAGGGATCTCTCCCTTCGGCAAGAGATCCTTCGCTTCGCTCAGGATTTCGCCTGCAGGCTCCCGCTTCGCTCACGCCTGCAGAACGGCTCAAGCTCAGGGTCGAGATGTTTAAGCACGGATTCGCGGATTGGCCAGCGAGTAGAAGAAATCGGTCAGGAAGTTCACGGCCACATACGTAAGGCCGATCATGAGGATGCAGCCCTGGACGAGGTAGTAGTCGCGGCTGCTGATGGCGCTGATGGTGAGGCGTCCGATGCCGGGCCAGGAAAAAATTGTTTCCGTAACGATGGCGCCGGCGAGCAGCGCACCGAACTGAAGTCCCACCACGGTCAGCACAGGCACCAGAGCGTTACGCAACGCATGTTTGTACACGACTACATTTTCTGACAAGCCCTTTGGCGCGGGCGGTGCGGATGTAATCCTGCCCCAGTTCTTCGAGCATCGCCGTGCGGACCATGCGGGTAAGAATCGCGGCCAGCGCGCCGCCCATGGTGATCGCGGGCAAGACCAGGTGAGCGAAGGTGCCGTAGCCGGAGACCGGCAGCAGTCCCAGGCGGATGGCGAAAAACAAAATCAGGATAGGCCCGAGCGCGAAGTTAGGAAACGACAATCCCCACAGGCTCACGAAGCTGAGCAGGCGGTCGTCCCAGCGATTGCGGCGGCGGGCGGAGCGAACTCCTGCGGGAATGGAGATGAGCAAAGCGACGATCATGGACGCGACGCGTCAACAGGATCGTCTTGGGATAACGCTGGAGGATCACGCCGGTGACCGGTTGATCGAAACGGAGAGAGCGGCCAAGGTCTCCGCGCAGACACGCCTTTCCAGTAATTCACATATTGTTGCGGCAGCGGGACATCGAGTCCATAGGCGTGGCGGGCAGCTTGAACGTCGGCGCTGGCTGCGCCTTCACCCAGCATCTGCTGGATGGGATCGCCGGGAACAAGATGGATCAGCAGGAAAACGACGGACACCACGAGCCAGATGACGGGAACCATGTAAAGCAGGCGGGTTGAGATGTAACGGAGCATGGAAGGGCTGGGAGTATGGTAGCAAATCGACGTGATCGCGCGAGGTTGCAAAACCAAATCTCACCGCGGAGACGCGGAGACGCGGAGAAAGCCACGTGCAACACCCGAAAAAAATAGAGTGAGCAGATCATCTTCCGATAACGCTGGGCGGTGGAAAACGATTGTTTGCCGATGGCACAATCCCGGCAGGCATTCAAGGTGACGGAAAGCACAGTCACCTCGAAAGGCGTCATTACTAGTGAATTACGAGCGTGCAGGCGCAGTCCCAACCGGAAGTCTATAAACATTCGGCCGGAACGTTCCCAAATCTTTCGACGGATGGAAATTGGTGAACATCCCGTCTGTCCCCAGGTTTTGGGACGAGGTAGAGCAGGCGGGTGCCGAGGTAGCGGAGCATGGAGGCAGAGCAATTATTTACTTCACAAATTAGATCGATTTAAGGCCAAACGCTGCTTCAGCGACCCGAGTCAGTATATCCATGATTTGGGGAGGTGCTTTCCCTTGTCTCATCCAGATCGCGCTCAATTCGCTCCGCAACTCTTTCTTCATCTCATTTTCATCTGGCAGAAGAGTGTTGGTTCTTTCCTGAAAATGGGATCGCAATTTCTTCACACTGCCTTTCTCATCACTTTCAATAATCTCTTTGATGCGTTCCGGTCGCAGGGTCCCGATTCTATCGCCCCACAATTTGTTCATCGCCTCAGCCAGCGCCTCCAAATCAACTCCTTCCATATCGGGATGTATCCAAAGCGCCGAAAGATCCAGGCCATTCTTTTTCTTGTCTGCGTCGGCTACAACCAACACCCGATAGCCATCGTCACACGCTCGTTCACGAGCGCGAGGCAACTCACTTCCACCGCCTACGCGAAGTTCTACTCCTGCGTCCCAGTACGGTATGAACCTGTTGAACAACTCCCTGAACACATACTCGTCATGCTCGCCTTCCACTAAAACACAATATTTCGGCAACGTAGAAGGGCTTACAAATGTCGTGGCATTGTAAAAATTGACAATTCCAAGGTCTTCGCTAATCTGTGACTCACGCCGGTCCTTGAACGTACCTTTTAGAAAATAGTGCTTGCCTTCTATCAAGCCTCTAGCCTCAAGGCATTCGACAAGTAGCTCGCGCTGCGGGAGACGCCATATGCGTTCCACCTTTACACGCACCTTGTCCGATTCATTGCGAATCTCCTTCACCAGCACAATTTGTGGAAACAGGGATTTGCTTGTGCTGGCTACGCGTTCTCGCAAAATCGTGCGCGGCTCTCAAAGCATCGATGGAATCTCGTTCGCTAGCCGCCTTCCAGCGGCCAACCCAATCAATCAGAGCGGCCAAATCATCACCTCTCCAGCTAAGCGCCGTTCCCACCGATAGTAAGATCTCGTATAAATCGCTAAACCCTAGGAGACGAAAGTCCAACGGCCCCGACATGACGGTACCGACCGGATCCCCGCGCTCTTTTTTCATCAAGTACAGCTTGCACAGATATTCGGCAATGTTTGCGACATATTGCCACCGAAGAAAAACAAGTCTCTTCATGCCCTCAGCAGAATCGGGTAGTTCATTGAGCCAATCCAAATAGAAAGGAGGCAGCCAAGCAAATGCCTGAAGCTCCCAACCTTGGTCTAAGCCGCTCTCGGGGTGGAACGAGTCTAGAGAGAAGACTGCTAATATCGAATCAAGAGCACTCTCGTTTGTCAGAGCACTACTCGCTATTCTGCTTTCCAATTGCAGCAAATAGCGGTTTGTTGCATTAAAACCACTCTCAGCCGAGCGTACCGCAATGGCGTCATAGATGATAGGATTCCCCGCCAAGGTTCGTATCGCAAGGGCACGCAAACGTAAAGAACCAGTGCAGAGGCTCGTGGCAGTCACGAGGCAAATTGCTTAACAGCTGGTCCGCCGCGATACATGCCTTTTGAACATCACGAACCAGTAGCGACTGGAAAGCATGGAGGAAGTCGCCCTCGAGATTGAACTCCTTTTGTGCTGAAGCCGAGTGACCGAAGTATGGTAGTCTTTTGAATCCCGTCTTGGGAGCTGCGTCTGCGATTTCGACAAGAAAGCCAGATGCCGCCTGAATGTCTCGGTTTATCACTGCCAACCGATATTTGGTGATAAGCGTTAGGCATTCGAGTTGATCAAGTTCCCCGAACAGCTCCCTTCCCTGCTAGTCCGACCTGAATTTCTATCGACTTCCGCATATGCATTGCGCCAGTCTCAAAGTGACTTGCAGCATGCCGGAGTTCTTCCGCCTCAGGATGCTGACGAGACAGCGCGTGCTGGCCGAGCGCTCGACAGGACCGAGCTTCAAAAAAGTGATAATCCGCCTCAAGGAGCCCGTAACCTCGCGTGGTCCGCTGATTAGAATTGCCATCTAGCCAACGCCTGCATATCGTCGCAGCGTCCGTCCATCCGTCTGAGGCTTCTTTGATCTGGCCGCGGCGCATTCGTATCAGTGCGTGAACCGCGAAAGAGGCCGTATCATAGACTGCATACCATTCCTCTACGTTCATGGCGGCAGGTTTCAAGTGTTGAAAGTGCATCGACCCACAGTTCTAACCAAATCTTTATTTGGCGCAAAGAGCCAGCATCTCTGTATTCTTCCAGGATCGTGCGATGACGATATGGATTTACCAGACGTTTGAGTGCATGACGAAATGCCACCAACAGGTTAAGATAGTCCAGATCGTCTGAGTGATCGCTGTTTTGCTGTAGAAAACCCAAGACTTGATGGAATAAATCAGCAGCAGGGACTTGGAAAACTTATCTTTCGCTTCAATGCATGCGCCTGCGACTTGAATGCGATGGCACACATATAACTACCTCGGTACCTGAATGCTTCCGGCTAGAAGAAGGCCAATGTGATTCCATTTTAATCCAAAAAAGCAACAATGGACGCTCTACAGGCACCTACAAACAGTGCAGTAGGCTGCAATTTCTTAGCAGCTTGAGGGATCAATAGCAGTCAGCATACAACGTTCAGGGTCAGCTCAGTCGTCCCGCTGCGACAGGCCTAAAAACCTGCGTTCACAAGTTAGTTTGACGTGCACAGCTGAGGCGGCTGCGCCCTCACGATTCTCGAGAGAACGCCTTGATGCGGTGTAGTTCGGGACACATTCTCGGGATGAGAGTTCCTTCCCCTTCGGCAAGCTCAGGGTCAGGATTTCCCCTGCGGACTCGGACGCCCGCAAAACGGCTCAACCCCCACTCGCTCTCAGTCGCGTTGCGCTCCTTCGAGCTCGGTCGGAATGGCCTGGACGGCCCGGCTGAAGCCCGTGCCCTGATGCGCGTCTCGCGAAGAGCTCGTCTTTTCAGCGCGCTCCGCTTTGCTGCGCGCGGGCCTGCGGCGCAAGGAAGAAACTCTTTTGGATCCTTTACCCAGCGCTTACCCCGTCAGCGCGCGAGCGCGCCTCGGGGACGCACTGGGCTAACTTCGCGACGCGCCTAACGGCGCTGATCATCGTTGTTCTTTGCGGAATGGCAGTCCTGGAAAGCTACGGAGCCAGTTGTACCTCAGCGGCTGAAGCCGGGAGGGTTTATCAGCTTTACCGCAGGTCTTTACCCTAGATCTGAGACCTGCTCCACCCCGCCGTGGGGCACATTCACGCTGAAAATGCTTTCAAGCCAGTGCCCTGATCTTTACGGGCGGCTGAACGCCGCTCTCTTCTGCGATGGTGCGCACGGTTTTATAAGCATCTCAGCATCAACCGCAGCATCATCGAAGAGAATTCCCTGAAGCAGTATGGTAGGAGAGACATTCTCGGGATCCTTCGACGCGCGCTTATCCCGGCCTTGCCGGGACTCGCGCTTGCTCAGGATGACAAATTTATAAGCATTCATTGTCACGGCCCTAAAGGGCCGCTCTTCCACCTAGCTCGGCGCTGAAGCGCTGAGCGCAGGGGCTAAGCCCCGATCACAATAAAAGTCGGGGACGGCATGAGCAAACTCATGCCCTGTTACGTATCGCGCTGGCCTGCGGCGGAAGATCGGGACATCAGGCGGTATCGAGAGAACTCCCTGATGCGGCATGGCAAGGGACACTCTGTCGGGGCCCTTCGACTTCGCGCCAATGATCGACTATGGAAATACATCCTGGCGGCGCTTCGCTCAGGGTGACAGGTGAACAAAAATGTGAATGGTTTCTGGGTCGTGGTTTGTCAAGCTGTACCGTTTCGCGCTGAGGACTCGGCCGAAAATCCTATTGACTGCCGTATTTTTTTCGCCGATAATCCGCGCGAAAGACCGAGAGCGGCATCGGCGGGAAAAATCCTTGAAACACCCGGAAAGGCCAGCAACCCTGCAGTCTGCGGGCCATCGTTGGGTCCACAGTTACCGCGGCCTCATGGTTTGAATCAGCCCCTCCAACTTGCGGGCCGAAGTGTGTTCAAACCCTTCCAGATCAAAAAAATAAGTTGTGTTCAGGTTCCTGGGCTGCATGTGTTTCGGGTCAGGGGCTAGAGCGTTTTTATAGATAGTGTGGCCTTTAAAAGGCAAGCACAAGGTCCCTCCGTCCTACTCGCGCGCTGGTAAAGGCGCGCGCTCGCTTAACGGCCGTCGGGATGACGAGTTATAAAAAGTTTACGTTAACACTAAAACTGCTTTAAAGCCCGCGCATTTTGAGGCATCTACGGCAGGGATAAAGCAGCACTCAGCCGTCAGCATTCAGCCAAACCGATGCTGCTACCTGGCTTTGCCTTGTTAACAAGGAAACCTAGTTGTCGCACATAAGAAAAAAGGAGAAGCAAATGAGCCGTGACGAAGTGATTGGCGCCATCAGGCAGACAAAAGAAGAACTCGGGCACGTCCCGACACTAAAAGAATTGAACGTAAAGACCGGTGTGGGGGCATACGACATACGAAGAAACTTTGGCGTGTATGCGGAGGCATTGCAGGCATGTGGGCTGGAGCGAGGCGGCTCAGGATATGAACTCACTCCGGAGAAGATTTTTGCCGACTGGAGCCAGGTGACACGGCTGCTGGGCAGGGTACCGACGCTGGCAGAGTACTCGCTCCATGGGCGGTACAGCGTGAAACCGCTGACCCGGCACTTTGGCGGAGGCTGGACGCGGCTGCCGGCGGGCATGGCAAAGTTTGCCCGCGAGAATGGTTTGGAAGATAGCGCGAAGGATGTACTGGAAGTTGTGGAAAGACACCTTGAAGGCAAGCCGGGCGGGGCCGGGTATTTGATGAGACCTTTAACGCCGATTTTGCTGCCAGGGCTGATCAAGGGCGAGCCGGTCTATGGGCCTCCGACGGTGGATGCCCACCTGATGCTGGCCCCGACCAACGAGCAGGGCGTGGTGTTTCTGTTTGGAGCGGTGGCGCGGAAGCTTGGCTTTGTGGTGCTGAGGATACAGCCGGGGTATCCGGATTGCGAGGCGCTACGGGAAATGGAGCCGGGCCTGTGGCAGCTGATAAGGATTGAATTTGAATACGAGAGCCGGAACTTTCTGATGCATGGGCACAAGCCGGACAAATGCCATCTGATTGTGTGCTGGAAGCATAACTGGGCAGAGTCGCCGCTGGAGGTGATTGAGTTGAGAACAGCACTCAGCAATCAGCAGTCAGCAATCAGCTAAAACCAAAACCTTTGAAACACGGAGGAAAGGAGGAAGCGGAGGAGAACGAGACGATTGGCCGCGAATTAACGCGAACAGACGCGAATCAGAAAAAGAACAATGATTAAAGAGTAAACAAAAACATCGGGATCGGATGCGTTCCCACGAAAGCGCGATCGAAGCATTGTTAATCGAGCATTGTTAATTGTTCACAAAATCAGCCAGTCGGTCATACCAGGATGTTTGGTCGGCAAGAGTGAAGTGTGCGTTAGCGGGGCTTGGGTTCGGGACTACGAAGAGCCGGGTACCGCCGATGGACTCCGGCTGCGCACCCAGAACAGCTGGAATGCCGGAAGGTTTGAACGTGGCCTGACAAAACGGCCGGTAAGCGGTGAGTCCGTGAAAGCAAGCCACACGCGGCGCATAACGATGCAGCTTTTCCAGAAGAACTGGAACCCATGTGGCGAAGTCACCGCGAGTGAGTTCCGCCGCATTTGCCGACGGTCGCTTAACAACGTCTGTTAGTCCGATTCCGAAGCGAGGCAGATCAGAGTCGTGTTGAGGCAAGAGGATATCAACCCGGAGCTCCCGCCGCATGCGTTCACTCAGCCTGGAGCGGGAGAATGCCGGCCAGAAACGGCTCGTGGAGCGAGCGTGGAGCGAGCAAAGTAATGTCCGTGGCGGACAGAGTAGAGGCCGGGGTTGATCCCGATGAAAATGAGATCGAGTCCTGGTCGAAGATAGTCAGGCAAGGTGGCGAAAGTTGTATTGCTCCGGCATTTGGTTAAGAACTTTAAACCACAAAGGACACGAAGGAAACGGAGGAGAATCGGAACAGCAGGATTGAGCCGCGAATGAGTGACCAATCGGAATGTGAAAAAACAAATGGAGTCAGAGAAACCTGGGCCCCCTTACGGAAAGGACGCTGCATGGTGACGAAAGGGGTCCCTCGCCAAGTCTCGGGATTTCAGAAAGAAGAAAGGAGGCTGCATGGTCACGATAGGGGTCCCTCGCGAAGGCTCGGGATTTCAGAAGAAGGAAGGACGCTGCATGTAAGGGAATAGGGCTCCCTCGCCTCCGCTCGGGATTGCAGAAAAAAGATCAGATAGCCTGTTCCAGCGGCGTGGGCGGGTTGAGGCTTTCGATTTTTACCCGGACGATGCGGTGGCCTTCCATCTGGAGAACGGTGTAGCGGCGGTTATCGTATTCAAAGCGTTCGCCGCCTTTGGGGATTTTGCCGAGTTGCGACATCACGAAGCCGGCCAGAGTCTCAAAGCCTTCTTCACGCGGCAGAGCGATGTCATATTGGGTTTCAAGGTCGCGCAGGTTGAAGCCGCCATCGAGCACCACGGCGCCGGAAGCCAGGGCGATCTCCGGGCGCTGGGCAACGTCAAATTCATCTTCCAGCTCGCCGACGATTTGCTCCAGCACGTCTTCCACGGTGACAAGGCCGCTGATGGAGCCAAATTCATCGACCACGACTGCGAGATGGCGCTTGCGTTTCTGAAACTCGACCAGAAGATCGTCGAGCGTTTTGCTTTCCGGAACAAACAGGACTTCACGCATGATGTGGCGGACTTTGAGGTCGCCGGAGCGCTGGGCAAAAACGTCACCGCCGGAAAGACGCATCTGCATGAGGCGAGAAAGGTCTTTGGAATAGAGCAGGCCGACGATGTTTTCACGGCCTTTCTCTGAATCGTAAACCGGAACGCGTGAGTGCTGCTCGTCCACCACCTTGGCCATGGCTTCATCGAGCGGCATGTCAGCCGGGAGCGAGAAGATTTTGTGCCGTGGAACCATGATTTCACGCACGGTAACGTTACCGAGCTCAAGCGCGTTGTGGATCATTTCTTCTTCAGCGTCAGGCAGCAGGCCAAGGCGGCGGCTGGCAGTAACGATCAGCTTTAGTTCGTCGGGAGAATGAGCGCCGCCATCGCGACGGAGCCGCGAGCCAAAGCCGCGCAGAACAAGATTGGCCGAGCGGTTCATGAGCATCAGGAAGGGATGCGAGATGGTCATGAAGACGTCCATGGGGCCGGCGACGGCCAGAGCGACGCGCTCAGCGCGCTCCAGAGCCAGCGATTTAGGAACAAGTTCGCCCAGGATGATGAGCAAATAGGTAATCACAAGAAAGGCCAGGGTAGCGGAAAATCCGTGAGCGTAGACACGGGCGTAAGGAATATTGCCGAGCCACGGAGCGATAACCGCGGCAAGTGTTCCTTCACCCACCCAGCCGAGGCCGAGGCTGGCGAGAGTGACGCCAAACTGGACGGCAGGAAGGAATTCATCAAGGTGCTGCTGAATCTTGCGGACAGTACGCGCGCCGATGCGGCGCTGGTCGATCAGTTGCTGGATGCGCGTATCGCGAACGCTGACCATGGCGAATTCCGCGGCAACGAAAAAGGCGTTCGCTGCCACAAGAAGAACCACCAGGATGATCCTCAGGAGGACCAGGGTGACCATGGCCTTCAATCATATACTGGCAGGGCCTTCAGGCAGAAAGAGCAATAGGACAAGGGGCAGATCAGCGTTTGGTCGCTGTTGGAGTCGGGGCAAAATCGGTAAGCAAGGATTTTTCAGGTCAGCGTTCTGACACAGGGCGAAGAAAAGAACGGTCCAAATTTCGTGGTCGCCACCGGAAAGTCTTTGCACGAACCTTCCGGATAGAGCGTCAGGTCATTTGGCCGTGAAACTATGGCCGGGACCTTAGTCAGCAAGCCATTGTCGAGGAAGATTTTGCTTTCTTTTGTGGCGATTCCCGGTCTAAGGCTATTGGCTGTCAGAGAATAAGTGTGTCTTTTCGGGAACTTCTTTACTTTACCCGACGTATTTACCAGTGGCATATTTCAAAGAGGGTCTTTCTTATGGCAAACGGCAAAAAAAAGAGCAAACGGGCCATTTATATATTGAGTGCTTTCGCAGTTCTCGTCGTCATTGTCGTGGTACTGGTAGCGGCAACGCGTGGCAGCACCAAGATTGACCCTTCAAAACTGGCCAAGGTGGAACGCGGCGACCTGGCAAAAAGCGTGGTGGCTACGGGAAAAATTGAGCCAATCACCAAGGTTGAGGTAAAGTCCAAAGCCAGCGGGATCGTGCAAAAACTGCTGGTGGATTACGGAGAAAAGGTCAAAAAAGATCAAGTGCTGGCCGAGTTAGACAAAGAAGAGATCCTGGCTCAGGTAAACCAGCAAAAGGCGTCATTGCAGGCGTCTGAGGCTGCGGCCCGGGCGGCAGAAGCCGATCTTGAGCGCGCGAAAGTTGACGCTGAAGGCCCGGACATTCCCATGCTGAAACGCGCCTATGAACGCGCGCAGCGCATGGCCAAGGATGGCGTGGTTTCTGAGTCGGCGCTGGACGATGCGCAAAAGAATTATGAATTAGCGGTCAACAAGCAGCAATTGGGAAAAGCGAATGTGATTTCTGCGACCTCGAAGCAAAAACAGGCTGAAGCCCAGGTGGCGCAGGCCCGCGCCCTGCTTGCCCAGATAGAAAGGGAGTACCAAAACTCGACCATCGTATCGCCAATTGATGGCGTGGTGCTTTCCCGCGACGTTGAGGTTGGCACCGCCGTAAGTTCCATCCTGGTGCTGGGATCTTCCGCCACGCTGGTCATGACCCTGGGCGATACCCGCGAAGTTTACGTTAAAGGCAAAGTTGATGAGTCCGATATCGGCAAGGTTTATATCGGCCAGGCCGCGAGGATCAAGGTTGAGTCATACAAAGACCGCACATTTTCCGGCAAAGTCACCAAGATATCTCCCATGGGAGTGGAGAAAGACAACGTCACCACGTTTGAAGTGCGGGTTTCCATTGACAACTCCAAGGGCGAGTTGAAGTCGCAAATGACAGCCAATGCCGAGGTATTGCTGGAAGAACACAAGGGAATTCTTATGGTTCCAGAAGGCGCGCTGATTTACGACAAGGACCGCAAAGCTTCTGTGGAAATTCCGGAACCAAGCGCAAAGGATGGACGCAAGAAACTGGCGGTGACCGTGGGAATCTCCAACGGATCCAAGACCGAATTGCTTTCCGGCCTCAATGAAGGCCAGCAGGTCATCCTGCAATAGTGCTGATTTGAAATCTGGAGGCAAACATGAAATCAGTGAAATTTCTGGCGCTGGGGATTTGTGTGTCCATACTGGCTGTGCTTCCGCTGAACGCCGCCACAACCGGGCATTTTGAACGTACCCTGCAGGTGAGCGGGACCGTGGAACTGGAAGTAATTTCCGGCTCGGGCAATATTAACGTCCATCAGGGCGGAGCGGGAACGGTAGCGGTGACGGCCAAAATCCATGGCAACAATGGCACTTCATGGCTGTTTGGCAACGGCAATATAGAAGAACGAATTCACAAGATCGAACAGAATCCGCCGATTGTGCAAACGGGCAATATCATCCACATTGGCAGGTTTGAAGACCGCGACCTGGCGAGAAACATCTCCATTGATTACGACGTTACGGTTCCTGCGCAAACGCGGCTTACGTCGCATACTGGCTCTGGCGATCTGACCATCAGCGGCCTGCAATTGCCCATGACAGCTAAGACCGGCTCCGGCAATGTAACGGTGGACCGCATTTCCGGAGAAACGCGGGTCAGTTCAGGGTCTGGAGATTTAAAGATCAATTCAGTCAAGGGCGTTTTGTATGCAGACACCGGCAGCGGCAACATTCACGCGGAAGACATTGGCGGCGATGTATTCGTGAACAGCGGCAGCGGCGACATTGAGGTGCGACAGAGCGCTGGCGGCAGCGTGAAGGCCCAAACAGGATCGGGCAACATCAAGCTGCGCGGAGTGAAAGGCGGCCTGCGCGCCGATGCCGGCAGCGGCAATATCCAGGCTGAAGGCGAACCAACTTCTGACTGGCGGCTGGGCGCCGGTTCCGGCAACATTACCCTGAAAGTCCCTACTCAGGCCTCTTTCAACCTTGACGCGCGAACATCTTCAGGAACGCTGCGGTTCAATAACCATCAGGTAACGACTCAAGGCACGTTGGCCAAGAACCATATCCAAGGCAAGGTGGGCAATGGCGGCGTGCTGCTGGATATTCACACTGGATCGGGCGATATCGAGCTTCAATAACGGACTTTGTGCTTGCACCGCCGTTTAGCTGACTTTGGCAGGATTCTGCAGGCTGAACAGCCATTCACGGCGGTGCAATCGAAAGCCCAATTGTTGGTCCTGCCATAATTGAAAGCTATGACTGACATTGCCGGGATGACAGGATGCCCATCTCTTCTGCCTATGCGTGCCATTTAAAAAGACGAAATCCGGGTTCATAGTTCAAAACTATGGCTTACATCAAGAAAATCACTGATTCTGAGAAGTTCTAATTTTCTTCCAACTCTGCTCTAATCCTGCGGCCTCATTCTGGCTTCGTTCGGCGGATTACTTTAGTAAACATACAGGCCTTGTCCTAGACCATAGGACGAACCTATATCACTCAAAGTTCCCGCTCCGGGCAATCAGGCTATGCGGGCTGGTTGTATAGGGCGCTTAAGAGTGCAGGGATTCGTGTGCGAGAACGGAGTGAGCAAAACACTCTGTTGTCAAAAGTTTCACAAATCCTGCTTCTCTAACCCCATCAACGTTTGCAGCCGCCATGTAGCAGTGGATACAGGGCCGGCTTTTCGCGCCGCAATCACTATGCGGATGCGCGGGGAGACGTTCGTCCAGAAATCCCGCCTGATCTCAGCATAGAGGGAAAGGACTAGGGCGATGAAAGATGTCCAGGAAAACAGGTTCACGCAGCAAACGGTAGCAAGGCGAATGGGCGAATGGTCAGAAGCGCCGGCTTTAACCATTGAGGCTCCTGGCACGCGCGATTATCTGGCTGGATTCGTGCGCGCGGTTGTACAAACTCTGTCGCCCTCGTCCGTTCGCAGCTTCTTCAGTGAACTGGATGCAACTGACCCTGTGCTTTCCCGGCTGGGTTGGGCTCTTCTACTGGTAGTACCGGTCTTTGCGGCGTTGGCCATGTTTGTTCCAGCTGGGAACGCGGTGGCGGTAAATCCATGGATCAAGCCCATCAAATTCTCCATGTCCTTTTCAACCTTCGCTTCCACGGTAAGCCTGCTGTTGCTGGCGTTGCGGATACAGAAATGGCAACTCACGCTGGCTCGTCGCGCAATTGCGACAAGCGTTGCGCTGGAAATCCTGAGTCTGGCAGCACAGGCGTGGCGCACCGCTTACCATCTTTCCGGACAATCTCTGTTGGACACTTCCCTTGCCCAGATGACCAACAGCATGGTCATGGTCAACACAGCGATCGTATGTTGGATGCTGGCCCTTTTCTGCGCCAATCGCGTACGCACGGAGCAGATCGATCGGCCAATGGTTGCTGCGATTCGCTATAGCATCGTTATTTTCCTGGCCGGCAACGCCATCGGCGGATACATGCTGGCGCGCGGTTCGCACACAGTTGGAGTTGCCGATGGCGGCCCAGGGCTTCCGTTCGTGAACTGGAGCGTCATTGGCGGCGATCTGCGTATTGCGCACTTCATCGCCATTCACGCGATTCAGATTGTGCCGCTGTTCGCTTATATTCTGTCGCAGATGTCGCCGATTCTGCCGGTAAAGCACCGCAGAATCGCCGCCGGCGCATTGGCCTTGGCCGTGAGCGTTGCCGTGGGAGCAACATTTGTGCAGGCGGCACTGGGCCATCCGCTGCTTTCGCTTCGGTAAGGATGTCGGCAACGGACAGATCACCGACTTGATAAACAAACGCTGCTCAGAGTTCGTAAATCGGCCTGAGCAGCTTCGATTTGGCTCCTCTTCCGCGAACTACTCTCATCGCAATTAGAATGCTCTCTCAAAAGACTCGAGACAGCGCCTTGCGCGATTGATCTTCTTTCCCTAACATGTTATAAAAGCGAGTTTTACTGGGACTGGTCCAGTAGGCGGAAGCAGGGGCTTCTGCAAGGGCCAGCCAATGATTCCAACGCGGCCAAGCCTCAAACCACTAGTTCTTGATGTGGAAGCGCGATTCGGGAATTGCCGGTAAAACGTGGTTAATCGATAAAAGTCCACATTTAGATTCTTTGGAGGATTTACATATGCACACCTGGCTCGCAACGGGCCTGATGGGCCGCGTAATCCGCTCGCGCCGGACCCTGGCGCTGGTGGCCGTGTTGGCCGTTCTAGCATTCGCCCTTCCCGTGGCATTTGCCCAGCAAGGGCAGGCCGCGCCGCCAAGTTCTCAGGTCGCCGCCGCCGTGAACCCGCAGACTGGCGCAGCAGGCCAGGAGACGGCTCCCGCAACCCCCGCGCCAAAAGCCGCCGGGGAGGCCGGCCTGACGCTGCCTGACATGAAGAGCGTTAAGTTCCTCAACGGCACCAGCGGCTACTCGCTGCTGGAAATCGGGCTGGTCTTCTGTGCCCTGGGCGGACTGTTTGGCCTGATCATCTATATCCAATTGAAGAATGCGGCCGTACATCGCTCCATGCGCGAGATTTCTGAACTGATCTATGAAACCTGCAAAACCTATCTGATTACGCAGGGCAAGTTCATCCTGATTCTTGAGGCGTTCATTGCGGTTGTCATAGTCCTGTACTTCGGCGTGCTGGAGCACCTGGCGACGAACCGCGTTATTATCATCCTCCTGTTCAGCCTGGTCGGAATCGCCGGAAGCTATGGCGTGGCCTGGTTTGGCATTCGGGTGAACACATTTGCCAATTCGCGCACCGCATTCGCCGGACTTAAAGGCAAGCCGTACCCGATTTACGCAATTCCGCTCAAGGCCGGCATGAGCATTGGCATGATGCTGATCAGCGTTGAGTTGCTGATCATGCTCTGCATCCTGCTTTTCATACCTGGGGAGTACGCAGGAAACTGTTTCATCGGATTTGCCATTGGCGAATCGCTGGGCGCAGCAGCACTGCGTATCGCCGGCGGTATCTTCACCAAGATCGCCGATATCGGCTCTGACTTGATGAAGATCGTCTTCAAGATCAAGGAAGACGACGCCCGCAACCCGGGCGTGATCGCCGACTGCACCGGTGACAACGCCGGCGACTCCGTTGGCCCGAGCGCTGACGGCTTTGAAACGTACGGCGTGACCGGCGTGGCCCTCATCACTTTCATTCTGCTCGGCGTGCGCGGCGCTCAAATCCAGGTGGAACTGCTGGTCTGGATCTTCGTGATGCGCATCATGATGCTGGTGGCCAGCGCGGTTTCTTACTTTGTGAATGAAGCCATCGCCAAGGGCCGCTACGCCAACTCAGACGACATGGACTTTGAGGCGCCGCTGACCTCGCTGGTCTGGATCACTTCATTCGTCTCAATGATTCTCACTTTCATCGTTTCCAAACTGATCATTCCTGACCTGGGCGGTGACGCAACGTTATGGTGGAAGCTTTCCATCATCATCTCCTGCGGAACGCTGGCCGGAGCGATCATCCCCGAACTGGTCAAGGTGTTCACCTCGGTGGACTCGCGACACGTGCGCGAAATCGTTACCTCCTCGGAAGAGGGCGGCGCATCGCTCAATATTCTTTCCGGGCTGGTCGCAGGAAACTTTTCCGCCTACTGGTTGGGTATCAGCATCGTGGCGCTGATGAGCATTGCCTATTACGTCAGCACTATGGGACTGGGCGGCGTGATCGGCAGCCCCAGTCAATGGATGCTGGCGCCCGCTGTATTCTCTTTCGGCCTGGTGGCTTTCGGCTTCCTCGGCATGGGGCCCGTAACGATTGCAGTCGATTCTTACGGTCCTGTCACTGACAACGCTCAATCTGTGTACGAGCTGTCACTGATCGAGCAGGTTCCAAACGTAAAGGCGGAGATCAAGAAAGATTTCGGCTTCGACGTGAACTTTGAACGTGCCAAGCATCTCCTAGAAGAAAACGACGGCGCCGGCAATACCTTCAAAGCCACCGCGAAACCAGTGTTGATTGGAACGGCGGTCGTCGGAGCTACCACCATGATTTTTTCCATCATGATGTACCTGACTGACGGGCTCACCAAGAACACTGAGAGCCTGTCACTGCTGCACGCACCGTTTGTGCTCGGCCTGATCACCGGCGGAGCAATCATTTACTGGTTCACCGGCGCGTCCACACAGGCCGTAACCACCGGCGCATATCGCGCAGTGGAGTTCATCAAGGCCAACATCAAGCTGGAAGGCGTAGAGAAAGCTTCGGTTGAGGACAGCAAGAAGGTGGTGGAAATCTGCACCAAGTATGCGCAGAAAGGCATGTTCAACATCTTCCTGACCGTGTTTTTCGCCACGTTGGCATTCGCCTTCGTGGAACCTTTCTTCTTCATCGGCTACCTGATCTCGATCGCCATCTTCGGTCTCTACCAGGCCATCTTTATGGCCAACGCCGGCGGCGCCTGGGACAATGCCAAGAAAGTGGTGGAGGTTGTCCTCAAGCAAAAAGGCACGCCTCTGCACGACGCTACCGTCGTGGGCGATACGGTGGGAGATCCGTTTAAGGACACTTCATCCGTCGCGCTGAACCCGATCATCAAATTCACCACCCTGTTCGGCTTGCTAGCGGTGGAACTGGCGGTAAAGCTGACCAACGAGCAAGGCGCCACGATTGCGCATGTTCTGGCGGCACTGTTCTTCTTCGTTTCAGTCATTTTCGTCTGGCGGTCGTTCTATGCCATGCGAATTGGCACGGAAAAAGATGCACAAGCCGCCAAGGCCACCGCCTGAAACGTTTAACAGAAACAAAAAGCCCGCCGGAAAATGGCGGGCTTTTTTAGTCAGTCAACTAGATCAAAGTTGTCGACGGATGGGCGCAACTGCTCCTTGGATCATAGTGTGTTCTGGTCGATTATATGGCGACCCGTCAGTACCCGCTCGGCAAGCCCGCAAGAGTGGCAATCGTCTTCATTGATGGAGTTGCGCGCGTGATGTAAGTATTTAGGAAGACAGAATTCAAAATCATCTATATACTCCCAGCCATGCGGAACTGGGTCGTTGGGGTTGTTTCTCCTCGCGGCTTCCATCATGAGTCGTGCTGAAACTCTGGTAATTAACCATGTCGCGGTGATCGATGTTAAAAGAGGCGTAGCTATAACCGACCGCGCCGTCACCATTCGCGACGCTCGTATCGTAAAGGTAGAACCCGCACATGGATTTGCCTCACGTCGTGATTTCCGTGTGGTTGATGGGACTGGGAAGTTTCTGATTCCAGGGCTGTGGGACATGCATGTCCACATCTACAACAACGGATCTCAGGGCCCGCCAAGTATCTGGTTCTTACCTGTCTTCGTTGCTGTTGGAGTCACAGGCATCCGCGAGATGTGGACCAACCCAGACCAATTACCCCAGATCAATGGTTGGCGAAAAGACGTTGCCAACGGCAAGCTTATCGCCCCCCGCATCGGGGCGGCCGGGACACTCGTGGACGGCACGGATTTGATCTGGCCTAAGGCGCCACTGGCTCATAATCAGGCCGAGGCCCGTGCCTTTGTGAAGATGGAAAAGGATGACGGCTTCGATTTCGTAAAGGTCTACACCAATCTGAGCCGAGAGGCTTATTTTGCGATCGCCGACGAAAGCCGTAAGGAAGGAATCCCTTTCGCGGGTCACATCCCCATCACCATCGGCGCTGAAGAAGCTTCCGCCGCTGGGCAAAGAAGCGCTGAGCATTTGTTCAACATCGCGGAATCCTGTTCCACGCGAGAAGCAGAGTGGCTGCAAAAACCAAAGATGACGCCGGAGGATCGCCAATCAGTTCTGGACACCTATGACGCTCGGCGTTGCCGCTTGCTGATGGAAACATTCGCCAGGAATTCCACCTGGCAGGTTCCAACCCTGGTCCAGGAACAAACACGCACGGGCGATTACAAACAACTTTCAGCACGGGATGAGATGAAATTAATACCTTCTGGCGAGCGTTCCATGTGGCTGGACGAAGCCACCAAAAGAGAGGCTCGCGTTAGCCCTGCCCTGGCCCAAACCAGGCAGGCATTCCGGCTTGCTCACCTCAAGATGGTTGGTGATATGCAAGCGGCAGGGGTGCCGCTCATGGCAGGTTCTGACGTGGGGAATCCCTTTCTGGTACCTGGCTTCAGCCTTCACGATGAAATGGAATTATTCGTTACGGCAGGGTTGACGCCAACCCAAGCATTGCGGACAGCTACCCTCAATCCTGCGGTGTTCCTCAATCGCACCGCTGATTTTGGCACAATCGAGGCGGGCAAGATCGCGGACCTCGTGCTCCTTGAGGAGAATCCATTAATAGACATCCGAAACACCCGGAAAATCGGCGCTGTTATATTGAATGGCCATTACCTGGATCGTGCGGAGTTGGATCACATTCTTAAAGCCGCAGAGCTTGCGGCGAAAAAGTGATCCACTCAGAGGCTCACATTGGGTAACGAAAGAGCAATAGGAGAGGGGCAGGCAAATACTTGATGCGGGCTCTTGGCTCTAACCACCGATAGACTTGTGACGCTGTAGTTGCTTCTTTTCGCACTTAACAAGTCGGCGGGCTTTTTCCATTTATCAATATCAGTGCGGAAAAGGCGGAACCGGAGTGGGCATCTCCTGCTTTACCGGCGGCCCGACTGATTCTTTCATCTTCTCTTTCACTTTTTTCGCCAGCTTTTCCACTTCTTCGGCTTTGCGGACCACGTCGAGCGACAACAGATTTTCATTGCTCTTGTCCACCGCGGCTTTCAGTTCCGTAGCCAACTGGAACAGTTTGTCGGTCTGTTCGCGAAGGTCCTGCTGCCGTTTTTTGTTGGCTTCCCGCGCCATGCGCTCCTGCATTTCTTTCTGCGCCGGGTCCTGGCGGGTTTCAACCTGTGGGGCGGTGGCGGGCGCGTGCGTCGCCGCGAGCGTAGTACTGCTGCACATGATCAGGGCGAGACCGGCGACCGTAATCAGTTTTCCAAGCACAAATATTGACCTCTTTCAGGGTTTAAGACGTGCTGTGATTATAAAAGTTACCTGCCGGCCTTCGCGTAAGGAGAATGCAGATAGTCAATGAACCCGGACCATCATCATCCGGTCATTCAAGCGCCGGCGAAGACGCCTGGCTACTTTCTCCAGTTCATTTGCTTTGCGCGCTGCTTCCGGTGGAAGCACGTCAGCTTGAGAATACTGTTTCAGCTCAGCCGCCAGCGCAACCATTTTTTGGATATCATCGCTGTTTTCCCGCTGCATCCGTTCGTTTGCTTCTTTTTGGCGCAGCAGTTCGAGCCGTAGCTCCACGCCCGGGTTGATGTTCGGAATATTGATTTGGCCGACAGGCGCGGCTCCGGCGCCACCGGCCTCAACACTGGTCACGGAAAAACACAGGCACAGGCCCACTAGCAAAGCAGGTTTAGCCCCCATAATGCCCCCCACGTAAAAACAATTGGCGGCATTATAGGACAGATTTCCGTCGGCTATAATCCAGAATTAATCGAATGGAAGAAAAATTCAGTAATATCTGGCACGAGTGGCACAACTATCTGGTTGCATGGACCCGGGATCGCGCTCCCAAGCTGCTGGTGATCCTGGTGATGGCGTTTATTTTTGTGCGCCTGCTCGGATTGATTACCCGCAAGCTGGTGGCGCTCACCGAGAAAAGCTCTCATGGAGCGGTTCGGGCACAGCAGGTTCGCACAATCACTGGTATGGTCCGCAGCGTGGGCGTCTTTTTGATCGTTTTCATCGCCGGCATGACGCTCCTGAAAGATGTCTTTTTAATCAACATTGAGCCGCTGCTGGCCAGCGCAGGCATTGCCGGACTCGCTATTGGATTTGGCGCACAAACGCTGGTCAAAGATGTGATTAACGGGTTTTTTATCCTCATTGAAGACCAGTTTGAGGTTGGCGACACCATCCGCGCAGCCGGTGTCACTGGAGCGGTGGAAGAAATCACGATGCGGCGCACAACGATGCGCGATAGCGACGGCACGCTCCACATCGTGCCCAATAGCGCGATTCAAATCGTCAGCAACATGACCCGCGATTGGTCGCAGGTGACCCTCCACGTGACAGCCGACTACAGCGAAAATAGCGATCGCGTGGTTAATGTGCTGGAGGAAGTGGCGCAAGAGTTTTATAACGATCCGGCTTTCAAGGATGATGTCGTAGCAGAGCCACAAGTCCCGGGCATTGAGCGAGTGCGAGGCAATGAGGTCGACTACCTGATGCTGGTCAAGGTGCGTCCGGGAAAGCAATA
The DNA here is from genome assembly GCA_963732195.1 of Terriglobia bacterium. Classification (GTDB taxonomy): domain Bacteria; phylum Acidobacteriota; class Terriglobia; order Terriglobales; family Acidobacteriaceae; genus Angelobacter. Next base: position 10,196 of record CAVSYO010000001.1, on the reverse strand, counting down.
CAACGTGGCGCGGGAACTGCGCCGCCGGATCAAAGTGTGCTTTGAAAAAAATAACATCAAGGCCGGCGCGCCCGCACAGGTTTACATTGGACAACTACCGGTGGGTGACAAGAAATAGACAGGAAATCATGGATCTTGGACTAAAAGGCCGGGGCGTGATCGTTGCTGCATCCAGCCAGGGAATCGGGTTGGCGACGGCGGAAGCATTTGCCCGCGAAGGCGCTCAGGTGGCCATGTGCGCTCGTACTGAAAGGACTCTCGTCGAGGCCGCTGATAAACTGCGCAGCCAGACCGGCGCGGAAGTTTACTCCGAAGCTTTGGATGTGACGGACGCCAATGCCGTCCAGCGCTTTACCGAGCAGGTGGCAAAACGGTTTGGGCGTATTGACGTATGCGTAGCCAATGCCGGAGGCCCTCCGGCCAAGAATTTCCTTACGATTTCTGCCGACGAATGGCATAAAGCTGTTGACCTCAACCTTATGAGCACTGTCCATCTGGCGAAAGCGGTGATTCCTTACATGCAACGCCATCGCTGGGGCCGGATCATTACCATCACCTCGATTTCGGTAAAACAGCCGATCGCCGATCTGGTCCTTTCGAATTCGGTCCGCGCGGCGGTCGTTGGATTGGTTAAAAGCCTGTCGAATGAGTTCGGCAAAGATGGGATTCTGGTCAACAATGTCGCGCCAGGCTATACGGCGACCGAGCGGCTGCAGGAGCTGGCGCAGGTCCGCGCCCTGGCCGCAGGCAGCTCACCCCAGGAAATATGCAACACATGGGCCGCGGAAACGCCGGTCAAGCGGCTGGGCAATCCCAAAGAAATTGCAGACGTTATCGTGTGGCTGGCCTCGGAACGAGCCTCATACGTAACCGGGCAGACCATTTTGGCGGACGGTGGCATCTACCGGGGATTGTAGCGACTCTGCTGTTCCCAAAACAGAACTGCGGCTACTCAAAATCGGATGGGAAGTGCTCATTTCCTGACATCTGAGAACCTGTGGAAAAGCATCTTATCTCCAGAATGGCCATCTCATTTGTAACTGTGGTCGCGGTTATCGCGATGTTTGTCACGTGGTACGCAGTCTCACTGCGCCGCAAGCGTGAGAAGTCCAGGGAAATTCTGCGCTGGATTCAGGCATCTTTGGCCGGGCGAGGCCACGTGGTGGGCATTTCATGGACGGCGGCATCGCGTTTTCGTGTCCCCTTGCGGCTCACATGCGGCGTCTTTCAACGCGCGTGGGTGCTGGTGGAAATGCGAACGGAGGAAACTCCGGTGCAATGGTTGGTCCACAAGATCAGCAGCCCGCGTGAGGTGCTTACTTTCCAAGCCGATCTTGATTTCCCTCCCACCTTCTCCCTGCAGATGCAGAACTTTCGCTGGTTTGCGCGCAGCAGCCGCAAAGCGGAAATCGAGCGGCCAGGATGGCAGTTCGAGCGCTTACCCGCAGTAATGATTACCACAAAACCGGAAAGCCAAAAAGAAATAGCCAGCACCATGACGTCGCTCAGCCGGGGCGATAACGGTGAGTTCCTTGAAGTAAGATTCCAGCGCAGCTCTCCTCATTTTTCCGCCACACTCCCTTTGGACGCGTTGGCCCCGGGTGCTCCGGCTAGGACCTATATACTGGACGCGATGAGAGAGATGGCTGGCAGCGCGGCGTTTTCTTAGAAAACCGCTTTAGAGGTTCGCACGACCCAGAATTCCTCCGCGCCTGATGCATCGCCGCTTTACGCGCTTCCAACTTCGCAACTTTTTTAAGGAACGCTCCGAATTGTTTGGAATCATTCCGGCGAGACATGTGTCAGCCGAATGAGCGTGCCGGCGTAGATATTTCTAGCTTCAGCCCTGGTAGAGAAAGAGAACCTATGCCCGACAGGCATATGTTCAGAAGGTCAGCGCCGATTTTTATCAAGACTGAGCTTTTTCCAGGCCTGAACGAGGGCAGCTATTTTGCCGGGCTGTCCGGCTTGGCCGCGATGAAATTGCATACGCCTGTGGTGGCTCCGGGATTGTTGAAGACGCAGGCGCAGCCCAGAATGTTGGGGCATCCTGTTGTCTTGGTGCAGAAGCCGCGGCAGGTTGTTTGGGTTGCAAAAGTCTGCCTCAGTTGGTGCGCAGAAACCGTTCCCGCGCAGAAAACCGCCGTGACACATATGGTAAGCAATATGTTTTGAACGACCTTGCTGATCATAATTGACTCTCCTTTCAGGTTATAAGACTGCTGCCAGGCCCTGGCGTGCGCTGCTACTTCCTCGGAGACACGACTCCCCCTGGGCGCGACGTACAAAATGCGGTGGTTGGTGTGGTAAAGGAGCAAAAGCAGCCGCTGGCACAAGGTTGGATGGAGCTGCATCTGCCGCTGCACGTGGTGAGCCCCTGTGCGCCGTTCCGCAACTGCCGTGCGGAAACCGTTCCCGCGCAGACCACAGCGGTGAGGATGGCTGCAAACAATGTGGTCTTGATGGTCTTTTTCTTCATAAAACTGCGCTCCTTTGACGTTTAGAATGTCGCACGGTTGCTGGATGCCGAGGCAGTTTTGCTGCCGCCAATACGCTGTTTCAGGTCGGCCACGCCGGAGTCAGTCATCACGCCCGTCCAAACCTTCTCTACTTTTCCAGCAGGATCCAGAAGGATGGTCTGCGGTGTCAGTTGAAAGCGGTAATTCAACATTACCCGAGGATCGACCTTCTCAAGAACCGGCAGCCCTGTGAGCTGGTGCTGCGAAAGAAACGGAGCCTTTGCAGTAGAGGTCACATCCACGCCTACCGGACGGACCACCGAGCGGTCAAGCGAAGAAATCACCTGCTCCCATTTTGGCCAGTTTTGGTCACAGAAAGGGCACGTTGGAGAAAAAACCAATACCAGAACTTTCCGCGGGTCTTTTCCGTAATCCACCTCAACCGGTTTTCCATCGGGATCGAAGCCCCGCAGGTCAGGCATCTGGGTACCGGCAGCGACTTCAAGGGCGGGCGGCGGCTGGGAGAGCTGCGACTTCAATTGGTTGTTCTGGTGAATAAGCGCGATGTTTGCCGCCAGCAACACAACGCAACAAGCTGAGATCGCAACATTCCACTTCATGTTCTGTTTCCTCGCGGAGTCATGAGGGAAAACTTATTGCCAAACGCAGTTTGAATCTTAGCAAGTTTTGAACTTGGCATGATCAAATCAGCTGAGAAAATCGAGTGACTTAGTTCCAATTTGGCACGCCCGAAAGAGACATCCGGATGCACGTTGAGCAATCGCTCATTTCAAGGCGCAAAATATATCAGCGATTGGTTTGCCGCTTCATGCGATGACGACCCGAAAATATTCCGCACACCTTGCATTCGAGACGCGGCCTGCCGCGACACCCGCGTTGCCAGTGACGTGTGCACTTTAGGACAGGCCCAATTCGTTCGGCCTTGTCCTTCCGGCTCCACGATTACACAAGTATTACAATCCGCCCGCTCCCCCGCTGGTAGCCTTGAATCAAATGAAACAGGTAGGCACGAGCCACCAAGGAGACTGATACTCGTGAACTTTTTCAAGACTGATAGAACGTTTCGGGAACCGATCGGGAAACTCACCACTTTTTTCATGGTCGCATTCCACATAGGCGCGGTGGCAGCGCTTTTTATGTTTACGTGGAAGGCCTTTTTTGTTGCGCTGTTTTTGTGGTGGGTTGCCGGCAGCCTCGGCATTGGCATTGCTTATCACCGTCTGCTTACGCACCGCGGTTTCAAGACCTATAAGTGGTTCGAATACTTCATTACCTTTTGCGCGACCCTGGCCCTGGAAGGCGGCCCGTTTTTCTGGGTGGCGACGCACCGCGTGCATCACCAGAATACTGACGTGGAAGGCGATCCGCACTCTCCGCGCGATGGCGGCTTTTGGTCGCACATGGGCTGGATCATTACCGGGCGCACTCTCCACAATCATTCCGCCGCGCTGCTTCCTTACATTCCAGATCTCCGCAAAGACAAGTTCCACACGTTCATCAGCAAGTGGCATTGGGTTCCGATCACCGTCCTGGGGCTGGTCCTGCTGGCCGTAGGTGGCTGGTCTGTGATGCTCTGGGGTATTTTCTTCCGCACCGTGATGGGTTTGCATTTCACCTGGCTTGTGAATTCGGCCACGCACATGTGGGGCTCTCAGCGATTCCTGACCGGAGACACTTCCAAAAACAGCTTCTGGGTTGCGATCCTGACGTTTGGCGAAGGCTGGCACAACAACCACCACGCTCATCCTCAGGCGGCCCGCCACGGTCTGGCGTGGTATGAAATCGACCTGAACTGGTACGGAATCTGTGCTCTGCGCGCCATGGGCCTGATTTGGGACGTGAAAGCGCCCAAGCTCAAAGACGCGGTAAAGATCAAGCCGGCCAAAGTGCCGCTGGAAACATTTTCCGCAACCGCTTCTGGTGACGACTAGAAAATCCGGCTCTTGGTACTTGGTATTTGGCATTGCCCGAACCTGGACATCGCCAGAACCAAGTACCAATTACCAGGTACCTACCCTCAAGAATCCATCCTTCTTCCCCACAGGCTGCTTCCTTTACAATTTCTTCAGCCACCATGCGCATCAGAAGCGGCGCCAGGACAATCGCATTCTTCATCACACTGGGCTCATGCCTGGTGGGGCTGGCCATTTATCTCAACATTGTCTGGCTGGTACATAACTGGCGCAACGTGGTGCCGATGGTGATGGGCATCATTTTCTTCAGCCTGATTATTGCCGGGCTGGTGCTCTACACGATCTTTCTTGTCCGCGAAATTCGCCGCAGCGAGCAACAGGATAGCTTCCTGAACGCCGTAACTCACGAACTGAAAACGCCCATCACCTCCATCCGTCTTTATCTGCAAACATTGGAACGCCGGACTCTGAGTGAAGACCAGCGACGCGATTTTTACCGGCTTATGCTGGATGATACTGACCGTCTAATGGGAACGGTGGATCAGGTCCTGCGCGCGGGTGAGATCCGCCAGCGCCGGTGGCGCGATCACTGGAAGGACGTTAACTTTACGGCCATCGTGGAAGAAAGCCTGGAACTGGCGCGCCTCCGCCACCATCTTTCTCCCAATGCGTTGCGCTTTGGTGAAGCGTCGCCCGAGCCGATCACGCTGCTCGGCAATCCTGAAGAGTTGCGGACCGCGGTGGGCAATCTGATTGAGAATGCAGTAAAGTATTCCGGCCAGCAGCCTTCCATCAGCGTGGACGTGACAACACCAAATATTGACACGGTGATTTTGCGCGTCCACGACAACGGCGTGGGCATACCGCGCCGCGAACTCAAGCGCATCTTCAAGCGTTTCTATCGTGTGCATAGCCACGCCACGGGCCCGGTGAAAGGGACGGGACTGGGGCTGTTCATTGTTCGCTCCATTGCGCGCCGCCATGGCGGCGAAGCCTTTGCTGAAAGCGAGGGCGAGGGCCGCGGCAGCACATTCACGCTCCGCCTGCCAAGGGTGTATCACGTATGAGCCGCATTCTTGTGGTGGAAGATGAATCGCACATTGCGGAAGGACTGCGCTTCAATCTTGAGGCGGAAGGTCATTCCGTGGAGATTGCCGGAGACGGTGAAGATGCCCTGGATCGCATGCTGGTAAAGAACCAGGCTTTTGATCTGGTGCTGCTGGACGTGATGCTGCCCGGCAAGGATGGATTCACTGTTGCCCACGAGTTGCGCCAACGACAAAACTTTGCGCCGATTATGATGCTGACGGCCCGCAGCCGTCCGGAAGACGTACTGAAAGGTTTTGAATCCGGCGCGGACGACTATCTGCCCAAGCCTTTTAATCTGGACATCCTTGTAGCGCGTGTAGGAGGCCTGCTGCGGCGGAAGAATTGGCTGCAAACAGCGAACGAATCCACGCAACAAGCCGCTGCAGACGAATTTACGTTTGCGGGCAAGACAGTCGACTTCCAAAAACTGCAATTGCGCAATGACAAACAGGTCTTCCAGCTCACATTGATGGAAACAGAGCTGCTCCGCTATCTTATCCGCAATGGTGGGCGTCCGGTGGCGCGAAGGGAAATTCTGGAGCAGGTCTGGAACCTGAAAGAAGATACAGATACGCGCGCGATTGATAACTTTATCGTGCGCCTGCGCCGCTACATTGAAACTGACCCCACCAAACCAAAGCACCTGATTACCGTCCGCGGACTCGGTTACCAATTCGTCGATAAACCGGAATAATACCTGGACTCATGGCCTAATTTACGTTTTCTGCATCTATTCCTTTAGCACCAGCCTCAACTTTGGTTGCGACTGGAATGTTGGTTTTTCGGCCCAGGAGCGCACGTGACCCAGCGAGTCGGATTTGCCCCTTTGGTTCTAATAATCATGTTCGGTTCCGTCTGCGCATTTTCCCAAAGCTTGCCCGACATCGGCACCGTAAAAGACTTGCCTGCGACCGAGTCGCCGTCGGCTAAATATCAGCGGCTCGCTCCACTCACTATTGATTCGCAAGCTGTTGGTGGCCGCACGGCAACAATTCAGCAAGGGACGTTCGGCCTGCCATTCAACCGGGCGAATATCATTTCGGTCCCGAATTTTGAAGTGTCATTCATCAGCCGTGGCAAAACCTGGCACCTGAACATGATGGGAACGGCGCCCTGGAACGGCGCTTCAACTACCATACCGGCACACATCGTGGCAGTTTCACTCAGATTGCAAAACGCTAACCTTGTTACTTTCACCAATGTTTCAGTTGCGCCGTTCATAACGCCCACTCTGAATTCGCCCAACTTTCAGGCCGCCAATTACTCCACTGGCGCCGGCATCCAGTTTGGCGACGCCGTACAGCGCGCCGAATTCTTCCACAAGATGATGGCGAACTGGCATACGAACCTGCATCCGGCCGCCGTCGTCCACAGTGTTACCATCACCGTACCGCGCTTTACTACCGTCAACGTGAATGGCTTCAGCACGCAGGTGCAGACCTATTTCACCGAAAAAACCAACGACGGCCATACAGCAGTTTTTCTTCTGGACCAGTTTTTCAGTCAGCAAATTTTCAACGTCGTGGCGAATGAAATCAAAGCGGGACGATTCAGCACCAACGCTCTCAACATCGCGCTTTTCCCCAACACCTTCCTCTTCTCTCTCAATGCGGAAGGTGGTGTGGGAAACTGCTGCACCCTGGGATTCCACACGTTCTTTACTGATTCAGGAGTGCCAAAGGAATCGCGGTGGATATTTGCCTTTGCCAGCTGGATTTCTCCCGGCGTCTTCGCCGGATTCCAGGACGTGACCGCGCTCAGCCATGAGATCTCAGAGTCGCTCAATGATCCGTTCGTCGATAATCAGGTTCCGGCGTGGCAGTACCCCAGCCAACCAAGGACTTGCCGGGACAACCTTGAAACCGGCGACCCGGTCGAGGTGCTTTCGAATCCCAGCTTCCCTATGCACGTCTCCGGCATGACTTACCATCCGCAGACGGAGGCGCTGCTGCAATGGTTTGAACAGAAGTCCACTTCCACGGCCATCAACAGCGCGTTCAGCTATCCCAATACGAAAACGCTCACGCGAGGAGCGACCGCGTTTGGTCCGCTTACTTGTCCGTAGATTGGCAGCGTCAGGCTTTCACCGCCACAGCTAATCCATCTCTCAATGGCAGGATGGTGGTGAAAAAATCCTTCATTGCATACAGGCGCTGATTGAATTCCTGTATGGCGAGGGTGTTTTCGTCTTTGGGATTCTCCTGCGTCACCCGGCCGGACCACAAGACGTTGTCGGTAATGAACAGGCCACCTCGGCGCAGATGGTTCGGAACCAGATCCAGCACGCGCGGGTAATATTCCTTGCCCACATCGTTAAAGATGATGTCGAACTCCCGCTGCCGTTGCGCGAGCTGCTCCAGCGCATCACCCACGCCAACGTGGATTCTTTCCGCCACGCCCGCCCGGCGAAAATATCCATTGGCCTCATCGGCATTTTTGGGATCGGCATCGGTATAGAAGACTTCCCCGCCCTCGCCCACCGCTCGCGCAAACCACAGCGTGGAGTATCCAATAGCCGAGCCCAACTCAAAAACTTTCCTGGCGTTGATCAGCCGCGCATATTGAAAGAGCACGCGTCCAACCGCCGGTCCGACGATGGGGATGTCGCGCTTGGCGGCCTGCGCTTCCATCTCCTGCAGCACGGAATCGCGCGCCGGGAGGATCGAAAGCATGTACTCGTCGACCTGCGGATTCAGTGATTCCCGGCATGGCTACGCTCCAAACGTAGAGCCTGCAGCATGCTACGTCTCACTCCAATCAGTCTTGTGATGTCTATGAAATCATCTCCCCCGGCTTCATCGTGATCAGCTCGGTCTTCACGCCGCTGGCTTTCAATTCTTTCTCGAAAGCCTCTGGCGTACCGGTAAGCACCGGGAACGTCGCGTAGTGCATGGGGATTACGGCCTTGGGCTTGAGCAGTGTGCAAGCATAAGCAGCTTCACGAGGGCCCATGGTAAAAAGATCGCCGATCGGCAGCATGCACAGATCAGGCGCATACAGCTCACGAATAATGGCCATATCACCAAAGACACAAGTGTCGCCGGCGTGGTAAAGCTTAAGCCCGTTTTCAAACTCGATGACAAATCCGCAGGGCTCGCCTCCGGGAACTGACGTTCCGCCGTCATCAATTGTGTTGGAGTGATGGGCGTTGACCATTGTGACCTTGATATCGCCTACCTGCTGTGTGCCGCCTTTGTTCATGGGAGCAATTTGCTTGGCGCCTTTCTGCTGCACAAATGTGCAGAGCTCATAGATGCTTACGATCTTGGGATTATGTTTCTTGGCCAGGTCCACGGCGTCGGCAAAATGGTCACTGTGTCCGTGCGAGATTAGCATGTAATCAAGCTTGTCGATTTTCCTTTTGTCGGCGGGCGTGGCCGGATTGCCGGTAACCCAGGGATCGAGAATCAGCGTTTTGCCACCGGGCGTTACTACCAGAAATGTTGCGTGTCCGAGCCATGTAATTTTGATTCCGTTCAGGTTCATGGGCGTTCAGTCCTTTGCTGTGAAAGTGGAATTTTAGAGCAGGTATTTAGGATTTGGTACTTGGCCGATCTGCTTCCATCAATATGGTAAACATGATTCACAAATCTTGAAGGGTGATGCCTCGACCAGAAAATGTGGGCCGGATAAAAATGCAAGCCGCTCGGAGCGCCGACTAAATGCCAAATACTAAATACCGATCACCTGCGCTTTACTTGCCGCTTCCCTTCCACCCTTTATACCCGCCGGCCAGCGACATAACATTCTTGAAACCCATCTTCTTCAACGACTGCGCGGCCAGGGCGGAGCGACCGCCGCCACCGCAATAACAGACAATGGGTTGGTTCTTGTCCGTGGTGATGGTGTCTATCTTGTGTTCGAGTTGGCCGCGCGGCAGTGGTTTCGATCCGGCAATTGCGCCTTCCGCCACTTCGTCCGGTTCGCGGACGTCGATGAGCGAGAAGTTCTGCTTTTGATTTTGCATGCGCTTCAGTTCCGCAGGGTCTATCTCTTTGATCTCGCGCTTGGCTTCGTCCACGAGTTGTTTGTATTCAGGCAACGGCATGGGTTGTTGTCCAGAACACAAGATTCTAGAACAACGATGACTCTGTGTGCGAGGGCAGCGGGTTTTTGGGCTCTTGGCTTTTGGCTTTTGCGACAAGTGATGCTTGATTGGATCAAGACTTTCTATCAGCCGTCGCGAACTGCTTGTATTTTTAATCGAAGATTCACATTGCTCTGTTTTTGCGGTTCATGAAAGAGCCAGAATCTTAGGTCGGGATACCAAGAGCCAAAAGCTAATGGCCAAGAGCCCAAAGCCAACTGCTAATTGCTAATGGCTAATTGCTAAATGTACAATCCCTTTTCTCCAAAATGCCGACCAACATGAGAGTCCTCATCTCGCGCACACAAATTGCTGACGGCGTGGCCCGCATCGGCCAGCAGATTACCCGTGATTTCGCTGGACAATCGGTCATATTGGTTGGCGTGCTCAAGGGCGCGTGTCTGTTTCTTAGCGACCTGGCCCGCCAGATCGAGCTTGACGCCACGTTTGATTTCATCGCCGTGCGGAGTTATGGCACGCAAAAAGAAAGCGCCGGCGAAGTCCAACTCATCAAGGACGTAACCACTCCGCTGGAAGATAAGAACGTGATCCTGGTGGAAGACATCCTGGACACCGGGCTGACCTTCAGCTTCCTCAGAAAGTTGCTGATGGCGCGCAAGCCAAGGA